>NZ_JBANBF010000013.1:0-151553 GCF_037000545.1 Blautia sp. JLR.GB0024 | reverse complement strand
GGAAAAGAAAGAGAGGTATTTTTTATGAGAGTAGGAGTTTTGATAGAGATTTTCCGGGATACGGATGTGGATGCCAAATTCGCGGAGCTGCGTTCCATGGGGATGGAGAGCTGCCAGCTTGTGTGCTGGGATAAGGAAATTATGAATCAGGAGACTGCAGATAAGGTGAATGCAGCTGCTGAGAATCACAAAGTAGATATCACGGCATTCTGGTGCGGCTGGGAAGGTCCGAGAGTATGGGATTTCTATGACGGTCAGCTTACCCTGGGTCTGGTTCCTGAGGCATTTCGTTTCGAGAGGGTGAAAATGCTGCAGAAGGGCATTGCATTTGCCTCCATGATCCATGTAAAGGATGTGGCTACACATGTGGGATATATGCCTGAAAATCCTTATGACCCCAATTATGCAGGCGTTCTTGCATGCCTGAAGGAACTGGTGAAACAGTGTAAGGAAAACGGACAGAATTTCCTCTTTGAGACAGGACAGGAGACACCGGTTACGCTGAAAAGAGCTATCCAGGATATTGAGAAAGAACTGGGCAAAGGCAATGTGGGCATTAACCTGGACCCTGCAAACCTGGTAATGTACGGTAAAGCCAACCCTGTAGATGCTCTGGAGGTGTTCGGCGAGTATGTCATGGGTATTCATGGCAAGGATGGAAAATATCCTACAGACGGTCATATGCTGGGAGAAGAAGTGCCGCTGGGACAGGGTAAGGTAAACTACCCCGCGTTTGTGGCTAAACTGAAAGAGATCGGATATGCCGGAGATATCACCATTGAGCGTGAGATATCCGGTGAGGAACAGAAAAAAGATATTGTTATGGCAAAAGCGGTTCTGGATGAACTGCTGAAATAAAAAAGAAAAGACACCGCCTGCACGGCTGCATGATTTCCGCAAGATACGGAACTGCGCTGCTGCAAAAAGGCGGTGTCTTTTTTTGTTTTGATTCATTTGTGCGGCGTCCCTTTTGCCGGGGGCGTCTCTTCTTTTTCCAGATAAGGCCGGAAGATACGGTACAGCAGAAAAGAGTCAATATAGGCCGTGAGAGCAAAGCCGAAGAAGAACCAGCAGCACGCGTAAAGCGGCATCAGCTCAA
Source organism: Blautia sp. JLR.GB0024 (assembly GCF_037000545.1). Lineage (NCBI taxonomy): Bacteria > Bacillati > Bacillota > Clostridia > Lachnospirales > Lachnospiraceae > Blautia > Blautia sp. JLR.GB0024. The sequence goes on along the minus strand of NZ_JBANBF010000013.1, from coordinate 150,454 downwards.
GGTCCTGATAGGTCATGTACATAGGCAGAATCGTAATGACGGCAATGGCCAGCGTAGACGGAAAATGTATGAAGGCGAAGAGGAACGCGTTTTTCAGCAGTTTCCCGGCTGTGTTGGCAAAAGCGGCGATCACGGGAAAGATATAGAGCGCCACAATGACCAGAAGCCCCATAAGTGCCTCTGACATGTAAAGCAGAACTTTGCCGTAGGAGGATGCCCCCTGTGTCTGCATAAGAAAGCGAAGGTTCATGATCAATATGACGCCTGCCAGCAGAATGCCAAGCCAGATTACCAGAGACTGGAGGAAATTTTGTTTAAACGCACGGAAAAATGTTTTGGATGTGCTGCTGTCATTTCCCTTGACCATACGAAGCGTGCAGTGATACAGCGCTGTTATGGCCGGCCCTATGGTGACAATGGGGATGCAGCAGACAATGAAAAGGAGATTGGCCACCACCAGGTCCCCGATCCTGCTGAGAAAAATGTGAACAACATTGTCTTCGTTTAAAAGATTCATAATTCCCGCCCTTTCTGATATGAACAATTTCGATGTGATTCTAAGGGCTATTCTAGCATTAAACGGTGAAGAATGCAATTGTGGTATGTAATTTTGAGTGAAATAATAGAAAAAACAGGAAAAATGTAAAAAATATGGAATAATGTTATATGTTTTAGACTTAATGTATTCTTGATATGTGAGAATAGACCCGTCATTGTGACGAAAACCACCAAAAATATATGGAAAACAAAGCATATATAATAATTAAACTGCAAGGAAAAGCCGATGAAATCAACAGAAAGTGTAAAAATAGCACAAACATATAACATTATGACATATTATAAAAACATATAACCATTTAATATTATTCCATGTGCAACTATAATAAGACTATCACTCAGAGATACAGCAAAAACTGTTATTCTGACGAAAACTTTAATGCAAAAGGAGGAGCAAGTATGAAATTCAGAAAGGTAGCAGCATTATCACTGGCAAGCGTAATGGCACTTTCACTGGCAGCATGTGGAGGAAACAGCGGCGGAGACAGCAAAGGTACAGATGACACCGAAACAAAAACAGAAGGTGAGAAAACTGACGGCGAAAAGACAGAAAGCAGCAGCTCCAGCGGCGCAGAACTTTCCGTATCCATCTGGGATACCAACCAGGAACCGGGTATCAAAGAGATTCTGGCAGATTTCACAGAGCAGACAGGAATCAAGACAAAACTCTCCGTTGTAAAATGGGACGAGTATTGGACCATGTTAGAGGCAGGCGCACAGGGAGGTTCTCTTCCGGATGTATTCTGGATGCACTCAAACGAGAGCCAGAGATATATGTCCAATGACATGCTTCTTGATCTGACCGACAAGATCAAAGACAGTGATAAGATCGACCCGGAAAACTACCCGTCCGATATCTGGGGCCTGTATACATACGAAGACAAATATTATGCAGTTCCTAAGGACGTAGATACAACTGCTCTCTGGTATAACAAAGCAATGTTCGACGAAGCCGGACTGGAATATCCTACTTCAGAGTGGACATGGGATGACGTGACAGAAGCAGCTAAGAAGCTGACAAAAGAGGACGGCAGCCAGTATGGTATGGCATTGAGAAACGATAACAACCAGGCTGGTTACTATAACATGATCTATGATAACGGCGGAACGGTTATCAGCGATGACAAGAAAACATCAGGATGGGATGATCCGAAGACCATCGAAGCTATGCAGCAGCTGGAAGAGTGGATCAAAGCAGGCGTTATGCCTTCTATCGAGACCATGTCTGAGAACGGTGAAGATGTTCTGTTCCAGTCAGGCAAAGTTGCTATGGTATTCCAGGGTTCCTGGATGCTGGCAGCATATCGTGACAATGAGTACACAGCAGCAAACTGTGATGTTGTAGAACTTCCGAAGAATGCTAAAACAGGCAGAAGATCTTCTATCTATAACGGCCTCGGATGGGCAGCATCAGCAAACGGCGAGCACACAGACGAAGCTTGGCAGCTCATCGAATACCTGGGATCCAAAGAAGCTCAGGAAAAACAGGCTGAACTTGGCGTTACAATGTCCGCATACACAGGTACTTCTGATGCATGGGCAAAATCCGCTGACTTTAATTTACAGGCATACCTGAACATGATGGATGACATGGTTATCAGACCATACTCCAAAACAACAGTTACCTGGGAAAATGAAGACAACGAGATCTTAAAGAGCGTATACACCGGTGAAAAGAGCATGGAAGATGCCTGCAAGGAAATGGCAGAGCAGATGAATGAGAAATTAGCCGAGGAGTAATCAAAAAGAAGCTGAATTGACCGAGGATTAAACTGCAGGCAGGTTCGTAAGAATCTGCCTGTATTTGGAAAAGGAGTGAGTGGCGTGGCTAGTAATGGGAATGCAAAGAAGCAAATGAAAACCAGCAGGGAACGCAGCGAGTTTTTGTGGGGCTGGCTGTTTATCCTTCCAACTGTGATTGGACTGGTTGTTTTAAATATAATCCCGATTTTCCAGACTTTATACCAGAGTTTCTTTAAAACAGGAGACTTCGGAAAAGGAAATATTTTTGTTGGACTTGATAATTATGCAAAGGTTTTCGGAGACCATGAGGTATGGCAGTCTCTGATCAACACATTTAAATATGCAATTGTAGAAGTTCCTTTCTCTATCATAATAGCCCTGGTTCTGGCAGTTTTACTGAACAGAAAAATGAAGGGACGCGGTATATACCGTACTATCATCTTCCTCCCAATGGTTGCAGCTCCTGCAGCGGTTGCCATGGTTTGGAGATGGCTGTTCAACTCAGATTTCGGTCTGCTCAACAACGTGTTCCACACAAATGTAAAATGGGTGTCTGATCCCAGGATCGCAGTATTCTCCATTGCTGTCATCGGTATATGGTCTATCATTGGTTACAACATGGTACTGTTTATATCCGGTCTGCAGGAGATTCCCCATGACTATTATGAGGCGGCAGAGATTGACGGAGCAACAGGCATCAAGAGCTTTTTCCATATTACAGTACCCCTGTTATCCCCCACAATCTTCTTTGTTCTTGTAACACGTGTCATCGGTTCCCTTCAGGTATTCGATTTAATGTACATGGTAATGGATAAATCCAACCCGGCTTTGGAAAAGACCCAGTCCCTGGTATACCTGTTCTACAAATACGCGTTCATCAACAAGAACATGGGCTATGGCGCAACTATCGTTATCCTGCTTCTGATCATCACCATGATCATCACGGTGTTCCAGATGATAGGGCAGAAAAAATGGGTGTTCTACAACTAGAAAGGGGGATGCAGTATGGATAGTATGGAAAGAAAAAGCAAAATGATAAACATCCTCATTCATATAATCTTGATCCTGGTATCAATAACAATGCTGATACCGTTTGTATGGATGATTCTCACAGCGTTTAAATCAGTGACAGAGGCAACATCCGTTAACCCCTTTGTCATCTTCCCGAAGGTATGGAGAACAGATGCATTTACCTCCGTTATGGAGAACATGAACTTCCTGATCCTGTATAAGAATACACTGCTTCTGATCCTGTTCCGTGTTATCTGCGCGGTACTGACAGCTACTTTGGCAGGTTATGCTTTCGGACGTCTGCATTTTAGAGGAAGAGACTTCTGTTTCTCCCTGGTACTTCTGCAGATGATGGTTCCGGTTCAGATCTTCATCATTCCCCAGTACCTGATGGTAAGTAAAATGGGAATGCTGAATACTATTTTCGCACTGGTATTCCCCGGTATGGTTACCGCATTCGGTACCTTCCTGCTCCGCCAGGGCTACATGGGACTTCCTAACGACCTGGAAGAAGCGGCAAGGCTGGATGGATGTAATATCGGACAGACATTTCTCTATATCATGGCACCGCTTACCCGGTCCAGCATGGTTGCCCTGGGAATCTTTACGGCAGTGTTCGCGTTCAAAGACCTGATGTGGCCGATGATCGTCAACACAGACAAGGATATGCTGGTTCTGTCTTCTGCACTTGCAAAAATGCAGGGACAGTATACTTCAAAATTCCCGGAACTGATGGCAGCTTCCCTGATTGCCTGTATTCCGATGATCGTCCTCTATATGATCTTCCAGAAACAGTTCATCGAAGGTATTGCAACCAGCGGTGGTAAACTTTAAGAAAATCAAGGCCGGCGTAATAAGGTGTTATTGCGCCGGCCTGTTTTTAAAATCCGGCCGCACTCAATGAAATAACTGAGCGCGGATCGAAATAAAAGGAGAAGAATATGGCGATTAGATTTCATGAAAAGACAAAAGAATTTCATATTTTTAATGGAGAAGTAAGTTATCTCATGAGGATTATGGAAAATGGACAGTTGGAGAATCTGTATTACGGAAAGGCTGTCCGCGATAAGGAGGACTTCAGCTATCTTCACGAGGAAGCCATGCGCTCCCAGATGTCCGTTTGCATTCCGGAGCCGGGTATTTTATCCATGCAGTATACAAGGCAGGAATATCCGGTGTATGGAACCGGCGACTACAGAAGCCCTGCTCTCACGATTCTGCAGGAAAACGGCAGCAGAATCGTGGACTTTTCCTATGTATCTCATGAGATTTACAGAGGAAAGAAAGCGATCACGCCTCTTCCGGCTACCTATACGGAGTCTGAGGATGAGGCAGAGACGCTGGAAGTCACACTTCACGATGATGTGACAGATACAGATATGGTGCTTTCCTATACGATCTATGAGGACTATCCGGTGATCACCCGAAATGTCCGTTTTGAACAGAAAGGTGCACAGAAGATTGTCCTGGAGCGGGCCATGAGCGCCAGTGTGGAATTTCTGGATATGGATTATGAGCTGGTACAGCTGTCCGGTGCATGGTCCAGAGAGCGGTATGTGAAGAACAGAAGGCTGGATATGGGTATCCAGTCTGTGCATGGGTCTAATGGCACATGCAGCGGCGCGGAACACAACCCGTTCATCGCACTGAAACGCCCCCACACCACAGAGAACCAGGGTGAGGTCTACGGATTCAGCCTGGTGTACAGCGGAAACTTCCTGGCACAGGCAGAAGTCTCCACGTTTGATATGACAAGGGTTATGCTGGGTATCAATCCGGAGGATTTTGCGTGGGAGCTTGGTCAGGGCGAGAGCTTCCAGACACCTGAGGTGGTTATGGTATACAGCGACCAGGGCCTGAATAAGATGAGCCAGGCATACCACAGACTGTACAGGAAACGTCTCATGAGGGGTACCTGGAGAGACAAGGCGCGCCCAATCCTGCTCAACAACTGGGAAGCCACATATTTTGATTTTAATGAGGAAAAAATATTAACCATAGCAAAGAAAGCAAAAGAGGCCGGTGTGGAGCTGTTCGTTCTTGATGACGGATGGTTCGGGGCCAGGAATGATGACTACAGAGGTCTTGGCGACTGGTACGTCAACCTTGAAAAGCTGCCGGACGGCATCTCCGGTCTTTCCCGTAAGGTGGAGGAGCTGGGGCTGAAGTTTGGTCTCTGGGTGGAACTGGAGATGGTGAACAAGGACAGTGACCTGTACCGGGCACATCCGGACTGGCTGATCGGTGTGCCGGGCCGCTTTGAGTCACATGCAAGGCATCAGCATGTACTTGACTTCTCCAGAAAAGAAGTGGTAGATCATATTTACGAAATGATCTCTAAGATACTGCAGGAATCCTCCATTTCCTACATCAAGTGGGATATGAACCGTTATATGACAGAGCCATACAGCAGAGGGGCAGATGCCTCCCAGCAGGGTAAGGTGATGCATAAATACATTTTGGGCGTGTATGACCTGTATACCCGCCTGACCACAGAGTTCCCTGATATCCTGTTTGAATCCTGTGCCAGCGGCGGAGCCAGGTTTGATCCGGGCATGCTGTATTTTGCGCCGCAGACCTGGACCAGTGATGATACGGATGCCAGTGAGAGGACCAAGATCCAGTACGGTACTTCTTATGTATATCCTGTTGTCAGCATGGGCTCCCACGTGTCAGCAGTGCCGAACCATCAGATGCACCGTATGACGCCCATCGAGACAAGGGCGAATGTGGCGTACTTCGGAACATTCGGCTATGAGCTGGATCTGAACCTGCTGTCAGAAGCAGAACTGGAGAGCGTGAAAAAGCAGGTTGTGTTCATGAAGGAATACAGGGAGCTGATCCAGGTGGACGGCGATTTCTACCGTCTGCTGAGTCCTTTTGAGGGAAATGACACGGCATGGATGGTGGTGGCCCGGGATAAATCCCAGGCAGTTGCCGCGTTCTACCAGAGAATGAACAAGGTAAATGCATCCTGGCTCAGGCTGAAGCTCCAGGGACTGGATGCGGATACACTGTATGAGGTGAGCTGTGATCTGGCTCCTTCCGCATCTTATGATGACAATATAGCGAAAATATATGGATTACGAACAGATGAAGATATGGTGAAAACCTACTGCGCATACGGCGATGAGCTGATGCAGGTGGGTATACCGATTGACAGGGAAGATTTGAACAAAAAGGGCGGAGATTTTGCATCCCTGCTCTATACCCTGAAAAAGGTAACTGACTAGAATGATGCGGCGGGAATGTTCAGGGTAGTGTTCCCGGACATTTCCGCCGTTTTTTAACTGCGGCAATGGTGTTTGTCCATTGTCATCTATGCATGCAGAAGGAGGGATTGCGTTGAAACACACAACCGGATTTACGAGTTCGGCCAGATACAGATGCCTGGAAGATTTGCAGAGGGAAGCTGTGGAGCTATGTCTTATTTACTGTGGCTGGGAATACTGCGACCCGGGGCACCGTTTCGGGCCGAATAAGAGGACTTCTTATGTATTGCATATTGTGAGGGAAGGTAAGGGAACTCTGGAGATATATAAAAAGAAATATAACCTGAGCGCAGGAGACGCGTTCCTGATTCCGCCCAGCACGGAGGCATGGTATGAGGCTGACCAGGATGACCCGTGGTCTTATATGTGGGTGGGCTTTACCGGGTTTAAGGCTGAGGAATGTGCCAACGGTGCGGGATTTTCAGTGAAGACGCCTGTGCATAAGGTTGAGTGTATGGGGGTGCTGAATGAATATATTGATGCAATGCTGGAGGCGCACCAGCTCTCCTACACGGACGAGCTGAGGAGAAACGGGCTTCTGATGCTGTTTTTTTCCGCGCTGATTGACGAGCACAGGAAGAATATTCCGGGTTCGGGCAGTCCGCATCCATATCCCGGTTCTGTGTATGTGAAACATGCAATGGAATATATTTCCTTTAATTATAACCAGAAGATCAAGATCAATGAGCTTGCGGATTACATTGGTGTGAACCGAAGTTATCTGACAAGCAGTTTCAAGAAAGCCATAGGATGTTCACCCCAGGAATATCTGGTGAACCTGCGTATGGAAAAAGCAAGGTCCCTGCTGAAGAACACAGATATGCAGATCAATGCCATTGCCAATTCCGTGGGCTATGTGGATCAGCTGGCTTTTTCCAAAATATTCAAACAGCATTATGGAATGAGCCCGAGAGCTTACAGAGAGGAAGAAGAAGAACTGGTGATCAAAAATAAAAAAGGTGATTATGAGGGGGCGCCCTTGTAAGGGAAAAAGATATCCGCCGGCAGAGATGCCGGCAGGTATCTTTTTCCCTATTATCCCTCTTTTCGATAGGCGGCAGGTGAGAGGCCGAAGTATTTCTTGAACATGGCGGAGAACTGAAAGGGGCTGGAAAAGCCCACTGACGCGGCAATGGTCGACACGGGCTGTTCTGTTCTGAGAAGCAGGGTGGAGGCACGTTCCATTCTCAGCGCTTTTAAATATTCCCTGGGAGTCTGCCCATAGGCTGTCTTGAAAACAGAACACAGGTAATTGGGATGAATATGGAGTACATCCGCTACATCCTGTATTTTGATGGGCTCGCTGTAGCAGGAGTCAATAAAGGCCCTGGCATCCTGCGCATAATCTTTTTCCCGGATAGAGGAGGGACAATAGCAAGCCTGTGTTTCAATCAGGCGTGCGAACAGGTGGAGCATACGGCTGTTCACTTCCAGACATTTCTCCGGCTGGGAGACAGGGAAAAACTGTTCGCCGGGATACTCATTTCTGCTGTAGGACCTGACATTCTGCAGCCGGGGATCTGTGACAGTGAGTATAGATAATATCAGGCGCTCCAGTTCATCCGGAGGCAGGCAGATATCCGTAACCCTGTCTTTGCCGAACAGCATTTCCACAAAGGGGCTGCGGGAATCGCAGAAAAAACCGATCCAGGTGTATTTCCATGGGTCTGTGCGGGAGGCCTGATAGTGCCCGGAAGTGCCGGAGGGGATATAGAAAGCCTGTCCGGCGCGGACGTTGTAGGTTCTTCCCTCAGTCTCCAGAGTGCCACTGCCTTTCAGGACAAAATGGATGAGGTGGTAGGGTTTCATATAAAATCCATACTGATAGCCGGGACTGCACTCCTGGATGCCGCAGTGGTTGAACTGCAGGGACAGGAGACTGACGGCAGTCCGGTGGATCAAAAGGTCCCTGTTTCCGAGCATAACAGCACTTCCTTTCTCTTGTATTGTGGATGATAGTCTGCTCCGGCTTTCGTGCTGGGTTTCGCAGGACTTTGAATAGTGATATTTTATCACGGGAGGCAGTAAAATTCGAGGGGATGTGGCGAAGATGTTGGATTTTGACAGGTATTTCTTAGAAAACCATATGTCCATTTTGCGGAGGGTCTGTTATCCTTCAAACAGGTAATAAACTGGGGAAAGGAAGTGCTCAAATTGGAAGTGATGGAAGTCAGAGATTTGAAAATGGAGTATAGGACTGTCAAAAAGGAAGAGGGAATCCGGGGGAGTATCCGTCATCTTATCAAACCCAGGTATGGGAAAAAGGAGGCTGTGAAGGGGGTGTCTTTTTCCATTGCGCAGGGGGAGAGTGTGGCGTTTTTGGGCGCAAACGGGGCCGGGAAATCCACCACGATCAAGATGCTCACAGGGATTCTGAAGCCCAGCGGGGGTGAGGTGTCCATTATGGGAAAGAACCCGTTTTGTGACAGGATGGAGAACGCGAAGAAGATCGGTGTGGTGTTTGGACAGAAGACACAGCTTTGGTGGGATATTCCGGTGATCGAGACTTTTCGGCTGCTGAAAAATATCTATGAGATACCGGATGACAGGTACGAAAAAAATATGCGGGAATTCCGGGAGATTCTGGATTTGGACGCATTTCTGGGGCAGCCGGCCAGGAAGCTCTCGCTGGGGCAGCGGGTGCGGGCAGATATGGCGGCGGCACTTCTGCATGAGCCGCCAATCCTCTTTCTGGATGAGCCTACCATTGGACTTGATGTGGCGGTGAAGCAGAAGATTTATGCGTTTCTGCGAAGAATCAATGAGGAGAAGAATACGACGATTCTGCTGACCAGCCATGACCTGAATGACCTGGAATCCCTGTGCGGGCGTTTGATCATTCTGGAGCAGGGGGAGATTTTATTTGATGACAGGATGGATAAGATTTTTGAACAGTATCCTGAGGGGACCACGCTGGAGCAGATCGTGATCGGGCTTTTTAACAGGAGGAGCTGCGGATGAAGAAGTACATGGCTTATATGCGGTGCGGGTTTTTGGAGGGATGTGCGTACCGGAGCAATTTTATTACGGGGATGCTGGCTAATTTTATCCAGGCTGCAGTGATCTATTATGTGTGGAGGAGTATTTTCAGGTATCAGGGGGTGGTAAATGGGTATACCTGGGAAATTATGAGGAAGTATGTGTTTGTAGCCTTTTTGTGTAACTGTTCCTTTTCTTTTGGGTTTGAGATGAATACGGCGAAGAGGATCATAAAGGGGGATATCATTCTTGATCTGCTCAAGCCGGTGCCTTACAGGGGAATGCTTTTTTTCAGGATGCTGGGGACAGCCGGGATGGAATTCGGGGTGACGCTGATACTTGTCGGGTGTCTGTATCTGTCGGTGAACGGTGCGGCGGGAATCCGTTTGGAGAGGGTACTGCTGTTTTTGGTGTCCCTGTTTTTGGGAATGGGGATAAAGTTTGGGATACAGTATTTGTTTTCCCTGCTGTGTTTTTATACGGATAATTCTTATGGGGTGACTAAGGCCAGGGAGGTGCTGACCAACTTTTTTTCCGGGGCGATCCTGCCGCTTGTGATGTTTCCCGGGGGGCTTAGAAGGGTTGTGGAGGTGCTGCCTTTTCAGGGAATCGTATTTACGCCATGCAGCATTTTTATAGGGACTTTTTCCATGGAGGAGAGTCTTCGGGGGATTGCGGTGCAGGCTGTTTGGATTGGGATTTTGTGGGTGTGCGGGGCACTTTTTTGGAAGAAAGCATCAGGGGTCATTTCCCTGTATGGAGGGTGAGAGATGAGGAGATGGAGGCATTATTTGAGGATGTATGGGCAGATTCAGATGCAGAATATGAAGTCCCTGGCTGAGTACAGGACGGATTTCCTGATGATGGTATTTTTTACCGGGTTTTCTCAGGTTTGTAATCTGGGGGTGCTTGGGATCATTTACAGTAATATCCCTGAGGTGGGGGGCTGGAAGCTGTGGGAGATACTGCTTTTGTACAGTTTTCTGTTGTTCTCGGAGGGGTGTATTAACTTCTTTTTTCAGGGAACCTGGAAGATTGCGGAGATGATCAATATGGCGGATCTGGACCGGTTTCTGGTGCGGCCGCTTCCCGTGGGGCTGCAGCTTCTCACGGCCAGGATTGATTTTGACGGGCTGAATAAGATGGGGATTGCGGCGGCTGTGTTTGCTCTGGGGGCAAGTCACTGTAATATCAGGTGGAGTTTGTGGAAAATTGTCTGTCTGGCGGTGTTTCTTGTGGAATGTTGTGTGATTCGTGTGTGTATGATCTGGATTGCAAGCTGTGCCTCATTTTGGATGGAGGGAGGGAAGAACAGTTTGAATTTCTTTGCTATTTCCATTGGGGAGATGGCGAAATATCCGCTGATCATTTATCCGCCTGTACTGCAGGGGATATTTGCGTATTTGATTCCGTATGCGTTTGTCAGTTACTATCCGGTGGGGTATCTGCTGGGAAAGAGCGGGATGCGTGCCGGGGTGATGGTTATGCCGGCAGTGTGTGCGGTGATGGCGGGGGTGGCTGTGATTGTGCTTAAGAGGGGGCTTGGGAGGTATGAGAGTAGTGGGAATTGAGATGGGACAGGATTGTTTCGGGGAATGCGGATGAATTTAAAAATATTAAAATAATGCAGGGTATAACATTGCGAATATATTGTGAAGAAATATTTTTGTCATACTGGATGTGCAAAGTCATATTTGCACATTCTTGGCATAAATAGTATAATTTTGGTATTCTGTAAATACATGTTGACATTTAACACGAAATAGAGTATGGTGAGTTTAAGATAAATATTCGATAATAGTAAAGCTGTCGAAAGGCAGTGACACAAAGCTAAAGGGTCTAAGGTCTAACAAGCATGACTATGACAGCCAGTTGCCGTATTATTTTTTGTAAGGTAATTTTTATACCTTGCTTTATTTTGATACGCTTCTGCCTGCAAATTGCTGCAGGCAGTTTTTATTTCGGGGAAAAGTGTATCCCGAGGTAAAAAGCCGGTAGATACTTGTCACAGGATAAGTATGTTCTTTTTGTACGAAAAAATGAAAGAACGCCCCTGCCGGAGGCAGCAGAATCCTTTAGGTTTGTGCAAAGTTCAGGCATAGCGCCGGAGTTTGCCGCACAAACATCCGAAACTGAAAAAAATCAGGAACCGCGCGAGAGTATGCCTAGGCATACTCTCTTTGTTATTATAGGTATAATAACAAAAACATCCTGAAGACATAAAATATAATTTCGTGCGGCCAAAAATTTCAGAGGTGAGAGAATTGAGTGAAGAAGAGAAGAAAACAAAGAGCACCGGTGAGATGGTCACTGATAATGCCCTGAAACTTCAGAAAGCGGTACTGAGACAGAAAATCATGATCGGAGCCCTTGTAGGAGTCATAGCAGTGGGCGGTGCCGGTGCAGCGGGGTATAAGCTCGGATGGTTTGGCGGAGACAATGACAAGGCACAGGAGGAGCAGGTATCAGCGGATATTGATCCAAATGCAGGGGACTGGGACGGAACTATCCCGGAGGCCCCGAAAGGCGATCCCAATGCGGAGAATATAGAATTACCGGGATATCCTAAGATATATATTCCTGCAGGACAGACAGATGTGGATGTGGCATTTTCCAACCCGGAAGGGAACCCCTGTTATTTTACATTCCAGCTTGTGCTCAAGGACGGCGGGGAAGTGCTTTATGAATCAAAACAGGTGCCTCCCGGGGAGGCGATTACAACAGCTACATTGAGCAAGGCTTTGGATGCAGGGGAATATGCGGCTGAACTGAGAATCACAACGGCAAGTATTGTGGACTTATCCCCCATGAACGGAGCAAATATGGAGACCGTGCTCGATGTGAGATAAGGGTGGTGTTTCATGGACAGCAGGAATTGGAGAGGGATTGTAATTTCTGTTATCACGTCAGCGGTACTTGTAGTTGGAAATACGGGGATGGCCTTTGCTGACGCGGAGCAATTTAATGAAGACGGGGAAGCAGATCCTGCAGTATCACAGGAGCTTGTCCGGGATGTGTACGGAAATTGGATTTCAGCAGATATAGAAGAACCTCAGGACTTTGACGAAGAAGAGGAAACAGAAGATAGTCTTCAGGAAGAAAATGAGGAAGAAAAGGATGAAGTCAACAGAGTGCATCATCACGATGAATTCTGTGGCTATAGAGAGGCAGTGCCGGAAATACCATGCGACCATGAGTGTGTGGATACGGATGGGGACGGCATTACAAATCATTGTCCGGAATGTGCGTACCGGCCTGCAGTTGAAGCGGCTCCCTGCAAGTATGAGCTGGAAATGCTGAAAGCAGAAGAAGAGCTGAAAAAACAGCAGGAGCTGGAGGAACAGCAGGAAAGTAAGGATTTGGAGGAGGAAGACCAGGATTCAGAGCAGCAGGGGGAAGATGACCCCGAAAGTGAAAATCCTGAACAGAAGGATTCCAAACCGGAAGAATCCGGGGAAACAGACGGACAAAATAATAAGAAAGAAGATGAGAACGGAGGAGAAGAAAGCGGTGACAGTCAGAAAGATACACCGTCCGGAATAACAAATCAGGGCCAGAAGGATAATATTTCCCATATGGATGAACAGGCCCATGAGGTGACCTCACCTCAAACGGAAGGACAGGAAGATGTTTCTGAGGAAACACGCGCAGAAGATGAAGAGACAGCGGATACCGGTGAAAAGGATGAAGGGGAAGCCATAGAAGGAACGGAAGATATGGAGAATACCCCGGAAAATCCGGATGCTGAAAAAGAACCGCTGCCGTCAAATGAACCTGTATATGAAGTCGAAATTCCTTCACAGGTAAAACTGACAGATGACACGGACAGCTTTACGATCCAGACTAAGAAATTGATACCGGAAGAGGATGGCGAGCTTGTAGTCACAGTGGAAGGAACTGAGAGCAGAGACAGGAAGAACTTCGCACTGTACTGCGGAGAAAACAGTTGGGAATACCGGCTGGAGATAGCCGGGAACTTGATTACACCGGAAGAGAATCAGGCGATTCTGGATGGGTGGAGTGAGGCACAGGATGTGAATATTCTGCCGGAAAATAGTATTGATTTGTGTGCGGGGGAATATTCGGGAGTGCTGGTGTTCCATGTGGTGTATGAGAGCAGAGTCGAGAATTTTGAAATGGAAATTAATTAAAATTATAATTTAGGAGGATTTGGTTATGAAGAAAAAAGGGTTAGTAGCTATGGGGTTGGCAGGGGTTATGACGATTGGGATGTGTGTGCCGGTGTTGGCAGCGGAGGAGTTTACAGATGCTTCACAGAATATCGAACAAACAGACGGAATACCTCCAACAATCAATGGAACAGAGTTGGAAATGAATGTACCTTCTCAATATAAAATAAGCATACCATCAAAAATTAAAGTTGATTCTAAAGGTACTAAAGAGAATATAAAGATATCTGTATCAAGAACAATATTGGCTAATGGCAATGTCCTGAGTGTTACAGTTCCGAATCAAGCTATAGAATTAGAATTATCAGGAAGTAGTGTAAAATACAATATGAAATTTAATGATGGAAAATCAAAAGATACAGCATGGGAGTTGTGTACTTTTGACAATTCAATAGATACAGAAACTGATAGAACTTTTTCACTATTAGCAGGTGATAATGAAAAAATAAAGGTAGCAGGAACATATACAGGAACTGTAACATTTTCGATAAGTGAAGTAGCAGCTACACCAGCTCCCTGAAACTCCCAGTTAATATAATTATCATAAAATTATTTTGAATTAAATTGATACAAGTATTAGTAGGCATCTTTATAAATAAAATGACTCCTTTTCGGTAAGAATTACGATATAATGTTTTTGCCAAAAAGGAGTATTTTATAAAAATAGAAAAGAAGAATGATTACTTAAAGAGTGACATTAGCTGTGTTTATGTGATCTATGTACACTTGAAGGCCAGTTTCTATAATGTGCTCTGTGAACTATTGAAAACAGAATTAAAGGTTTCATTTATGTGTGAGTAAATTATAGCAATAAATTCAATAAAATGTCTACCCGGTGGTAAATAGCGTAGGCGCGTTGCAGAAATTTAGGTCTGGTGGAAGAATATAGATGTGTTTACGGCCACCATACAGTATTTTACAAAGACCTCAGAACATTTGACATAAGATAGCTGTCTTTCCGGAACTTCCGCGGCGAAACCCCGGTACATTTCCGAAACACCCGGGAATAATACCCCGCGTCCGTAAACCCCGCACTAAACGCCGCATCTGTGATACTATACTCCTCATCCCGCAGATAAGGAATGCTCTGCTCCACACGATAGCGCAGCAGATAATCAAACAAAGATTCATTCATATGTTTCTTAAAAAAACGACAGCACTCACTCTTACAGATATGCACGGAATCTGCAATATCTGTAAGGGTGATTTTCTTATCATAATTCTCATGAATAAACCCCAATATAGTCTTAAGCCTTGCCAGCTCCTTAGGATTCAGCGATTCCGCCTCCTGATTAAAAGCCCCCTGATGGCGCAGCAAAACCAGCCAGATCTCCGACAACAGCATCTGCACCTCCATCTCATAAAAATCCGGCCTCTCCAAATCCAGCTCTATGACCTTCTTCATTTTCTCCCTGATATCCCCATGCCACTCCTCACTCCCATCAAACCAAAGCGCCGAGAACTCATGCCCATTTACCACCAGGTCCACGTATTTTGTCTGTATCAGACTCTTCTCAAACCCATACACAATCTTAGGGTCAAAGGTAATACTCCAGTAATGGCAGTCCTTCCCCTCAACCATATGCCCACTGTGCAGCGTATTGGCATTGCCGAACATCACGTCCCCCTCCTGCAGATGAAAATCCGCTCCGTTCACCTGGTAGATCATCTCCCCATCCTCCACCAGTGTCATCTCAATCTCCGAATGCCAATGCCAGGAAAATGTTCCGAATTCATAGTCTGTAATACACTCTTTACTCACCAGTACAGGAAATGTAAAGTCCCCGTGCGCCTTAATTTCCCTCTGATTCCTGTTTGTCTGTATCTGCATCCTTTTCCCTTCCCGGTAAAATGCCAAAATCTCAATATCGTCCATATATTCTTCAAGATATTCCTAGAAATACACCTCATATATACATTATAATACAAGTAAAGTATGAGTCAAGAAAAACGGGAGGTATTTTACAATGTTTGAAAATGAAAAAGCAGTTGCAACTCTGAAAACAGTTTACGGTGAAGAGAAATTGCAGATGGAGCAGGAGCGCTACAATCATCTGTACCGGGAATTTGTGAAAGCATTTGGCGAAGGTGAAGCTGACTTCTTCACATCACCGGGAAGAACAGAGATCCTGGGCAACCATACGGACCACAACCATGGTAAGGTGCTGACCGGAAGTATTGCTATGGATATGATCGCTGCCGCAAGGAAGAACGGCACCTCACTGGTTCACGTGATCAGCGAGAATTATAACCAGAGCATTACCGTTGATTTAGACAATATGGACACAACCTGCAAATGCCAGGGAACACTTTCCCTGCTGATCGGCATGTTTGAGGGATTTGTGAAAAAGGGATATAAAGTGGAAGGCTTTGACGCATATGTGTCCACAGATGTTATCGGCGCAGCAGGGGTAAGCTCATCCGCATCATTTGAAATGCTTATCTGTGCCATCGTTGATTATTTCAGCAATGACGGAAAAATAGATTATGTTGAATACGCTAAGATCGGCCAGTACGCAGAGCATGAATATTGGGAAAAACAGTCCGGTCTGCTGGATCAGATGGCATGTGCAGTGGGCGGTGTGATCACCATTGATTTCAAAGAGGAAATGCCGAAAGTAGAGAAGCTGGATTTCGGATATGACCAGCTTGGATATGACCTGATCATTGTAAATACAGGAAAAGGCCATGCGGATTTAAGTGCAGAGTATTCCTCTGTCCCCATCGAAATGAAAAAAGCAGCACAGGTTATGGGCAAAGAAGTGCTTGCCGATGTGGATGAAAAAGAGTTTATGCAGAATCTGAACAAAGTCAGAAAAGAAGCCGGAGACAGAGCTGTTATGCGCGCACTGCATTTCTTCGCGGAGCAGAACCGTGTGGATGCTGCAGTGAAAGCAATCAAAGAAAAGGATTACGATACCTTTTTACAGTGCATCACCAAATCCGGTAATTCTTCCTGGAAATGGCTGCAGAACTGTTTTGCAACTAAGGACGAGACAGAACAGGCGGTTCCGGTAGCCCTGGCTCTGACAGAGATGTTCATCGAAGAGGCCGGAAGAGGTTACTGCAGAGTCCACGGCGGCGGATTTGCCGGTGTGATCGCAGCAGTGCTTCCTAAAGATATGACAGCAGATTATGTAGAATACATGACACCATACATGGGTAAAGAAAATATTTATGTAATGCAGATTCGCCAGACAGGCGCAGTACATATGGATTTCTAAAATTTCTGAAGGCATAATCATAAATAAGCCAGGGGAGTGAAGATAACGTAACAGCTCAGCAAAATTCAGACAGCTGAGCTGTTGCCGGATAACCATAACGGTTACTTCACTCTCCTGTTTTTTTATTCCAGCGGTTCCGTATCCCAGGTCCCATCCTCCCGAATCGTATACTGTCCATTTCCGGTAGAAGTATCTATTTTCTTTTCATGAAGCTGACGGTAAGCCCTGGGGCTGGTCCCATAATATTTTTCAAAAGTGCTGCCAAAATGCTGGCGGCTGTTGTATCCTGCATGGAACGCAATATCTGTCACGGACAGAGAACTGTTTGTCAGCAGAAAAGCAGCCTGTTCCAATCTTTTTCGGTTGACATAATCTGTAATCGTGCAGTGCATATGTCTGGAAAACAGGGATTGGAGATAAGATTTGTTAATTCCGGCGTAAGCAGCCAGTTCCGGAATCCGTATATCTTCTGTCAGATGCGCAGAGATATACAGTAAGGCTTTTTTCAGGTATACGGCACCTGTTGCCTTGTTATTTTCCAGAAGACACTGAGACAGCTCCAGCATGGTGCGGAAAAACAGCAGCCGGATAAGGTAATCCGTGTCCGGGGCAGTGAATTTGCGGGACATATGTACATCTTTGGAATACGGAATCTTCTGCTCTAACTGAGAGATCAGGTCTTTCAGGGAATACCCCAGATTTCCTGTGTCATTGGAAATCCAGATAGCCTTTTTGGAACGGCAGAAACGGTCAAAAGACGCGCTTTCCCTCCTTGGTTCTAAGAGATCCAGTGTAGTCTTCTCCTCCTGGCAGCGAAACTCCAGATTCAGCAGGGAGCAGGGAGAGCCTTTGGGAATCCATAAACGGTGTGGCACTTCAGCATCCAGAAATATAAACTGTCTTTCTTCCAGGCAGTGGGCTTCATGGTTTACATAAATGTGACAATTTCCTTTTGTGACATACATGATCTCACAACTGGCATGGGCATGAGCGTGCATATCATATTCTGTCAGGGAAAGGGCGTAAAAAGCAGTTATGGAAATGAAATGATGTGTGGGATCAAAAATGCTCATGGCAGTTCTCCTTTCAGCGATCGCGCGGTCATCGGTATTCAGAATATCTATGAGGATGATAAGGTGACATGGATCCCGGCGCTTATGCATTTTGGGTAGGATCATTTCGGTTACTTTTATTGTGAGAGCTGGCCCGTCGGTTGTCAAGAAAAATATATACGGCAATATCTTGCATTTTCAAATTTGCACAACAATACTTTCCACATCAATAAAAACCACCGTTTATAATAAACATCATAAAAATCAAAAGAAAAACGGGAGGTTATGTTATGAGTTTTAAAATAGCATTTATCGGAGCGGGAAGCCTTGTATTTGCAAGGACATTATTCACAGATATCATGTCAGTGCCGGAGCTTCGCGATGTGGAGATCGCATTTACAGATATCAATGGGGAGAATCTGGAGAGAACAAGGGCATTATGCCAGAGAGACCTGGATGCCAATGGAATCCCTGTGAAGATTCAGGCAACCACAGACAGAAGAGAGGCATTCAGAAATGCCCGCTACATCATTAACTGTGTACGTGTCGGCGGTCTGGAGGGCTTTGAGACAGATATTGAGATTCCGCTGAAATACGGTGTTGACCAGTGTGTAGGTGATACACTCTGCACAGGCGGGATCATGTACGGACAGAGGGTGATCGCTGCCATGCTGGATTTCTGTAAGGATATCCGTGAGGTGGCTGAGGAGGGAGCAATCATGCTCAACTACTCAAACCCCAATGCAATGGCTACCTGGGCCTGCAATAAATACGGCGGCGTGAAGACCATCGGCCTTTGCCACGGTGAGATACACGGCGAACTGCAGATTGCGGAAGTTCTTGGAATCCCCAGAGAAGAGCTGGATATTATCTGTGCAGGTATCAACCACCAGACATGGTATATTTCCGTGAAACATCACGGAGAAGATATGCTGCCGAAAATCCTGCCGGGATTTGAAGCGCATGAAAAATTCAGTGAAGAAGAAAAAGTGCGTATTGATATGCTGAAACGTTTTGGCTATTATTCCACAGAATCCAACGGACACCTTTCCGAGTACGTTTCCTGGTACCGCAAACGCCCGGATGAGATCAAAGACTGGATCAATCTGGACAACTGGATCAACGGAGAGACAGGCGGATATCTGCGCGTGACCAGAGAGGAGAGAAACTGGTTTGATACCGATTATCCGAAGATCCTGGCTGAGGAGCCGAAGAAACTGGACGGTTCCGAGAGAGGAAAAGAGCACTGTTCTTACATCATTGAATCACTTGAAACGGGTAAAAAATACAGAGGACATTTCAATATGATGAATGAGGGCTGCATCACCAACCTTCCTTATGAAAGCGTAGTGGAAGTTCCCTGTTATGTAGATGGAAACGGCATCAGTGTTCCTAAGGTGGGAGACCTTCCTCTGGGATGTGCTGCAGTGTGTTCACAGTCCATCTGGGTTCAGAAATTGGCAGTAGAGGCAGCCGTGCATGGAGATGCAAAACTGCTGAAACAGGCTGCATTAATGGATCCGCTCACAGGTGCAGTCTGCAACCCGCCGGAAGTATGGCAGATGATCGACGAAATGCTGGTTGCGCAGGAACAATGGCTGCCGCAGTATAAAGAAGCCATTGCACAGGCAAAAGAGAACCTGGCAAAGGGCGATTTGATTCCTACGAAAGAGGGATATAAAGGAGCAGTGAGACTTCAGGAGAAATCTGTTGAGGAAGTTGCTGCGGAGCATGAAAAGAGGAAAATTACGGTATAAATATTGCCTCCATAATGCTATATTATAGTTAGAAAAGGAACAGCCGCACATAAAGCGGCTGACCTTAAGTAAGCAATAAGCCTGCCTGACGGTTAAGTACAGGGCAGGCTTATTGACGTTTGTCTGCTATTCTTATTTCATACGTTTATCCTGACCGGAGATGTCAGATAATCTGTATTAGACAATATTAGATGTCTTCTTTACCGTCCCGCTCTTTTCCACCAACTGATCCAATGACTGGAAAGTATACCCCATCTCTTCCCATTTGCTCAGCAGTTCATCGAGAATCTGGGCATTTGTGCTGGAGGTGCTGTGCAGGAGTACGACGGCGCCGGGGTGGATCCTTCCGATAAGTTTACTGAAGGCCTCCTCTTTTGAAGGCTGCTTATCCTGATACCAGTCTACATAGGCAAGACTCCAGAAGAAAGTCTTATAGCCCAGTTCCTGTGCCATTTTCAGGTTGCTTTCACTGTATTTGCCCTGGGGCGGGCGATAGAACTTGGTCATGGGCTTACCGGTAGTCTCTGTGTAGAGGTCTTCCAACTCCTGAAGTTCCTTGGAGAAGGAATCTATGGTGGATATTTTGGACATATCCGGGTGATGGAAGGAATGATTGCCCACGGTGTGGCCTTCCTTGACCATTCGTTTTACCAGATCAGGGCTGGTAGAGATGAAATTTCCAACCACAAAGAAGGTGGCAGGGGCATTGTGTTTTTTCAGTGCGTCCAGGATGGTGGCTGTATTTCCGTTTTCATAGCCGCAGTCAAAGGTGAGGTAAATGACTTTCTCTTCTGTATTTTCGGCATAATAGGCATCGTACTGTTTCAATTCATCGAAGGTGGCATTTGCCACAGGCGGTTTGCCCTCCTCCTGGAAACTAAGGCCCCAGTTGCCGTCAGCGGAGGTGGAGACGGATTCTGCCTGCCTGCCGTTTACCGCCTCAGCGATAAAACAGCCGGCAAAGTAGGCTGCGGCAAAGAGAAGAGCGATTGCCAGAAATTTTTTAATTGGAATGTTATGTAGCATAATAAGTCCTGGAAGGGTTGTTTATTCTATCATATTTCCTTTGCAGAGGTTTTATGACAGGACTTAAAGTTTGCGGATGCGGAGCATGCTTCCGGTTAGCCGTTATTGAATTTTTTGCTCAAATTCCTGAATTGTATCGGCCCAGGCCGCGTATCTGAGCCACTGGTTTAGAACTTCAGTGTCACTCTGTTCCATAATCTTTCTTTGCAGCTCTTCAGATACTTCGCCCAAATCCTTCAGCAGATCCAGAATAACCAAAGCCCTTCCCAAGGCCCGTCCCTCTGCAAATCCTTCCGCCCACTTGGCGTCCAGTTCATCCTTCATCAATTCTTTCAATGCCTCACACATAGTCTTCGCCTCCCTTAAATTTATTTTTGTGTTTTCAGTTTTCTTTGGCTATGGTCAGGGTTTATTGGATTTTTTGTTCAAATTCCCGGATTGTCTCGGCCCTGGCCGCGTATATGAGCCACCGGTTCAGAATTTCAGTGTCATTTTGTTCCATAATATTTCGCTGCAGTTTTTCAGATACATCACCCAGATCCTTCAGCAGAGTCACAATACTCTCTGCCTTTCCCAAAGCCTCTCCCAAAGCCAATCCTTCTGCCAGTCCCTGAGTCCTCTTAGCTTCCAGTTCATCCTCCATTAATTCTTCTAATGCTTCACACATAATCTTTGCCTCCTTGAATTTATCTTTGTTTGCACGGACAATAAGATCCATAACGGATTTATACAGGTTATTACCTTTATGCTTTCCATACTGCTCAATCAAGTGTTTTGCCGTCTCTGTTTCTTCCAGTTCATTTGTCAGGCTTTTCAGCCATAGATTCTGTTCCTCAGACAGTTCCTTGGTCAGGATCAGCTGAATTGGGATATTATCTCCGGTGATATAATAAATGCCATCCTCTTCTCTGTGGATTTCATAGCCCCGTTCCTCTGTCAAGTGCCGCATGAGACTGCGCGGATACCGGTGGCATACAAAGGTTATGGTAATATCATGGATGGCGATGCTGTCAGCCTGCGTGGTATCTGCCTTATAAAAACAAGTATAACCATAAACCTTATAAAAATCATCCACACTCAGATAATCTTTAGGGCTTTTATATTCCACAATATTATGCGTCCTGAAAATCCTTCCGATATTTTTCCGGATAGAAACATCTCTTTCTTTTTTTACGATCAGCACATCGATTTCCTTTGGTTTTGTACCCAATTGATGTTCGTTTTCAAAGAGCAGCAGATCTGCCTCTGCTTCCAGTTCAATTTGAATCCCGGCATAAAAGGCAGGATGCCACTGCAGGGCATGCGGCTGCTGTTTCCGTTCTTCCATATAAAACCTCCTTTTTTAGTTATAGACGCAGGAGGTTTCTAACCTTTCCGAAAACTCCTGCAAAAAATGTGGTGAAAAGCACGAATTTTCCGAAAGGACAGGCCGGACATACGTCGACCCGTTATTATGAAATGATATAAGATATTATGAATCCCAAGACTGATTCAAAAATAGAAAGATGATCCAGAAAATATGCTTTTTTTAATTTTAGCACAGGCCTTTTCTGCCGGCAACAGGTATTTCCGGTTTACAAGTAAAACTTAGTGTAGTTTAGCAGGAGAATGGATTGGTAACTGCCGGGCGCAGCGCAGTCAGTAACCACTTGCCGGCGCAGCAATGCTGCTTTTCACTGCGTGCCCGGCAACACGCTTCGCGATGCACAGATATGGAGCAGAATGCTCCATATCGCGCTGGCTGCCTCGGGATTTTCATGCCCTCGGCCTGAAAACACCTCGCGGCACAGTGGCGTGTGGACAGCAACGCAGCAATAACAGCGTCAATAACGACCGGCAATAATCGCTTGAATTCTTAACAGAAATATGATAAATTGAAGACGGAAAAGAACACAACAGCCAAGCGCGGCTGACCTCTGAAAGTAAAGGATACCACCCTGACATGCCAAGGTTTAAGGGTGGTTTTTATATGCAGTAAGACACTTAAAAAAGCGGACTTTAACATTAAGGAGAGATTATGGACAGTAAACTAATATTTTTTGACATAGACGGCACACTTGCAATGGAGCCCTCCGGGATCATACCCGACAGTACCAGGGCTGCGATTGCCGGGGCAAAGAGAAACGGGCACCAGGTGTTTGTCAATACCGGAAGGACGTATTACAGTATCAGTGAGGAAATCCGTTCCATGGATTTTGACGGATATGTCTGTGGCTGTGGCACCCACATTTATTACAGAGGCAAAAAGCTGCTGGAATCCGCAATTCCCCATGATATGTGCGTGAAAGTTGCAAAAATGCTGAGGGATGCCAAGATCCCTGTATTTTATGAGGCTGACAAGGCTATATATTTTGATTTCAGTTACCCCAATCCATGGCTTCAGGAGGCAATACAGATATTTGCGGCGAAAGGGAGAAATATCGAAGAGTTATTTCGCGATGAAAACCAGACTTATGATAAATGCCTTATATTCCTTCCGGACACAGAAGCAGCCGGGGAGATAAAAGTATTTCTGGATGAACATTTTTACTGCATCCCCCGGGGCGGCAATGTCTGGGAGGTGACGCAGAAAGATTACACAAAGGCTACAGGAATCCGGTTTATGTGCAGCCATCTGGATGCAGATATGGAGAACTGCTTTGCTGTAGGCGACAGTGAGAATGATCTGGATATGCTGAAAGCAGTAAAGAACAGCATAGCAATGGGAAATGCCAAAGAAGAGATCCTCCCGTACTGCAGTTATGTGACAAAGGGAATCGAGGAAGATGGTATCCATTATGCGCTGAAACATTACGGAATAATATGATGCGCATTGTCATGCACAGCTTATCAAAATCAATTATCAGACACAAGACACGCTCTTAAACAATCAATAATAATAGAGTCCCACCAAAAAAAGCAACTGCCCGGCATAAAACTGCCGGACAGTTATTTTTTGCATTTCTTTTTCCGAGAGGAAATCCCTTTGATGATTATTTGGCTATTCAGCGCAAAAAGTATTTAATTTAGAAAAAGTATCTGATAATTAAATAATCGTATTTATCAGAAAAATTAATCAATAACAAATTCCTTTGCAATTCTACAGTATTTCCGCAGAAAAATACACCATGCAAACAGCCAAAATCGAAGAAAAATATGTAAATCTGCAAAGATATTACCAAAATATGTAAAACTGCAAAGAACAGGAAAAGGAGTGGTAAGTACATTTTCTACAAGAAATGCTATATTAAACATACCAAAAATATTAAATATTATGCAAAGGAGATGTATTTATGGGAAGAAAATGGAAGGTATTGACCGGTTTGGTGCTTGTGGGGACAATGTTGGCAGGATGTACGCCCGGAACGGCAAAAGAGGGCGATACGGCTGAAAGCAAGACAGAGACAAAAACGGATGCAGGTGACTCGGGGGATGATGCTGCTTCCACAGAAAAAATTGAACTGAACATGTGGGATTTAAGGACAGAGGGTGCCGGAGCGAAAATGATAGACACCATCATAGAGAATTTTGAGAAGGAAAATCCCAATGTCACCATCAAGCGTACCGCTTTCAAGGTTGCAGACCTGAGAAATACCATCAAGCCTGCCATCAACAGCGGAGAAGGCCCGGATATCTTCAGTTATGACGCCGGTGCCGGTTATCTGGGCGTTCTGGCAAATGCCGGTCTGGCAATGGATCTGAGCGACTACAGGGAACAGTATAAATGGGATGACAGGTTCCATGACTGGGCTCTGGAGAAAACCGTATACGACGGCAAACTGTACGGTGTAGCCAATGAGCTGGAAATGCTGGGCGTATATTACAACAAGAAAATGTTCGAGGAAGAAGGCATTGAAGTACCGGAGACTTACGAAGAGTTTATGCAGATATGCCAGAAATTCAAAGACAAAGGCATCACGCCGCTTATCATGGATGACAAAGAGCAGTGGCCGGGATTCCACTATGAGTCAATCTGGCTGAACAGTTTTGTGGGAGCGGACAGAGTAAAAGAAGCGGTAGCGGGAAAAATACCCTGGACAAGCGAAGGATTCGGGGCAGCTCTTGATGAACTTTACAGTGTGTTTGAAAAGGGATATGCCACAGAGAAGCCTCTGAGCCTGGCATCCGAGGATGCAAATAAAGCATTCTACGCAGGGGAAGGTGCCATGCGTGTGACCGGTACCTGGCTGGTATCCGCGTGTGTGGAGAATATGAAGGACAATGTGGGATTTTTCTTCGTACCGGTAGCATCGGATGATCTGGACAACTGCCCTCCGGGGGGACTTGGTGAAGCTGTAGTTGTAAATTCTAAGACGAAATATCCGGAAGAGACAGTAAAATTTCTGGACTATATGTTCCAGCCTGACAACATGGAACTCTGGTATGAAGCAGGTCTGATCCCCTCTGTAAAAGATGTGGATTACAGCGCCTACGAAGTCAGTGAGCTGTTCAAAGATGTGGTGGATGAGATCAACGCGTCCGAGAACCTTGGCGAGAATATAGACGTGCTTATGCCGCCTAAGGTAAATGATGTGACACAGAACTACGTGCAGCAGCTTATTGCGGGCAAGATTGACGGAGCTGCCTGTATGGAACAGAAGCAGAAGGCATTTGAGGAAGAGATCGAGGCAGGAAACTACTCAGTAGAATAGGCGGCAGAAGCATACCTGTGAACATTCTATTGTTATAAATCTGTGAGGGGCTGCAGGATTCTGCTGCAGCCCTGTCACGTGCAGCGGGAAGGGTGTTTTTATGAATAAAAGAAAAAGGATGTTGCTGAAAAACTGGATGGGATGCTTTGCTTTTGCACTTCCGGCACTGCTGTTCTACTGCCTGTTTCTGGTGATACCTATTTTTTCAACTGTGAGGATCAGTTTTCATGAATGGAACGGCGCGGCTCCTTTCATGAAGTTTGTGGGTCTGGATAATTATGCAAGGGTACTGAAGGACCCCATTTTTTATAAAGCATTGGGGAACAATGTCATCTGGATACTGTTTACCATTTTTGTTCCTGTACTTCTGGGGCTGATCTTTGCGGTGATGCTGACACAGAAGTATGTAAAAGGAAAATTTTTGTACCGGCTTACCTATTTCATGCCGAATGTGGTTTCGCTTGTTGCAGTCGGCATCGTATGGGGATGGATCTACAATCCGGAATTCGGAATCCTGGGAAGGATGCTGAATGCTCTGGGAATGCATGGGGCTGCGAGAATCGATTTTCTCGGGGATGAGAAAATGGTCATATGGTTCCTGGTGCTTGCGGGAAGCTGGACCTGTTACGGATTTAATATGGTGGTATTTCTTGCGGCGCTGCAGGGGATTGATACCAGCTATCTGGAAGTGGCAAAACTGGAGGGGGCCAATGCCTTTCAGAAGTTTATCTATGTCATTGTTCCGCTTATTAAGGGGACGATCGTACTTTTGGTATCCAATTCACTGATCGGTTCGTTTAAAGTATTTGACTTGATCTATATTATGACGAAGGGTGGGCCTTATCACTCGTCAGAGGTTATTTCCACCTACATGTATAATTCAGCTTTTAATATGAATGATTACGGATATGGTTCGGCACTTGCTGTGGTTCTGGCTGTGATCATTGCGGTATGCTCCGGAATTTTCATGAAACTGACAGACAAAGAGTAGAGGAGGGGAAAATATGAGTGAACACACAGCGGCCAGGCGGCACCTGGTCAGTATTCTGACACATGCCATATTGATCTTATTTGTGCTGGTCTCCGTTCTTCCCATCTTCTGGATGTGGATGGCAGCAATAAAGCCCTTTGACCCTTCCGTAAACGATCCGTTTGCATTTCCCACTTCAGTGACCTTTGAATACATAAAAGAAGCATGGACAACCGGGCGCATGGGCGGCTATATGAAAAACAGCATTTTAGTGGCTGTACCCAGGGTTTTTGTGGTGCTGCTGCTTTCGTCCATGGCAGGGTATGCCTTTGGCAAACTGAAATGGAAAGGGAGAAACCAGATTTTTTATTTTATTCTCATAGGTATGATGATACCGATCAATGCCATGATCATACCGCTTTACTATAATGTACAGCAGCTTGGCATGATCAACACACTGCAGGCTATGATATTGCCGTACTTTGGGCTGTCCATGCCGTTTGCCTGCTTTATGATGCGGTCATTTTTCCGGGAACTGCCGGATGAACTGATAGAGTCGGCCACCATTGACGGGGCCGGAAAGTGGAAGGCGTGGCTGTATGTTATGCTTCCGCTGACAAAACCTGCTCTGACTTCCCTGCTGATTTTTGAATTTATGTGGTCCTGGAATGATTATCTTCTGCCCATGCTGATGGTATATGACGATAAATACAGGACGCTGCCTCTGGGGCTTATGTATTTCCAGGGGGAATATACCATGAATACATCGCTGATAGCGGCGGGAGTGACCATTTGTACGGTGCCGATCATCATTGTATATTCCATATTCCAGAGAAGTTTCGTTGACGGTATCACTGCCGGAGCCGTGAAGGGATAGCAGCAGAAAAGGCAGCAGCCGGAGCAAAGAACGATTTAAAATAGAGGAGGAAAAATTTAATGAGTGTAAAAGCAGCAATACTGGGGGCCGGAAATATGGGAAAAGGCCATGCCAAAAGGCTCCTGGAATCAGGTGCACAGATATCCTGCGTATGCGACAAGAGCAGGGCAGCCAGAGAGGCTTTCTGTGAGGAAATACCGCAGGAAAATATACAGGAATACGATGACTTTGACAAAATGCTGGATGAAGGTGATTTTGATGTATTGTTCATCTGTCTTCCGCCCTTTGCCCAGGACCATCAGTTTGAGCGTGCCGCAGAGAGAGGAAAGCACATTTTCATAGAGAAACCGATTGCTCTGAATACAGAGACAGGGAAAAGAATGGTGGAGAGCGCCGCGAAAAGCGGGATTATCACCAGAGTCGGATTTCACATGAGACAGGGGGCTGCGGTTAAAAAAATGAAAGAGCTGATCGCGTCCGGTGAGGCGGGAAGGCCGGTGCTGTTTCACGGACATTATTCCTGCAATTCCCTTCACACACCCTGGTGGATCAATGTTGATCTGTGCGGCGGACAGATCTATGAGCAGGCAATTCATGTCTATGACTTATGCCGTTACCTGATGGGAGAACCAAAATACGCCGCAGGTGTCATGGGAAATGTATGCCACAACCATATCCATAACTACACAGTAGAGGATGTAAGTGCCTCCTTTGCCGGATTTACCAACGGTGCTGTGGCCGCTATCACTGCCAATAACTGTGAGGTTCCGGGAGAATGGATCGGCAGATTCAAGGTGGTATACGAGAAAGTCACCGCTGATTTCCGTGACTTTAACCATGCGGTCTTTACTTACACGGGTGAAGGCGGGTTAAGGACAGAGACGGTAGATTCTGAAGAGGACGCATATTTGGATGAGGTCAGGGAGTTCCTGGAATGTGTCAGAGAAAAGAAACAGACAACATGCGACATCAAAGAAGGTTATAAAAGCCTCTGTTATGTGGAGACCGTGGTGGAATCCGCAGGCATGGACGGCATAAAAGTAGGTTTACATAAATAAAGGAGGACACACATTATGAAACAATTACTCTTAGGACGAAACGGAAAGCCTGTTTTGGAAGAATATCAGGAAATGCCTCTTCAGGCAGGTTATGTAAGGGTGGTATCGGATTACGGTGCACCGAAACACGGCACAGAACTGCACGGATATGAGAAAGACCCCTTTGCAAAGGTTTACTACGATGAGAATACACACATTTTCAGACCGAGAGAAAAGGAGCTTGTGTATGACGGAACGTCCGGCCTGGGAAATATGTGGGTGGGCAGAATCACCGAGATCGGCCAGGGCGTAGAGGGCCTGGAGACAGGGCAGAGGGTTGCCGGATACGGCAATCTGAAAAACACCCACACAGTAAAGGCAGAGGATGTCCTGGTCATGCCGGAAAGTATGACCTGGAAAGAGGCAGTCTGCTATGATCCCCTTCAGTTTGCCCTGGGGGGAATGCGGGACGGCCATGTACGTCTGGGCGATAAAGTGCTGATCTCCGGTCTTGGGGCTATTGGACTTATGGCTGCCCAGGCTGCAAAAGCGGCGGGGGCTTCCCTTGTTGTGGTAACAGATCCCATAGAGAAAAGGCGGCAGGCTGCGCTGGATAATGGCGCGGATATGGCGTTTGACCCGACGAAGGAGGATTTCGGGCTGATCTTAAGGGATAAGACAAACGGAATCGGTATGGATGTTGTGATCGAGACAAGCGGAAATTATAAGGCAGTGGAGCAGGGAATCCGGGCTCTTGCCTATGGAGGAAATTTTGCCATGGTGGGCTGGCTGGGAGAATGCCATATTCCCATCAATCTGGGATATGAGGGACATTTTAACCAGTGTCATTTTTACTTTTCACGGGCATGCAGTGAGCCGAACAATGATTACCCGAGATGGAGCTTTGACAGAATATGCAAAGAGGCATGGGATATGCTCTGTAAGGGCATGTTCTCCTGTGAAAATATCGTTGATCCCGTGGTGGATTTTGAGACCTGTGATGAGAGCTATCTGCACTATATTGTGGAAAACCCGCAGGAGAGTGTGAAGATGGGGGTTGCTTTTAAAAATCAGTAATCTCCGGGGCAAGATTCAAACGGCCTGCCGGGAGGGACTGTGGCCGCAGGGGCACGGTCCGGGACGCAGAGAGAGGAGACAGCATGAGTGAACGTTTAAGACCTTTGATACAGCGTGCAGTACTGGACATCGTGGAGTATGATTACCAGACCAGAACAGAAATGGTGCAGCTTAACCGGCAGATGCCGTTTTGTGTAATGTCCTATCTGAAAAGAGGAGAGGCCCTTCTGCGCATCCAGGACAGAGAGTACTGCTGCAGGGACGGAGATGCCATTTTCGTGCCTCCGAATGTGATCCATGACCATGTAAAGATGTCCAGGGAGGAGTCGGAATTTTTGTGGTGGCATTTTAACTTCAGGACAGCTTACAACATAGATGTGCTGAGTCTGCTCAAACTGCCCTGCAAAGTCCATATGGAAAACAGCAGCGAGTTTGAACAGAAATTCTTTGACTATATGGAAGCTATACAGAATGAAGAGACGATTGCCGATATGATATATAAAAATGCAAAAGCGCTTGAAGTCCTGGCATGCATCTTTGACAGCTTTCTGAAATCAGAAAAAACCCAGCTTGCACCGGATATTCCGGCGGTGTTTATGGATATTTTTGACGATATCTCCCAGAGACCCACAGCAGGCATGAATCTGAAGACACTGGCAGAGAAATACCACATGAATCCCACCTATATCTCCAACAAATTCAAGGAGTATTTCGGAATATCCCCTATTTTTCTGCAGAGAAATATGTTGTTTGAGAAGGCGAAGGACTATTTGCTGTCCTCTGCCATGAATATAAATGAGATTTCCGAGGAGCTGGGATTTTCCGAACATGCGGTGTTCACCAGGTTTTTCACGGAAAAGGCCGGAATCTCCCCAAAGGAGTTCAGAAATACAGGGTTTTAAACCTCAGCTACTGGGTATATTTTGTCTCCTCTTTTAGGTATTCCCGAAACTGGCTGGGCGTAAATCCCATGGCCCTGCGGAACTGGCTGCAGAAGGCAGCCGCATCCCGAAACCCGCAGGAGTAGGCAATCTCCGTGATGGTATACCGGGGTGAGCGCAGCATACTGGCAGCGGTGCGAAGCCGCAGACGCATCAGGTACTGTTTGGGTGAGATGTGTTCCTCCTCCATAAAAATGCGGTACAGATAAGAGCGGTCCACACCGATATAGGATGCAATATCAGAGATTCGTATATTGTAGCTGTAGTTGTTGTTCATATATTCCATGGCTTTTGCCAGATACTGGCGGGGATATTCTTCCCGTCCGGCCGGCTCCGGGCTCTGCATGGTGCCCAGGAGCTGGAAAAAATGTCCTAACAGAGTCAGGCTGTTCTGCCCCCGGGAGAGAAAGGAATCCAGAAGTTCCAGAACATGGGCAATGACAGCCTCTCTCTTTTTTTCGTCATCGGGACAGAAGTACACACAGGAGTTCCGGAAACATGTTCTCTCCAGCAGGTCTTTCGCACTCATGCCGTCAAATCCCACCCAGGCGTACCGCCACGGCTCCTTTTCGTCAGCCTGGTAATAGGTGGACTCCATGGGGGAGATGAGGAAAGCATCCCCTGCTTTCAGATGATAGGTCTCCCCGTTTCGCTTATAGATTCCCTTTCCGTCCAGCACCACGTGGATGAGATAGTGGGGACGGACAGCCGGGCCAAAGGCATGTCCGGGGGCGCATGGCTCGGTGCCGCAGAAATAGATGGACAGGGTACCGGATGGTTCTGGGTTCATTTTGCTCACTCCTTTATCCGAATAATTACCTATATGCGTTACTATTCACAGCCCTGCAAAAAGCGCAGTTCTGTGAACAGTAACACGCTTCGCGATGCACACAAAATGCAATAAATTGCATTTTGGCGCTGGCTGCCTCGGGATTTTGCTTCGCAAAACACCTCCCGGAACATTGGTCGTGAATCGTAACCTACATGCAACATTTTTACAATTATAAGAAACAAATAAGATAGAAACTTTTCTGCTCTGATTATATAATAAGAACCATCAGAAAACAACAGAAACGGAGGAAATAATAAAATGGCTAAGATTACTTTTATGGGTGCAGGAAGCACCGTATTTGCAAGAAATGTACTTGGCGACTGTATGTGCAGCCCGGCACTGTGTGACAGCGAGATCGCATTATATGATATTGACAGAAAACGTCTGGAGGATTCCGAGATCATCCTCAATGCAATCAACAAAAATGTAAACGAGGGACGTGCACATATCAAAACTTATCTGGGAGTGGAGAACAGAAAAGAAGCGCTTCGGGATGCAACATTTGTTGTAGATGCTATCCAGGTGGGCGGATATGATCCCTGCACCATCACAGATTTTGAGATCCCGAAGAAATTCGGCCTTCGTCAGACCATTGCGGATACACTGGGAATCGGCGGTATCATGAGAGGGCTCCGTACCATTCCGGTACTGGAAGGTTTTGCAAGAGATATGGAAGAGGTCTGCCCGGACGCACTTTTCTTAAACTACACAAACCCCATGGGCATTCTGTCCGGATATATGCAGCGTTACACAGGCGTGAAGACCGTAGGTCTGTGCCACAGCGTTCAGGTATGCTCCGAGAAGCTGCTTGAAAAGCTGGATATGAAGGACAAGCTGGAAGGCCGTGTGGAAACCATTGCGGGTATCAACCATATGGCATGGCTGCTGGACATCAAGGATAAGGACGGCAATGATCTGTATCCGGAGATCCGCAGAAGAGCAGCAGAGATGAATGCAGCACAGAAACATGACGACATGGTTCGTTTTGAATATATCAAACACCTTGGATATTACTGCACAGAGTCCAGCGAGCACAATGCAGAGTACAATCCGTTCTTCATCAAATCCAAATATCCGGAACTGATCGAGAAATTCAATATTCCGCTGGATGAGTATCCGAGAAGATGTATTGAGCAGATCAAGGGATGGGAAGAGGAGAGAAACAGTATCCTCAAAGACGGTAAGATCACCCATGACAGAAGCAAGGAATATGCTTCCTATATTATGGAGGCAGTTGTGACCAACCAGCCGTACAAGATCGGCGGCAATGTGATCAACAACGGTTCCATTGAGAACCTTCCGGCAGACGCCTGTGTGGAAGTTCCCTGCCTGGTTGACGGAACAGGTGTGAACCCCTGCAGAGTCGGAAGACTGCCGGTACAGCTTGCGGCCATGAACATGAGCAATATCAACGTACAGTTACTGACCATCGAAGCAGCAGCAACCAAGAAGAAAGAATACATCTACCAGGCTGCCATGATGGACCCGCATACAGGCGCGGAACTGAGCATTGACGATATTGTGAAAATGTGTGACGAGCTTATTGACGCACACGGCGACTACATGAAAATGTACAAATAAAAAATCAAAATATACGGATATTCAAGGGTACTGCAGATTTGCGGTACCCTTTTGTTATTGTTCATATGCCACTGTCCCCCGAGGTGTTTTCAGGCCGGATTCTTCCCCGGTAAATATTAAATTTCAATAAATTAGGGAAATGGCATATTAATGCAGAAAATTCATGATATAATACTTTATCAAACAATGACTATGCCAAAAGTACACAGAATGCATGATGCCCGGAAGAATAAACGGCAGACGGCAAAAGCCGGCGGGCAGGTCTGGGAGACTTGTGTAAGGCGGATAAAGGAGAAAAACAGTATGGGATTCAATCCGATAAAAATGATGCAGGCCAGATCGGCCATGGCACAGTTTGAAAAACGCCATCCAAAAGTCCGGGGATTTCTGGAATCCGTATCCGCGGATGCACTTCAGGAGGGGACCGTGGTGGAAGTCAGCGTGACAACGCCCCAGGGAAAGAATTATATCACGAATATTAAAGTCACAAGGGAAGATATAGAGCTGTTTCAGGATGCCAGGCGCATAAGCCGGGGCCGGCAGCAGGAGAGAGAGCTATGAGAAATCAAAAAGGGCAGTCCCGCCGGGAAGATACAGCTTCCGGCGGAACTGCCCGTAATTATTTTATTTAATATCCAGTGTGTCAACTGCCTCTTTGATCTGTTCCAGTGCCTTTAAGATCACGTGGCGCGGGCTTCCCAGGTTCATCCGGAAGCAGCGCTCGCCCCCGTCACCGAACATGGAGCCTTTGTTCAGCCATACTTTGGCTTTGTGGATAAGAAATTCATCCAGGGCGTCACTGTCCATTCCGAGGGCGGAGAAATCCAGCCAAATCAGATAGGTGCCGTCCGGCTCCATGAGTTTGATCTGGGGCAGATTCTCTTTCAGGAAGCTGCGGACAAGTGCAACGTTTCCTTCCAGGTATTCCAGCAGCTCATTCAGCCAGTTCTCGCCGTAAGTATAGGCTGCCTTGCAGGCGTCCAGGGCGATGACATTGCCGGCCTCTATGCTGGCGCGTGAGATCTCTTTTTCAAAGGCTTTGCGGATCTCTTCATTCGGAATGAAGATGTTGGACAGGCCCAGGCCCGCAATATTGAAGGTTTTGCTGGGAGCAGTGCAGATAAGGCTGTGCTGGTTCATCTCTTCACTTACAGATGCCCACTCTGTGAAGGTGTGGCCCGGCAGGATGAAATCGTGGTGGATCTCATCGGCGACCACATAGACCTGATGGCGCAGACAGATATCCGCGATCTTCTCAAGCTCTTCCTTATCCCAGATACGGCCGCCCGGGTTGTGGGGCGTGCAGAGGACCAGCATTTTGACGTCCTCCTCAGCTATCTGGCGCTCCATTACCTGAAAATTAATATGGAAACGGCCGTCCTCTCCGGTTTTCAGGCAGTGCTTCACTACCTTTCTGTTATTGGCCACAAGTACATTCTTAAAGGGATGATAGACCGGCTGCATGATCATGACGCCGTCCCCCTCCTTCGTCAGAGCGCGCACAGCCGTGGCAATGGCGCAGACAACACCGGGGATGCGGACCATCCACTCCTCTTTCACATCCCAGCCGTGGCGCTTCAGCATCCAGGCGTGGATGGCTTCAAAATAATCATCGTGCACACCGGCATAGCCGAAGATACCGAATTTTCCGGCCTCCGCGATCACGTCACAGACTTCTTTGGGTGAGCGGAAATCCATGTCGGCTACCCACAGGGGGATAACGTCCTCCGGCACATGATATTCCTTTTTAAATGCGTGTTTTATGGAATTGGACCCGGTCCGGTCAATATATTCGTCGAAATTGTATTCTGGCATATCTTGTTCTCCTTTGCGTAACGGTATTTGCTTGCAACAGTATAACATTTTTTTTGAAAAATTCCTACCGGAAAAACATGATTCTGCAAGTTATACAAAGATAACTTCAATATTTCTGCAAAGTGCCGGAAGTATGTTTATTGCGGCATGAATAAGAAGATAGTATAATAGATATAATTATTATGTTGTAATGGAGGGCAGGAGAATGAAAAATGTAGCAAAGGATTTTGAAAAGTCCAGGGACTTTTTGATATGTATTGACTCTGATGGCTGTGCCATGGACACTATGGATGTAAAACATATGCGCTGCTTTGCGCCGTGCCTTGTGCATGAATGGGATCTGGGGGATTACAGGGAGGATATTGTACGGCTTTGGAGGAAGATCAACCTGCTGAGCAGAAGCCGGGGAATCAACCGGTTTAAGGGGCTGGCTAAGATTCTGGTGGAGATTAACGAGAATTACGCCAGGGTGGACGGTCTGGATGAACTGATCTACTGGGTCCAGACAACAGATGAGCTGTCAGATGAAAGCCTCAGGGAGGCATATGAGAGAACAGACAGTATCTGCATGAAGAAAGCATTGGAGTGGTCAAGACTGGTCAATGATTCCATTGTGATGCTCTCCAACAGCAGAAAGTCACCCTTTGACGGTGTGGAGGATGCCCTGAAGCTCATGAAAGGCAAAGCTGATGTGGTGATCGTCACAGCCTCCAACGGCAAAGAGATCCGCAGGGAATGGGAGGACAGCGGTCTTATGGAATACGCAGATCTGCTTCTGTCCCAGGAGTCCGGCACAAAGGAGGCATGCCTTCAGTCCCTGACAGAGCGGGGCTATGAGAAAGACCATGTGCTCATGATTGGGGATGCCCCTGCAGACAAAATGGCGGCAGAGAGCACAGGTGTCCTGTTTTACCCTGTTCTGGCATACCAGGAGACGGAGTCCTGGGAGGAATTTGCGGAGGAAGGGCTGCAGCATTTCCTGGAGGGCACCTTTGCCGGAACCTACCAGGAGACAAAAATAAAAGAATTTTACGCCAATCTGGACATATAACCGTCCGGAAGATAAATAATGGAGAAAGTACCTGTCAGATTCGGATGAAATTTTCCGTCTGGCGGGTCTTTTTTTGCGTGGAAAGCTCTTGGAAAAAGAATATGTGCCGGGAGAGCGGCACTTTGTGGGTAGAAAAATCTTGACAATAGGGCAGAGGGAGTGCTATTATAAAACCACAATGTTCATGAAAAGGAGAAAATATAATTACATGAATATACAAGAATACGACGTAATGAACGCAATTATAGATAAAGGCTACCACAACCAGAGAACCCTGTCAGAGAGCACAGGATATTCCCTGGGAAAAGTCAATCAGTCTCTGGCCGCTCTGGTGAAGGATGGGTATCTGGATAAGGAGTATACTCTGACAGACAGGGCAGTGGAGGAAATACAGCAGAAGAAGCCAAAGAACGCCATTATCCTGGCGGCTGGATACGGGGTGCGCATGGTCCCCATCAACCGTGAGATTCCCAAGGGACTCATAGAGGTAGGCGGAGAACCGCTTATAGAGCGCCTGATCCGGCAGCTTCATGAGGCGGGCATACATAAGATTGATATCATTGTGGGATTTATGAAGGAGCAGTATGAATACCTGATTGACCAGTACGGCGTCAATCTGATCGTCAACCGGGAATACGGGGATAAGAACAATCTCCACTCCCTGAAGCTGGCGGCAGACAGGATTTCCAATACATATATCATTCCCTGTGATGTGTGGTGCAGCTTTAATCCTTTTTCCGACAGAGAACTGTATTCCTGGTATATGGTCACCGATCTGGTGGATGACGAGAGCGATGTGCGGGTGAACCGGAAGCTGGAGCTGGTGGCAGTGGATGCGGAGAAGAGCGGAAACGGCATGATAGGGATTGCCTATATTCTGGAACGGGACGCGGAGCGGCTCAGAACCAAGATCCGGGAGTTGACCGGGAGAAAATCCTTCAACAATGCGTTCTGGGAGGCGGCCCTTATGGACAGGGAGAAGATGACGGTCTCCGCCAGAGTGGTTCCGGCCAGGGAAGTGTATGAGATCAATACATATGAGCAGCTCAGAGAGCTGGACGAGGAGTCAAAGCAGCTCAACTCCGGAATTCTGCAGGAGATCGCAGGGGCACTGGACTGTGAATTGAAAGAGATTGAACAGATAGAGGTTTTGAAGAAGGGCATGACAAACCGTTCCTTCCGGTTTTCCTGCAGGGGCAGGAGCTATATTATGAGAATCCCGGGGGAGGGAACCGAACAGCTCATCAACCGCAGGCAGGAATATGAGGTGTATCAGGTCATAAAGGATTTAAAGCTCAGCGATACCATCCGTTACTTTGACCCGGACAGCGGCTGCAAGCTGACGGAGTACCTGGAAGGCGCCAGATGCTGCGATTCGGAAAACCCTGAGGATGTGAAGAAGTGCATGAAGGTGCTGAGGAAATTCCACAGCAGCGGCCTTAAGGCGGGACATACCTTTGATATCTTTGAGAGGATCGAGTTCTACGAGAGTCTGTGGAAAGGAGAGCCATCCTGTTACCGCGACTACGACAGGACCAAGGAAAAGGTATATGAATTAAAGAAATTTATTGACGAACAGCCCAAGAACTGGATTCTGTGCCATATAGACTCAGTTCCGGATAATTTCCTGATGCAGGGTGAGGGGGAGAATGAGAAAATATCCCTGATCGACTGGGAGTATGCCGGCATGCAGGATGAGGATGTGGATATTGCCATGTTCGCCATTTATGCCCTGTACGAGAAGGATAAGGTGGACGAGCTGATAGATGCCTACTATACGGAAGGGTGCAGGGAAGAGGTAAGGCTTAAGATATACGCCTACATTGCGGTCTGCGGTTTTCTGTGGAGCAACTGGTGTGAGTTCAAGAGGCATGAAGGCGTGGAGTTCGGGGAATACTCTCTGAGACAGTACGGATATGCAAAAGAATATTACAGGTATGTAAAGCAGGGATTGGAAGGAGAACAGTGATATGTCTTATCAGGCAGAAAATGCAGTGATTCTGGCAGCGGGTCTGTCCAGCAGATTTGCCCCGATCTCATATGAGATGCCCAAAGCTCTGATTCCCGTCAGAGGTGAAGTGTTGATCGAACGTCAGATCTGCCAGCTCCGCGAGGCGGGTATTGATGAAGTCATCGTGGTGACGGGCTACAAGGCAGAAATGTTTGAGTATCTGAAGGAAAAGCTGGGTGTCACTCTGGTCCACAACCCGGAGTATGACAGGAAGAACAACCACAGCTCCATCTACGCGGTGAGGGAATATCTGCACAATACCTATATATGCTGCGCAGATAATTACTTTAATGAGAACCCTTTTGAGAAGAAAGCGGACGGCAGCTTTTACTCCGCTCTTTATGCGGAGGGCGAGACGAATGAGTGGTGTATGCAGGAAAATGAGGAGGGAATCATCACCTCAGTGGTGATCGGAGGCAGGGATTCCTGGTACATGAACGGTCCTGCCTTCTGGACAGAGGAGTACACCCGGCAGTTTCTGGAGATTCTGGATGAGGCGTACGGGAAGCCGGAGACTGCGGAAAAATTGTGGGAGAATATCTATCTGGAGAACATAGAGAAGCTTCCCATGAAACTGAAAAAATGTGATGAGAGGAATATCTACGAGTTCGATTCCCTGGAGGAGCTGCGGGAATTTGACAGTGTCTACAGGGATCATTCCGGTTCCCGCATCATGGAATACATAGCAGAGACGCTGGGATGCAGGGAAAGTGAGATACACAGTATCAATCCGGCAAAGCGCGCGGACGGTTCCGTATCGGGCATACAGTTTCTGGCACCGGGCGGTGCCTACCAGTATGATTACGAAGCAGGAAATATCGCCAGATATGCAATGCAGGGAAGCGGCAGGTCATAGGCCTGAAAGCAGCAGGGCAGTCCGGTGTGTGGTTTTGAAAGAATGGAGAGTATAAGATGATTACAGGTTTGGCAGCAGGTATCTTCTGGGCGGCAGATACCATTATTTTGGGAATCGCCCTTGCTATGACACCCTTTGTGAGCACGGAACAGGCAATTTTTCTGGCGCCTTTTGTGAGTACCTTTCTGCATGATTTCTGCTCTGCAGTATGGATGCTCTTCTATATGGGAGTCAGAAAACAGATGAAAAATGTGGTGCGGGCACTGAAGACCAGGAGCGGCAAATTCATTATACTGGGTGCTCTGTTCGGCGGGCCGATTGGTATGACCGGGTATGTATTTGCCATCAAGTATCTGGGTGCGACCTACACAGCCATGATCTCCGCCATGTTTCCGGCATTGGGCGCGGTATTGTCCTATATTTTCCTGAAAGAGCGGATGAAGCCTGTTCAGATCGCGGGATTTATTGTGAGTATCGGCGGTATGGTGGCCCTTGGATATACACCGGGCGGCAATCAGATCAGCAATTTCGGACTGGGATTTGCGTGCGCGCTACTCTGTGTGGTGGGCTGGGCTGTTGAGGTGGTGATCTGTGCTTACGGCATGAAGGACCCGAATGTGAACAACGAACATGCCCTGATGATCCGTCAGATGACCAGCGCTGTTTTCTATGGGGCTGTGATCCTCACGGTCATTAAGGGATGGGGATTCACCGCGGATATTGCGTTTACAAAAACTACGGCGATCATTCTCATATCCGCATTTTTCGGCACAGCTTCTTACCTGTGCTACTATAAAGCCATCAACACACTGGGAGCCGCCAGAGGCATGGCTCTGGATATTACATACTCTGCCTGGTCCATCGTGCTGGCACTTGTGTTCCTGGGCCAGATGCCGGATGTGAAGAGCGTCATCTGCGGGATCGTGATCCTGCTGGGTTCACTTACGGCAGCGGCTGATTTAAAGGAAGTCTTTGGGATGAAGGCGAAAACAGCATAGATTAAAAATAACAAAAAATGTATAGTTTCCTCTATTTTACAAATACTACATTTAACTGCCAAAGTTACCATTCGTTCAGGCGAAGGTGAAGTTAAAGAAGATAAATGTCATAGTGTAAAATGGAGGAAATTTTTTTATGAAAGCTACAGGTATAGTCAGAAGAATCGACGATTTGGGGCGTGTGGTAATTCCGAAAGAAATCAGAAGAACACTGCGTATAAGAGAGAGTGACCCCCTGGAGATTTTTACGGACCGGGAAGGGGAGATCATCCTGAAAAAATATTCACCCATTGGAGAGCTTGGGAATTTTGCAAAGGAGTATGCAGAGAGCCTGGCCCAGGTAGCCGGATGTATGGTATGCATCTGTGACCATGACCAGGTGATCGCCGCTGCAGGAAGCGGTTCCAAGGAATATTTGGGAAAAAGGATACATTCTGAGCTGGAGGATGTGATCGCTGACAGGGGAAATGATGTTGTCACAGACAAGGGGTTCCTGAAAGTGGTGGAGGATGACCGGTATGATTACAGCTCGCAGGCATACAGCACCATCACATGCGCCGGGGACAGCATCGGCATTGTGATCCTGCTTGGAAGAGAGGGCGGCAGGGCATTTACGGAGACAGAGCTGAAGCTTGCCCAGGCGGCTTCCGGATTTCTGGGACGTCAGATGGAACAGTAGGGAAAAGAAAAAAACAGTGCACCTGTCCGGAATCGGTAAGAGGGATTCGGGGACAGGTGCATTTTTCATGTACAAATCTTTATTCGATGGCAGCTTCGCCCATCTCCTCCAGAAGTCTGGATTTGATCGCGTACAGCTTGTCAGATAAGTCCACGTAGACTTCCTGGGGATTGACGAGACGCATGGTCTCACTCCAGAGAGTTTCCTTTTCTTTGGCGCATATATCGCGGATCTCCATGACGGAGGGGGAGGTGTAGACACATTCACCCTTCAGGAATACAGGAACCAGAAGTTCGCGCAGTGTATAGGTGCCGCCGGCAATCTTGGTCTTCTTCCAGGTAGCCATGGGGTCAAAAATAATCATGTCTTTTTCCGTGTCAAAGGTCTCGTCCGCCAGGCAGATCAGGTCCGCCCGGATTTTACCGGTGGCCTTGTCATATATCCGGTAAACGGTCTTGTTTCCCGGGTTTGTCACCTTTTCTACATTTTCGGAAAGCTTGATCTTGGGAACAAAGTCCTCGTCATCCTTTTCCTTTATGGCAGCCAGCTTGTACACACCGCCGAAAGCCGGATGGCCGTTGGAGGTGATCAGATTGGTGCCCACGCCCCAGGAATTGATCTTGGCTCCCTGGGCCTTCAGGCTGTCGATCAGGTACTCGTCCAGATCGCTGGAGGCGGAGATAATGGCATCCTCAAAACCGGCGTCAGCCAGCATCTTGTAGGCCTGTTTGGAGAGGTAGGCAAGGTCACCGCTGTCAATGCGGATACCGTAGCCTTTCAGCTCTATGCCCTCCTCCTGCATTTCCTTAAATACACGGATGGCATTGGGCACGCCGGAATCCAGCACGTCATAGGTATCCACCAGCAGAATGCAGGCGTTGGGGTACTGTTTTGCGTACGCCTTAAACGCGGTGTATTCGTCAGGGAAACTCATGATCCAGCTATGGGCATGGGTTCCTTTTACGGGCACGTCGAACATCTGACCGGTCAGCACATTGGAAGTTCCGATACAGCCGCCGATCATAGCGGCTCTGGCGCCGTAGATCCCCGCGTCCGGGCCCTGAGCGCGGCGCAGGCCGAATTCCATGATTCCGTCCCCTTTGGCAGCATATACCACCCGTGAGGCCTTTGTGGCGATCAGGCTCTGGTGGTTCAGAATGTTCAGCAGAGCTGTCTCAATAAGCTGGGCCTCCATAACAGGGGCAATGACCTTCACAAGAGGTTCCCTTGGGAAGATTACGGTCCCCTCCGGAATGGCGTAGATATCACCTGTAAAATGGAAGCCCCGCAGGTATTCCAGAAAATCTGCGTCGAAGATCTTCAGAGATTTCAGGTAGTCGATGTCATCCGGGGTGAAGTGGAGGTCGCGAATATATTCGATAATCTGTTCAAGTCCGGCAGCAATGGCGTATCCTCCGTCACACGGATTTTTTCGGTAAAAGGCATCGAAAACGACTACCTGGTCAGTAGGGTTCTTAAAATAACCCTGCATCATGGTCAGCTCATATAAATCGGTCAGTAATGTTAAATTCAAAGCTCTCATACTATAGTGCTCCTTTGCAATAGCTTTATCTGTCTGCCTTCCCTTGAAAATCAGTCTGTTCTCCGGGATTGCGTCAGCCTTGGTGATATTATAGCACTTTTTGTGCAAAATGCAAGGATACACTGGCATTTTGCCGGATTGTTTGGTGTATTTTCGTTACTGTTCACATACCACTGTCCCGCGAGGTGTTTTCAGGCCGAAGGCATGAAAATCCCGAGGCAGCCAGCGCGATGTGGAGCAAAATGCTCCATATCTGTGCATCGCGAAGCGTGTTGCTGGGCACGCAGTGAACAGTAACATATTTTCGTCTAATTATAACAAGTAGTATTCTTCCAGGGTCAATCCGGTGAGGGACAGGTAAAGGGCAAGGGGGTCCCCTACATAGCGGATATGCCAGGGCTC
The DNA here is from genome assembly GCF_037000545.1 of Blautia sp. JLR.GB0024. Classification (NCBI taxonomy): domain Bacteria; kingdom Bacillati; phylum Bacillota; class Clostridia; order Lachnospirales; family Lachnospiraceae; genus Blautia; species Blautia sp. JLR.GB0024. Next base: position 108,341 of record NZ_JBANBF010000013.1, on the reverse strand, counting down.
ATAGGGAAATCCGGTGACCGACTCCTTTCCTTTTGGGTAGCGGAGGATAAAACCGAAGTGGGAGGCATAGGTATTGAGCCATTTGCCCTCCGGCGTCAGGGCGAAGGTCTCCTCCAGCTCGTAGTCTTCAGAGGGACAGGATACATCCAGGGCAAGGCCTGTCTGGTGTTCACTGCATCCCGGAGGCGCTACGGCGGTCATGGAGGTGTTTTTCGCAAGAGCTGCCCGGTACAGTTCACTTTGGCGGGTGTAGGGACGGTAGCCTGAGATACCGCACAGACAGAGCCCCTCCTCCCGGGCACGGGCAAACAGTTTTTCAGCGGCTGCGGCTGCCTCCCTGACCAGGAGCCGTTTGGCGTCACCGGGAGGTGCTTGAAAGGGAATCGCGGGTTCAGTCAGATTTTGCGGAATGCAGCCTTTTGGCAGGGGGCGCTCCCGATTGACCAGTATGGAAAATTTCGACATGGATTGACCAGCCTTATTATTCGTATTCAACCAGTATTCTATGCAGAGGGAGGAGAAAAAAACACTGCTCCAGGATAGTATTGGGAAATATTTTGTAGTATACTGTACATAGGTTTTAGCGCGTGAACGGGCAGCATTCAGAAAAGGGGATAGAGTTATGCTGGAACATTTCGGGGATATAACAATGATTCAGGAGGTCCTTCAGCAGGCGCAGACAGGACTCTGGATCATAGAGATAGAAGAAGGGAAAGAACCCAGGATGTACGCAGACAGAGCCATGCTGGGGCTGCTGGGTCTGGATGAGGAGCCGGAACCGGAGGTCTGCTACAGGGCCTGGTATGACAGGATCGTGCCGGAATATTATCCGCAGGTCCAGGAAGTGGTGGAGCAGATGATAAGCCACAGGCGTGCGGAGGTACAATACCCCTGGAGACATCCGAAATGGGGAAGGATCTATGTCCGCTGCGGCGGTGTACAGGATGACAGCTATAAAGAGGGAATCCGGCTGCGGGGTTATCACCAGAATATCACAGACACCATCAGGGCCGAGCAGGAATCCGATGCGGTCATCAGGACGTTAAGTGAACGGTACAAAGGGATTTACCTGTGCAATATAGAGACAGAGGAGATCAAGACCATAAAGGATTACCAGGAAATCGGCAGATACGTGAGCGGCTGTTCCAGCCTTCGGGAGTTCCTGTGCGTCTATGCCTCAGGGAGTGTGCTTCCGGAGTACAGAAAATATTTTCTGGAGCTGGCATCAGGAAACAGGCTGCCGGAGCGGCTGAACGGCCAGGGGAGCCGTGTGGAATATACCTACCGTGTGGCATCCGGTGACTGGAGGCAGATACTCCTTCTGCCCTTTGCCGTATCCGGTGTGGAAAGCCCTATTGTCATCATGGCCTTTGACGACCAGAATGCGGAGATGGAGCAGCATTATGACCAGATGATCGCCCAGGTGGCAGTGTCCAGAATGTACACGCTGGCTGTCAGTGTGGATGTGGGAAGAACGGAATACCACTGTGTCCACTATGCGGAGAAGAGTATGGAGTTCAGGCGGAACGGCAGTTTTGCGGACTATACGGCGCAGCTTAGGAAGTGTGTCTATGAGGAGGACAGGGAAGTCCTGGAAAGCCTCTATCGGGAGGAGAGCTACCGGGACAGAAGGTGGCTGGAAGGCGAACTGCGCATGTGGGATAAGAGACACCAGCTTCACTACTATTCGTATTATTCAGCGCTCATAGAGCAGGATACCGGCGGCGGTTTTTTGCTGCTGATGCGGAACGTGGATGCCAGACGTGCGGAGGATGAGAAGAACCGCCAGGCCCTTTTAACAGCCTACGAATCAGCCAGGACTGCCAATGAGGCCAAGACCAGCTTCCTTGCCAGAATGTCCCATGACATCCGGACCCCTATGAATGCCATTGTGGGGATGACCGCCATAGCCCAGGCAAATGCGGGGGATTCGGAGAAGATACAGGACTGCCTGGATAAGATCAGTGTTTCCAGTGAGCATCTTCTGAAGCTTCTCAATGAAGTTTTGGATATGACCAGGATTGAGACGGGCAAAATAATCCTTGCCCGGGAATCTATTTGCCTGCAGGAACTGATGCGTGATATCGGCACTATAATCGGGCATGAGACAGAGGAAAAGAGCCATAGGCTTACCGTATGTACAGATGAGATCATACACGGGAATGTGCAGGGGGACACCGGCCGTATCCGGCAGATCCTACTGAATCTCATAACAAATGCGGTGAAATATACCCCGGACGGCGGATGTATCGGTATTGCCGTCAGAGAGAAGGCGTCTGACATATGCGGTTATGGTAAATTTGAGTTCATTGTGGAGGATAACGGCATCGGAATGGATGAGGGATTTCTGGAGCATGTCTATGATCCCTTTGAGCGCGCCGACGATGAGCGCGTGAAGAACATCCAGGGGACCGGCCTTGGCATGTCCATTGTAAAAGGGCTTGTCAGCATGATGCAGGGTGATGTGCAGGTTCACAGCAGTCCGGGAAAAGGGACTCGTTTTACAGTGACGCTGTATCTGGAGTTACAGGACAGGAATGCAGTTTCCCAGAAGCCGGATACAGACAGAAAGGTCACAGATATCCTGGATAAAACGCTCCTCAGGGATATGAAGGTCCTGTTGGTCGAGGACAATGAGCTGAACCGGGAAATCGCCCGGGAGCTGCTCAGTATGGCCGGGGCGCAGGTGGAACAGGCCGTGAACGGAAGAGAGGCAGTGGATATGGTGCGGGAGAATCCGGAGAGATATCACGCGGTCCTTATGGATATCCGCATGCCGGTCATGAACGGATGCGAGGCGGCCCGCCGCATCCGTGCCCTGGGGAGACAGGATACAGACCAGCTCCCGATCATTGCCATGACAGCCAACGCCTTTTCAGAGGATGTGAAGAAGTCCCTGGATTCCGGCATGAACGCCCATATTGCCAAACCAATCGATATGGAGAAGATCATCAGTACGTTACGGGATCTTACGGGATGGGAATCATAGAGAAAAGAACACAGGGTTTTGATCTGTGTATGTGTAAAAAGAAATTGGTGTTGAAAAATTTTTTCAAATATGATATGATTTTTCTGTAAATTGTAAAAATAGTTCAAAGAGGAGCGTGGATTGTGGTAGGAGGAAGCTGCAAGGAAAAAATTTTGGGGAGAATGCACTTGCTTACCAATACAGAAATGAAACTGGCATCTTATATACTGGAGCATTATGAGGAAGTGCTGAACTATAATATAACAGAGCTTGCGGAAGAGGCAGGCGTGAGTGATGCGTCTGTGGTGAGGTTCTGTAAAAGTGTGGGATATAAAGGGTACCAGGACTTCAAGGTGAATGCAGCCAGAGACGTGCTGCCCAGGGACAAGCACTTTAATCCCAGCCTGGAGCAGGGAGATGATCCGGAGACCATCTGCAGGAAAATCTTTGCCTCAGAGGTAAATGTATTAAACAGGACCCTTGCGGGTATTGACCTGCCTTTGCTGACAAAGGTGGCAGACCAGATACGCAGTGCAAAGCGGCTGATCTTCTTCGGCAGCGGCGGCAGCCTTCTGGTGGGAAGGGATGCCCAGCATAAGTTTATGAAGATAGGCATCAGGGCTTTTGTCTATGATGATGCGGATATGCAGCTTATGGTATCGTCTCTTATGGAGGAGGGTGAGCTTGCCTTCGGCATTTCCCACAGCGGAAGCAACTACAATGTAATGAATTGTCTGCGGAACGCCAGAGAGAATGGAGCGGATACGGTGGCTCTGGTGAGTCAGGGAAAGACGCCTCTGTCCAAAATTGCGGATACGGTTCTGTATTCCTCGGCAGAGGAGACTATATTCCAGTCAGAGTCTGTCAGTACAAGGATCGCACAATTGGCCATGATAGATACATTGGTAGCAATCGTAGCCTTTGAAGATTATGAAAACTCCTACATGGCTATCCAGAAAACCAGAAAAGCCACTTCAGAAAATAAATTGTAAACAGGTAATACAAATCGAATGCCGCTGCAGGTCGTTGTGATCTGCAGCGGTTTTTTGTTCAGGCTCTCCGGTCCGGACAGCAGGATGACTGCGCAGGTCTGCACGCTGTCAGGTGGTCAGTCAGATGGGGATTTTATGGCTGTAACTGAAAAAAAATTACAGAAAAGATAAAAATAATGTGAAAATAAAGCGGAATACTTTTTGAAAAATATTTTTATTTAATCCTTTGCAAAGATGAAAAACAATGAAAATACAGCAATATAGACAAAAATAGAGTCCTAAATTGAAAATAATTTACAAAAAATAAAAATACTATTGAAAATTATTTTTAAACATGCTATGATGTCATCAAGATAAAAAAAGGAGTGAGAAAGTATGAGAGCAGTTGTTTTGAACGGTCCGAATGATTTCGCACCAACAGATCTGCCGAAGCCTCAAATCGGAGATAATGACATACTTCTGGAGATGAAGAAAGCCGCGATCTGCGGAACAGATATGCGGATTCTTGCAGGAACCAAGACAAAAGGTGTCCGTTATCCGTCCGTGATCGGTCATGAGATGTGCGGTGTCATCAGTGAGGTGGGAAAGAATGTTTCAGGATTTCAGGCAGGAGACAAGGTTTCCATCGCCAATGTGATCCCCTGTGGCTCCTGTCCGGCCTGTCTGGCGGGAAGGGAAAACGCCTGTATGAACCGTAAGGCAGTGGGATATGAGTTTGACGGAGGCTTTGAAGAATATGTGCTGATCCCGGAGATCGCCATCAAGAGCGGCAATGTCATCAAACTTCCGGATCATGTATCCTTCACCGCAGGCGCTTTGATAGAACCTCTGGCCTGCTGTATCCGCGGTCTTAAAAATGCCGGTACCGGATTCAATGATACCGTGCTGATAGTAGGAGCCGGACCGATCGGACTGATGCACATGCAGCTTTCCAGGATTGCCGGAGCAAAGCAGGTGATCGTCAGCGAACCCAACGAGATGAGACGCCAGGTTGCCCTTGAACTGGGCGCAGACAGAGTGGTAGACCCCACCAGTGAGAACCTGGAACAGATCATCAAGGAAGCCACCGGCGGCATGGGAGCAGATGTGATCGTTATGGCCATCGGCGTACCGGCACTTGTGAATTCCACTTTGAAGCTCTGTAAAAAAGGCGGTACTGTAAACCTCTTCGCAGGCTTTGCCGGAACAGGCGAGTGCACCATAGAGGTAAATACCATCCATTATAATGAAATAACGGTCAACGGCAGTACAGCTTATAAGCGTGCTGATTATCTGGAAGCGGCGGATATGGTTATGTCAGGCAAGATCAATCTGGATAAGATCGCAACACATACATATAAAATTGATGATTTCCAGCAGGCTTACGAGATGTGCAAAAGCGGCCAGGGCCTGAAAGTGATCATTGAACCATAGGATCACACAGCGGCGTGTGAACAGCAGCAGAAAAACTACAATATTTTATGATAAAAAAGGAGATTAAAATTATGGCAATGTTAGGTAAAGAAGTAAGAATGAGCAGACTGGTTAACCCGAAGAGCAACAAAATGATGGCAATCACAGTTGACCATGCAACTTCCAGGGGAATCGCACCTCTGACAGGACTGCATCATGTGCAGGATACTATTGATAAGATCATTCTGGGAAGACCGGATGCCATGACACTGACAAAGGGAATCGCAGAACACTGCATGTGGAACCACGCAGGCGAAGTGGCAATGCTCATGAAGATCTCCAACTATTCCCCGGTAGCCCCCACCAAAGACACCATCTTCGGCACTGTAGATGAAGCCATCCGCATGGGCGCTGACGCTGTATCTATGGGATGCATGACACTGGGAGATTTCCAGGGCGAGCAGTTTGAGGCCATCGGCAGGGTTTCAGAGGAATGTATGAGAAAAGGAATGCCGCTGATCGGACATGTATATCCCAAGGGAGAGAGCGTAAAACCGGAAGACAGAACAGCCTGGGAAAACATTGCATACTGTGTGAGAAGTGCCTGTGAGCTGGGTATGGATATCATCAAGACAACCTATACAGGTGACCCGGAAAGCATGGCAAAAGTAGTGGCAACCGTACCTTCCACCTTCCGTATCGTTATCCAGGGCGGCGATGCCTGCAAGACACTGGATGACTATCTGCAGATGACAAGAGACGCTATGGACTGTGGTGTCGGCGGTGTGACCATGGGAAGATTCGTATGGGATTACAAAGATGTGACAGCACTTGTGATTGCTCTTCGTTACATTATCCACGAGGGATACAGCGTAAAAGAAGCAAAAGAGCTTTTAGCTCAGCTTGAAAACGACAAAAACTACAGCGAATTCTAAGAAAAACCAATAAAGAACGAAACGGGTGTATGAAATGGGAAATAGATACTTATTGGGGGTGGATGTGGGAACCACCAGCATCAAAGTAGCGATTATAGACGAACAGGCCAGGGTTTTGGGCATGAGCAGCAGCTCATACCGGCTGATCACGCCAAATCAGGATTATGCGCAGATCGACACAGAGGATATGTGGAGAGCGTATTTAAAATGTATCCGTCTGCTTCAGGAGGGAAAGAACATTGACATGTCCCGGGTGGCAGGAATCAGCATTTCCAGCCTGTGTCCCGGACTGGCTGCCCTGGGGGAAAACGGAGAGGTGCTTACAGACCCCATCATATATTCAGACAGGCGCAGCACCGAGGAGGCGGAGATGATCCTGGAAGCCGTGGGCCGCGAAAAACTTTTTGAGATCACGGCGAACACAGCCATGGCAGGTGCCATGTCAGGAACCTCTATGCTGTGGATCAAGCGGAACCTGCCGGAAGTTTATGAGAAAACAAAATATTTCGGTCATGTAAACACACTGCTGGCCCAGAGGATGTCGGGTAATTTTGCTATTGATTATTCCAATGCGTCCTATACGGATCTGTTCGAGACAACAGGCGGCTTTCAGTGGTCCGAAGTTCTCTGTGAAAAGATTGGGATCGATATGGAGAAGCTGCCTCCGCTTCACGCTTCCACTGACGTTGTGGGAGGGCTTATCCATCCCGACCTGATCCAGATGGGAATTCCCAGAGATACCCCGGTTATTATCGGCGGCGGTGACACAGCCTGCGCGACTCTGGCTGCGGGCGTGACCAAAGCCGGGCAGGTGTGTGAGTCCGTGGGTACCACCAATGTCCTTACTATCTGCGTGGACCAGCCGAAATTCGACAAGGGATTTATCAACAGGTGCCATGTGGTGGAGGGAACCTGGATCTATCAGGGCGCACTGTCCCACACAGGCGCTTCCTACCAATGGTTCCGGGACAATTTCTGCCAGGACCTGGTGGACAGGGCAGTAGGTACAGATAAGACAGCCTTTCAGTTCATGAATGAGGAAGCCGACATGGCAGAGCCGGGAAGCGGCGGCCTTGTATTCCTTCCCTACATGCTTGGTGAGAGAAGCCCCATCTGGGACCCTTACGCCAGGGGCGTCTTCTTCGGCATATCCCTGCAGACCACCAGAAAAGAAATGAACCGGGCGGTCATGGAGGGCTGCGGATACGGACTGAGACAGCTCTCAGAGATCGCCGAACGTGTTACAGGCCGGGAAATCAAGGAATTCACCTCCATCGGAGGCGGTGCCAAGAGTGAGACCTGGGCACAGATCAAAGCGGATATCACAGGAAAAGATATCAAGATTCTGGATATGAATGATATGGCCCCCATCGGCGCAGCACTGCTTGCCGGAGTGGGAGCCGGAATTTTCAAAGATGTCTATGAAGCTGCTGATAAGGTGGAGAAGAAAGTATATAAAGTTATCCGAAGCAGCCGGGCACATGATGATATCTACAACAAAAGGTATCAGGTATATATACAGTTATATCCACAGATTAAGGAATTATATAAGATTGGGAGTAATTTACATTAGTAAAAAAGGAGAAGAAAAATGAAGAAAAGAGTATTAGCAGCAATAATGACAGCAGCAATGATCTGTACCGGTCTGGCAGGATGCGGAGGAAACGCTTCCGGAAGCACAGATGCTTCAGGCAAAGCGGAAAAGAAGACAAAAATCACCATCGCTGTTCCGGACCCGGAAGCGTCTTACATATATCAGGCAGCACAGGAATTCGCAGACCGGGCCAGTGAGTATTCTGACGGAACTCTGGAATTCACGGTTTCCGGAAACGGTTCCCTCTACGGCGGCGATACCGCTGCAGGTATCAAACAGCTCTCAGCAGGTTCCCTGCAGATGCTGATCCTGGCAAGCAGCGTATATGCCAGCTTTGAACCGGGTTATAATGTGATATCCGTACCTTATATGTTTGATGACCAGCAGCAGCTTCTGGATTATTTGAACAGCGACACAGGAAAAGAACTGATGAACCGTGTTTCCGATATGGGAATCACCACGGTGGGAAGCTGGACCAGATCCTTCCGTAAGATCACCAATTCCAAAAACCCTGTGAGCAAACCGGAGGATTTAAAGGGTATGGTCCTCAGAGTACCCAATAATGCACTGTATGTGGAATTCTTTGGTGCCTGCGGTGCGGTGACAACACCCATGAACTTCAGTGAGGTTTATAATGCGCTTCAGTTAAATACTCTGGACGGACAGGAAAATCCGGTGGATGTTCCCTTCTCCAACAAGTTCTATGAAGTACAGAAATACATCTCCGGAACAGACCATATGGCAGACGCATGGCTGGTAGGGATCAACAGCGAAGTTTTCAAAGGTTTATCCGAGAAACAGCAGGATGCCATCACAAAGGCCGGTGAGGAAGTACAGCAGTGGAATGTTGATTTTATGGAAAAAGAAGATGAGACTGCCCTGCAGACCCTGCTTGACAACGGCATGGAGTACAATGACATTTCCGACGAAGGTCGTGAGGAATTCGTTAAAGTATCCCAGTCCTGCTACGATAAGTTCAAAGAACTGATCGATGACGATGAGCTGTTCGACGCTACGGCAAAATTCTGCGGTAAAAACTAAGAAAATGGTGGAGGTGTTCTTATGGAACGAAAGAAAACAGCCCTGTCCAGATTCTTTGATGTGATCGACGGAGTGGAGAATGCAGTCCTTGCCGTTATGGTGGTGGGCATGATATTCACGATCCTGGTGCAGATCATCGGGCGTGTCATCGGACATCCTTTTCCCTGGACAGAGGAGACCAGCAGGTATCTCTTCCTGTGGATGATGTTCGTGGCACTGGCGGCAGGCTTTAACCAGGCGGAATCTTCCCGTGTCACCCTGTTTGTGGCAAAGGGACCCAAATGGCTTAGAAAGTTCAGCGAAATATTATATGCGGTGATAGTGACTCTGTTTTTCGGCTTCATGATCATTTACGGATGGGAAGTCGTGCAGCAGCAGATCATGATGAAGGAAATGGGAACAGCGCTTATGATTCCCATGTATCTGATCGGCATTTGCCAGCCGATCGCCGGTGTACTGGGTATCATCGGTGTCCTGCAGAGCTTTATGGAATATCACGGAAATGTGGAGATTGCAGGAAAAAGCAAAAAAGATAAAGAAACAGAAGAGAAGGAGGGGTGACAGCAGATGGTAATGAGTATTACGTTATTGGTGGTTTTCATGCTGCTGATGTTCCTGGGAGTTCCCATTGCGATTTCCCTTGGTGCGGCATCTGTGTTTACAATTGTGACAATGTCTTCTCTGCCTCTTTCCATGGCGGCACAGTCCATGTTTACATCTATGAACAGCTTTATTATGGTTGCGGTCCCGCTGTTTATTCTGTGCGGTTCCCTTATGGATGAAGGCGGAGTTGCGGATAAGATCTATGATCTGGCTGAGTCCATGGTTGGCTGGATCTTCGGAGGCCTGGGCCATGTATCTGTTGTGGTAAATATGCTCTTTGCGGGTATGTCCGGTTCCTCTGTAGCGGCCATCGCATCCATCGGTAAGATGAGTATCAATGCCCTGGAGAAGAAAGGCTACCCCAAGGATTATGCCACAGCCATCAACCTGTCGGGTTCCATGCTGGCGTCAGTGATTCCCCCCAGTATCCTGATGATCAACGCAGCGGCAACCGCCAATGTGTCCATTGGACAGGCACTGCTGGCAGGACTGATCCCCGGAATCATTATCGGTCTCATTTTTATGGTTTACAATTACTTCTATTGTAAAAAGCATAATATCGGTGACCGTACTCCTTTCCAGGGAAAACGCCTGGGCAAAGCCTTTGTGAGCGCCATTCCCGCGCTGCTGACACCTGTGATCCTGCTGGGCGGCGTATATACAGGATTTTATACCCCCACAGAGGGTGCAGCGATCGCTGTTGTCTACACCATACTGGTTTCCGTATATGTTTATAAGAACCTGAAATGGAGAGATATCCCCCGCATTATCTGCAAAAATGCCCGTTCCACAGGAACGATCCTCTTTGTGGCCATCGCGGCAAAGCCTGCATCACTGATCTTTGAGCTGGACGGACTTCCAAGCGCAGTGGCGAATATGATCACAGGTATTTCCGACAACCGTATTGTCATCATGTTTGTGCTTTACCTGTTCCTGATCTGTGTGGGCATGTTCATGGATGCCACAGCGGCAATCTTCATTCTGGTTCCCATCCTTCTTCCTGCAGTGCAGGCAGTCGGTGTATCTCCGCTGTTCTTCGTGGTATTCCTGGTAATCACCCTGTCCTTCGGACTGATCACCCCGCCGGTGGGCGTATGTCTCTACGCGGCGCAGAATGTCACGGGGCTTGAATTGGAGAAGATCATCAAGGCATCCGTGCCGTGGATCATTCTGATCGCAGTTGCGTTATGTATCTTTATAGTATTTCCATCTATCATCACAGTGCCTGTGGGCCTCATATTCGGCTGACAGCACTGACAGAAAACGGCGCCGCCCCTTAGAAAGCATACAAGCAGGTGTGATAAGGGACGTGTGCCGGGACACAGGACAGGGAACATTCAAGGAGGAATTGTTATGAAAATTGTAGTGTTGGACGGATATACAGAGAACCCGGGAGATTTAAGCTGGGAACCTCTTGAAAAATACGGGGAGCTTACGGTATATGACCGTACCTCCTATGTGGACTCACCGCTGATCGCCGAGAGAATCGGGGACGCGGAAGTGGTAGTCATGAATAAGACACCGATCACCAGAGAGACCATAGAGAAATGCCCGAACATCAAACTGATCGCCGTGCTGGCTACCGGATACAATGTGGTAGACTGCGCTTATGCAAAGGAAAAAGGAATCCCGGTGGTGAATGTGCCGACCTACGGGACACAGATCGTAGGCCAGTATGCAGTGGGCCTTCTTCTGGAAATCTGCTCCCACTATGGACATCATGCGCAGACGGTAGCTGAGGGCAGATGGGAGAGCAATGCGGACTGGTGCTACTGGGACTACCCCATGATAGAGCTTTACGGCAAGACGGCAGGCATTATCGGACTGGGACGGATCGGCCAGGCAACAGCAAAAATCCTTAAGGCAATGGATATGAAGGTGCTCGCCTACGACGCTTACCAGAGCGAGGCAGGGAAAAAGCTGGCAGAGTATGTGGACTTAGACGCCCTGTTTGCCCGGTCGGATGTGATCTTCCTTCACTGTCCTCTCTTCCCGGAGACAGAAGGCATAATCAATAAAGAAAATATCTCGAAAATGAAAGACGGCGTGATTCTCATCAACAACAGCCGTGGACAACTGGTAGTGGAACAGGATCTGGCGGATGCCCTTAACAGCGGGAAAGTATATGCCGCAGGTCTGGACGTTGTGTCCACAGAGCCGATCAAAGGCAGTAATCCGCTGCTGAAGGCAAAGAACTGCTTCATTACACCCCACATTTCCTGGGCAGCCCAGGCATCCCGCCAGCGGATCATGGACATTACCGCTGACAATATCAGGGCTTATGCAGAAGGCAGTCCTGTGAATGTTGTGAATAAGTAAAGAAATGCGGAGAGAGGAGTGAAGTGCAGTGGGGAATAAGGTATCATTTGACTATTCTAAGGCAGCGGGCTTTGTCAGTGCCCATGAAGTAGAATATATGAAAGAAGCCGCCGAAAGAGCCAGAGCTGCGCTGGCAGCAAAAAACGGTGTGGGAAACGATTTCCTGGGATGGATCAACCTGCCTGTTGATTATGACAGAGAAGAGTTCGCGGCTATCAAAAAGGCGGCTGAAAAGATCCAGTCCGATTCAGAGGTTCTGGTGGTGATCGGCATCGGCGGTTCCTACCTGGGTGCCAGGGCAGCCATTGAATTTCTGAGACATGGATTCTATAATAATATCAGCAAAGAACTGAGAAAAACGCCTGAGATTTATTTTGCAGGCAACAATATCAGCAGTACCTATCTGAAAGGGCTGATCGATGTGATCGGGGACCGGGATTTTTCCGTCAACGTGATCTCCAAGTCAGGAACCACCACGGAGCCGGCGATTGCTTTTCGTGTATTCAAGGAAATGCTGGAGAAGAAATACGGCAGGAAGGAAGCTGCAGGCAGAATCTATGCCACCACGGACAAGGCCCGGGGAGCTTTAAAGAGTCTGGCAGAAGCGGAAGGCTATGAGACGTTTGCAGTGCCTGACGATGTGGGCGGCCGTTTCTCCGTGCTGACCGCAGTGGGTCTGCTTCCCATCGCAGTCAGCGGCGCAGATCTTGACAGGCTCATGGAAGGAGCCGCTTTTGGACGGGAAAACGCACTGCATCTTCCATATGAAGAGAACGACGCACTCCTTTACGCGGCAGTCCGCAATATTCTTCTGCGCAAAGGCAAATCCGTAGAGCTGCTGGCAAACTATGAACCCAGCGTGCACTACGTGTCGGAATGGTGGAAGCAGCTCTACGGGGAGAGCGAAGGCAAAGACCAGAAAGGACTCATGCCCGCTTCCGTTGACCTGACCACAGACCTTCATTCCATGGGTCAGTTCATCCAGGACGGATCCAGAATCATGTTCGAGACAGTCCTCAATGTGGAGAAACCCAGGGAGGAACTGGTCATCAAAGAAGAAGCGGCAGATCTTGACGGCCTCAATTATCTGGCGGGAAAAACCGTTGACTTCATCAATAAAAGCGCAATGAACGGCACGGCGCTGGCTCATACCGACGGCAATGTGCCAAACCTTCGGGTAAATATACCGGAACAGAATGAGTTCTGTCTGGGGCAGTTATTCTATTTCTTTGAATTTGCCTGCGGCGTCAGCGGTTATCTGCTGGGAGTGAATCCCTTTAACCAGCCGGGCGTTGAGAGTTATAAGAGCAACATGTTCGCTCTGCTGGGAAAGCCGGGATATGAGGAAAAGCATGCGGAGTTAATGGAAAGACTGTAGACTTAAAAGTTGTTTGTATTCTGTTTGTCCCGGAAGAAACCAGGCCGGAAAATGCGGTATTTGGGCCTTCCGGGACAGTGAAAAAAAATTTTTTAAAAAAATTAAAAAAAGGACTTGATTTTTTTTGAGTTATCCTTTATAATTCATTTTGTTGCAAAACAATGGGCTATCGCCAAATGGTAAGGCAACGGACTCTGACTCCGTCATTTCAAGGTTCGAATCCTTGTAGCCCAGCTAAGAATCAATATCCCAGACTAAGTGTCTGGGATATTTTGGTATACAGGAATAATTGTTATATACCCGGGAGGCAGAAAAAATGAAATACTCTTTTGAAAGTTATGTCCGCTACAGTGAGATTGGGGAGGACAGGAATCTGACCCTGAATTCCGTCATCAATTATTTCCAGGACTGCAGTACCTTTCATTCGGAACATACAGGTGTGGGGATTGATTATCTGCAGGAGAAGAACCGGGTATGGGTCCTTTCCTCCTGGCAGATCGTTGTGGACCGGTATCCAAAGCTCTGCGAGAAAATAAAAATAACTACCTGGCCCTATGCGTTTAAGCGTTTTCTGGGAAGCAGGAATTTTACCATGGAGGATGAGAGCGGGGCAACGGTTGCCTATGCCAACTCTCTGTGGACATATCTGGATCTGGAGACCGGTATGCCGGCAAATGTATCAGAGCAGCAGATCGAGGCCTATACACTGGAAGAGAAATATCCCATGGAATATGCGCCCAGAAAGATCAAAATGCCTGTGGACACGGCAGAGTATGAGAGTTTTCCCGTGCGTCCCCACCATCTGGATACCAATCACCATGTAAACAACGGACAGTACGTGGCTATGGCAGAGGAATTCGTGCCCGCCGGATTCTGTGTGCACCAGATGCGGGCGGAGTACAAGGGACAGGCAGTGCTGGGAGATATCATAGTACCAAAAGTGAAGCAGGAGCAGGGGGTATGTACCGTGGCTCTCTGCAGTGAGAACGGCGAACCCTATGCGGTTGTGGAATTAAAGGAGAAAAAAGAATGGAATTAGGCAGAAAACAGAAACTGGTTGTTGTGAAGACTGTGGATTTCGGTGTGTATCTGGGAGACAGACCGGACGCAGGGGAAACGGACAGAGTGCTCCTTCCGGGCAAAGAGGTGCCGGAGGGGACGAAGGAAGGGGACCAGATGGAGGTATTCCTCTATAAGGATTCCTCTGACCGTCTGATCGCAACCACCAGGACTCCGGCACTGATGATGGACCAGGTGGGATTTTTGAAAGTTGCCCAGGTGACGAAGATCGGAGCATTCCTGGACTGGGGACTGGAAAAAGACCTGTTCCTTCCATATAAAGAACAGACAAAGAAGGTGCATGAGGGGGAGGAAGTGCTGGTATCCCTCTATATAGACAAGAGCAGCCGTCTGTGCGCTACCATGAAAGTGTATCACTACCTCAAGACAAATTCTCCCTACATTATAGGAGATACTGTGACAGGTGTGGTGTATGAGCACAGTGACAACTTCGGCGTATTTGTGGCAGTGGACGGGCAGTATTCCGGCCTGATTCCAAAACAGGAGGCCCAGGGCAATTATAAGGTGGGCGAGGAGCTGACACTGCGTGTCACTCAGGTCAGGGAAGACGGCAAGCTGAATTTGAGCGCAAAGCAGAAGGCCCATATCCAGCTCCATGAAGATGCCGAGAGCGTGTATGAGATCATCAGGGAGTTTGAAGGTGTTCTGCCCTTTGATGACAAGGCTTCACCGGAAATCATAAAGCGTGAGTTCGGCCTGAGCAAGAATGCGTTCAAACGCGCTGTGGGGCATTTGCTCAAAGAAGAGAAAATAGAACTGAAAAACCATAAAATTTATATACGTTAGATGCTTCACGAATAGGAAAAGGTATGATATACTTGTACCGTAAATCAATTTATCAAATTCTTTTTTGTACTTGTCCAGAAGGAGGAAAATAAGTGGACTCGATAGATTATTATGACCGATACGCGGTACCTTATTATGAAGAAACTGTAGAACTGAGCATGGAGGAGCAGCTTCAGCGTTTTATGGACCTGCTGCCTGAGAATGCAGAGGTTCTTGATTTGGGCTGTGGGTCGGGAAGAGACACCTTGTTTCTCGAAGACGAAGGATTCAGCGTAACCGCAATGGACGGCTCCGCCAGAATGTGTGAGCTGGCAGAGATTCATACGGGCCGGGATATCCTGCATCTGCGCGTGGAAGACATGGAGTTTGACGATGTATTCCATGGTATCTGGGCGTGTGCCGTATTGGGGCATTTCCCGCCGGACAAGATCCAGGAAGTGATGCAGAAGATTCTCAATGCACTGAAGGATGACGGTGTTCTGTATTTTTCTGTGCGCAAAGGCGACAGGAACGGCAGATACAACGGTCGTTATTACTACGATTACAGCAGGGATTCCCTGGATGACCTTCTGGATTCGATTCCGAATATCAAAGTGCTGGACATCTGGAAGACCAGCGATGCCCGCGGCGAGGATCACAATAACAGGTGGTACAATGTGCTGCTTCGGAAAGTAAAAAATAAAGAAGAATAGACACCATACAGGAACAGTAAAACAGAGGAGAACAACAGTGGAATTTACCCATTTACATGTACATACAGAGTACAGCCTGTTGGACGGTTCTAATAAAATAAATGAATATGTAGCCAGAGTAAAAGAACTGGGAATGGATAGTGCAGCCATAACGGACCACGGTGTCATGTTTGGCTGCATAGATTTTTATAGGGCGGCAAAAGCTGCAGGAATCAAGCCTATTCTGGGATGTGAAGTCTATGTGGCGCCCGGTTCCCGGTTTGACAAGGAGATTGGCAGAGAAGAGGACCGTTACTATCACCTGGTACTTTTAGCTGAAAACCAGGAGGGCTACCAGAATCTGATGAAGATCGTATCCACGGGTTTCGTGGACGGTTTTTATTACAAACCACGTGTAGACCTGGAGATTCTGGAAAAATACCATGAAGGAATTATTGCATTAAGCGCTTGCCTTGCAGGAGAAGTTGCAAGAGATATCACAAAAGGTTTTTATGAGGAGTCCAAAAAGGCGGCTCTGCGATATGAAGAGATTTTCGGAAAGGGGAATTTTTTCCTGGAACTGCAGGACCACGGTATACCGGAGCAGCACAGAGTGAATCAGCAGCTTGTGCGTATGAGCAGGGAGACGGGAATTGAACTGGTGGCTACCAATGATATCCACTATACCTACAGCACAGACGCGGAGGCCCATGACATTCTCCTGTGCGTGCAGACCGGCAAAAGGCTTCAGGACGAGGACAGAATGCGCTATGAGGGCGGCCAGTATTACGTGAAATCCGTGGAGGAGATGGCAGCCCTGTTTCCCTATGCACCGGAGGCTCTGGAGAATACCCACAAGATAGCCAAGCGCTGTAATGTGGAGATAGAATTCGGCGTGACAAAGCTGCCGAAATTTGATGTCCCGGAGGGCTATACAGCCTGGGAATACCTGAACAAGCTGTGTTTTGACGGGCTTGCCGAGAGGTACAGCGGCAATATGGAAGAGCTGGAAGAGCGTCTGAACTATGAGCTTAATGTTATTAAGAATATGGGATATGTGGATTATTTCCTGATCGTATGGGATTTTATCCGGTATGCCAGGGACCACGATATCATTGTGGGACCGGGGCGTGGTTCCGCTGCAGGAAGCCTTGTGTCATACACTCTGGGAATCACCAAGCTGGACCCTATCAAATACAATCTGCTCTTTGAGCGTTTCCTGAATCCGGAACGTGTGTCCATGCCTGATATTGACGTGGACTTCTGCTTCGAGCGGAGGCAGGAGGTCATTGATTATGTGGTGGAGAAGTACGGCAAGGACCGGGTGGTGCAGATCGTCACCTTCGGTACCATGGCTGCCAGAGGCGTTATCCGGGATGTGGGCCGTGTTATGGACCTGCCCTATGCCCAGTGCGACGCTATTGCCAAGATGATTCCCACAGAGCTGAACATCACCATTGACAAGGCCATGAAGATGAATCCTGAGCTGAGGGGTCTCTATGAGACGGATGAGACGGTGAAAAAGCTCATTGACATGAGCAAGAGGCTGGAGGGGCTTCCGAGACATACCTCCATGCACGCGGCGGGCGTGGTGATCAGCCAGAAGCCCGTAGTGGAGTATGTCCCCCTCTCCAGGGCATCCGATGGTTCCCTGGTGACGCAGTTTACCATGACCACGCTGGAGGAGCTGGGTCTTCTGAAGATGGACTTTCTGGGCCTGCGTACCCTGACGGTTATCCAGAATGCGGCAAAACTGGTGGCGCGTGACAAGGGTGTGGATTTGGATATGGACCACATAGACTATGATGACAAGAAAGTGTATGCCATGCTGGGAGCCGGTAAGACGGAAGGCGTGTTCCAGCTTGAGAGCGGCGGGATGACAAGCTTTATGAAGGAGTTAAAGCCCGGTAATCTGGAGGATGTCATTGCGGGAATCTCCCTATACCGTCCGGGCCCTATGGATTTTATCCCCCAGTATATCAGAGGAAAGAACAATCCCGGGAGCATCACATACGATTGTCCGGAGCTGGAGCCTATTCTGGATGCTACCTACGGCTGTATTGTATACCAGGAGCAGGTTATGCAGATCGTGCGGAGCCTGGGCGGCTATACCCTGGGAAGAAGTGATATGGTGCGCCGCGCCATGAGTAAAAAGAAAGCGTCCGTCATGGAGAAGGAGCGTCAGAACTTCGTCTACGGCAACGAGGACGAAGGGGTTCCCGGCTGCGTCAACCGGGGGATCAGCGAACAGGTGGCTAACAAGATCTATGACGAAATGATAGACTTTGCAAAATATGCTTTCAACAAATCCCATGCGGCAGCCTATGCGGTTGTGGCCTACCAGACCGCGTTTTTAAAATATTACTATCCCGTGGAATTTATGGCAGCCCTCATGACATCTGTGATCGACAATCCATCCAAGGTGTCTGAATATATCCTCTCCAGCAGAAGGATGGGAATCGACATTCTCCCCCCTGATATCAACAAGGGAGAAAGTTCCTTTTCTGTGGACGGAGGTTCCATACGTTACGGCCTTTCCGCCATTAAGAGCATCGGAAGACCCGTCATTGAGGGACTTGTGGAGGAGAGAAACCTGCGGGGAGAGTTTAAAACACTCCGGGATTTCATAGAGCGCATGTCCGGGCGTGACATAAATAAGCGGACCATAGAGAACTTCATCAAGGCAGGTGCATTTGATGGTATTCCCGGCAACCGACGCCAGAAGATGATGGTCTATGTACAGATACTGGATGCGGTGAACCAGGAGAAAAAAACTGCCATGACCGGGCAGATGAGCCTTTTTGACCTGGTCTCCGAGGAGGAAAAGGAAGCCTACGAGATCCGTATGCCGAATGTGGAGGAGTATCCCAAGGAAGCAAAACTGGCATTTGAAAAAGAAGTGCTGGGTGTGTATATCAGCGGTCATCCTCTGGAAGAATATGAACAGAGGTGGAGAAACAACATCACTGCAGTCACCACGGATTTCCTGCCTGATGATGAGACCGGAATGCCCAGGGTCATGGATAATTCCAAGGTCACTGTGGGCGGCATGATCACAGGCAAGACCATCAAATATACCAAGACCAACAAGGTAATGGCCTTCCTCACAGTGGAGGATCTTGTGGGAACTGTGGAGATTGTTGTTTTCCCAAGGGATTATGAGAAGAATGCCCAGCTCATGGAGGTGGACGACAAAGTATTTATCCAGGGAAGAGTGTCGGCAGAGGATGAAAAGGCCAGCAAACTAATCTGTGAAAATATACGTTCCTTTGACGATGTACCCAGTGAACTGTGGGTGCAGTTTGCCACAAAAGAGGATTTTCTGTCAGGTGAGGAAGAATTTTACAGGCTGTTGAATGACTCGGACGGAAGGGACTCTGTGGTGGTATATATCCGCTCTCCCAAGGCTGTAAAACGGCTCGGCCCGTCCAGGAATGTAAAGATAAATGGAGAACTTCTTGGCAAACTGTACGAAAAGTACGGCTCTGACAACGTAAAAGTTGTGGAAAAGAGTATTGAAAAACTTACCAAAATGCATTAAAATAAGGAAGATTAGAGGTAACTATTCAGATTGCTGAACAGTTTAAGATTAGAGGTCAAGAGGGAATCATGAAAATACAGTAATGGAGGAGAAAAATGGCTGCGAATAAAGAAATCAAGACAATCGGTGTTTTAACCAGCGGCGGGGATGCCCCGGGTATGAATGCTGCCATCCGTGCAGTTGTAAGACGAGGCCTGAGCCGCGGTATTAACATGAAAGGTGTTTTAAAGGGATATAACGGATTATTAAACGAAGAGATAATTGATTTGACAGCCGTGGACGTTTCCGATACCATCCAGAGAGGCGGTACGATTCTTTATACGGCACGCTGCGCAGAATTCCGTACAGAGGAAGGACAGAGACGCGGTGCTGAAGTGTGCAGAAAGCACGGAATTGACGGCCTTGTCGTGATCGGTGGTGACGGTTCCTTTGCCGGTGCGCAGAAGCTGGCCAATCTGG
This sequence comes from Blautia sp. JLR.GB0024, assembly GCF_037000545.1. Classification (NCBI taxonomy): domain Bacteria; kingdom Bacillati; phylum Bacillota; class Clostridia; order Lachnospirales; family Lachnospiraceae; genus Blautia; species Blautia sp. JLR.GB0024. Next base: position 88,582 of record NZ_JBANBF010000013.1, on the reverse strand, counting down.
GAATCAATGCTGTAGGTGTTCCGGGAACTATCGACCTGGATATTGCATGTACAGAATATACGATCGGTTTTGATACCGCTGTGAATACAGCTATGGAAGCCATCGACAAAGTGCGTGATACCTCCACCTCACATGAGCGTGTCAGCATTATCGAAGTTATGGGAAGAAATGCCGGATATCTGGCACTGTGGTGCGGTATTGCCAACGGCGCCGAGGATGTTCTTCTTCCTGAAAAATATGACTATGACGAACAGCAGATTATAAATAATATTATTGATAATCGTAAAAAAGGCAAGAAGCATCATATTATTATCAATGCCGAGGGTATCGGACATTCTGAGGCAATGGCAAAGCGTATCGAGGCTGCCACAGGCATTGAGACAAGGGCCACCATACTGGGACACATGCAGCGAGGCGGAAGCCCTACATGTAAGGACCGTGTATATGCATCCATCATGGGCGCGAAAGCGGTGGATGTCCTGCTGGAAGGCAAGACCAAGAGAGTTATCGGTTACAAGAATGGCGAGTATGTGGATTTTGACATCAACGAGGCACTGGCTATGAAGAAAACCATTCCGGATTATCAGTTTGAGATCAGCTATTCTCTGTCACACAATTACAGCAAGAACGTATAAATTATTTCCTGCCGCATATGGGACAGGAGTTAAGGTGTGTATATGAGAAAGATGCATGTTAGAAAGACAAAATTTAAAACTGCACAAATCATCGCGTTGGGATTTGCAGCCATTATCCTTCTGGGAGCACTGCTGCTTTCCCTTCCCATCGCGTGGGCACCGGGGCATCAGATTAAGTTCATCGATGCCCTTTTTACGTCCACGACTTCTATCTGCGTGACAGGACTGGTGACAGAGTCCACTTACGCAGCGTGGTCCGGGTTCGGGCATGTGGTCATCCTGTTCCTGATCCAGCTTGGAGGTTTCGGTGTCATAACCTGCGGGACCCTGGTGGTTCTGGCAATGGGAAAGCGTGTGAGCATCCGCAACAGGCGGCTGATCCAGGAATCCTACAATCTGGATACCCTGAAGGGACTGATCGCTCTTGTGCGTAAGATCGTACTGGGAACGCTTCTGGTGGAAGGTGTGGGAATGGTCTTCTATTCCTTTCAGTTTGTTCCCGAGTTCGGCATACAGAGGGGACTGCAGATCTCACTGTTCAACTCTGTGTCCGCGTTCTGTAATGCGGGTATGGATATCATCGGTGACAACAGCCTTGCAAATTATGCGGGCAGCCCTCTGGTGAATATTACAACTATGGCTCTCATTGTACTGGGCGGCATCGGCTACCTGGTCTGGTGGGATTTGATAAAATGCGCAAAACGGCTGTTTCGCAGGGAGATGGGCTTCCGGCAGGCGGTGAGGGCTTTGGAGCTGAACACGAAAATAGCGGTCACTGCTACGGTCATCCTGATCTTCGGCGGTGCGTTCCTGATCCTGATCCTGGAGTACAGAAATCCGGGAACTCTGGGTAATATGCCCTTCTGGGAAAAATGCATGGCTGCGGTCTTCCAGTCCGTGACCTGCAGGACAGCGGGCTTCTTTACGATTCCCCAGGAAAATCTTCAGGAGGCATCCGCTATGGTCTGTATGATCCTCATGTTCATAGGCGGCTCCCCTCTGGGTACAGCCGGCGGTGTGAAGACTACCACCATGGCAGCTCTGCTTCTGACCGGATCTTCCTTTTTCAAGGGTAAGGAGGATACTGAAGTATTCAACAGGAGAATCCCGGAGAACAACATCAGGACAGCCTGGGTGGTTCTTATGCTGGGGCTGGCTGTTGTGCTTACATCCACTATCGGGCTGGCGATCGCCACGGAAGGGATGGAGGAAGGCGCGTATCTGATCAATATTATGTACGAAGTGACTTCAGCGGGCGCTACCGTGGGGCTTTCCAGAGGGCTGACCCCTCTTCTTCCTGCGGCAGGCAAGCTCATCATCATACTGACTATGTATATCGGGCGTATCGGCCCCACAACTCTGGCGACAGCGCTTACCATTCACGGCGAGAAGAAACCTTCGGGTATGCATCTGCCGGACCAGAAAATATTTATCGGCTAGGAGAATGAGGATATGAAGAAAAAAACATTTGCAGTCATCGGTCTGGGAAAATTCGGCTACGCTGTGGCGGAGACACTGGCAAAATCCGGATATGAGGTTCTGGCAGTGGACGGGGACAATGAAAAGGTGCAGGCGATTGCCCCCTATGCCTCCTACCCCCTGTGTGCAGATGTAACGGAGCCGGGGGTGATGGAGTCTCTGGATTTTTCCAATGTGGATGTGGCAGTCATCGGTATTTCCGACCACATGGAGGCCAGCATTATAGCCACATTGTACGCAAAGGAAGCCGGGGTATCCTATGTCCTGGTCAAGGCAAACGGCGTGCTCCACGGGCATATTCTGAAGAAGATCGGCGCGGATGAAGTGATCTTTCCGGAATACAATACAGGTGTGCGGGTTGCCAAGAATTTTATTTCCGGAAGATTCAAGGACTTCTTTGAGCTGTCGGATGAGGTGAGCATGGTGGAAATGCACGTGCCGGATACCTGGGTGGGCAAAAGCCTGATTGAACTGGACCTGCGCGGGCGTTACGGAATCAACGTGATCGCCATCAAGGAAGGGGAGAACGTCACCATTGAGATGAATCCACAGGAACCGCTCAGGGCAGGACAGACTCTCGGAATCGTAGGCAAGAATGAGATCCTTTCCAGGCTCAGCGAGACCAATTATCAGGATTGAGGTATTCCATATGATTACAAGCATGTCAAACGCACAGATAAAACACATACAGCAGCTTATGAAAAAAGCCAAAGCCCGCCGGGAAAGCGGGCTTTTTGTGGTGGAAGGTATGAAAATGTTCCGGGAGGCGCCAAAGGATAGGATCGAAAAGGTATATGCATCCACATCCTTTCTGGAATCCGGGGACAACCGGGCAGTTCTGGAAGAAAAAGGTTTCGGGAGTGAAAGTCCGGACATGGAGGAAGTGGATGACAAGGTGTTCCGCTCCCTTTCCGATACGGTGACGCCCCAGGGGATTCTCTGTCTGGTCAGACAGGTGGATACCCCTCTTTCCGCCATGCTGGAGGCGCGGCAGCCTCTGCTCATGATATTGGAAGATCTGCAGGACCCGGGCAATCTGGGGACAATCCTGCGCACAGGGGAAGGCGCAGGTGTCTCCGGTGTTATCTTGAATAAGAACTGTGTGGATTTATATAACCCCAAAGTGATTCGCTCCACTATGGGTTCCGTGTACCGTATGCCTGTGCTGACAGTGGACAGCATATCGGATATCCTGCCGGAACTGAAAAAGCAGGGTGTGCGGACATATGCGGCCCATCTGCGGGGGGAACATTTTTACGACCAGGAGGATTTCAGGGGAAAGACAGCCTTCTTTATAGGAAATGAGGGAAACGGATTGTCTGATGAACTGTCCGGTCAGGCTGACTGCCTCATTAAAATCCCCATGCAGGGACAGGTAGAATCCCTGAATGCAGCTATGGCTGCCGGGATACTCATGTATGAGACATCAAGACAGAGAAGAAAGGTTCTGTAAAGGCGGAGATATCCGTTTTTACAGAACCTTTTTTTGTTGTGATGCCATGTACATTTTTCAGTACAAGCAATATATCGTTCAAATGCTGCAAAAAACGATTCGCTTTCTGTAAATATCTACAATTTGTTACAAAAATTACCCGCTTGACAATAAAATGTAATCTTGATACAATATATTCGTAATAAAAATTAATAAATTTGTAACAAATAAAAACAAATGGACTGATAGGAGGCCCTTTTTTATGAAAGAAAGAATGCGACGTATTTTATGCTGTATGGGAACTGCAGGTGTTATGACAGTTATGATGGCGGTTCCGGCAATGGCAGCAGACGTTACGGAAGATAATCAGAATATAGAAGTGATGCAGGAAGCAGAACAGACAGAGACTGACGTCCAGGATACAGAGGACGGACAGGATGCAGATATGCAGGAGAATGAGGAAGTACAGACTGAGGATACACAGGATGGCAGCTGGAGCGATAAAGTCGCGGCAAATGTTCTTACATATGCCAATATCCGTGAAGGGGCAGATGTGAGCAGCCAGTGTATCGGCAGACTTCCCTCCGGAGCTGTGGCAACTGTAGTCGGAAATGATGAGGGATGGCTGCAGGTGACTTCCGGGGAAGTCAATGGATATATCCGAGAAGATTTGGTGGTTTCCGGTGACGAAGCCAGAAATTTATATGAAGCTATGTATGGAGCAGGTGATATCTCTGTGGAGGCCGTGACTGTGGATGCAGAGGCAGAAGCGGCAGCAGAGGCAGCAGCCCGGGCCGTACAGGCATCTGCCGAGGCGGAACAGCCGGAGCAGGGACAGGCAGCAGAGGAGACAGAGACGGACAACGCACAGGCAGCAGCCCAGGAAGTATCCGTCTCAACATCAGATCTTGACCTGATGGCAGCGATCATTGAATGTGAAGCAGGCGGTGAATCTTATGAAGGAAAGGTCGGCGTCGGTGCTGTCATCATGAACCGCATCAGAAGCGGGGAGTTTCCAAATACATTATCAGAAGTCATCTACCAGAGCGGCCAGTTTGAACCGACTTGGACGGGCAAACTGTCAAACGTACTCTCACGGGGAGCAAGTGAGGCATGTTATGCGGCCGCTCAGGATGTCTTCGCAGGAGCAAATACGATCGGAGACCGTCTTTTCTTCCACGCAGGAGGCGGAAGCGGTCTGACTATTGGAAATCAGACATTTTACTAAAATATTCGAGCAAGAGCGGAACGGGGAGAACCTGTTCCGTTCTTTTTTTATGAGAAACATTGTCCTGCAGGTTAATGTGTATTAGAATGAAGTGCAAAGGAGAGGAAAATATGCTGATTCAGATAGTAGAGGATGACAGGGCATTAAGTGACGGAATCGTCCTGGCGCTTGGGGAACAGGGGACGGAGTTTGTACAGTGCACAGGTGTAAAATCCGCGGAGAAAGTTTACAGGGAGCAGAGTCCGGATCTGATTATTCTGGACATCAACCTGCCGGACGGGAGCGGATATGATTACCTGAAATGGGTCCGCAGCCGGGCGGATACCCCTGTACTCATGCTTACTGCCAATGATATGGAGATGGACGAAGTTATGGGACTGAGCCTGGGAGCGGATGATTATATGACAAAACCCTTCAGCCTGGCTGTTCTTCGTGCGAGGATCCGGGTATTGCTCCGCAGGCAGCAAAAAGCGAGGCCGGAGCGTTTCGAGTTTGATGGTTTTATCTTTGATTTCGGAGGCCTCATTTTTGAAAAGAGAGGGCAGGAAATATCTCTCAGCAAAAATGAACAGAGACTGCTCAGACTTTTTCTGGAGAATGAGGGCAGGGTTCTGACCCGTTCCGTGCTTGTGGACAGGCTTTGGACGGACGGCGCGGAGTATGTGGATGAGAATGCCCTCTCTGTTACGATTAACAGACTGCGGGGCAAGCTGGAGGACAAGAGGGAAGGCATTACCTATATACAAACCGTGTATGGGCAGGGATATGTGTGGAGACGTGAAAGGGCAGGTGAGTAAGTCCATGCTGAGGATCAGAAAGACGAGAAAAGTGGAGGAGATGCTGGACGCAGCCCTCTCAGGCAGTTTCCGGGAATCTGACTACGATGAGTCGGAGCTTTCCAGGGTGGAGACAAAGTGGAAGCGGTTTTTGAGCACTTCTGCACTGTCAAGAGAGCACCTGGAGAGGGAGAAGGAGAATGTGAAAAGCCTGGTATCCGACATTTCCCATCAGACCAAAACGCCGGTTGCCAATATCAGGCTCTATACAGAGCTGCTGAGAGAACGGCTTTGCCGGGAGGAGGATACACCGGAAAGACAGCAGGAGATCCGGATGGCTGAGGAGATAGCAAGACAGGCGGAAAAGCTGGATTTCCTCATACAGTCCCTGACGAAGATGTCCAGACTTGAGAGCAATATTCTGGAGGTCCGGCCAAAGGAACAGAACCTGGGAAAGCTTCTGGAGGAATGTATCGCGGATGTGGCGCCAAAGGCGGAGAAGAAACAGATACAGGTTATCAACAACTGTGTGGATAACATCACAGCATTTTACGATTTCAAGTGGACAAAGGAGGCGCTTTACAATGTGCTGGACAATGCGGTGAAATATTCCCGGCCGGGAGGTAAGATCACGCTCTCAGTGACAGAATATGAGCTGTATACTGCTGTCTCTGTGAGAGATGAGGGTATCGGGATCGCGGAGGAGGACACAGCCGGAATCTTCCGGCGGTTTTACAGAGCTGAGTCAGTACAGCAGGAGGACGGGGTAGGAATCGGGCTTTATCTTACCAGGGAAATATTGAGAAAACAGAACGGGTATATTAAGGTGAAATCCACGCAGGGGAAAGGATCGGAGTTTTTTCTTTACCTTAAGCGCGGCAGGATATAACAGATTTTATGAGAATTAAAAATGCCCGGGAGAGAAACCATGGGGGCGGTTTTCTCCCGGACATTCCGGGGAACGGCTGTGTTACCGGATGCTGTGGTTATATCATAATATATTTAAGGATAAACAGCACAGCCAGTATATACATCAGAAGGCTGATCTTCTTTTCCTTTGCCTTTCCGGATACAAGGTTGATGACCACGTAGGAGATAACGCCAAAGGAGATTCCTTCGGAGATACTGTACATAAACGGCATTGCGATAATACAGATGAATGCCGGAATCGCTTCTGTGAAGTCCTCAAAATTGATCTTCGTGATGGATGTCAGCATCAGGAAGCCTACAATGATCAGCGCCGGTGCCGTTGCAAAGGACGGAATAGCCAGAAAGATAGGTGACAGGAACAGGGAGAGGCCGAATAAAAGGGCCGCTGTCAGACTTGTAAGTCCTGTACGTCCGCCTTCTGCTACGCCGGAAGCACTTTCCACGAAAGTGGTGGTTGTGGAGGTACCGAGAACCGCACCGGCAGCGGTACCGACAGCGTCTGCCATGAGAGCGCCTTTGATCTTCGGAAGCTTTCCGTTTTCATCCAGCATGTCAGCCTTGGAAGCTACACCGATCAGAGTGCCCAGTGTATCGAACATATCCACGAACAGGAATGCGAACATGATAACTACAAAGTCCATGGTAAACACTTTTGAGAAATCCATATGCATAAAAGTAGGAGCTATGCTGGGGATGGAAATACCGTTGGAGAAATCCGGCAGCAGGCTGTAGAAGCCGGCTTCTGGATTGGGCACATAAATCCCTGCAAACTGGCAGAGGATACCAAGGATCCAGGTACTCAGAATGCCCCACAGGATATTTCCCTTTATATTCTTCACAAGAAGAATGGCTGTGATCAAAAGTCCGATGAGGGCTAACAGCACGGTAATACCCTCAGACTGAAAAGTCCCGTTTTTGATGGAACTCTTAAAGGAAAACAGGGTGACAAGTGTTGAGGAGTCCACAACGATCTTGGCATTCTGAAGTCCTATAAATGCAATGAACAGGCCGATACCTACGGATACCGCATGTTTCAGATTCATGGGTATGGCGTTGAATATAGCCTCACGCACATTGGTCAGCGACAGTACGATGAAGATGATACCTTCCACAAATACCGCGCTCAGTGCCATCTGCCAGGAAAATCCCATGCCCATAACAACCGTATAGGTAAAATACGCGTTTAGCCCCATGCCGGGAGCCAATACAAAAGGATAGTTGGACAGCGCTGCCATCAGACAGGTAGCGATAAAGGATGCCAGGGCGGTAGCTGTAAAGACCGCACCCCGGTCCATACCGGATTCTGAAAGGATATTGGGATTTACGGCAAGGATGTACGCCATGGTCATGAATGTGGTAACACCAGCCAGAATCTCAGTCTTAACGTCCGTGTGATTTTCTTTTAAATGAAATATTTTTTCTAAACTCATAAATTTTCCTCCTGCCTCCACTCATTATACGAGCTAATGTTATTTTTTATGGATGAACCGCCGCCGGGTCGTTATAGTTCTGCCTCCTTTCCTTTAAAAAATTCCGTAAAAAATACTACCGGTCATAAACTGCTGATTTCCGGCACAATTCCTCATCCGGAAATTTATAGGCAGCTATTACGGTAGCTGGTAGAGACGCCCATCCAATTATGAGCCTATATAAACTTCACAAATATTTTATTTCCATAAAAAATTTATTAAAACTTTATAATGCTAGCATACTACATTTTTAACGGAAAGGCAATAGGAGAATGAAATTTTCTATAATCATCAAGTACCGGCAGCCGCAATTCTTTCACAAGTGTTAGATTTCCGAAATAATGTGGAAAGAATAAAATGATAGGATAAGGACAGTAAAAAAAATTACTTGCCTGTCCCTGCAGATACACATGATACGGGCAGCAGAAAGGTGAAGATATGGAAGTATTGAAGACAGAAGCACTCAGAAAATATTACGGTACAGGGGATAACCTTGTAAAGGCCCTGGACGGCGTGGATATGGCTGTGGAGCGGGGCGAATTCCTGGCGGTGGTGGGGACCAGCGGGAGCGGGAAATCCACGCTGCTGCACATGCTGGGCGGTCTGGACCGTCCCTCCTCCGGTAAGGTCTATGTGGATGACAAGGATATCTCCCGGCTCAAGGAAGATTCCCTGTGCATCTTCCGCAGACGCAAGATCGGTTTTATTTTCCAGAGCTATAACCTGGTACCTGTCCTGAACGTGTATGAGAATATTGTTCTGCCCATCGAACTTGACGGAAATGACGTGGATAAAAGTTATGTAAATCAAATAGTGGAGGTGCTTGGTCTGGGGAGCAAGCTGAACAGTCTGCCCAGCCAGCTCTCCGGCGGACAGCAGCAGAGAGTTGCCATTGCCAGGGCGCTTGCCACAAAGCCTGCCATTATTCTGGCTGACGAGCCTACCGGAAACCTGGATTCCCATACCAGCCAGGATGTACTGGGACTGCTTAAAGTGACGGGTGAGAAATTCGGACAGACCATAGTTATGATCACTCACAATGAAGAGATTGCTCAGATGGCTGACCGCATCATCCGCATAGAGGACGGAAGAATCGTAAAGGGCGGTGAGGCAGATGCGTAAAGTCAAGAACCGGAAAGCCATCCGCCGCGTGGCTGACAGGACCAGAAAGGCAGCCAAGAGCAGAAACCTCATTGCTGTTCTTGCCATAGCCCTGACTGCCCTGCTTTTTACCTCGGTCTTTACCATCGGCGGAAGTATTGTGGAGAAGCAGCAGGAGGCCACCATGCGCCAGGTGGGAGGAAGCGCCCACGGCGGATTCAAATACCTGACACAGGAAGAGTACGATATAGTCAAAAAGGATAAGAAGCTAAAAGAAGTGTCCTATCGGATCGTGGTAGGCGAAGCTGTGAACGAGTCGCTGAAAAAACTGAGAACAGAAATAGGATATTACGAGGATTTGGAAGCAAAGTTCAGCTTCTGCTATCCTGAGGAAGGGCGCATGCCGGAGGCTGCGGATGAGATTGTCACCAGTGACCTGGTTTTAAAAGCCATGGGCATACCCTGCGAAGTCGGGCAAAAAGTCCCTCTCAAGTTTACAGTCAGTGACAGGGAATACGAGCGGACTTTTACACTTACCGGCTATTTCAAGGGAGATACCATATCCATGTCCCAGATCATGCTGGTGTCCAGAGAACTGGCGGATGAGCTGGCGCCCACACCCACGGTTTCCGCCATGGGAAGCAATATAGACGCATCCGGTTATACGGGAAGGATCATGGCGGATTTTAATTTTCGTAATAGTTTTGATCTGACCGGGAAGATGGAGGCGCTGGCAGAGAGGTGCGGATTCCCCAAGGATACAGTAAGCGATGGAATCAACTGGGCCTACATGGGAATGGATATCAATATAGAAGATATGCTTCCTGTGGCTGCCCTTCTGCTGGTGATCCTGATATCCGGCTACCTGATCATCTACAACATTTTCTATATCAATGTGTTTCATGATATCCGTCGGTACGGTCTTTTGAAGACCATCGGCACAACGGGCAGACAGCTCAGGAAGATTGTGCGCAGACAGGCCTATATGCTCTGTCTGTACGGCATTCCTCTGGGTCTTTTGCTGGGCGGTGTGACAGGAAAATGGATACTTCCCATTGTGATGCAAAATCTGGTGTTTTCCAGTACAGCGGATACGAAGGTGACTTTAAAACTGTGGATCTTTGCTGCCTCCGCTGTTTTTTCCCTTCTGACGGTCTATATAAGCTGCATTAAACCGTGCCGTATCGCATCCTCCGTCTCACCTGTGGAGGCTGTACGGTATACGGAAGGACAGAACAGCAAAGCGGCCGGGAAAAAGGGCAGGAAGACAAAGAAGGTAAAGCCCTGGACCATGGCGGCAGCCAATATGCAGAGAAATAAAAAGAAAGTTGTCATTGTGACCACCTCCCTTTCCCTGGGACTGGTGCTGCTGAACAGTGTCTACGGGCTTGTAAGCGGATTTGATATGGATAAATTCATTGCCTCCGCCACGGTCAGCGATTATTCCGTATATGAAGCCGGTCTTGATAACCCTACGATCATTGATAAACCGGTGGAGGGTGTGACAAGAGAATTTCTGGATGTGCTGTCAGAGCAGAGCGGGGTGGAGGAAATCTCCAATGTTTACATGAATTATATAAATCAACCCAATTTTACGGAGGAAGAGCGGTCTGCGTTTAATAAGAAAATACTGCAGAATCCAAAGGCACAGCCATATCTGGGAAAATATTTTGCAGAGGAAGCCTACCAGGAATCCATTGCAAACGGCACCTTTGACATTATAGACGGCAAAGTATTCGGAATCGGACGCCTCATCTATGAGAAGATGGAACTCTCGGAGGGGGAACTGGACTGGGAGAAGTTTAAAACGGGAAAATACGTGATAACCTCAAAGTTCGGACATCTGGGCCCGGATGAGAACCGGATCAATTATTACGAAGTCGGAGACAAAGTGACGGTCCGCCTGGATGACGGCAGCAGCAGAGAGTATGAGGTGATGGCTGTAGGGGATCTGCCCTATGCCTGCGGACTTCAGTCCTATGGTGTATTTGAATATAATTTCGTACTTCCTGACCGGGAATACCTGGATTTTATGGGAGACAGGCTGCCTATGAGAACACTTTTCAATGTGGAAAAGGACAAAGAGGCTGACATGGAAAAATGGCTTTCCAACTACTGCGAAAATGTAAATGCAGACCTGGATTATACGTCAAAAGCCACAGTAGCCGCAGAGTTTGAGGAAGATAAAGATATGTACGTCATAGTTGGCGGGCTTCTGTCACTGATCCTGGCGGCCATTGGTATTTTAAACTTTATCAATACCATGGTGACGTCAGTCCTGTCCAGAAAGCAGGAGTTTGCCATGATGGAGGCAGTGGGGATGACCGGGACACAGCTCCGCCGGATGCTGGGATGTGAAGGCCTTCTGTACGCGCTTTTTACAGGCGCAGCGTCCGTCATATTAGGCGGGATACTGAATGCCACAGCGATCCGCGGCTTAGGAAACGCTCTTTTCTTCTATAGCTGGAGATTTACGGTCACACCCATACTGCTCTGTCTCCCGGTTCTCGTACTGGTTGTGCTTGCAGTTCCCGCGCTGTGTTATAGGAGTATGTGCAGGACAAGCGTGACGGAAAGAATGAGAAAAGCGGAATAAAAATATTGTTATTTTCAGTCTTTTACGATATAATATCAACAAATGGATATATTATTCGTAAAGGACTGATTTTTTTTACCTGAAATCATCCGGAAAGGAGAGATGGGTATGTTGACATTCTTTACAGCTTTTACAGCAGGTTCCATAGCAGTGATGTGGCTGATCCTTTTGGGGGTGCTTCTGGTGGTTGAGATCATCACCCTGGGGCTTACAACCATCTGGTTTGCGGGAGGAGCACTGGCCGCGTTTCTTGCAGCACTGGCAGGCGGACCTTTATGGCTGCAGATCATACTGTTTTTTGCGGTCTCTATACTCCTGCTTATTTTTACCAGGCCGATAGCAATAAAGTACATGAACAAAAATGTATCAAAGACAAATGTAGACAGTCTTCCCGGCGAAAAGGCCGTGGTTATAAAAACCATAGATAATCTGAGAGGTACCGGGCAGGCTGTGGTAAATGGACTGGAATGGTCCGCTAAATCCAAGGACGAAACAATTATCGATGAAGGAAAAGTCGTGAGAATTGTGGCGGTCGAGGGAGTAAAGCTAATTGTAGAGGAGGAAAAATAATATGAATGTAGGAACAGTATTACTGATTATTGCGGTTATACTTCTGCTTATCGTGATAGCGTCCTGTATCAGGATCGTGCCCCAGGCACACGCCATGATCATTGAACGCCTGGGAATGTATAAGGAGACATGGGGAACAGGACTTCACTTTAAAATTCCGTTTGTTGACAGGATCGCAAAACGTGTGAATCTGAAAGAGCAGGTTGTGGACTTTGCACCGCAGCCGGTCATCACAAAAGATAATGTTACCATGAGGATTGATACGGTTGTATTCTTCCAGATCACAGACCCGCGTCTGTTTGCCTATGGTGTGGAGAATCCCATCATGGCAATTGAGAATCTGACAGCCACTACACTGCGTAACATCATTGGTGATATGGAACTGGACGCTACCCTGACCTCCAGGGAGATCATTAATACCAAGATGCGTGCGTCTCTGGACGTGGCAACGGACCCGTGGGGAATCAAAGTAAACCGCGTGGAACTGAAAAATATCATTCCGCCGGCAGCCATTCAGGAGGCCATGGAGAAACAGATGAAGGCAGAGCGTGAACGCCGTGAATCCATTCTGAGAGCAGAAGGTGAGAAAAAATCCACTATTCTGGTAGCAGAAGGTAAGAAAGAATCTGCAATCCTGGATGCGGAGGCTGAGAAACAGGCAGCTATTCTCCGTGCAGAGGCTGAGAAGGAAAAGAAGATCAAGGAAGCTGAAGGCCAGGCGCTGGCAATTCTGAAGGTACAGCAGGCAAAAGCAGATGGTATCCGTTTTATTAAAGACGCAGGTGCAGATCAGAGCGTACTGACGATCAAGAGCCTGGAGGCATTTGAAGCGGCAGCGGACGGCAAGGCGACAAAAATCATAATTCCGTCTGATATCCAGGGAATCGCAGGTCTTGCGGCATCTCTGAAAGAGATCGTCACAGATAAAGAAAACTAACTTCCGGCGGGCATTTACTGTCGGGCATGATAAAGACAGAGGGGCAGTTGCAGATATGTGACAGCCCCTCTGCGGCATTTTATTAGCAGGGTGATTGTGTGCAGGGCAGGGTGAAAAATCCAGGATGCAGACTGCATCATAGGTAAGAGGAGGCATCAGTCATGAAACCGGTAATTGACCTTACAAAGGAATATGGTCTTGTTCTGGAGGGCGGCGGCGCAAAGGGTGCATACCAGATCGGCGCATGGAAAGCCATGCGGGAAGCGGGCGTGAAGATCAAAGGCATTGCAGGCACCAGCGTGGGGGCACTGAACGGCGCCCTGATCTGCATGGATGATCTGACCAATGCGGAGAAGGTCTGGGAAAATATTTCCTACTCCAGCATTATGTCTGTGGAAGATGAGAAAATGGAGCTTTTGTTCCATCAGAAGAAGCTGGATGTGGATATGCTGAAGAGCGCCTTTGATTTTATGAAAGAGGGCGGTATTGATGTGACGCCGCTGAAGGAGCTGATCGCGGAATGTATTGATGAGGAGAAGATCATCCATTCCCCTGTGGATCTGTATGTCCTGACCTTCAATGTGGATGATAAGAAAGAGCTGGATATTGATGTGAAGCAGTGTGACCCGGAGCTTATTAAGGATTTTTTGCTGGCAAGCGCCTATATTTTTCCGCTGTTTAAGAATGAACGTCTTCACGGCAAACGCTACATTGACGGCGGAGCCATCAACAATGTACCCTTAAGTTCCCTGGTGGACCGTGGATACGAAAATATTATTATGGTAAGGATTTTCGGAATCGGACGGGAGAAGAAGGTAAAGATTCCCGAAGAAACCACAATTTATACAGTGGCTCCCAAAGTGAGCCTGGGAAGCATCATAGATTTTGACAGAAGAAAAAGCAGGCGGCATATGAAACTCGGGTATTATGACACCATGCGCTTAATATACGGGCTGAAGGGAAAAATATATTATATTGATGAATCAGAAGAAGAGTGTTATTATTTAAAGCAGTTGACAGACTTAGATGATTTGGTCTTTGAATATCTGATGGATACGTACCAGCTTTCCAGAGACCCCAGGCTGTTTCTGCGTAATATGACAGAGGTGATCCTGCCGGTTCTGGCGGAGGAGATGAAGCTCTCCAAGGACTGGAATTACCGGGAATTGTATCTGGCTTTACTGGAGGCAACCGCAAAGCTGTGCAGGGTATCAAAATACAGGATCTATACGCTGGAGCAGCTTCAGGAAGCAGTGTATGGGAAGCTGTACCGGCTGCATGGTATGGATATTCCTGCATTTGTACAGGTGATTTCCAGGGATGTTCTGATTTGACTAAAGAGATACGCGGCTGGGCCGTGGTAAATGAGGAGGATAAGTAAGATGGATTTAAAAGGACGCAGTTTTCTGACACTGAAGGATTTTACGGCTGAGGAAATTGAATATCTGATTGATTTGGCGGCTGAGCTAAAGGAAAAGAAAAAACAGGGAGTTCCCGTTGACACATTAAAGGGCAGAAATGTAGCTCTTATCTTTGAAAAGACCAGCACCAGGACTCGCTGTTCCTTTGAGGTGGCAGCCCACGACCTGGGAATGGGAACCACCTATCTGGACCCAAAAGGCTCCCAGATCGGCAAGAAAGAGAGTATCCGTGACACTGCCAGGGTTCTGGGAAGAATCTATGACGGAATTGAATACCGCGGATTCGGACAGGAGATCGTGGAAGAGCTGGCAAAATACGCAGGTGTGCCTGTGTGGAACGGCCTGACAAACGAATACCACCCCACACAGATGCTGGCTGACCTTCTGACTATCCGGGAACACCTGGGCAGAGTGAAGGGCGTAAAACTGGTATACATGGGTGATGCGCGCTACAACATGGGAAATTCCCTGATGATCCTCTGTGCCAAGATGGGAATGCATTTTGTTGCCTGCGCACCGAAGAAATACTTCCCAAATGATGCGCTTGTAAAAGAGTGTGAGGCATTTGCCGAGAAATCCGGCGGTACCATCACACTTACGGAAGATGTGGAAGCAGGGACAAAGGATGCGGATGTGATCTATACCGATGTATGGGTGTCCATGGGTGAACCGGATGAAGTCTGGGAAGAGCGTATCCGTGAGCTGACCCCGTACAAGGTGACCGCCGAGGTTATGGAGAACGCGGGAAGTGAGGCAATATTCCTGCACTGCCTGCCTGCATTCCATGATCTGGAGACCACCATCGGAAAAGAGATGGGACAGCGCTTCGGTCTGACAGATATGGAAGTGACAGATGAAGTATTCGAATCTGCACAGTCTGTCGTTTTCGATGAGGCGGAGAATCGTATGCATACGATCAAAGCTGTAATGGCAGCGACTTTGGGGGCATAAGGACAGATGGAATTAAAGACCGTATGGCTGGGAAAACCGTGGAATTTTGCTGAGGAGACAGATTCCACCAATGACTGGGCAAAAAGAGAAGCCGGGAAGGGTGCGCCTCACGGCGCGGTCTTCCTGGCGAGAAACCAGACAAAAGGAAAAGGAAGAAGGGGCAGAAGCTGGGCAGATCCCAAGGGGAGCGGTCTTGCCATGTCCCTGCTTCTGCGTCCGGATATGCCCCCCGAGCGTGCTCCCATGATGACAGTGCTCATGGGGCTTTCCGCGGCACAGGCAGTGGCGGATGTGACAGGCAGGACAGCGCAGATCAAATGGCCCAATGACCTTGTCATGTCAGGAAAAAAACTCTGCGGAATCCTCACGGAAATGTCCATGGAGGGAGGGAAAATATCCCATGTGGTCATCGGAGTGGGCATTAACCTCACAGAGGAGAAGTTCCCTGAGGAGATAAAGGACAAGGCCACATCCCTGAAGCTGGAGTGCGGCCGGGCACCGGAGACGGATGTGATGGCAGCAGCGGTTCTGGAGCGTTTTGAGGCGAATTATGAGCGCTTTTTAGAAGCAGGGAATCTGCGGCCTTTTCAGAAGGAATATGACAGGCTTCTTGCCAGCAGAGGACGGGAAGTAAAGGTTATGGAAAAAGAACGGGAGCTTGTGGGAACCTGTCTGGGTATTGATGAGGCAGGGGAGCTTCTTGTGCAGACCCCGGGAGGTGCCTGTGAGACCATTTTTGCAGGTGAAGTATCTGTGCGGGGGCTGTATGGATATGTATAGTTGTGGTAACTGTTCAGTCAGGTCTGCGCATTTACTGCGCTGACCGTGCAAAAGAGTAGTGGTGGCAGGTATTCGCCCCATCGCGAAGCGATTTTTAATGGGCGAATACCCGTAACGATTCAGCTGGCTGAATAGTTACTAGTTATGATGTATAAGACGGATGGTATAAGGAGAGTTTATGTATAAGGATAAGATAGTGCTGTGCGGCGCCAGTGCCTATGAGCATAAATACTACTTTAATGAGGATTTTTCCGCACTTCCCCAGTCTGTGCAGGATGAGCTGCATATTATGTGCGTGCTTTACACAGAGGAGATCGGTGGAGTGCTGACACTGGAATTTGACGAGGACGGCAGTCTGGAGTTCACGACAGAAGCTCTGGAATCAGATGCCATGTACGATGATATAGGAAGTGTGCTGCGGATCAAGCAGATCAGAGCAGACAAACAGGAACTGCTGGAATCGCTGGAACTCTACTACAGGGTATTTTTCCTGGGAGAAGATGTGGAGGAAACCCTGAATGAAGGGGAGGAATAGAATATGCTTTTAGTGATCGATGTGGGCAATACCAATATTACCCTGGGCGTGTTTGACGGGGAGGAGTTAAAAGGAACCTTCCGCATGACGACCAGACAGAACCGCACTTCGGATGAGTACGGTATTCTCATGTGCAATATGCTGGAATACCGTGGAATTTCCAAAGACGCGGTAAAAGATGCCATTATCAGCTCCGTTGTGCCGGATGTTATGCATTCTTTGGCAAGCGGCGTCATAAAATATTTTAACACCTATCCGCTGCATGTGGGACCCGGATGTAAGACAGGCATCCGTGTAACATCTGTGAACCCCAAGGAGATTGGGGCGGACAGGATCGTGGACGCTGTGGCTGCCTATGAACTGTACGGCGGACCTATTCTTGTCCTTGATTTTGGGACAGCCACCACGTATGACCTGATCACAGAGGACGGATGCTTTGTGGCAGGCATCACCTCCCCCGGCATTGAGATCAGCGCAAAAGCACTGTGGCAGGATGCTGCCAAGCTTCCGAAAATCGCCATAGAGAAGCCGGCGTCCATCCTGGCTAAGGAGACCATCACCAGTATGCAGGCAGGGCTTGTGTACGGATATATCGGGCAGGTGGAATACATTATCAGGAAAGTAAAGGAAGAATCAGGGATAGAGAACCTGAAAGTAGTGGCAACCGGAGGATTGGGCAAGATCATTGCAGATGAGACGGATATGATCGACGTGTACGATACACAGCTTACGCTGACCGGTCTCAGGATCATTTTTGAAAAAACGAAGAAGAGCAGAGGTTAATATGAAACTCACAATCGGAAATGTAATTCTTGAGAACAATCTGATACTCGCACCCATGGCAGGAGTCACGGACCTGCCATTTCGTTTGCTCTGCAAAGAGCAGGGCGCAGGACTTCTCTGCACGGAGATGGTCAGCGCAAAGGCCATTTATTTTAAGAATAAGAATACAAAGAGCCTGATGCAGATCCTTCCCCGCGAGCGGCCTGTCTCCCTGCAGCTTTTCGGTTCAGAACCGGAGCTGATGGGATTTATCGCTCAGCAGATAGAAGAACAGCCCTTTGACATCCTGGACATCAACATGGGCTGCCCGGTTCCGAAAGTAGTCAATAACGGGGAAGGTTCCGCCCTTATGAAAAATCCGAAACTGGTGGGAGAGATTGTGAAAAAAGTCGCATCCTCTATTCAGAAACCACTGACGGTCAAGATCAGAAAGGGATTTACCGAGGACTGCGTCAATGCGGTGGAAATCGCTAAGATCATAGAGGATGCAGGTGCGGCAGCAGTTGCAGTGCACGGCAGGACCAGAGAACAGTATTATTCCGGCAGGGCGGACTGGGATATCATCCGCAGGGTAAAGGAAGCAGTCTCCATTCCGGTTATCGGCAACGGGGATGTGGATTCACCGGAGAGTGCAAAGCGCCTGTTGGAGGAGACAGGGTGTGACGGCATTATGATCGGCCGTGCGGCCAGAGGAAATCCATGGATATTCAGCAGGATACGGTCTTATCTGGAGAACGGCACCATGCCGGATGAGCCCTCCTCTTCGGATGTCAGGGAGATGATTTTGAAACATGCACGTCTGCAGCTTGAGTATAAAGGGGAGTATACCGGTATGCGGGAGATGAGAAAGCATGTTGCGTGGTATACAGCGGGAATGCCTCACTCGGCATCTGTCAGACGGAAGGTGAATGAAATAGAGACGTATGAGCAGCTTGAGAGGCTTGTGGAGATGTTTTGATGTTTTGTTTGTGGCTTAAGCGGACGTCATGCGGGCATGGGTATCTCTCATGCAGACACCCGCAACGCTCAGTCAAGCTAACCGTTAACTGCAACTAAGAGCACTCGGGAGAGCCCTCGTGTCTAAGTTTCCGTAAACGGTGGATCTTGCCTTCGCTAAGGACGCGGGAATGCCTGCATGAGAGATACCCATGCCCGCATGACTGTGTGTTTAGGGCGAAAGCTTCTGGAGATTCAAAGTGATAGTGTGATAGTGGGTTGTAGTGCAGGCTATGTGAAGTGTTATGGATTATTTGTCAAGAATGTGAAAATGTAAGAATATGAGATTGTTCTTGACATTCTGGTGGGTTTTTCTTATAATATTATGACTGTTAGGTTAATGAAACCTGAAAAAGATGGATTATACTGGGAGAAGAATATGGGATTCTGTCCGGCTTTGTGCCCTGCAGACCCTCTTCTTACTTTATAATATAGAAGAAAGGGTGTATAAAAATGGAAGAGAAGAAAAATATTCTTACGTATGCGGGACTGAAAAAATTAGAGGATGAGCTTCATGATTTGAAGGTATACAAAAGAAAAGAAGTAGCCGGTAAGATCAAAGAGGCCAGAGAGCAGGGTGACCTGTCTGAGAATGCAGAGTACGATGCGGCTAAAGACGAGCAGCGCGATATCGAAGCAAGAATCGAAGAAATTGAAAAAATCCTGAAAAATGCTGAGGTCGTAGTGGAAGATGAAGTGGATCTGGCTACCATCAGTGTTGGATGTAAGGTAAAAGTATATGATGTGGAATTTGAAGAGGAGATTGAATTCAAAATCGTAGGTTCCACAGAGGCAAACAGCCTGGAAGGCAAGATCTCCAATGAGTCTCCGGTAGGAAAAGCCTTGATCGGAGCTAAAAAAGGACAGACCGTACAGGTAGAGATGCCTTCCGGAGTTATGGAATATAAGGTTCTGGAGATTGAAAGAAACATATAGATGAAGGAGAGTGTGTAAAGTGGCAGAGCAGTCAAAGAATGTTAAGGAGCAGGACGTCAACCAGTTATTGAAGGTCCGCCGTGAAAAATTAGCTGAGTTACAGGCAAACGGAAAAGACCCGTTTCAGATCGTCAAATTCGATGTAACCCATCACAGCCAGGAAATCAAAGATGCTTTTGAAGAGCTGGAAGGAAAATCCGTAACCATAGCAGGACGCATGATGTCAAAACGTATCATGGGAAAAGCTTCCTTCTGCAATGTGCAGGATTTACAGGGCAACATTCAGTCTTATGTGGCACGTGACAGTATCGGAGTGGAATCCTATCAGGATTTCAAGAAAATGGACATTGGCGACATCGTAGGCATCACAGGCGAAGTCTTCAAAACAAAGACAGGTGAGATCTCCATTCACGCTTCTGCTGTGACACTGTTATCCAAGAGCCTCCAGGTTCTGCCTGAGAAGTTCCACGGTCTGACCAACACAGACCTGCGTTACCGTCAGAGATATGTGGACCTGATCATGAACCCGGAAGTAAAGGACACTTTCATCAAACGTTCCAAGATCATCAGCAGCATCCGTAAATACCTGGACGGCCAGGGATTTATGGAGGTGGAGACCCCTATGCTGGTGGCAAATGCAGGCGGTGCAGCCGCAAGACCTTTCGAGACACATTTCAATGCTCTTGATGAGGACTTTAAGCTGCGTATCTCCCTGGAACTGTATCTGAAGAGACTGATCGTTGGCGGCATGGAGCGCGTATACGAGATCGGACGAGTATTCCGCAACGAGGGCCTGGATACCAGACACAACCCGGAATTTACGCTGATGGAGCTGTATCAGGCTTACACAGATTACAAGGGAATGATGGACCTGACAGAGAACCTGTACCGCCATGTGGCGCAGGAGGTTCTGGGAACCACTGTGATCACTTACAATGGCGTGGAGATGGATCTGGGCAAACCGTTCGAGAGAATTACTATGGTGGATGCTGTCAAGAAATATGCCGGCGTTGACTTTAACGAGATCCATACCCTGGAAGAGGCAAGAGCCGCTGCAAAAGAGCACCATGTAGAGTTCGAGGAGAGACATCAGAAGGGTGATATCCTGAGCCTGTTCTTCGAGGAGTTCGCAGAGGAGCATCTGATCCAGCCTACCTTTGTTATGGACCACCCCATTGAGATCTCTCCGCTGACAAAGAAAAAGCCGGAGAATCCGGAGTACACAGAGCGTTTTGAGTTCTTCATGAATGGCTGGGAGATGGCAAACGCTTATTCCGAGTTAAATGACCCCATCGACCAGAGAGAGCGCTTCAAAGCACAGGAAGCACTGCTGGCCCAGGGCGATGAGGAAGCCAACACCACAGATGAAGATTTCCTGAACGCACTGGAGATCGGTATGCCTCCCACAGGCGGCATCGGATTCGGTATTGACCGTATGGTTATGCTCCTGACTGATTCTGCAGCAATCAGAGATGTATTATGCTTCCCGACCATGAAGTCTTTAGACGCTAAGAAGGGCGAAGCGAAGGCTGAAAAGGCAGTGGAAAAGGCTGCTGCGGCAGAGGAAAAAGTGGCAGAAAAGATTGATTTCTCCAATGTAAAGATCGAACCGCTGTTTGAAGAGATGGTTGATTTTGATACTTTTGCCAAGTCAGATTTTCGTGCAGTAAAGGTAAAAGAATGTGAAGCAGTGAAGAAGAGTAAGAAACTTCTGAAATTCGTTTTGGATGACGGAACAGGCGTGGACCGCGTGATTTTAAGCGGTATTCACGAGTATTACGAGCCTGAAGAACTGGTGGGAAAGACCTGTATCGCAATCACAAATCTGCCTCCGAGACCCATGATGGGCATTGATTCCTGCGGTATGTTAATCTCCGCAGTACATGAAGTGGATGGACACGAAGGACTGAATCTTCTGATGGTAGATGACAGGATTCCGGCTGGGGCGAAGCTGTACTAAAAAATGAATTAGAGATTTTATATAAAGGACATTTTTCTAAAAGAAATTTTGGAAAGATGTCCTTTTGGCGTGTGGGAATCAATAGCTAACATTGCTTATCTGCCAAAGTGCAGATACAAAGATGTCGGCCGCAAAGCATTGAAATCACTTAGGATGTCTTTATGGTGGATATCCAGCGCAGTAGAACAGTGTGCTGCACTTCTGAAAGAATCTTGCGAGTTGTGAATAATGCATAAAATAAATAAAGTCGAATTTACTATAATCACGAATTTACACTGGTAATACCGTTAAGTAAAGCAATCATCAGTACACTTGGAATTCTTGCCTTTTCGGACAGTTGGAATCAGTTAGTATGGCCGTCGGTCTTAACAAAATCTTCAGAGATGATGACTGTGTAGCTTGCGTTTAAAACATTTAAATCTGAATTTGATATGAAATGGAATCTGGTCATGGCAGCAACATTTATATCTATTATTCCTGTTGTGCTGGTATTTCTCTTCTTTCAGAAACAGATTGTTGAAGGAATTGCAACATCTGGGTTTAAAGGTTAAGGGAGGAGAAGGCAATGAATACAAATTATGATGTTATTACTGTGGGGGGGCCCTGCAGGCTGTGCTGCGGCAATTAGTGCGGCAAGAAGAGGAAGCAAGGTTTTGCTGGTTGAACAATATGGTTTTTTAGGCGGTATGGGGACAGTAGCACTGATTACCTTTCCACATTTTCTGTATCTTTGATTTGTCACATTTCGTAGTAGTAATCAGTGAGTGGTGATAAGATAATAATTTGATCATTAGAGTTTTGTTTAGGCTTTTATAGTGAAAAAGTCATTACGAAGTGTTATAATTTATAATATAATTATATGTTTTGTAATAGTTGATATATCTCGGGATAATAGGAAAAATACTGATAACTGAAATTATGAAACACAGCTCTTGTGTTGTGATGGAACAGGGAGAAGTTGGACGGACTTTTGAAGCGGTCAGAAGATTAAAAGAAAAGGCTGCTCTCGCTGTGCATGCAGTACACGTAAAGTAAAAGAAAAGGAAGGAGGATATCAGAAAGGGGTAAACTTTAAATTCATACGTTTTGGGAAATACTAACGTGTGAAGGTATAAAAAACTATATCTTAAGGAAGGTGGTACAGGTTTTTATGATTCTTGCGCAATATACAATACGTTCAAAACAAAATTATATTTTCCGAAGTAATAAGATACAGGAAATAACAGGAGGGTCAGCCATCATTCGCGATGTATTCGGTATCCTTTTTCGTAAGGCCAGAGAGTGTGGTCTGATAGTTGAAACCTTAAACGATACGAGAGTTTCGCGCGATTTTAAATTAGAGAATGTTAAAGAACGGTTCAAAAATCAGACGCTTCACTTGATAGAATTATTTACTGGAGGTGGTAATGAGACAGTTCTTTATTCTGATGAAATAAGTTTCCAGCGGGCAAATCGTGCTTATACATATCATCTGACAAAAGAATATCCGGGATTGATTCCTTTGTGTGTTGGTATTCCTGTTGACGGAGACCCCAATTGTTATAAAAGGGATTATGCTTCTCTTATGGAAGCAGTAGAAATTGAAAAAAATAAAATGCTGCCCGGTTGTCTTATGCCTATGATGCCGTTTTCCGAGATGGACCGGAGTACCCAGCAGCCGATTTCTTATAAAGATAGAGTACATAAAATCAGCCGTTCTCAAGAAGCTCAGGTCAAATATGAAGTTGGTAATAAGGAGAAAAAAGAAGATGATTTTGCAAAACTACTGGATGATATTGTGACGGAGAAAGGGGAGGAAAGTCTTCTGGCAATTGTCCATGCGGATGGAAATAATATGGGTGTGAAGATACAGCATCTTCTTGATGGACATTCCGATTATGATTTTTGTGTGTCAGCTATGAGACGGTTTACAGAAAATATAAATAATGCTTTCGTAAAAACCGGTATTGCAGGTATAAAAAATGAATTAGAAATTCTAAAAAAAGAAGACAAGGGACGACATCCTAAATGTTATCAGTATCGTGTAATCGTCTCTGATGGCGACGATGTGACTTTTGTCTGCAATGCAAGGTTCGCCCTGGCGCTTACGAAGGCATACCTGAAGGCTGTGGCGTCCTATGGTATTTCCCATAATACAGATGGGAATGAAGAGACATATAGTTCCTGTGCAGGAATCTGTGTATTCCATAGTCATTATCCTTTTTCCAGGGCTTATGAACTAGCGGAACAAGCCTGTGATCTGGCAAAGAAGCCGGTACATGAAACTTTGCTGCAGACCGATAGTAGAGGAAATCCGGTTCCGGAGGAGGAGTGTTGGCTGGATTTCCATTTTCTTCACAGTGGTGTGGCTTGTGAATTGGAGGATATTCGTGACAGACAGGATACTGCGTCGTGTATGGCACGCCCATGGCGTGTGACAGGTAATGGAAGACATACGGGAGGAAGAGACTTTGATATCCTTAAATTTGATGAGACAGTTAATCTGTGGAAGTCCTGCGGCGGCAGCAGGGCCAATATTAAAGATATAGGAAATTCTTTTGAGCAAAGTACAGCAGACGGTGAATATGAGCTTTCAAGAGTATACTATCGTTATGCGGAAATGGAAGAAAAATTAAAAGGTATTTTTGAAGATGAGAATCGTTTATATAAAACACTGTATGATGCAAGCGAAATGTACGATATCTGGTTTGGAGGAAAGGAACCCGTAAAAAATGAAAAAACTGAGAATAACATTACGCAGTGATCTGTGCGCTGGGAGCGGGGAGAGCTTTGGAAATTCTGTAGATACGGATATCTGTATTTCTGATGCTGGACTTCCTTATATTCCGGCCAGACGTTTAAAAGGCTGCCTGAGGGCAGAAGCCGTTCAACTGAAGAAGTATGGCAGTAAACTGGCAACAGATGAAAATATTCAGAGGTTATTTGGCGGAAAAAATGGATTTGAAGGTATACTTGTACTTGAGAATGCTGTTCTGGACGGGGCGGAATCTATGGAGCGCTGGTTGAAAAGCGTAAATGCAGATCCATCGGCTGAACCGATTCTTAAGGATACTGCCAGGCCCGGCAGCGTGGCGAGCCTTTTTTCTTATGTGCGAGGTCAGACGAAGATGCAAAAGGGGGTGCCTGTGGATGGTACTCTGCGTTATACCCGCGTATTGAATCATTATGACCCGCTGCATGTAGGAGAGGAACTTGTATTTTGGGCCGATTTTTCTTTAAAAAAGGGCAGTGAAGATGAATTTTCGGATGAATTAAATCTTTTGAAACAATGTTGTATGGCTTTGCGGCATATAGGACTTAGCCGTAACCGGGGTCTGGGAAACATTAAAGTTGTGTATGATGCAAAAAAAACCGGCGAAGAGACAGTGGTCGGTGAAATGTCTGAAAATGAACAAGATGCATATCAGTTTAATGAGGGTCAGTTGAAAGATAAGAGCGAGATGATTTGTATTACATATCACATTCACCTGGATGCACCTGTAACTTTGCCGGGGTGCAGTGAACTTATATCTGAGATTCCTGCCAGGAGCGTGATTGGCTGTATGAGTACGGAATATTTAAGAAATGGTTCTGCAGATGAGATATTTTCTAAACTGTTTTTAGATGGAACAGTGCAGTGGAGTTCTCTGACACCTGTTATCTCAGGAAAAATTTCGGCACCTACGCCTCTGTTTCTGGTAAATCTGAAGAATGAGAAACGATATGCTAACTGTGCAGGGGAAGAGGTAAGAGGGAAAAAACAGAAGACATTGGAGGGAACGTATGCTGTTGAGACTAAAGATGGCTACACGATTGCTAAGGCCAACAGCCACACCGTATATCATCACACAGTCCGGGTTGAGGGACAGGATGGGATGCTGTATATGCAGCAGTCTCTTGATGCAGGCATGATTTATGGAGGAACTGTTACCCTGCCAAAATATCTGGCAGAGAATGTATGGAACATTATTGTAAAAGCACCTCTTCGATTTGGACGGAGCCGGACCGCACAGTATGCGGCCTGCAGTATAGCAGGAGTTCCTAAGATATCGTCCTGCGCGATGGAAGAGATAATTGCGGAAACCGGGGAACCGATATATGTTGTGCTGCAGTCGGATTTGATACTGTCAGATTCGGGCGTGTTTGCAATGGACAATGCTTCTGTTCGTGATAAGATAGCTATGGAGCTTGGACTGAATCCTGTATGCGAAGTGCCGGCCGACAGTGTAAGATCTTTGACTGATCGCACAAAGTATCATGTTGTCAGTGGTTATCATAGCATGTGGCAGCTGCAAAAACCCCAGTTATTGTCCCTGCAGGGTGGAAGCGTATTTTGTTTTATATCCCAAGAAAGGAAGACTCTTCCGAGAACATTTCGTATTGGGGAATTTAAGCAGGAAGGATTTGGCGTATGCCATGTTCTCAAGCAAAGTGAAATCAATAAGCTGCAGTATATCAGTAAAGGCAGTGTGGATCGTCTGAATGAAATCAAAGGAACAGATAAAATACTTGTAAATGAACTCAGGAATGCGCTGCTTATGACAGCTGCCAGACATGCTGCTGAAAATCATGCGCTGCAGTATGCAAAATCACATGCAGATGAACTAGAAACAGGATTAATTGGCCGTCTGCGCCTTATGACAGATGAAGCAGAGAATTATGAGGACCTTCTTAATCATATTGAAAGTATCAAAGACAGTGATGAGAGCAGCGAAACTGAAGTATCCAGGAAATTAAGGGTGAAACAATTCGTACAGGGACTATGCGGTTTATACAGACTGGAAGCGGACAGGCTGATTGGAAATTGTGAAATATCCAATGAGATAGGAAATAATAAGGTGGTTCAAAGAAAAATTCTAGGAGAATGGAAATCACTGTTACTTTTTGCACTTCATATTGTTTATTATGAAAAAGGAGGACAGTAATTTATGCAGAAAATGTATTATAAGCTGACCTTTTCACAGACTGCTCCGTTGCGCATATCTAATGGGGACGTTGAAAATACGGACAGTGATTTGATGTTGGATTCCCGTGGACTGCCATTTATACCCGGCAGCAGTATTGCCGGAGTCTTGCGTTCCTTCGTACCGGAAAGCGAGGGAGAAGAACTCTTTGGATATATTGGGAAAGATGGTAAAGTGCAGAGAGAAAGCAGCATATTGATAAGTGATGCTGTTTTGCCAGATATATGTAAAAGAAGTGACATACGAATTTCGCATAGGGATGGTGTCGGAATCAATGACAGAGGTACAGCGCTGGATAATGCCAAATATGATTTTGAAGTTGCAGAAATAGCGATGCAATATACTTCTATTTTGGAGTGGACTGGTAATACAAAGAGTGATCAGGGTGCAAAGCAGCTAAATATTCTGACTAAAATTATAGAAAGGTTAGAATCTGACGGAGTTTCATTTGGCGCGCGCACCAGCCGTGGTTACGGTTCTATGGACGTATTTGTCCAGAAAAGGGAATTTGATTTTGGAAAGGGGGAGATAAATTCAGCAGATGTACTGGATGAATGGCTAACTTTTGACCCCTTTGCACCGGATGCCCGGTGGGATATGTACAGTGGTCAGATTTCTAAAACGGCAGAGAATTATGATGTTTCTGGTCTTATCATTGAGATGGAATTTAAGATGGCCGGAAGTTTTGCAGTACGCAGATATAAAGAATGTGTGTCGGGGAAAGAGAATTTAGCATCCTCTGTACCGATGAAGTCAGCGTACGGAGCTCCGGTGATTCCCGGAACGAGCTGGGCAGGCGTGTTTCGGCATCATATGCTGGAACTGGCACGGCATATTTCCTGTCCGCAGGATATTCGGGATGATATTAACTTATTGTTCGGTGTTGTCAGGGAAAATAATGCAAAACAGAAATCAAATCTGTATTTCAGTGAAACTACGGTGGAAGGCGGGCAATCTTATACTATTACGAGAAATGCATTGGATCGCTTTACAGGCGCACCAGTTTCTCAGGCTCTGTACACCTCAGAATGGTGGCAGGGAGGAAAAGGAAAACTGGTAATCCGCTGTAGGGAAAGGCTGACATCTTTGTTAGGCCAGTTGTTAGCGGTTTCTATCATAGACCTGAACCTTGGACTCCTTACAGCGGGTGGTTCTGGCAGTACTGGACATGGCTGTGTTGAAATTCTTTCACTGAAAGTGAATCATCAGGACAAAACACAGGCTTTGAGCAGAATGGATACTACATTTCTGGAGGTGGAATCGAAATGAATAAGATATGGATAAAAGAATATGGAAATACTCCGGAAAGTGAAATACAAGGTGTCATCAATAGGTATATGCCTGCAGATTCTCTTGGTATTGCTTATTATACAGACCGGTTCCGTTCAGCCGACAAGAAGCATTTGGCAGCCCTGTGCGAGGATATTCCGCACTTGTTGGAACTTCGCTTATTTAATGATATGGGTGAGCTGCTTATACGCCGCAGCCATATTGGCGGAGCATTCGTCTGGAGACTGGCAGATGATAATACATTGGAAAAAGCTGCTGCGCTGGAAACAGATCAGTTCTTGAAAAAGCCCGCGAGTTATTATGTGGAGTATAAACAATATCTGGATATTGACTCTTCTTTTCAATCGGATATTGATAATTATGGATGCCACACACTTCGGACTACCGGTGGCGGATACTACGCCCTGCCTGTAGCCGAAAAACAGAATATGGTGTGTATTAAAGCATATCTGCAGTATGATAAGAATGGTTTGGCGCATATAGCTGATTATCGGCTTGCAGGTTTTTGTTGAGCGAAGGAGGGATAAATAATGGCAAAACTAAAGAATAACCAGACAGATAATATTGATTTTCTGAACCCTTATACCTTCGTTCCGTTCCAGAAAGTACCACCTAAACCTGAAGCATGGGAACAGAAATATTCTTCACCTGAAGACCTGCTGACGGGATGGCTGGATATTGAACTTATACCGAAAACACCAATTATCATACCGGACACAGCACATCGTGAAGAAATAAAGGTGAAAAATAAGAAAGGCGCCGACACAGTACATAATAAATATCCATTTCTTCGGCTGCCGGATACAGATGGTGTACCTGGGATTCCGGGAGGCAGTCTGCGGGGAATGCTCCGCAGTGTATACGAAACATTAACCGGAAGCTGTGTATCTTCATTAATGGATGAAAGACCTATCAGTCAGCGAAATCCATTGTATGCTGGATTCGACAAACGGGGTCTCCTTCACTATGATTTGGCTACAGATACATGGACCCTTCACCGTGCGGTTGTTTACCGGCAAAAATGTGGGAAACGGCAAGTTGAATGCGGAAAATATAAAGGATTTTGTACAGGAGAAAAGGTGTATTTTACATATGACCAGCACAGACTGTTAAATATCGGCAGGACAGTGCAGGATGTTTCAGGAAAAAATGACATTTCATTTTCTTACGATGTGGGATGGCTGCAGTTTAATATACCTATTCAGCAGGACTACAGTGTAACTGTATTACAGCCGGGGTCTGTCGTTCATACCTGGAAAGGAGAAGAATATTCGCCAGATAGAAAATTATTATCTGCACTTAGCCGGGATGGTGTTGTGGATAATTCATCCGAATCGCCTAAGCCCATGAAAGATTTAAAGAATAAACTTATGGAGGCAAAAAACGGAGGGGATAATTATGTTCCTGTTTATTATCTGACTTTCGAGAACAAAAGGGGAACAGAAGTCTATTTGTCCGGAAGCTCTATCGGACGTGTTGGACGTAATAGGAAGTGGAAAGAGATAATGGGCAGTTATGCACCCTGCGAAAAAATAGATTTTCTTTGTCCGGCCTGCCTTCTTTTTGGTACGAAGGCTGACGGTGGTGTAAGAGGGAGGCTTCGTTTTACCGATGCAGTACCGATGAATCCTGAAAAGATAAAGTCAGAATTACATACGCTGCAGATATTAAGCACTCCGCGTCCTTCGTCCTTTGAATTTTATCTCAATAAGCCGGCAGCAGATGCTGCATACTGGAACTTTGATTATTATAGTGTGACGGTGTATGAGGACGGGAAAGGGCATCCGGAATTTTATCCGGTGGAGACTATGATGCCTCGTGGGAGAAAATATTATTGGCATCACAGAGAAGCTGCTGAGGATGCTGTTATCAGATCCAATCAAAATGCTACGATGGAAGCTGTATCGGGAGAAAATTTTAAATTTAGAATGTATTTTGACGGAATCCAGCCGCAGCAGTTAAGTGATATGATATGGACCATCACTTTTGGTGAAAACAGTGCAGATAGTACAAGACTACACAAGATCGGACATGCAAAACCTCTTGGTTATGGTAGTGTGAAACTTCTTATAACGAATGGTGCAATCAGGAAGGTTAAGAAGACAAAGACAGGCTTGTCAGCAGAATTAGTACCGCTTAATATTGATGTGAATAAGGCAGGGGGCACTAATTGCGGAATCACTATGGGAGAATCGGGAATCTCATTGAATGCAGAGCTCAAAGCTGATGAGTCACGGAAAAAAATAATGAATAACATTTTAAAAATATGTGATGCTGATGTCAGTGAGAATCTGAACATACGTTATCCGGTCAAAGTTACAAAAAAGGGAGAGGAGGAAATCTTTGAATGGTTTTCTAAAAACCGAAATGTAAATAAACATCATATTTCACCGGATACCCTGCCGAATCCAACAGACAAAAAACTTACATTGAGAGGGACGGTCTTATCATCTGATTCAGCGCAGGGGAAAAAGAATGCGGACAGCACTGATGGCGAGGGAAAGTATGCTGATAAAGCGAATCAGGGAAATAAAATGGGTGAATCTCGGAAAGTAAAAGCTGTAGTACTGAGGATTAATGCAAAAGGGAATTGCAGACTTAAACTTCAGGGCAAGGAGTCAGAAGGGCAGTTCAATACAAGAGGAAAATCATATTCATCTGGTTCAGAGATAGATGTCTATATTACAGGATACAGCGATAAGTATGATGTGTATTGGGTAAAACCGTTAGAATAATTAAATATTATTCAGCAAATGTATTTCCGGTGAATTGTAGGTGCGGTATATTGCTTTGCTGGGATATAAAATGCATTTTTTCCGATATTGTAGGTTTAGAGTGTGTTTGAAGATTGTGGGAATAAATTTTCAACACACTCTAATAATCCATTCGGCCAGAAATTTTCAGCTATAACCTGTGAGGCTTTAAAATATTTGCATGTTAAATACTGTCATAAAATTAACTGCAGATATTAAAATCTTATTTAAAATGTAAAGGTGTACGTGTATATGATAAAGGGGAATAATATGATGAATGCTCGGAATAGTCAGGAACTTGAGTCGAAAAAGGAAGGTACAGTACCAATGCCCAGAGAAACGGTTGCAGTAATACCGGATATTTCAGATAGTGTATTGCATCGATTTAAAGCAAATAATATTTTGTTGTTGAATATGAGTATATTACGTAGTGACGGGAATATTACAGAAAGCTCATATTGTTATAACGGAATTACAGTTAAAGGATTCGGACAATTGGAAGCGGTTCCTAAATTATTAATAAAGGAAGGTAAAACGCCGGATATTATCATTATACTTGCATCAGCTGCTACGAGAAAAGAAGTGGATTTTTCTATTCAAAGTGAAGATAGTACAATTGCAAAACGAGGTTCGGCAGTAGACTTTTTTAAAGAGCAAATAGCTGAAGCGAGTGGAAATTCTGTTTCCTTTAAAGTGGTAGAACTGGATAAAAGAAATGCATCTCATGTGGAGCATTTAAAAAATGGAGAAAATCGAGAGCAGGAATTGAATAAAAAAGACGTTGTTTCCGCAGTAGGAAATGTAGTTGATATTATCCGATTATTAAAACGTAATAATGAGAAAATTAATTTGTATTTAGATATTCATGGCGGTCCAAGGGAAGATCAGGTGGTAATTGAAGCTATTATTAATCTGCTTGCTATGGAAGATATCTGCATTACAGATGCGTTTAGTATTAGTGGTGGTGGTCAGAATGTTCCTATTATGAACGTTACCGAACTCTTTAAAATCTTTAACTTCGTATCAGCAATGAATGAGTTTACGAACTTTGGGCTGGGTAAAAGTATAAAGGAATATGTGAGTGGACTTTCAAGAGAGGCATATGAGGACGAATTTTATAAGGAAATATCCAACGGTATTGGAAGAATTTCAGATGCATTGCTGTTGTGTAGAGTAAACGAATTTGAGAGTGCGCTAGATAGTATGCAGAAGATTATAGAAAAACGCGATCATAAAATAGTAATAAATGATTACCTGGATATATTTATTAAAAATATTAAAAATAATTATGGTGTTTTGCTGCAAAAAAATAAAAGAAATCTGCAAAACGAAGTGCTTTGGGCATATAAAAAAGGGTTTTATCAGCAGTGCCTTGCAATCATTGAAGCAAAAACACCGGAATATGTATTTACAAATTTTTTTGAATACTCTGAAACAGATGGGGTGAAATGTGAAATATGGAATAAACAGAATAATTGCAGAAAGAAACAGATAAGTAAGCGGTACTTTTTAAACCGTATTTCAAGAGGAAGATGTAAAGATTCGGTAGAATCACAGTATGAGTATTTATCAAAAACATTGTTGTATTCAAAGCAAAAAATTAACCAGCGTAAAATATATGAAGTCATAGATTACGAACTAGAAAATAACAGAAAAGATAACAGAAAAGATAACAGAAAAGAAAAATATGATATTATATTTTATTGCAAATTTACGCAAGGTGAAGATTTTGCGGGATTTTTGAAAGAGTGGAAAGTGATAAAGGAAATCCGTAATAACGTAATGCATTTGAGAGAGGATAAAAAAGTTTCTATTAATCAAGAAAAGGTGTGGGTGACACTTACAGTCGTTCATGATCAAATAAAAGAATATCTACGTTTACTTAATAAACTTAAAATATAATAGTTAAGTAAAAAAATTGTAATCTGTATATGAGAAAGTAACTGCAACTGGTGGGATGACAGGTGAGATAATTTTATGTACAATCGTATCGGAAAGTATAGGATGGTATGAAGGCAAGATATTTGTATTACACAGGGGGGCTGTAGATTACGACCGTACAGGGCCGTAATCTACAGATGCCGATATTATTTAATTATAAATGCAGCAGCCAGTCGATCACATTTATCAATTTAATACCGTTGTAATTGGATGGATTCCAGCGGACGCATTTCTCTGGCAAAAGTTTCATCTCCGGTCATATCAGCTGTTACCTGGAAATAGGTGTATGCATTTTGATTCCTGGCAACAAAATCTACTTCTGTGTTGCCGAGTTTTCCAATATTAACTTGATAACCGTGACGAAGCAGTTCAAAATAGACAATATTCACGATTGAAAATCCCAAAACATACCGCTGCCACGGAAGGATATATCCACTAAGTCCAAAATCAACAATGAACCATTTGGAATTGGTTTTTAAGAGCTGCTTTCCTACAATATCAAAACGGTCTGCTTTGTAGAAGATAAAGGATTCAGAGAGAGCTTCCATATAATCACTTACAGTATTGGCAGATGTTTTTTTTCCATTGGATGTGAGATAATCATTTTTACAGAAATGAGATTGCCGACAACACTGGAAAGATAGCAGACTATTGACTTTAGAAGAGCAATATCTGTAATTTTTCTTTTATTCGGGTCATTTTCACGGCTGATCTGCCGGTCTTCCATATACTTAATAATAACTGTATTATAAATGCCTTTCAGATAGACGTATGCTTTTTCCGAAGTTTTTTTCATGGCGGACAGATAATGGAAGCCGCCATATTGCATATATTCTGCAAATACAATGTCTGCATACCTTCCTGTGTCCTCCATGGTGTAGTAATCCAGAAAGCAAAAGGGGAGTATGGAAATTTCAATGTATCTTCCGGTAAGGAGGGGTGTGAGATCACTGGGAAACAAATAAAATTCCGAAATCGGAATTACAATTACCTCTTGCGTTATGCCTCCCAAAGAGATATAATAATATTACACTAAACGTAATAAAGAAGGGAATATGCATGCGCGAATGCGGAAATGAAATTTTGACCGAAATCTCCTATCTGGTATTGCTGGCATTCTGCAGTCCGAATCATGGATATGGAGTTATGCAGTTTCTGGAGGAGCACACAGAAGGCAGGGTAAAACCCGGGGCAGGAACACTTTACGGGGCAGTGAATGCGCTGCTGAAAAAGGAGTGGATCGCTCTATATGCCCGGGATGACAGGAAAAAGACATATTTGATCACAGATCAAGGCAGAGCTGTTTTGGAAAGGGAAGTGAGAAGGCTAAAGCTGAATTACACATTGGGACAGCAGATATTGAATGGAGGGGATGAGAATGGAAGTGACTAAATTTTTTCTGTCCATAGAAAAGGAAGAAAAGTGGCTGAATGATATGAGCAGTGAAGGCTGCCGTTTCGTCGGAAAGCACGGGTTCTCTTATAAGTTTGAGCCCTGCGAAAAAGGGACATACCGGTACTGTATAGACCAAAGGGGATTTCTTAAAAACAGTGAGGAGTTTGTGGGATTTTTAGACGAGTTAAATATGAAACTTGTCCATAAACAATGGGGATTCTACTATTTTGAAGCAGATAGAAGCTGCAGTACGGAAAAAATATATACGGACATAAAATCTAAGTCCAGTTTTTACCTTCGATGCATTTTATGGCTTGCGTGTATCGGAATATTAAACATCTCCATAATAAACCATGCAAATGGTCCCTATTTTTTAAATATTTCAATTCCTATAGTTGCAAATACGGTTGTGTTATGCCTGGTATTATCTGCAATATTGAAATACGTTTGGAATATCCTTTTGCTGCATCTGAGAAAGTAGTTTGGTATTATGCCGGAGTATATTAAAAAACTTCATGCATCCATACAAAGAAGAGAATAAAAGAGGAGGAAATACCACATGACAGAAAAAGTCCTGTACGAAGAGCTATGCCCGGCAGAATTTCAGGACCGGCTGCAGGCGTGCCCTGTAGCGTACCTGCCGCTGGGGACGCTGGAATGGCATGGGCCTCATCTGCCCCTGGGAGCGGACGGGATTCAGTCTCAGGAGTTATTTATACGGACAGCAGAAAGGATAGGCGGAATCGTATTGCCGAAACTCTTTCTCGGGCCTGACCGGTTTTACCATGACCCGGAGAGGGAGCTTTACGGTATGGATATTTGCACAGGCGGGACCATAGTGCCTTATGAAATGCAGCAGCTTCCCGGAAGTGCCTACTGGATGCCGGATGAGGAGTACCGAGGAATGATTCTGCGTATTGGAGCAAATCTGTCCAGAGCAGGATTTAAAATTCTTGCTGCCCATGGCCATGGGCCGTCCATCCGGCAGTTTGGTGCTCTGAAAGAAGAACTGCACAGCAAATGCGGTCTGATCGGGGTGACAGCTTTTGATTTCATGGAAGATGACAGGCTGAGATTTCAGAATGACCATGCTGCAGCCAATGAGACTTCCATTACCATGGCGGTCCGCCCGGAACTTGTTCAGCTTGAACGGATTCGGAACGGAGAGGAACTGCCCATAGCTGTGGCAGGGGCTGACCCGAGGACAGATGCCTCACGGGAATACGGAATGGAAATATTGGAGATGAATGTAAATGCCCTCTGCCGGGGAATCGGAGAGCTGCTGAACAAGGAAAAACTTACTTTGTAATGGCGAGAGGATGCGAAGATAATACTGTTCAAGTTTAATGGTATATGCCCTGCCGAAAGTACGGGAGGGACTCATCTGCCGGTTTTTGCGGAGACAGGTAAGAACTGCTGGTTAGAGTCACCGTTTAACTGTGATTACGGAGGAGGAAAAGAACATCAAATGCCCCATAAATGTCATGATACAGGCACTTATGGGGCATTTTTACCATTAGAGTTATGACAAATGGCTGTGCGTCTTCTGCCATCCGAAAGAGCGGCTATTTGATTGCAATCTTAAACACTACGGGTTTGTCGGATCTCACATTCTGCGTTTCTATTTCCAGCCCGTTTTCTGTTCTTTTCCATATCGGGGATTCCTCAAAACCGAGCACTTCCACATTTTCAACGATGCCGTGGAATTTCGGCAGTCTGGATGCAGCCTGTTCGGCCAGGGATTTTATGACAATGCGGCCGTCTTCAGGATAGGAAAGGCAGGCGGCATAGAGGTGTGATCCCTTAACTGTGAACCGGAAATCCTCTTTTGTAAAGACCTTGTCCTTACCATCTGTAAACTGTCCTTCTTCCACCTTTGTGGGACCTTCCGCGGCTGTGCGCCACACGCGGGAGCCGTAAATGGCCTCACCGTTTGCCTTCAGCCACGCTCCGATCTGCAGCAGTATCTCCGTGTCCTCCTCCGAGATGGTTCCGTCTGCCTTCGGGCCTACATTCAGCAGAAGATTTCCGTTTTTGCTGACCACATCCACCAGGTCACAGAGGATATCCTTTGCCTTTTTAAATTCGTTGTTCTCTGTATAACACCAGGAATTTTTTGCGGCAGCAGTATCTGTCTGCCAGTAAAATGGCTGTACGTCCGCAAACTGTCCCCGCTCAATATCCACCAGGGCGGTGCCGAACATGAAGGCGTCGTGTTTATAGGCGATCACAACCTCTTCTTTCCACTCTGCGGCGCGGTTATAATAATAGGCAGCGATTTTCTGCAGATAGGGTTTGGCGCTGCTGTGCTGGATCCACCAGTCAAAGTACAGCTCTTTTACGTGGTAGCGGTCTACAAGCTCACAGGTCCGCACCATCCAGTCCTCCAGAAATTCTCTGGTGGGGACGGGTTCGCTGAATAAGTCCTGATGGTCCCCCTCCGGCATGGCAGGCCAGTACAGGTCTCCTTCTTTTTCAAAGCCGGTGATATCGCTGTCAAAATCCCGCCCATGTCCCATAAAAAACCAGTGTTCAATACGGTGGGTGGAGGCTCCGTTCACCAGCCCGTTTTTATGCATTTCCTCTGTCAGTTCTCCCAGGACGTCACGGCGCGGGCCCATTTCAAAGGTGTTCCAGTGGGAAATATCGCTGCGGTACATCTGGAAGCCGTCGTGATGCTCTGCAACAGGAACAACATATTTGGCCCCGGCCTTTTTAAACAGGTCTATCCAGGCAGCAGCGTCAAAGTGTTCCGCTTTGAACAGGGGAATGAAATCCTTATAGCCGAAGTCTTTCTGATCTCCATATACCCGGCGGTGGTGTTCATATTCCGGACTGCCCTGTATGTACATATTCCGCGGATACCATTCGTTTCCGAATGCGGGGATAGAGTAGGCGCCCCAGTGAATAAAAATACCGAATTTTGCATCCCGGAACCAGGCGGGGGTCTCGTGGGCAGAGAGGGAATCCCAGTTGGCTTTGTATGGCCCTCTGTTAATGACATCTTCGATTTGCTGTAAATACATTTCTTTGCTGTACATAGGCGTTCTCCTTTCCGTAACTGTCTCTATTGTATGTCCCGGCACAGGAAATAAAAAGACAGAAAAGCGTCCAGTTTTCTGTCAGGATGTTGTTATTTTCAGGGTGAGGACACCGCGTGCTCAAAACCGGTTTTCATATACGCGGAAAGCATGTATAATTACAAAAAAGGTGTAACTATTCAGCCAGCTGAATAGTTACGGGTATTCGCCCATTAAAAATCGCTTTGCGATGGGACGAATACCTGCTACCACTACTCTTATGCACGGTCAGCGCAGTAAATGCGCAGACCTGACTGAACAGTTATAAAAAGGTAACGATTCCGCCGGCTGAATACTTACCAAGTAAAGCTTCTGAAAAGAGGAAGAAAAATGGCAGATGTGAATTACAAAGTGAATCTGGACGGTGTACCGTTTCATATAGTATCTGTGGGACATGGAATCACAGGTCACATTAAGATGCACGTGCACAGCATAACCAGCTATGAAATTCATTATATAGAATCAGGAGAAGGCATACTGCGCCTCCGCTCGGGAGAGCACGGACTTAAAAAGGGGACCTTTTACCTGACAGGACCGGGAGTGGCACATGAACAGATCACAGTGTCCCGGGAGCCTATGGAGGAGCTGGTCCTCTATTATACGGTTCCCCTGTCCTGCAGGGCGCAGCCGCAGCGGGAGGACTGGATGGAATGCCTGCTGGACCAGCGTTTCTGGATTGGAGATGATGCGGGGGAGGTGTCGGATATCCTTCGGGGGATAATCCGTGAGACAGAGAGGAGACCTGCCGGTTTTCAGGCAATGATACCGCATCTGGCAGGACAGCTTTTTATCACACTTGGCAGAATGTACCGGGCAGGCCAGCCGGAGCAGGGGGAAGTGTACATGCCCTGCTCCGATGAGGGGAAATATCTGCAGATAGAGAGAATGTTTCTGGACGACCCGGTACATATTACCATACACGGACTGGCGGAAGCGCTTGGGCTCAGTGTGCGTCAGGTGCAGCGCCTGATGAAGAGCCATTATGGGATCACATTCCGGCAGATGCAGATGGATAATAAACTGGAGCTTGCCTGCCGTCTGCTGGAGGATACCCATGATTCTGTGGAAAAAATTGCAGAGAAGACCGGGTTTTCCGCGGCGGATTATTTTGGGTACTGCTTTAAAAAGAAATACGGGATGTCTCCCGGTAAGTTCAGAAAAGAGGCGGGCCAAAGACCGTGGATAACCGAGGAATAGAGTACGGTATTTGCAATGTTTTGTATAAAAATAGGAATAAAAAAATTCTTCATTCATGATATCATTCTATAGTGCTGGACACAGCAATACATAACACTGTCCCGACTGTATAATATCTATACATTAGAGTCCGGGCAGGGAGAGGAGATACATGAGGTTCAGAATAAATAACCCGGATCAAGAGAAAAGTCCCTATACCGGAATGACAAGAGAACACTGGCTGGATGCTGCTCAGTTTCTGTTAGATGGGATCTTCTCCAACATCGGGGATTTTGATACGCCCATATACTGTCCGAGAACAGAATTTGCGGTCAGTTATCCAAATAAAAACAGCGGGGAATGGAAAATATTTGCCGCCAGATTCGAGGGTCTGGCAAGGAGTTTCCTGATAGCGGCTCCGCTTCTTCACAACAGACCGGAGGCTGAAGCAGGAGGATTTTCCGTAAAGGAGTATTACAGAGAACATATACTTCGCGCAGTCACAAAGGGAACCGGGGATTATATGCTTACCTACAGAGAACTGGATGCCATGTCCGGGGAAAAGGAGCATTGCTTTCAGCATACCTGCGAGTGCGCGTCGCTGGCGATCGGCCTCTGGCAGTGCAGGGAAGTTATTTGGGATTCCTACACACAGCAGGAAAGGGATAAAATAGCGGAGTATCTGCGTGAATTCGGAGACGCAAGGACAGTGCCCCACAACTGGCGTCTGTTCAATATGCTGATCTTAGGGTTTCTGTGGAGCCAGGGATATGAAATTGATGAGCATAAGATGAAGGATCATGCCCAGACCATTCTTTCCTACTATGCCGGTGACGGCTGGTTCAGGGACGGACACCGTTTTGATTATTACAGCCCCTGGGCCTTTCATGTGTATGCTGCACTCTGGAATGTGTGGTACGGGTACGAGAAAGAGCCGGATATGGCAGAACGGATAGATGCGTATTCCAACTGCCTTCTTCAAAAATACACGGGAATGTTTGACAGAGAGGCCCATGTGACCATGTGGGGAAGAAGCGGTATCTACCGGAATGCCGCCACTGCACCCTTTGCCTCGGTGTTCTTCCTGAAAAGGCACGAGATGGACCCCGGACTTGCCAGGCGGATCAATTCCGGAGCGCTTCTGCAGTTCATACAGAACGATAAAGTGTTTCAAAACGGTGTGCCTGTTCTTGGGTTTTACGGGGAGTTCCCGCCCATGCTTCAGGATTACAGTTGCGCAGAGAGTCCCTTTTGGATGGCAAATCCGTTCCTCTGTCTGAATCTTTCGAAAGACCACCCCTTTTGGACTGCGAAGGAGAATAACGGGGACTGGGACACTTTGAGGGAGGACGCGTACAGCTCTTATGTCATGGACGGACCGGGAATCGCGGCCTTCCATCAGGGGGCCAATGGGGCCGCGGAATTCTGCACAGCTAAAAATGTGTTCCACCCGCAGGATGATTACATCAAGGCATATATACGTCTGGCGTTTCACAGCCGTTTTCCCTGGGAGGATTTTGACCGCCGGGGGGCAGAGGCCATGCAGTACAGCCTGCAGTACGATGGAGAGCATCAGGCACAGATTCCCAATATCATGCTGTATGGCGGGGTGCGGGACGGCGTGCTGTACCGCCAGG
The DNA here is from genome assembly GCF_037000545.1 of Blautia sp. JLR.GB0024. NCBI lineage: Bacteria > Bacillati > Bacillota > Clostridia > Lachnospirales > Lachnospiraceae > Blautia > Blautia sp. JLR.GB0024. Next base: position 48,852 of record NZ_JBANBF010000013.1, on the reverse strand, counting down.
AGTATTTTAACTTTCAGTATAATTTTCAGGGGCTGGCATGTATGGATCTGGCGGATATTCCACTGCCTAACGGTATCCTGCATGCGGATAAAATGAGGATACATGAGAAACCCTTCACCCTTACTTTGGGAGCGTATGGTTTTCCGAAGGAGGGGAACGTACAGACAGAGCGCAGGTCAGATGGCACAGCGCAGGCCTTGATCGTGAAAAATGAAAAGCGGAGCCTGGCCTTTGTGAGTTATACCGGCTTTGACAGCGTTGAAATGAAGGAGCGCACAGGCGTAAATGCAGTCGCTGAGAGAAGTATTCTGCTTTACGGAAAATGCAGAAGAGAAGAGTATTATGAGTACAGGCCCTATGTGATGGTCTATGCTGTTCTGACCGCGGAGGGCAGGGAGTTTACCGGGGAGGAATTGTTCCCTGTCAGTGAAATCAAGTTTCAGGATGAGGAGCAATGCGGAGCTGCAGGGCCTGTGAGAATCACGCTGCGTTCAGGGAGAACGGTCTGCGTGGATTATGAAGGGCTTGAAGGTAATTTAAGTCTTTAGACAGGCACGTTTATGAACAAAAAAATGAGTCCGGGTTTTCCCGGACTCATTTTTTTGCTTTATCAATAACATGTTCCGCATACTTCTGCGGTGTCATTCCCGTATATTTACTGAATACCCTGATAAAGGTATTGGAACTGTTGAAACCGGTCATAGCACTTAAATCTTTTGTTTTTAAAGACGGGTCCTTTTCCAGCAGCGCCCTGGCCTGATTGATGCGGTAATTGTTCAGGTAATCCTTAAAGTTATTGTCACTGAGCTGTTTAAAGAGAATCCCGCAGTATTTGGGGGAGATGTTGAACTGGTCTGCCAGGTCGTTGAGCATGATATTGTCCCTGTAATTCTGATGGATATAGTCAAGCATGCGGGACAAAATAGCTTCATCCTGTGTCTGGCTGCGCCTGTTTTTCTCCTTTATGATCTCAGAGATGACGGTTTTGATGCCTGTTATGGTCACGGAATCGGCCCAGTGTGTGTACCAGTGTTCATAATCAATGGACCGGCCGATAAATTCCTCGGGGCTTGTCTTAAGCTCCTGAAAAACCCTGTTTATGGTTCCGATCAGAGCGTAGACAAAGTTCTGGAGAACCTCCATGGACAATACCTTGTGGACAAGATTTTCCCGGATCAGGCTGTCGAACAGTTCCATTGCCTGTTCCCGGCCGTTGATGATCTCCTGGATCAGCTTGTTCTCCGTTGAGAGAGGATAAGAATAGGTGGCGGAATCTATAGCGGCGATCTGTTCGTGGGTAATGATCTTGTCATGGGGGAGCATGGGCAGATACTCTGCTATTTTCAGCGTTTCCTGATAACAGTGGTAGAGATTTTCAAATCCCCGTCTTACTGTGCTGAGCACGGTCTGTTCCTCCCAGTATTTGCCTGATTCGTCACCTTCCATAGGCGCGGACAAAGCCCTGGCGGTCAGTAGTTTTGCGCTCTCCATACTGTCGGTTTTCAGGATCAGGGCGCAGCGGTACATGGAAAGCTTCACGAATACAATATCATCTCTCTTTACGCAGTTCTGGAAGATCAGGTTCTTGTACATTTCAAGCTGGCAGAATCCGCTGTCATCCAAAGTCTGGGAGGCATCCGGTGAAAAACATATAAGCCCCACACAGAACAGGCTGTTGTCAGGGAAATACGGTTTTTCTTTGGGGGCCAGATATCCATTGGGGTCTGTGAGCAGATTCTGGTAATACTGCTGGGCCAGAAGGGTGTTGGTGGTCTTCCTGGTTGCCATCAGGCTGTGGTTCAGACTCTGCATCTTTGCCAGGTTGTCGTTCAGGATCTGGAATTCATCGTAGCTTTTGGAATCTTTCTCTATATGAGGCTGCAGTACCTCGTATATGGGGCGGTACAGAAGGTTCACCACATAATAAAAGGCAGCGCTCAAAAGGATAAAAATGACCAAAACCGCCAGAAGAAAGAGGAATATGTTCATGGCATTGAAGCTATACCGGTCATACAGGTAAGAGATATTCCAGTTCATAGACAAAAGGTGGGCGTTGGCTATGTAATAACCGGATTTTTTTACGATATCCCTGCCTGCGTCCAGATCTGTTCCAAGGGATGTAAAGAGAGACACGTCATTTTCATCCAGGGAACTGGGGATAAACAGACCGTCCGTGTTGGAAATCCAGTATTTTTCCGGTGTGGCAGTACCCACAAGGGAGCTTATGGGGATATCAGCCATGTAAATACAGGTGCGCGGCTGCTTATACCCCTTGATCAGATAATAAAGGGAAGCCAGCTCGCCCCGGTCATTGTAATGCGGAATCACATAGGGAAACATATTTTTATCAAAATATTCCTGTATATCTGTCAGATCATCTTCCGATAATCCCTTTTTCTTTAAAAATTCAGAGACAGAGAAAGAACCCTCAGGGGACAGGACACTGGAATGTGTGTTGTCATCAAGATCTGTCTGTCCGTTGTTGAGCAGAAGATACACCTGAAAGCGTGTTTCCACAGCGCCTGCGTATTTGAGAAGCGCTTTCTGTGCCCGGGAGGAGAGCAGATAAAAATCACGTGTGCCCTCTGAGACAGACCATTCCTTGATCAGGGAATCATTTACGATATCCGTCATGGTGTTGGATATCTCTTTCAGAGAGACTGCGCTCTTTTCCTCCAGGATCGTGCGGGATACAGAGATGGAGGTCTCATAATTCTCTTCTGAGCGCTGAGTCAGCAAGATGCCTGAGACGGAGGCCAAAACAAGAGTCACCACAGCGGCCAGAAGCAGGAATACGATTTTCAGTTTTTGGTGATATAATCCGGATGGCTGTTTCTGCATATCTGCTGTCTCCTTTTTTCTTTGATCCGCGTCAAGTTCCCGCTGCCAGGTTTATGTGCGAAATGGAAGGGGGATTTTCCTGACGAGATTAAATTATAATTGCATTTTGTTGATAATTCAAGTGGAAGCGCCTTTATTTATGGGCCTTGGGATAAAATGGTGATGATTTGAAAAATGGTGATGCCCCGGAAACAAGCGCTTCTTTGAAAAACAGGGACGAAGTGAAAAATGTGTATCCCAAAAACCCGGAAGAAAATAAGCCGTGGAATTTGATGATTTACATTTCAAAAAATTTCCGTTAAGGTGTGGATATCGACTCGAAGCGCTTCGATAAAGGAGAAAGGAGAGAGAAGAGGACTTTGGCTAAACAACAAATAAAAATACAGAAGAAAAGAAATTTTTCTTTTGTCATAAAAAAGATAGCTTCAAGTAAGGAATTATACCTTCTGCTGCTTCCCGGTATTATATGGTATCTTCTATTTGCTTACCGCCCAATGACAGAACTCAAGATAGCATTTTACGACTACAATGTATTTCAGGGTATTAAAGGAAGTACATTTGTGGGACTGCAGAACTTTATGGAATTTTTCAGAGGGAAGGATTTTCCCAGGGTATTAAAGAATACCTTAATGATCTCCTTCTGGCAGCTTTTGATCTGTTTCCCGCTTCCGATTGCCCTGGCAGTCTGTGTGACGGAGATGAAGAACAAGTTTGTCAGCAGGATGACACAGATGTCCACATTACTGACACATTTCATATCAGTCGTGGTTGTCTGCGGTATCGTGATCAACTTCCTGTCTCCAAGTACGGGGGTCATCAACCTGGTGCTGGAGAAAATCGGTGTGGACCCTGTATACTTTATGACGAAACCGGAATATTTCAAGGGAATCTACACATTAATGACCTTATGGCAGAACGCGGGATTTGATGCCCTGGTGTATATCGCGGCGATCATGGGAATTGACCCGCAGCTTTATGAGGCAGCAACCGTGGACGGCGCGGGGAAAATGAAGAAGATTTTCCATGTGACGATTCCCGCCATTGTGCCCACAATCGTGACGATGCTGATCCTGAAGCTGGGAGGTATTATCAAGGTGGGATACGAGGCAATCTTACTGTTATACCAGCCGGCAACGTATTCTGCGGCTGATGTGATCTCTACCTATTCTTATCGTCTGGCATTTGAGAATGGAAACTATGGGCTGTCTGTTGCTGCGGGACTCTTTGAATCCGTGGTGGCATTTATCATGGTAATTCTTGCAAACAGATTCAGCAAGAAGATTTCCGATAACGCGTTATGGTAAGGGGGAAGAGAGATGGCAGGAAATAAAAGAAAACAGGGGCAGGTCATCGGAATGGGAGAGCGTGTCTTCAATGCGGTAATGATCGTTCTCGGTATCGTAATCACATTCATTGCCCTGTATCCCATATATTATGTATTGATCTCCTCCTTCAGCAAGCCTTTCTTCGTGGAGAATGGGGATGTGCTGCTGAAGATCAAAGAATTTACCACAGCCAGCTATGAAGCTGTGTTTAAGAGGGACGGACTGTGGACTTCCTATGGCAATGCCATTTTCTATACCGTGTTCGGACTCATGGCAAATATGTTTTTTACCACGACCATGGCATACGCATTGTCCAAGAAATATCTGATGGGAAGAAAGCTTCTGACCCTGTTTACGGTATTCACCATGTGGTTCAGCGCAGGTATTATTCCGACTTACATGAACTTCAACAACCTGGGTCTGCTGGATACAAGGACAGCGATCATTTTCGGATTTGCCATTGAGACCTATAACCTGATCATTATGAAGAGCTTTTTTGAACAGGTACCGGAAGCGCTGGAAGAAGCGGCATTCATTGACGGGGCAGGGCATTTCAGGGTATTCTGGAATATATATCTTCCCCTTTCCAAGCCGGCGCTTGCCACAGTGGGGCTATTCTATGGTATCAGCCGCTGGAACGGATACTTCTGGGCAATGCAGCTTCTGAAAGATGACAATAAGATACCCCTTCAGGTTTTCCTGAAAAAACTGATCGTAGAGCGGGTTTCCAATCCGTCGGATGCGGCTATTGTGACAAAGGCATCCTTAACATCACCAACTACACAGGTATACGCACTGATCATTCTGGCAATCGTTCCGATGATCGTGGTATTCCCGTTCATTCAGAGATATTTTAAAACAGGCCTCACCGTCGGCGGTGTAAAAGGCTGATCATAAACGGAGGATTATTATAATGAAGAGAAAACAGATCACAGCATTATTACTGACAGCAGTTCTGGGAGCATCCATGGCGTTTGGAGTGACTGGCTGCGGCAAGGAAGAAAGCAGCAAAGAGACAGCATCAGGCAAGGACGGCAGCAAGGAGTTTACTGCCTTCATGTTCCTGTCAGGGACACCGTTCAATTCTGACTGGGAAGTGTGGAAAGAAGTGGAGAAAAAGACAGGCGTGAAACTAAAAGGCGTTGTGGCTTCCTCCAACTCAGACTACGCCACTGCATTCCAGAACATGGTTGCATCCGGTCAGCTTGCCGATATCATTGCCTGCGACCTGACTACAGATATAGAGAAACTGGGCAAGGACGGCGGAGTTATTCCCTTAAATGACCTGATCGAGGAACATGCACCACATATCAAGGAAGCCCTGGACAGCGACCCGAACCTGAAATACCAGGCGACAGCAGAGGATGGGAATATCTACAATATTCCGTTGGGAAAAGAATTAAAATCTTCACAGTTCTACTGGATCCGCCAGGACTGGCTGGATAAGCTGGGCCTGGAAGCACCTACAACCGTAGATGAGCTGCACGATGTACTGACAGCATTCAAAAACAATGACCCAAACGGAAACGGACAGGCTGATGAGATCCCGCTGTTTGACCGCTCCGCTACCGCAGAAACGGAGATGGGTGAATATCTGGCCTTATGGGATTCCAGTGCTTCCTTCTATCCCCGCGACGGCAAGATCACTTACGAACCGCTGACAGAGAATTATAAAAACGCGGTGAAGAACCTTGCCCAGTGGTACAAGGAAGGACTGATCGATCCGGAAATCTTTACAAGGGGAATGTCAGCAAGGGATACACTTTTGAGCAACAACACCGGCGGATTTACCCATGACTGGGTAAGTACAGGAAACTACAATGACTCCCTGGGTGAGGAAATTCCGGGATTCCAGATGACAGCCATCGCTCCGCTGAAGGACCAGAACGGAAATGTGAAAGAGCGTGACTATCGTTACGCAGAGTGCGGATGGGGCATTTCCTCACAGTGTAAGGACCCGGAGAGCGTAATCAAGTTCATGGACTTTATGTTCACAGAGGAAGGTTCCGATCTGATGAACTGGGGCATTGAGGGCAAGACATATACAGTGGATGACAAGGGAAATAAGGCATTTACAGAGGAAGTATTTAATTCCGGGCTGGCTCCTGTGGAGTATCTGCGTTCTTTAGGCTCCCAGTACCGTGCAGGCTATGTACAGGCAGCAGACTATGAATACGCTACCATGAATGAAGCAGGCAAGGCGGCAAATGAGCTGTACGATGCACATGACGAATGGTTCAAGGCACCGAAACTTCCGGAGCTGAAGCTGAGCACCGACGGAATGGATGAATATAAGAGTATCATGTCAGGAATTGAGCCTATTGTATATGAAAAACTGCAGAGCTGGATCTTAGGCTCCAGCAATATTGACGATGAGTACGACGCGTTTATCCAGGAGCTGAAGGACAGGGGCATTGAGAAGGCCATTGAAATTCAGCAGAAAGCATACGATAACTACGTAAAAGTGACAAAATAGACAAAAGGAGGATGTCATGGAGCGGCAAAAATTGCAGAGAGCTGCAGATACGGCGGTATCCATTCTGAAGGAGAACCTGAAGGATTATACCTTTTGTTTTCCCGGTTCCAACAGTGAAAATCAGTTCTACCCTGCAACGGAGAATGTAGAGTGGACCACAGGATTCTGCACCGGGACTTACTGGCTGGCCTATGAGCTGACAAAGGATGAGGCATTCAGAAAGTCAGCGGAAATACAGGCAGACAGCTTCTATAACAGAATAAAAGATAAAATTGACGTGGAACACCATGACATGGGATTCCTATATACACCGTCCTGTGTGGCAGCCTATCAGCTTACGGGAAATGAGAGGGCAAAGGAGGCTGCTGTCATGGCAGCCGAACAGCTTATCAGCCGTTTTCAGGAAAAGGGTGGTTTCATCCAGGCATGGGGGCCTCTGGGAGCGGAGGACAACTACCGCCTGATCATTGACTGCCTGCTGAACCTGCCCCTGCTTTACTGGGCATCCGATGTGACCGGAGACGGAAAGTACAGGGAGATTGCTGTGCGCCATACAAAGACCAGCATACAGAATCTGGTGAGGGAAGATTTCTCCACATACCACACATTTTTCTTTGATCCGAGGACCGGGGAACCGGTGCGCGGAGTGACGGCACAGGGATATAAGGATGACTCCGCATGGGCCAGAGGCCAGGCATGGGGAATATACGGAACGGCTTTGGCATACCGCTACACAAAAGACGAGACATGTAAGGATTTGTTCCGTAAAGTGACGGCGTTTTATATGGATCATCTTCCGGAGGATCTGGTACCCTACTGGGATCTGAGCTTTTCCCGGGGAAGCGGTGAACCGAGAGATACCTCCGCGGCTGCAGCCGCGGTATGCGGTATGATGGAAATGTGCAGGAACGGCAGTTTAGATAAGAAGGAAAAGGCTTTTTATGAGGAAAAGGCAGACCAGATGCTGGAAAACCTTATAGACCACTATGCAGTCACATCCATAAAAGAGTCAAACGGTCTGCTGCTTCACGGGGTCTATGCCAAGAGCAGCCCTTACAACAGTGTGACAGACAGAGGTGTGGATGAATGCAATCTGTGGGGGGATTATTTCTATCTGGAAGCGCTGACAAGAAAACTGACGGACTGGAAAACATATTGGTAAGAAATGAAACAGAGACAGACACGGTTGCCGGTGACGGCAATGGTGTCTGTTTTGTAATTCGGCTGAATGCGGTGCGGGGGAAGAAAAATATGGTTTCTGTCATTCCGGGATAGGATTTCCCATAAGAAAATGCTATACTGATTACAACTTTTATATAACGGATCATCAGGAAATCCCTGAAAATACAGCAAAGGAACGTGCAGCAGCCTATGAATAAAATACTGTTGATCGAAGATGACAAAGACCTGAACACAGGCCTCACCTATGACCTGGAAGCAGAAAACTACAAAGTATACTCCGCGCTGACTCTGGGCGAGGGCATGTCTGTCCTCAGTGAAAATGAGGTGGATCTGATCCTCCTGGACGGCAACCTGCCGGACGGTGACGGGTTTGACTTCTGCAGAGCCATAAAAGCGGAAAAGGACATTCCCATCATATTTCTCACTGCCCGGGATATGGACCGGGACGAGATGCGGGGGTTTGACTGCGGAGCGGATGACTATATCACAAAACCCTTTAAAATGCCTATTCTCCACAGAAGGCTTCAGGCAGCCCTGCGAAGGACTTCTGCAGGCGCAGGGGAGCGGATCCAATACGATGACGGCTGTCTGAAGATAGATTTTGATACCATGACAGCCACCCTGGAGGGAGAACCTCTGGCTATGACACCTACGGAATTTAAGATCCTCCGGCTTTTGATCGCCAACGCCGACAGGGTTATGACAAAAACTCTGCTGCTGGAGAAAGTCTGGGACAACACCGGGAACTTTGTGGATGAGCACGCCGTGGCAGTGAACATCAACAGACTGCGCAGGAAGATTGAATCCGGGGACCATGCCTACATTAAGACGCTGTATGGTATGGGATATCAGTGGAAGGGGAAGAAAACAGAATGGAAAAATTAATATTGGCTGTTTCCCTTATCTGCCTGCTGGCGTCTGCCGTTATCATGGCATTGGTGAGAAAGCGGCTGCTCCAGTACAGCCGTCAAATGGGAGAATGCCTGGATGCCATGATCGCAGGCAGCAAAGAGATCGTATTTCAGGAGGAAGAAGATACCCTGACCGGAAAACTGCAGTCCAAGCTGCACCGCCTCTGTGAGATCCTGAATCAGAAGTCACAAGAGAATGAGATACAGCGCCGGCAGCTTGAAACTATGGTGGCGGATATCTCCCATCAGGTGAAGACACCCATAGCCAATGTAAGGATGTACCACAGTCTTTTAGAGAAGAAGAACCTGGATGAGGAGAAACGGCAGCAGTTCCTGGCAGCAGCGGAACGTCAGACAGACAAGCTGGAATTTCTCATGAAGAGTATGATCAAAATGTCCAGGCTGGAGAACGGTATTGTGAAGGTACAGCCAAAGGAAAACTCCATCCGACAGCTCCTGGAACAGGCAGTCTGCGATGTCGCGCTGAAAGCGGATGAAAAACAGATTCATATAGAGATGGCATGCGAGGACAGCCTGAAAGCCGTCTTCGACAGAAAATGGACTTTGGAGGCAGTGTTTAACATTCTGGATAACGCGGTAAAATACACCGGTGTGGGGGGAAATATCCGCATACAGGCGCAGGTGACGGATTTTTATGTGCGGATAGGCATAGAGGATGACGGAAAAGGCATAGCGGAATCACGAATCACAGAAATCTTCAAGCGCTTTTACCGGGAACCGGAAGTGGCGGACCAGGACGGCGTGGGTGTCGGCCTGTATCTGGCAAGAGAGATTGTCATGAAAGAGAGAGGTTTTATAGAGGTACGGTCAAAAGCGGGAAAGGGCACCAGATTTTATGTCAACCTGCCTGTGGTACAGTAGAGAGATTATCTCAAACTTGTTACTTTTTTGAGAAGAGTTTGAGATAATCTTTTTGTATGCTATATTCATCAAAGGAAAGGCAGGAAAAAAATATGGAATATATTTTAGAGACAAAGAATCTGAAAAAATATTACGGACAGGAACCAAATATCACCAGAGCGCTGGACGGCGTTGACGTACAGGTGGAGCGGGGAGAATTCGTATCCATTATAGGCACCAGCGGCAGCGGAAAATCAACGCTCCTGAATATGCTGGGAGGACTGGACATTCCCAGTTCCGGCAGCGTGAAGATAGGGGGCAGGGAGATTGGTAAGATGAACGATGAACAGCTCACCGTTTTCCGCAGAAGAAATATAGGATTTGTGTTCCAGAACTATAATCTGGTTCCTATTTTAAATGTATATCAGAATATTGTTCTCCCCATAGAGCTGGACGGAAACAAAGTGGATAAAAGCTATGTGAAAGAGATCATCCGGCTGCTCCATCTGGAGGAGAAACTGGACAATCTTCCAAACAACCTCTCCGGCGGCCAGCAGCAGAGGGTTGCCATCGCAAGAGCTCTGGCCAGCAAGCCGGCCATAATCCTGGCAGATGAACCTACCGGCAACCTGGACTCCAGGACCTCTCTGGAAGTCATGCAGCTTCTGAAAATGACCAGCACGGAGTTCAGCCAGACACTGGTTATGATAACCCACAACCCGGAACTGGCGCAGATCGCGGACCGGATGATTCACATTGAAGACGGGAAAATCGTAGAAAGAAAAGAAAACTTTTAGGAGGACAAGGTAATGGTGCTGAACAACAACAATAAAAAATTTATCAAAACCCTGTCCAACAACTGCCTGAAGGCAAACAGAAATAGAAATATCATAGCAGTGCTTGCTATTATTCTTACGGCAGTATTATTTACGGCGCTTGCAACCGTGGCACAGGGGACAATGATATCCACAAAAGAGCAGATGTTCCGCCAGGCAGGGACCAGGTATATGGTATCCATTAAAGGGCTTTCCAAAGGGCAGGCAGATGAGCTGGCAGAGGACCCGGTATTTACAGAGACGGGTATGGAAAGAAGTATTGCCATTGCTGTAAACCCGGAATTTAAGAATTTGACAGCCACAGTCGGCTGGATGAGCAAGGCAGCCGCGGAAAACAGTTTTATGAACCTGGAAAAGGGACATTACCCGGAAAAGGATAATGAGATAGCCTGTGATACCGTAGTTCTGGATCTCCTTGGACTTCCCGAAGAAACCGGCACATCTTTTACACTGGAATATGAAACCATAGAAGGTAAAAAAGAAGCACAGATGACAGTATGCGGAATCTGGAAGGGAATGGAACATGAACAGCGCACCACGATCATGGTAACCGACAGTTTTGCGGATAAAGTGATCGGGGAACTCAGTTCTCAGTATGCCGAATCAGAGAGGGACAGCTATACGGTCAGAGGAACCTTCGCCTCTGAAAAGAAGATTAGGGAAACCCTGGACAGTATCGTGAAAAAGATGGGTTATAACCCGGATGCGGAACGTGGTGAGGAAGGATTTATCATTCACCATGTGAATCCTGTATACGAGACAAAATCCATGGATTCCGGACAGACCATAGTGATCATGGCAGTAGGGGTGCTGCTCATTTTACTGGCCGGTTATCTGATCATATACAACATTTTTAAGATTTCCATTGAAAAGGACATTCGCCTGTACGGTCAGCTCAAGACCATCGGGACTGCACCGAGGCAGATCCGTTACATGGTAAGCCGTCAGGGCATGATGCTCTCCCTGGTGGGGATTCCGGCAGGCCTGGTACTGGGATGGCTGCTGGGCAATGCGCTGCAGCCTTTGGTCATGGCCAGTACATCTTACAGCGAAACCGTATTTATTAAGCCAAATGTGTGGGTATGGCTGTTTGCCGCTGCATTTACACTCCTCACGGTGAGGATAAGCTGCAGCAGGCCCGGAAAAATAGCCGGAAAAATATCCCCGGTGGAAGCCCTAAAATACCATGGAACCGGGAGCGGAAAGAAGAAACAGAAAAAAGGCAAGGATTCCAGGAACCGCATCCTGCAGATGGCAGCAGCCAACCTGGGAAGAAGCAAGGGGAAAACGGTTCTGGTGATCTTATCCATCTGTCTGAGCGTCATTCTCCTGAACAGCGTATTAAATTTTACCGAAAGTATGGATAAGGAAACTTATGTAAACCATCAGACCGCCGCGGATTTTGATGCGCGCAGTGATGAGTATCTGAAAAGTATGACGGAAGATTATCTCAAAGTGGTTCCCCGCAAAGCAGCACAGGAACTTGCCGGACTGGAAGGCATAAAGGATTTCAGCCAGGTATATGTGCGGATGGTCCCCGATGAGGAGAATACAGAGGATCAAGCAGACCTGGCAAAGGTGACGAAGATAAACGGAGAGGCAACACCTGACGATATAACAAAGTTTGACAGAAACAGGATGATGTATGGTTTTGATGAAAATGCTTTTATGAGAGCAGAGGTGATTGAGGGAGAGATTGACTATGAAAAGCTCTGTTCCGGTGATTATGTTGTGGCGAACGGCTTCCTCAGCGACAGGGGAGAATATAATTTTGATGTACAGGAGTTTCACGCGGGGGATAAGATAGAACTGGATATCCAGGGGAATAAGAAGGAATATACTATAATGGCTGTGATCGGTACAATGAATTCTCTGAATATGTCCTACAGTTCAGGCGGATACGAATCGATTACGTTTGCGGAACCGGTCTTTGCACAGATGTTCCCGGACAGCCAAAATCCGATCCACTGTCTGTTTGACACAGAAGAAGGTTATTTTGACAGTATAAATTCCTACATGCAGGATTATTCAGAAAAAAACGGATTGTCCGTGCTGACCAGGCTGACAGCGGAAGAGGAGTTTAAAGAAACCCAGGGAACTTACAATGCGGTGGGAATTATTGTATCCCTGATCCTGGGAGTGATCGGTGTGCTCAATCTGATCAACGTGATCTTTACAGGTGCCATAGCAAGGCAGAGGGAATTTGCGTCTATGAGGAGCATTGGCATGACAAAGGGACAGCTCAGAAAATTATTTATATATGAGGGCATCATGTACGCTATACTGGCAGGTACAGCGGGAATCGCCATCAGTGCAGTGGTTTCCCTGACATTGGTTAAAGGTCTGACGGCAGGATGGTGGTTTGCCAGATACCGGTTTGCTATTCTTCCGGCGGTTGTCACTGCGCTGATCTGTCTTCTTCTCTCAGCCGCTATTTCTGCCATTGTGGACAGACTTTGGAACAAAGGCAGTGTGGTGGAGCAGTTAAGGGAGATCGAGTAGGAAAAATAAAGATGTGAATAAGAAAAACAGCAGGCGGCTTTTGATAGCTTATCCTGCTGTTTATTCGTTCCGGTGTGTTTTGAACTGTTTCTCTCTCATAGCGGTTATATTATTTTTTTGTCGGCACGTAATAACCGCCGTTCATCATAATGATACCCGGTGCGATGATGTCTACATTTTCAATCATATAGTTTATGAAACGCTCCCATAAGGATGCTTTCTTTTCTTCTTTTGCTTCCGCTGTCTGGATAGCCCCTGCAGTACCCGCATACATTGTGTATTTGTTCATAATGAAATCTCCTTTCATTTTTTGCTTTTCCTTACTACGTATATTATGTTATCATGAGTTAACAGCAGATTTTAGATATTTCTTTAGCTATTTATTAGGGCAATGTTGACATTGACGGAGGTATTTATTTGCAGAAAATGATTTATGAGCCGTTGTTCGAGCTTGAGAAAACAGGGATCCATATTGCCTACCATACAAAGAAGGGACGGTACAGCCCGCCCCACTGGCATTCCGCCATTGAGCTAATCTATGTGCTGAACGGGACGGCGACTATTACTATAGAAGGAAAAGACCACAGTCTGGTGGCAGGGGAATTTCTTGTTGTGGATTCCAACCAGATCCATGAGGCACAGTGTGCCAGAGTCTCCATGATGGTGGTGATCCACTATTCCAGGGCCATTATGAAGAATTATATGTCAAAGATTGACGAGTACCGTATCCATTGTTCCAGACAGACGCTGAAAAAGGAAAAACTGGATAAATACCTGGAGATATGCGGACTTTTAAAGCGTCTGCCGCCCCTGTATGTGACCAGGCCTCCGGGTTACCGCCTGCAGAGCCAGGCTGTGGCTATGGAGGTGCTTTTTGAACTGGTGAACCATTTCTCTGCTGCGGAGGATTTTGCAGGAGCGGTGAACGATGAAACTGTTTTGGAACGTTTGGCGGAGATGACGGCCTATATTGAAGAACATCACGCGGAGAAAATATCTCTGGAGGAGATCGCATCCCATTTTTATTTGAGCAGGGAGTATTTCAGCCGTTTCTTCAGACAGAATATGGGCGTGACATTTTCGCGTTATGTAAACCAGATACGGCTGATGCATATTTACCATGATCTGTGCAGTACAGGGGAAGGGGTCATGGAACTGTCGGAGAAGCATGGGTTTGCCAATTATAAGCTGTTTAACAGAATGTTCCGGGAGATATACGGGTGTAAACCCAGTGATGTGAGGAAAAAATAAGGGAGGTGCGGATATGGATGTAAGGCCGGCGTATATGGGAGAGCTGCCGGAATTAAAGGCAATGTTCAGGGAAATAACAGACCATATGAACCACAGCAATGTCCGGATATGGGATGAGATCTATCCCTGTGTGTTTTTGGAGGAGGATATCAGGGCCGGCCGCCTGTATATACTCAAAAATGGGGATGACATAGCGGCAGCGTTTGCCTTATGTGAATCCAATGAGGGGGAACCTTTTGTGAAATGGGAAAATGCAGATGCAAAAGCTCTTTATATAGACCGGCTCGGTGTGAATGTAAAGTACCTGCGGCAGGGATTGGGCAGGGTAATGCTTAGGAACGCGGCGGAACTTGCTTTGCAGAAAAATGCGGAGTATCTGCGCCTGTTCGTTGTAGATATCAATGAACCTGCAGTACATTTGTACCGTAAGAATGGGTTTGCACAGGCAGAGGGCATCTATGAGGAGAAATTTGATGACTTTGTACTGCGGGAATATGGGTTTGAAAAAAGGCTGTAAATACAAGGATACTTTACCGCAGAAACGCAGAAAAAAAGCTTTCCGCACATGGCGTGCGGGAAGCTTTTTTAATAAATACGGAAAAATTCTTTTATGGTGATCAGTACCAGAGCACTGCAGAGAATAGCTGACAGGATATTCCGGTATTTCATTTTAGGGATAAAGCGTTCTGCCAAATATGTGATACCGCATACAGTGAAGTACATCATGGGCACAAGCCCGGGCAGCATATAGCGTCCCTGAGGCTGGTAATCCACCCAGTAGGAGTGATAAAAGTTCAGGATGACAGGCGTGAGGGCAGCGATCAGCATTCCCCAGTTGAAAACAGCCTTTTTCTGTATCTCCCCATCCTTCCGGATTCGGAACATTTTACCCGCCTGCATCAGGCATCCGATCAGTCCTGCTGTGAATAAAATGTAGTAAAGGACAATGATCCAGGAATCCACCCAGTATTGGAACTGCCCGAACACACCCACAAAACTGCGCAGGACATCAAACATCCAGTGTCCGGTGAGCATGGAGAGGATGGTGTAGCCCTGTGCCCGTCCGGAAGAGAGGGCAGTGGAGGGGCGGAACTGCTCCTGTGCATACCGGTCGGCAAAGTCGTTGCTGGTAGCCAGCCCCAGCCAGTCTCCGTCGTAAATCATATAATTGCGGACAAACCACCATCCGCAGATCAGGAGGCCGAAAGCCGCAACCACAAGCCCCCGTTTCAGCCAGTATTTCCAGTCAATCTGCTTTTTACTGTCGGTCAGGCAGCTCAGGGTAAAGACAAAAATGCTGCAAAGCAGAAAGCCGTAAGCGTTCAGATATGACATGGCGCACAGCCCAAGCCAGAGGCCAAGTAGTACACAGCTGGGGATATCCCAATTCCTCTCCATGCCAATGATCCAGTAGTATATGATCGCCGCGCCGCAGCAGATCGCCATGGCGTCGTTATTTACATAGACACCCATGAACAGAGCCTCAGGCAGAACAGCTACCAGACAGACAAAGAACCATTTGCTGTATCCGTCAAACAGTTTTTTGCCGGCGCGGAAGACAAAGAATACAGCTCCGGTGGTAAAGCAGGCAGATACAAGCCTGGCGGCCCACAGAAGATGCTGGGGGTCTGTGGAGAAAATGCTCATGATTTTCATAAACAGGGCTGATATTATATAGGATAATATGGGCAGAAACGCATAGGAGGTTCCCCATATTGGATTTCTTATGGAGGGGTCACCGCCGTGGGGGAGTCTGCCGTGTTCGTAAATGTACATGGGGATATCATAACGCATTTTTTCGTCAGGACCGGCATCCAGAGGCAGCAGGTGTGCCCAGTACGCGCAGAAGACAAAAACTCCCGCGAGAAAGACTAATTCACAGAGAACATAAATGCGTGAACGGTTAGAAAGCATGTTTTTAACTTGTAACTGCATGGTAAATCCTTTC
This sequence comes from Blautia sp. JLR.GB0024, assembly GCF_037000545.1. Lineage (NCBI taxonomy): Bacteria > Bacillati > Bacillota > Clostridia > Lachnospirales > Lachnospiraceae > Blautia > Blautia sp. JLR.GB0024. Next base: position 32,719 of record NZ_JBANBF010000013.1, on the reverse strand, counting down.
TATCGAATATAGTCAACAGGTCAGTCCTATAGTAACGCATCTTTCCTGAAATGGCAACGGATAATCATCGACAATTTCTGAAGATTGGTAAAGAATGACATTATTATATGAAGAAACTATGTCGTTTTTTGTTTAAAAAACCATATTTTATGTAATGGCGCTTTGCGATTTTTAAAAGACATGGTATAGTGTAAGCAGAAACGAATTAACAGCGGCACTGCCGCGGACAGGAGGAGTATAATGAGAAAAAAAGCGTTAGTCATTTTAATGACAGCAGCAGTATTTGCACTGGCAGGCTGTGGGGATAAGACAGACAAGGCGGATAAGGATACCGTTAAGGATGATAAAAAGCAGGAAGCTTCCGCAGATACGGAGACACCGGGTGAAGATGTACCTGAAGTTGATATGGAAGGCCCGGCAGCAGAGGCAGAACAGATTTCTGAGAGTGACGGAAGGAAGCTCATGGAGACTGCAGTTGCTTTTACGGAGGATCTGATCGCTGCCAATCATGATAATCTGGTGAATGATTACGAATATGATGATGAGATGAAGGCTATTGTAGACAGCGGGGAGCTGGAACAGTCTATAACGGCTGCAGTAGAAGCGTCAGGTGAATATAAAGGAACAAAAGCCGCCTGGCTGGGAGCTCAGGCAGGGGATTATTCCAATGTGCAGGTACCATGTGAATTTGCTGATCAGTCATGGAATATGTTCATAGCTTTTACTGCTGACGGTAAAATCGGCAGTGTACGTACAGATGTGTATAAAGAGACTCCGTAAAGCCGGTGCTGCGAAAGGGTATTACTGAAAGCAGTATTGTCTAACTGCAGGAATTGCAGTATGATAACATAAGAGTAAAATTTTACGGAGGATAAGATTATGTTATGCATTAAAAATGGTCTGATTTACACAATGACACAGAAGGAACCCATCAAAGGAGATGTCTTGATCGAGGATGGAAAAATTCGCGGAATCGGTGCGGATCTGGAAATTCCGGAGGGGACAGAAGTGATCGACGCGGAGGGTCTGGAGGTGTATCCGGGGTTTGTGGAGGCACACTGCCACACCGGTCTGGACGGTTACGGAATCGGTTATGAGGGAAGGGATTACTGTGAACTCAACGATCTGGTGACGCCTCAGCTTCGCGCGATCGACGGAATCAATCCCTTTGACCCATGCTTCCAGCATGCAAGAGAAGCAGGAGTAACTTGCATCGGAACCGGTCCGGGCAGTGCGGATGTACTGGGCGGAACCTTTGCGGCAGTGAAGACTGCGGGTAAACGGATTGATAAAATGGTAGTGAAATATCCTGTGGCAATGAAGTGTGCGTTCGGGGAGAACCCCAAGAATTGTTACCAGGATAAGGGGGATACCTCCAGGATGACAACTGCGGCACTTCTCAGGAATGAGCTGTTTAAGGCAAAGGCTTATATGGAGAAGAAAGAGGCGGCAGGGGATGATGTGCAGAAGCAGCCGGAATTTAATCTGAAGTTGGAGTCCCTGATCCCTGTACTGAAGAAAGAGATACCTCTGAAGGCACATGCACATCAGGCTAATGATATATTTACAGCCCTGCGTATTGCAAAAGAGTTTGGGCTGGATATTACGCTGGAGCATGTGACAGAGGGACATATGATCGCAGATGAGCTGGCGGGTGAGCACGTGCCTATGGCTGTGGGACCGACGCTGACTCATGCCACGAAGTTTGAGCTGCAGAATAAGAGTTGGACGACGCCGGGAGTTTTGGCTTCTATGGGATGCCAGGTTTCTATTATCACGGATGCGCCGGTGATTCCTCAGGAATATCTGCCGCTTTGCGCAGGACTTGCTGTGAAGGCGGGGATGGATGAGTTTGATGCTTTGAAGGCGATTACGATAAATCCTGCAAAACATTTGGGAGTTGAGGATAGAGTCGGGTCGCTGGAAGTGGGGAAGGATGGAGATGTTGTTGTGATGAGTGGGAGTCCGCTTAAGGTGGAGTCTTTGGTGAAGTGGGTTGTTATTGATGGGGTGGTTGTTTATAACAATTAGGGATTTTTAATGGTTTACAGATGAAAGTGGCACACGGATGAAAGTGGCTCACGGACGGCATAAGCGAAGGAAGAGCAGGCAAGAACAGCCGTTCTCTTTCGCGGGCGGCCTTCCCGCGGTGGAAGTCCTGCTAAGTCAAAAAAAGGCCCCGGTCAAGGCACCGGGGTTGCTTGACTCACGGGCTTGAGCTGGGGATGGGGCTCCTGGGGGTCAGGAGCCGTAGAGTTCGTTTAGGAGGGAGGAGATGAAGGTGCGGGGGAGGAGGACTGGGGTTTTTAGGAGGGTTTGGAGCTGGTTTTTTAGGGTGATGCTGTAGCCCATGCAGTCGGGGAGGATCAGGGAGAGGTTTTCCTGCTGAAGGGAGCGGGCGCGCTCTTCCAGGAGGGTGGATTCAAGGTAGGGGGAGAGGGCACGGACCTTGATTTGAATGTCGCTCTCAGAGAACCAGCTTTCCGCCTGGGGGATTTGGGATTCGTCGGGGACCAGGAGGCCTATGGGGCGGTCATCGGCCAGCTTTTTGAGGACGCTGTGTATGAGGGGCTGGGGGATGATGAGCATCTTTTTGTGTTTTAGTTTGGGAAATTTGCCTGTGCATAGGAGGACGGTGGCCTGGCAGCCGTCGGCTTCGGCACGGGTGATGCAGGACTGGACCAGAGGTAGGATGTGCTCCTCACCGATGATGACCTGGGAGGCGTCGCGCATGCGGGTGACCAGAACGGAGCTGTCAGGGCCGGGGGCAAAGTTTTGGTTGATATAGTCAGCGTCAAAAGGGTCCAGGGCACCGTATTCCTGCAGGGTGATGTTGGGAGCCAATAAAGGACAGATGTCCCCGGTAATGTCGGTCCGGGGACTCTGTCCTATGGTGATGGCTCCTATTTTTGTCTGTGTCCGGCTGGCCGGAGTGTTGTTCATATCAGATTTTTTCATAGTGAGCACCTTGTCTTTTGTTGTGAGATTTGTATTTGTTTCGTAACTGTGTTTGTTTATTTGCCGAAGGTCTGGAAGACTTTCATTTCGCCGTAGAGTTCCAGAAGGTGAGCGTATTCCTGTTCGTTGTAGAAGGAAATTTTGCCTTCTCCGTAATCTTTGGCTACCTCAACCGCGAATCTTGCTGCAGATTCTACGTCGAGAGGATGGCTGGCACCTGTTGCACAGCCGGCTACCGGCTGCTCTGTGGTGATGGCTACACCTACTACCGGGGCATCTGTAGCGGTTGCGGGCTGCAGGATGCTGTTTAAGTGGTGCAGGTCATTGCCGTAAGGTGTGATGTCCTGCTGGGAAACCGGGAATACATAGGGCAGTTTTCCGGTCACGCGGGTCATTACGTCTAAGAGGTCATCGCTGACTTCCAGAATGTAGCCGCTTTTGATAGTTGGGGAGATGGCAAAGCCGTTGGTGTTGATGACTTTGTTTCCCTTTGTGGTGTCAATGGAGATAATGGCATCCATGCGCGGGTCCACTTCTTTTTCGTTGTTGGTCTGCATGTCGATGGATGAATCCATGAACGGAACAGGATAGTGGTCCTGTGTAGGAGCATCCGGGCAGATGTGAGTGGCAACCAGGATGTCGCCTTTGAGTACATCGCCGTTTTTATTCATCTCTGCCAGCTTGAGGCCTGCGGAGAGTGCTGCAAGAGCACCGTCGCCGTCGGAAACGAAGCCTGTCAGTTCCGGACGTGCGCCCAGACCGCCCAGACGTCCGATAATACCCAGAGTCGGTGCGCTGCCGCCGCTTGATTTTCCGTTGCTGCCCTTGATCAGTACAGTGATGCAGTCTGTGCTGCCTTTTTCACTTGTGACGGTTTCCACGGTTACTTCGTGTGCGCCGCGCTCTTTTAATAAATCTGTGATCTGTTTTCCGTTTGCTGACGGTGTGTCGAGCAAGTCGAATAATTCCAGAACCTGTCTTAATATCATTACAAATTCCTCCCATAAATGTGCGTTTTTATCCAGTCTATAACAATGACCGCTGAAAATCAATAGGAATTTGCATATTATGTCGAAAAAGGAGTTGCAATTTAAAGCACTAAAAGGTATAATACCTATAAAATTTGTCTCAGGCTACATTTCGTTGAGGAAAATTTGATAGAGATGGGGCAAATAAATAACTTTATCTTGGTAAAGTATTACAACAAGGCAGTAAAAGGAGGAAAATTATGAAAAGAAAGAGTTTAGCATTAGCTCTTGCTGCTGTACTCTGTGTATCCTCCCTGACAGCGTGTGGAAGCTCAGGAAACGACAGCAAAAAAGACACGGCTGACAAGGGAACCGAAGCAGGAACAGAATCCGGCGGCGAAACAAAACAGGTGGAAAAAGAAAAGATTGAAGTGCCTGATGAACCTACAAAGGGTGGTACCCTTACCGTATCCCTGTCCTCTTCACCGAGGAATCTGGACCCGGCTATGTATACAGGTTCCTATGAAGGCCAGGTAATCAACAATGTATGTGACAGAGTTGTTGAGTACAACAAGGATTTATCAGAAATCGTACCTTCACTGGCAGAGAGCTGGACAGTAAGCGACGACGGACTTACATATGTGTTCAAGATCCGCCAGGGTGTTAAGTTCCAGAAAGGTAAATACCAGGATGGACGTGAGATGACAGCAGATGATGTTGCTTATTCCTTAAACCGTTCCGCAAAGGAATCATCCCTGAACCGTCTGGATATGCTGGAGAACGCAGAAGTGACAGGTGACTGGGAAGTTACATGTACACTGGCTGAGCCGAATGCAGCATTCCTGACAGCCCTCACAGACGCAGGAAACTCCGTAGTTCCCAAAGAAGAAGTTGAGGGATGGGGCGATGAGTTCGGTGCGCATCTGGTAGGTACCGGTCCGTTCGCAATGGAATCCTTCGAGCTTGACCAGCAGTCTGTACTGGTTAAGAACCCGGATTACTGGGTAGCTGAACCGAACCTGGACAAACTGGTATTCAAAGTGATCACAGATTCCAACCAGGCAGCAAATGCCCTGAAAACTGGTGAGATTGACATCGCATCCAGTATTACCGGCGAAGCTGTTCAGTCCGTACGTGATGACTCCAAGCTGCAGTTAATGGAGATGCCGGGTCTGCACGTGGCTTACATTTACTTCAATCAGGTAAATGGACCGACAGCCGACATAAAAGTAAGAGAAGCATTGATCAAAGCAATCAACGTAGAGGAAATGACAGCCAGCATCTACCAGTACGGTGAAGCTGTTCCGGCTAAATTATCTCTGCCGCCGGGATCATGGGGATATGACGCATCCTGTGAAGAACTGGTTCCGGATTACGATCCGGAAGGCGCTAAGAAGCTCCTTACAGAAGCTGGATATCCGGATGGATTTGAATGCGACCTTTATATTTCAAACACAGCATTACGTGAAAAAATGGCAACTCTGGTACAGGCTTACTTAAAGACAAACCTGAATGTTACAGTAAACATTAACAAGAGCGAGTGGGGTACCTTCAGTGAGTCCGCATCTTCAGGAAACGCTGATATGTACGGTATGTCCTGGACATGGTATCCGGACCCGTACTTCTTCCTGAACAAACTGTTCTCCAGCAAAGAGATTGGTGCTCTTGGAAACGGACAGGGATTCTCCAACGCAGAAGTTGACCAGCTGCTTGACGATGCATTGAAAGCGACCGACCAGAATGAACGTGCGGAAATGTATAAAAAAGCACTTAGGATCGTTACAGAACAGCTGCCGGGTATCTTCTACTCTAATGAGAATGTTATCCATGGCCTGAATCCGGCTGTGCAGGATTTCGTACAGAAGGCAGACAACCAGATGTTCTTTGTAACACCTTGGACAAATGTCTGGAAAGTGCAGTAATCAGTTAAGTTAAGAGTAAATGAGGTTGCAGGGGGTATTGCTGTTCGCGATGCCCCCTGCTTGTCAGATTAAATGAAAAGGGCGGTAGAAATTCGTGTTAAAAACCATTTTGAAAAGAATTTTACAAAGTATTCCAACCCTCTTGATCGTAGTTACGGTGACTTTTGTTCTGACCAGAATGATTCCAGGTAATCCTGCCCGAAGCGTGCTCGGGCCCCAGGCATCTCCGGACGCCATAGCGGAACTGGAAGAGGAAATGGGACTGAATAAGAGTAAGGCGGAACAGTATGTAGATTACATGTTCAATGTCCTGAAAGGGGATTTCGGAAAATCCTATGTGTACAATAAACCGGTGACAACCCTGATCGCGGAGAGAATCCCAAATACACTTGTCATCACTCTCACAAGTCTTGTGATCGCTCTGATCATCGGACTTGCCATAGGCGTATTTTCTGCACTGCACCAGTATTCAATTCTGGATTACGTGTTCATGATCCTGGCGCTGGTGGGTGTGTCCATGCCAATCTTCTGGTTAGGTATGATGCTGGTTATGACCTTCAGTGTAAATCTGGGGTGGCTGCCGGCTCTGGGTATGGGAGATCTGAGTAATGGCCTGGGTGATTTCATCAGCCATATGATTCTGCCCTGTTTCTGTCTGGCAACCATACCTACAGCTACATTTGCAAGAATCACACGTTCCAGTATGCTGGAAGTTATCAATAATGACTCTATCAAATCTCTCCGTGCAAGAGGTATCAAAGAGAGCGTAGTCATCTGGAAGCATGCACTGAAAAATGCGCTTCCGCCAATCGTTACCGTGCTGGGCCTTCAGCTTGCCCAGGCATTTACCGGTGCTATCCTGACGGAGAGTATTTTCTCCTGGCCCGGAATGGGTACCATGATCGTAAGTGCCATTGACAACAGGGACTATCAGCTGATCCAGGGAACCGTTCTGTTCATCGCAGTGGTGTTCGTTGTGGTCAACCTGCTGGTGGATGTGGTCTACATGCTGATCAACCCGAGAGTAAGCTACGAAAGCGGAAAAGGAGGAAAGTAAATGAGCGCACAGAATACAGAAGCCTTAGGCGCAAAAGCCCATGAGGAAATGCTGAAAAAAGAACGCCGGGCCAATAATGTCTGGAACAAACTGAAAAGAAACAAGACTGCTATGATCGGCCTTGTCATTGTGCTGTTCATGGTGATCATTGCCATTTTTGCTCCTGTCATTACAAGCGTGGACCCGGATGAGATTCATCCTCTGGATACTTTCCTGACACCTGGACAGAACGGCCATATTTTCGGAACGGACGAGTTCGGGCGTGATCTGTTTGCCAGAATCCTTTACGGTTCCCGTGTTTCCATCATCGTTGCAGTGGGCGGTACCATTGTTGCAGGTATTATCGGAATCCTGCTGGGCCTGATCGCCGGTTACATGGGCGGATTCGTGGACGCGGTTATCATGCGTATCATGGACGGTCTTCTGGCTTTCCCATTCGTACTTCTGTCTATCATCCTGATGACAGTTCTGGGGCCGGGCGTGGTCAATGTTATCATAGCCATCGGTGTGGGTAATGTGCCCAGCTTCGCCCGGGTGGTCCGCGGTGAGGTACATATAGTCAAGAACGAGGAATACTGTAATGCGGGAAGAGTTATCGGTGTATCCAATATCAGGATGCTGTTCTCACACATTCTGCCGAACATTCTCTCCCCGGTTATTGTTTACGCTACATTAGGCGTTGCAGGTGCCATTATTTCCGAGGCTGCTCTGAGCTTTCTGGGACTTGGTATCTCCACACCTACTTCATCCTGGGGAAGTATCCTGCGTCAGGGTAAAGACTGCCTGAATACGGCTCCTCATGTAGCCATGATCTCAGGTCTGTTTATCCTTGTTACAGTTCTCGGATTCAACCTTCTGGGTGACGGTATCCGTGATGTCCTTGACCCGAAGATGAAGAAATAAGCAGGAGGTGCCAGATGAGCGATTTTAAAGAGAGAGTACAGAAGAGGGTAGAGGAGATTCTGCCTGAGCTGATCGGACTTTCCAACACAGTTTGGGAACATCCGGAATATAATTTTGAGGAATTTCATGCCTGTAAGTCCATGTCCGAGCTTCTGAAGAAATTCGGATTTGAAGTGACAACAGGTGTCGGAGGGATTGAGACCTCCGTAAAGGCTGTATACGACACAGGAAAAGAAGGACCCAATATCGGTATCTTCGGGGAGTTCGACGCTGTTCCCGGAATGGGTCATTCCTGCGGACATAATCTGATGTGTGCCATGGCTGTAGGAGCCGGCGAAGCAGTTCATTCCGTCATTGATGATATCGGCGGAAAAGTCACCGTATTCGGCACCCCCGCAGAGGAAGGCGGCGGCGGCAAGATCATCATGCTGAACAACGGCGCTTTCAAAGAACTGGATATTGCCATGATTCTGCACTCTGCCAGTGACACCGTGGTAAATGACATTTCCTATTCCAGAACAGACCTGATCGTGGATTACTATGGGAAGACATCCCATGCAGCCACATGGCCGGAGGAAGGTATCAGTGCCCTGAATCCCATCCTGGATCTGTTCCAGATCGTGAACTCCATGCGTCTGGAGCTGGCTGACAAAGGAAAAATTCTGGGTATCATCTCCAAAGGCGGAGAGGAACCCATCTATATTCCGGACCACTGCCAGGCCAGATTTACAATTCGTTCCTTCAGCATGAAGTATAAGCTGGAACTGCTGGAACGCTTTAAAAAGATATGTGAACACGTAGCGGAGATCACCAATACAAGACTTGAGATTTCCGACGACGGACTTGCCTATGAGGATATCCGTAACAATCAGTCTCTGGAAGAGGCTCTTCGGAAGAATTTTACAGATCTGGGCGAAATTGTTAAGCCGAGGGAAAGAGCCCTGGGTATCGGCTGTACAGATATGGGCAATGTGACCCATGAGATACCGGGACTTCAGTCTTATGTCCTGGTAGTGCCTGAGACCAGAGGTCATACAAAAGAGTTTGAGGATGCCTGCTACAGCGAGGCCGGACACAAGACGATCGCTGTTGGCTCCAAGGCTATGGCAATGACGGCAGTGGATGTTCTGACGAATCCGGAACTTTTGGAGGCGATCAGAAGAGACTTTAAGGAAATGAAGGAAAAATACGAATAGATGAGGAGTTATTATGAGTGATACCTTACTGACAGTAAAAGATTTGAAGACATATTTTTTCCTTGCAAGCGGCGTGTCAAAAGCGGTGGATGGTGTCAGTTTTGAGTTGAAAAAAGGTGAGACCATGGGAATCGTGGGAGAATCCGGCTCAGGAAAGAGTGTAAGCTCCTCATCCATCATACGTCTGCTCCCGCCGCGTACCGGAAAGATCGTGGGCGGTGAGATCAACTTTGACGGCAAGGATGTGCTGAAGCTTAATAAAAAAGAGCTTCTGGACTTCCGCGGCAAGGATATAGCAGTTATCTTCCAGGATCCTATGACAAGTCTGGACCCTGTATTTAAGATTGGAAACCAGATGGTTGAGATGATCTGTGCCCATCAGGATGTGGATAAGAAAACAGCCTGGAATATGGCAGTGGAAGCCCTGAATAAAGTGGGCATCCCCCAGCCGGAAAAACGTATGGAGGCATATCCTTACGAGCTGTCCGGCGGTATGTGCCAGCGTGTCATCATCGCTATGGCTGTGTGCTGCAAGCCAAAGCTGGTTATCGCCGATGAGCCTACCACTGCCCTTGACGTTACCGTTCAGGCACAGGTCCTGGCCCTGTTAAAAGAGCTGCAGGATGAGTACAATACCTCCATTCTGCTGATCACCCATAACCTGGGCGTTGTGTGGGAGATGTGCGATACCGTTATGGTCCTGTACGCAGGCAATACTGTTGAGTACGCAACCACCAAGGAGCTGTACTCCAAACCCCTGCACCCGTATACATGGGGACTTCTGGATTCCATGCCAAAGCTCTCTGACGAGAACAAGGGTATGCTGAACACCATTCCGGGTACACCGCCTGATCTGCGTCTGACAGGTAAATGCTGTAATTTCTACAACCGCTGCCCGTATGTGACGGAAAAATGCCGTGCTGAGGTTCCGCCTCTCGTTGAAGTGGAGCCGGGTCATTTTGTGGCATGTCACAGGCAGAATCTGGAGAACAAATTAGTCAGAGGGGAAGTGAACGAAGAAAATGAAGGATGAGAAAAAGGTTCTTATGAAGGTCAGGAATCTGACCAAAGAATTTAAAATAAAAGCCAGTAAATTCGGTGAGCAGCCCCAGATCCTCCACGCGGTCAATGACGTTTCCGTGGATATCTATGAGGGTGAGACACTGGGTATCATCGGAGAATCAGGATGCGGTAAATCCACATTTGGAAAGACTCTCATCCAGCTTCACAAAGCCACTTCCGGAAGTGTGGAGTACAATGGCAGAGACATTTTCTCCTTACAGGGGAAAGAGCTGAAGGATTTAAAGAGGGATATCCAGATGGTATTCCAGGACCCCTATTCTTCCCTGGACCCCAGAAAAACAGCGGCGAAGATCATTGCGGAGCCTCTTGTAGTACACAAGCTGGAGCCGGACAAGAAGAAAAGGGATGACAAGGTGCTGGGCCTCATGCGTGAGGTCGGCCTTGATGTACAGCACGTAAACCGTTTCCCTCATGAGTTTTCAGGCGGCCAGAGGCAGCGTATCAATGTTGCCCGCGCCCTTGCCCTGAATCCCAAGCTGATCATCTGCGATGAGCCGGTTTCCGCACTGGACGTATCTATCCAGGCCCAGGTGCTGAACCTGTTTAACCGTCTGCAAAAGGAATATAACCTGACCTATGTGTTTATCTCCCATGACCTGGGTGTCATCAAGCATGTAAGTGACAGGATCGCCATTATGTATCTGGGAAGGATCGTGGAATTGTGTGACGCGGATAAACTGTACGACAACCCGCTGCATCCCTATACAAAGGCACTGCTGTCCGCGATTCCCACGGAATCTCCTTTTGTAAAGAAAGAGAGAATCGTCTTAAAGGGAGATATCCCCAGTCCTATCGGAGAACAAATAGGCTGTCCGCTGGCAGGCAGATGTCCGCAGTGCATGGAGCGCTGCCGTAAAGAAACACCTAAGCTGATGAATCAGGGAGAGGGCCATCAGGTTGCCTGCTTCCTGTATGATGAGAAATAAAATGGATATCATTTGACAGCAGTGGTTTGGCAAATGAGCCGGATTACTGCATTTGACAAGAAAGTGTGAGCGAAAATGAGTAATATTACAAGAGCAGAGATCCTGAAACTGGCTGAAAGCCAGACAGATGATTTTATTAAACTGGTTTCTGACCTGATCCGGATCCCAAGTGAAAATCCTACGGGAACACAGAGAGAAGTTGTAGACTTTGTTAAGAATTACCTGAAAGAGGCAGGGATTGACAGCGAGGAAGTTGCCGCGCATCCTGATTTCCCGTGTGTACTTGCGAAAATCGGCAAAGAGGACGGCTTCAGCGTGATCTTAAACGGACATGTGGACGTGGTTCCTGCCGGCGACAGAGAACAGTGGGACTTTGACCCCTTCTCCGGTGAAGTGACAGACAAGCTGATTCTGGGAAGAGGAACTTCCGACATGAAAGCCGGTGTGGCAGGCCTTCTGTTTGCCATGAAGATCCTTACAGAGTCAGGTGCTCCTTTAAACGGAAATGTCCGTCTGCACATTGTATCCGATGAGGAGAGCGGCGGAGAATACGGTTCTAAATGGCTGTGTGAAAATGGCTATGCCAAGGATGCAAATGCCTGCCTGATCGCAGAGCCGACATCCAACAATACCATTGAGATCGGCCAGAAGGGTGGTCTGACCCTGATCATGAAGGCCTACGGCAAATCTGCACACGGAAGCCTGGGCGGATTCAAAGGGGAAAATGCCATCATCAAGCTTTCCAAGGTTCTGGATAAGCTGCAGGGTCTGACAAAGATTGAAGGCCATTTCAAGGACAGCCAGGCTCATGCCCTGGAGAACTCCAAGCTCATCGCGCAGCAGGAGATCGGCGAGCCGGGAATCGGTGAGGTGATCAGCCATGTTTCCGCCAATGTCGGCGTGATTCAGGGCGGAACACGCCCGAATATGGTTCCGGATTACTGTGAGGCAATCGTGGATGTACGTCTGCCTATCGGTGTGGACCATGAGGAGATTGAAGAGATGGTGCGCACTATCATCCGTGAGAGCGGTGAGACAGGCATTGAGTACGAAGCGCAGTGGAAGAGTGAAGGAAACTACACAGATGAGGATGCAGCCATTGTCCAGACAGTGAAGAAAAATGCAGAGGCACTGTGGGGAATCGATGTGATCCCGGCTTACCAGTGGGCATCCAGCGATGCCAGAGAGTACCGCGCACAGGGTATTCCGACCATTCAGTATGGTCCGTCCAATACGGAAGGTATTCATTCTTATAATGAGAATGTGGATATTGAGGATGCGGTGAATGCGGGAAGGATTTATATTCTGTCACTGTGTGATCTGATGGGAATTGAGTAAGTTGATATAAAAATATGAAAAACCGGAAAAAGGAATCTAGTCCTTTTTCTGGTTTTTTTCAGGATATAATGACCTTTGGTCTGTTCCTATTGGCATTACTTACATTCATATTTATGTTTTGTAAGTAATCTACATAGAAAAACCACCCTGAAACTTTGACCGGTCGAAGGGTGGTCTCTCTATATCTTATGATGGTCAACTCACCTTGTGGGCGGCTGTCCTTTATATTTTTAATATATCATGCATTCGCATATTTGTAAAGATATACTTTGCAATTTTTATCCGGGAAAAAAATTTACCTTTCTATACGAGTTCGGTGTAGATAAGATTTTCCTAAAGACCGGAAGATGGGAAGTTAATCCTTCTTTCGGTTGTTTTTTGTGCAAAATTACAGATTGCTTATGCTATAACTGGATGCTATAATGTAAAGACGGATAGCCGTGTTGCAGGGTGGGATGGCCTCTATTCTATAGAATGGAGGTGATGTCTATGAAAAATCATTTCGATTTTCAGGATATAATGACCTTTGGTCTGTTCCTATTGGCATTGCTTACATTCATATTTATGTTTTGTAAGTAATCTACATAGAAAAACCACCCTGAAACTTTGGCCAGTGGACGGGTGGTCTTTCTTCTCATCATAACGGTCAACTCACCTTGTGGGCGGCTGTCCTTTATATTTTCAATATATCATGTATTTGCATGTTTGTAAAGACATACTTTGCAATTCCTATCCGGGAAAATGATCAAACATCTTCCTGAATTGGGATGGCGTGCAGTTATTGATCTGTTTAAATGTTCTGTTAAAAGACGGCAGACTGGAAAAACCCGACTGCAGCGCAACATCCATAATGGACAGGTCCGGATTCTCCAGGAGTTCCGTTGCGCGTGATACCCGCAGGGATGTAATATATTCAGGCAGGGACATCTGGTAATATTCCTTGAAAATCCTTGAAAAATGGTATTTGCTGAATCCGGCAAAGGCAGCCAGGTCTTCCAGGCTGATTTGTTCTGTATAATGTTCTTTTATGTATTCTGTAACCGCATCGAATTTTCTGTCGTATGCTTTCTGCTGCGGTGTTTTCTGGGCAGAGAGTGAATTCTTGATCTGATAATTATGTTCCCCTATCACAATGAAAAAATGGAGAAGTTCTTCATACATGCGCATTTCCTTGAAGCTGATATCGCTGTAGAACAGTCCCTTGATCTTTATAAGTGTTTCCAGCGGATTGTCGCTAAATGGTACAGCGTCCGTCACGTCAATGACAGGCTGGCAGCAGAGGAGCTGTCTGTGGATGATGAAATCATGGAGCTGCGGCAGCAGCATATTGGAAAATTGCAGGACCAGACAGGGTACCGTACTATTTTTTGTCAGAGAGTGCAGGCTGCGGGGAGGTACCAGGGCAAACTGGTTTTCCGTGAGTGCATATGTTTCATTTCCAAGGGTGATAGACATGTCATTGGACAGCGGTGCCACAATCTCCATAAAGCTGTGCCAGTGCATGGGAAAGCGGGAATAGTAATGTCCATAGGATACATTGATGGACATATCATGTTCAAAGTACATAGGTTCTGATAAATCGGCTTTGATCATAACAAATTACTCCTTATGATTTTAATTGTAAAAAAGCATAATAAAATATTGCAAATGATAATTAAATAGACAAATTTTAACAAACACACACAATAGATTCTTATACTAGATATTATAGGTTAAATATTGCGATAAATAAATGTGCATATTACACAAAAATGCCACAGTTAATGTGTGAGAATGTGCTAATTGCATATTGATAATTTGCATTACTTCAAAATATAAAGCAATAAATAGTGACTATATAGCAATAAATTAATAGAAAACACTCTGCTTCAATGCTATAGTAAACATATCGAAACCGAAGCGCGTGAAGGTTAAAACGAATACAAGCAAAGAAAGGATTTATTCATGGGAGTAATTGATGGCAAGACGATCTGCCAGGTAGCCCTGGTGGTGAAAGACCTGGAAAAGACAACAGAGGAGTACGCAAAACTTTTCGGCGTTCCGAAGCCGGAGATATTCCGGGTTCCCGAGGAATCCGTGGCTCACACACAATTCAAGGGGATGCCCAGCAAAACAAGAGCAAAACTTGCGGTATTTAATCTGGGCCAGGTAGTTCTGGAGCTTACAGAGCCTGATGAGGAACCGAGTTCCTGGAAGGATTTCCTGGAGAAAAACGGTGACGGTATCCACCATATTGCGTTTATGACAGATGACAGAGACGCGGCAGTAAAATACTTTGAGGAAAACGATATGCCAATCCGCCATTACGGGGAATATGAGGGCGGAAATTACACAGTCTTTGACAGCAAAGAAAAACTGGGGACATTTGTACAGGTGAAATACGAACCGAAAAAATAAGGTATAGAGGGTAAAGCAGGAAAGGAGAAACGTATGAAGAAAAAATTAGTAGCAGCATTCTTAACGTTATGTATGGCAGCAGGTACACTGGCCGGATGCGGCGGAGACAGCAGCTCTGCATCGGGGGACACGTCCACCACGGGGACAGAGGAAAATAAGACGGAAGAAAAAGGGGAAACCACAGAGGCGCAGGAATCCGTAAAGATGTCTGCAGAGGAATTAAAGTCCATGGGGCTGGAGGCCGAGGATACGGATCTGACAGGTGAATTTACATATTGGTCGGCATTTACCGGGGATTCCCAGGTCTGGGACCAGAGCCGCGTGGATGCATTCAATGAATTATATAAAGATAAAGGTATCAAATGCAACGTACAGTTCGTACCTGACGGCGCAGGCATTAACAATGGCAAGCTCCTCTCTGCGATCGCCGGAGGCCAGGCACCTGACCTGGTAATATGCGATAATGCGACAGCGGCATATTCCTATGCGGCCAACGGCAGCTTTGAGATGCTTGAGCCTTATCTGGAACAGGTAAACCTGAATGTGGACAACTTCTTTGACGGCTGTAAGGATGTAATTTACTACAAGGATGAGCCATATCTGATTCCTCAGGATACGAATGTTATGCTTTTATACTACAATCCTGATATAGCAAAAGAAGCAGGGCTTGACCCGGAGAATCCGCCGAAGACCCTGGACGAATTAGATCAGTGGGCGGAGGCCATGACCATTCAGAACGACGACGGAAGCTATGCCAGATTTGGTCTGATCCCGTGGCTGGATCTGAAGGATGACGCATTTACCCTTCCCTTCTTCTTCGGAGCTGATGTGTATGATGCGGATACAAACAAATTAAACCTTACCTCCCCGCAGATGGTATCCTGTATGGAATGGCTGCAGTCCTACGGCGAGAAATATGATCCGGAAAGGATTTCCTCCTTCACCTCAGGTCTCGGCGGAATGTTCTCACCTGACCATGCTTTTATGACAGGAAAAGTCGGCATGACTATCACAGGCAACTGGTTCTCCAATGCACTGCGTGTGTACGCTCCTGATGTAAACTATGAAGTATGCGCAGTTCCGGTACCGGAAGGCGGACGTGCGGACAGTACCACATTCCAGACAAATGTGTTTGCGGTTCCGAAAGGTTCCCAGAATCCTGAACTGGCAGCACTGTTTATCAAATTCTGTATGTCAGGTGCAGTCAATGAGGATAACTTTGCACAGTGGAGAAGTATTCCCACAAGTGATGCTGAGTTTGACAATGTAAGTCTGACAAAAGACGGAGATGAAATGTATAAACTGGAGAGAGAACTTGCCAATTCACCGGAAAACGGAATCCCGGCACTCTGCTCCTGCTCCGCAGAACTTGCAAAAGCATTTGTAACGTTCCGTGAAGGTGTGATTTACGGTAATATTACGGACATTCAGGGTGAACTGCAGAAACTTCAGGATAAATATCAGACGGAACTGGATAACGCCGAATAGGCGGCATAAAATCCCGCGGGAATTCCCGTACAGCAGTTTTGCTGCTGTGCGGGGCACTCCTGCCGGGGAGAAAGGAGATTTGAGATGGCTAAACCACAGAGGAAGAGAAAACAAGGGAAAATTCCCAGCCTGGAAGTCATATTTCTGTATGCGTTTTTGATCGTCCTGGCGATTCTGTTTATTCTGCCCATATTTTATCTGTTTATGGGTTCTTTTAAGGCGGAGAGCGAACTGTTCCGCGTGCCCTTTAAATGGCTGCCGGATAAGTTCCAGTTCGGGAATTTTATCAACATGTTTTCGTCCATTCCCTTTTTTAAATATTTAAAGAACACAATGATCATCGTAGTATGTAATATTGTCGGTTCCCTGCTGTCCTGTTCCCTGGTGGCTTACGGTTTTGCCAGGCTGCGCTGGCCGGGACGTGACAAAGTGTTTATCTTGGTGCTGATCACGATGATCCTCCCTTATCAGGTTACACTGGTTCCTCTGTTCCTGATGTTCACGAAAATGAAGTGGATCGGAACTTTCCTTCCTCTTACGGTTACCTGCTTTTTTGGAAATCCGTTCTTCATCTTTCTTCTGCGCCAGTTCTTCACAGGGATTCCTCAGGATATCTCAGAGGCTGCCAGAATAGACGGGGCAGGGGAGTTTACCATTTTTTCAAAGCTGGTCATTCCTATGGCTAAGCCGGCACTGACAACGGTTGCGATCTTTGCATTTATCCGCTCCTGGAATGACTTCCTGGGACCTCTGGTATTTCTTGGGAAGGATGAGCTTTATACACTCTCCCTGGCAGCTTCCATGCTGAAATCCAATCTGGACCCCAACTGGAGTCTGCTGCTGGCACTGGGCGCTGTGATGATACTTCCTGTACTCATTCTTTTCTTTGTGATGCAGAAGTATTTTATCCAGGGTATCGCAATGTCGGGAATCAAAGGTTAAGGAGGCGGAACAATGAAGAAAATGAATATGAGAAAAAAAGAAGCCATTCATGGTCTGCTGTTCGTCTCTCCGTGGATCATCGGTTTTCTGGTGTTTACCTTGTACCCGATCTGCTCCTCCCTGTACTATTCCCTGTGTGATTATCAGGTCATCAAGGACCCTGTTTTCATAGGACTCGGAAATTATAAGGCACTGTTTCAGGACAAGACATTTTTAAAGGCATTGAGCAATACCGTGTATATGGTTATCTTCGGAGTACCGATTACCACATTCATTGCGGTGGCAGTGTCTATTATCCTCAACAATAAGAAGTTAAAATATACCGGTCCTTTCCGTGTGATCTTCTTTATCCCCACACTGGTGCCCACAGTAGTAGCATGTCTTCTGTGGATTTGGGTTATGCAGCCGGATACAGGTATTGTCAACCGTCTGCTGGGATACATTGGTATCCAGGGGCCGGGATGGCTTTCCAGCATGTTCTGGTCAAAGCCGGCTTTGATCATCATGATGGTGTGGACCTGCGGCAATGCCATCATCATCTATCTGGCAGGACTGCAGGATATACCGGACAGTCTTTATGAGTCAGCGGCTCTGGACGGGGCAGGATTTTTCCGCCAGACTATGTCCGTTACCATACCGCTTCTGCGCTCCACCATTCTGTACAATGTGGTGACACTGATCATTGCCGTGTTCCAGTGGTTTGCAGAGCCGTACATAATGACCAGCGGCGGGCCGGACAATCAGACCATGTTCTATTCCCTGTATTTGTATCAGAACGCGTTCTCTTACTTTAAGATGGGATATGCATCCGCAATGGCCTGGATCCTGCTGTTGATCGCACTGGCGATCATTCTGGTACTGTTTAAGGTCTTCCGGTTCGGAGAGTCAGATTATTAGGAGGCAATATGATTGGATTAGTGACCGGCGCCAACCGGGGGTTGGGCTATGAGATGATAAAAGAAGGGCTGCGCCGCGGCCACACCATGCTGGCAGCCTGCAGAAATACCGGAGATGAGAACTCTGTCGGCGGTCTGCTGAAATTAGAAGAGCAATATCCGGGCAGCCTGAAAATCCTGGAGATGGATGTCACGGACCGGGAAATGACAGAGAAAGCGGCATTACAGGTGCAGCAGGAATTCGGACATATAGATTTCCTTGTGAATAACGCAGGGGTATTGTTTGAAAAAATGGTGATGCCCGGAGATGCCATTGCTGACCTGGATGTGGAGAAGTTCAGAAAAACACTGGATGTAAATGTGACAGGCACTGCCATAGTGCTGAAATACTTTATCCGCCTGCTGTATGCATCCAAAGATGCCTGTATCATGAATATTACATCTGAGGCAGGGCATCTGAGTCCTCAGGGCTACAACTATCTGGCATATTCTGTGTCAAAGCAT
The DNA here is from genome assembly GCF_037000545.1 of Blautia sp. JLR.GB0024. Classification (NCBI taxonomy): domain Bacteria; kingdom Bacillati; phylum Bacillota; class Clostridia; order Lachnospirales; family Lachnospiraceae; genus Blautia; species Blautia sp. JLR.GB0024. The sequence goes on along the minus strand of NZ_JBANBF010000013.1, from coordinate 14,141 downwards.
GCGGCAAATATGTACACCCAGAAGGTACGGAACTATCTGGCAGAGGAGCAGACAGACCGGCATATGCGGATCTACATGATTCATCCGGGCCGTATGGACACCATTATGGGAAAAGAAAATGCCCAGATTCCGCCTTCCGAGTCAGCAGCAGGACTGTATGACATTCTGGACAGGAAGAAACAGATACCGGATATGGATGTCCCCTTCATCAACTACAGGGGTGAGCCAATGCCGTACTGAGGTGCAAGATCGTGAGGAGCCGAATATGAGAAATGTAAATGTGGGAATACTCGGATGCGGAGTTATCAGCAATACCTATATCCGGGATATCAAGCGCTTTTATCCTTCCCTGCATCTGGCAGCCTGTGCGGATGTAAATGTGGAGCTGGCAAGGAGCCATGCAGAGAAATACCAGGTACCTGCAGGCTGCTCTGTGGAGGAGATGCTTGCCATGGAGGAAGTGGAGCTGGTGGTGAACCTGACTCCGCCGCAGTTTCATACGGAGCTGAATAAGAAAATTCTGCTGGCAGGAAAGCATGTGTTTTGTGAGAAACCATTTGCACCAACAGTTGCCGGGGCCAGGGAGGTCATGGCGCTGGCGGATGAAAAAGGACTTCTGGTGGGCAGTGCTCCGGACACTTTTCTGGGGTCTTCCCTGCAGACATGCAGGAAAATACTGGATGACGGATGGATTGGGCGGCCTCTCTATGTGACTGCCAATATGATGTCAAACGGTGTGGAGACCTGGCACCCGGCCCCCGGTAATTTTTACCGGCAGGGAGCAGGGCCTCTGTATGATATGGGACCGTATTATTTTACGGCACTGGCCGCACTGCTTGGACCGGTAAAACGCGTCAGCGCATTTTCCGGCACCGGCTTTCCCGTCAGGCAGATATACACCGGGCCGCTGAAAGGGCAGGAGATACAGGTGGAGACGCCTGCCCATTATTCGGGTACCGCGGAGCTTGCGTCCGGGGTGATCGTGAGTATGAATATCAGTTTTGACATCTGGCATTCCAATCTGCCCATGTTTGAGATATACGGGACGGAGGGAACACTGGAGGTGCCGGACCCCAATATGTCCGGCGGCAGACCAAAGGTCTACAGAAAAGAAAGGACCCTGGATGTGCTGTATGATGACAGTGAAGAGACAAAGGCCAGGCAGAATATCAGCGTGGAGCTGCCCGAGCTGTATCCCCATATAGGTGAGTATACCAGGGGAATCGGTGTACTGGATCTGGCAGATTCCATAGTCAGCGGCAGAAAGCCCAGAGTAAATGCAGAGATGGCCTGCCATGTGATCGAGGCCATCACAGGCATGATGGAATCAGCACGTGATAAAAAAGTATATGAAATGAAAACTGCCTGCGAGAGACCGGAGCCTGTGAGGACCGGAACACCGGTGGGAAGAATATAAAACAAAAAAGGTAAAGTGAGGAAAGAATTATGAATGGAGTAGTAGGTACAGATTTAGTTTGTCAGGTTGGGTTTATTGTAAAGGATATCAACGCCACGAAAAAGAAATGGGCAGAGTTTTTAGGCGTTGAGGAGCCGGAGGCAGCTCTCTGCGGTGAATATGAGACCACACAGACGGAGTTTAAGGGCCAGCCTGCACCGGAGGCCAACAGTTATCTTGCATTTTTTGATGTGGGACCGGGACTGCAGCTTGAACTGATCCAGCCAAATGAAGCACCCTCCACATGGAGGAATTACCTGAACGAACATGGTGAGGGCATCCACCATGTGGCATTCAATATCAAAGGAATGAAAATGCCGGAAGCGGTAAAACGCTGCGAGGTTTTTGGCATGGTTCTGGAGCAGAAGGGCGAATACGGCGATGCCAGCGGAAGATATACTTACATGAACGCTTATAAAGACCTGAAATGTATCGTAGAACTGCTGGAGAGCGACAGATAATCGGGAGGAAATGCGGATGAGACTGGGATTATCCAGCCCTCTGGAGCATAAAAGTCCATGGGAATGGGCTGAAAAAATGCACCGGATGGGATGTACTTCTGTGAATTTTCCTGTGGACTATACCTGTGACCGGGCACTTTTGGAACAATACACGGAGGCTGCCAAAGAGTACGGACTGATGATCGCGGAGGTGGGAGCCTGGTGCAACCCCATTTCCCCGGATGACAAGGTCAGGGAGGCAGCATTTACAAGATGTGTGGAACAGTTAAAGCTGGCAGATAAGATTGGCGCCAGATGCTGTGTAAACGTCTCCGGTTCCAGAGGAGAGCGGTGGGACGGTCCCTATAAGGAGAATCTGACAAAGGATACCTGGGAACTGGTGGTGAAGAGCATCCGGGATATTATAGATGCGGCAGATCCGAAAAATACCTATTATACGATTGAGCCGATGCCCTGGATGTACCCTATGGGTCCGGATGAATACTTAAAGCTGATTCACGATGTGGACAGAGAGCGGTTTGCCGTGCATATGGATGTGTTCAACTGGATCACAACACCTGAACGGTATTTTTATCACGAAGAGTTTATGGAGGAGTGTTTCCGTAAGCTTGGGCCGTACATCAGGAGCTGTCATTTGAAGGATGTGGCGCTTGGACAGGAGTTTACCCTTCAGTTCAGGGAAACTGCCTGCGGCAGAGGCGGTTTGAATCTGGAGAAGTACGCCGGCCTTGCGCGTAAGGCGGACCCGGATATGCCGCTGATCATTGAACACCTGGATGGAGACGAGGCTTATCTGGAAAGTCTTTCCTATGTAAAGCTGCGTTTTGGACGGGCAGGGATAGAAATATAAACATAAAGACCAAGCGGGTACGGAAGTTAAATACTGCCGACGCTTTGGCGCAGGAGTCCGGTTTTCCGGACTCTTTTTCTACGGACAGTTGTAAACAGAGGGTTTTTCACTTAGAATGGAAGTATATAACAGCATATACAGGAGGATATTTTATGGGATTTCCAGAGAGTTTTTTATGGGGTACAGCAACCGCTTCTTACCAGATAGAGGGCGGTGCATTTGAAGACAGCAGGGGGTACACGGTATGGGATGATTTCTGCAGGACTCCGGGCAAAGTCTTCTCCATGCATAACGGAGATGTGGCCTGTGACCATTATCACCGCTACAAGGAGGACGTAAAGATGATGGCGGATATGGGAATCCAGGCATACCGTTTTTCGATTGCATGGTCCAGGATCCTGCCGGAGGGAAGAGGAGAGGTTAATCAGAGCGGGATAGACTTCTACAACGCATTGATCGATGAGCTTTTAAAGTACAATATTAAACCCTGCCTGACACTGTTTCACTGGGATCTGCCCTTTGCCCTGCACCGGATGGGCGGCTGGCAGAACCCGGAAATCGTCAATTGGTTTGCAGAGTATGCGGCAGTGGCGGCCAGGGCATTCGGTGACAGGGTCAAATTCTTCATGACCTTCAATGAACCGCAGTGTTTTGTCGGTCTGGGGCACGTGAGCGGAGAACACGCTCCCGGCAACATTATGTCCCGCCGCAGTGTACTGGAAATGGCCCACCATGTGATGATGGCACATGGCAAGGCTGTACAGGCCATCAGAAGCCTGGTGCCGGATGCGCAGATCGGATATGCGCCTACCTCCAATCCGGTGATCCCCGCGTCGGACACCCTGGAGGATATTGAGGCTGCACGGAGAGCTTATTTCGCGGTGGAGGATAAACCGGATTATATGTGGTCCGTGAGCTGGTGGAGTGACCCGGTCATGCTGGGCAGATATCCGGAGGATGGGCTGAAACTTTTTGAGAAGGATATGCCGGAATTTAAACCGGAGGACCTGGAACTGATGCATCAGCCGCTGGATTTCTACGGACAGAATATTTACAATGGATACAGGGTAAAAAGTGATAAAAAGGGCGGATGGGAGACTGTGGAGCGCCCTGTAGGCTACCCCAGGACAGGCAATGGATGGCCTGTGGTTCCGGAGTCTCTTTACTGGGGCCCGCGGTTTTTGTATGAGCGCTACCGGAAGCCTATCGTCATCACAGAAAACGGATGCTGCTGTGCGGATGTGGTGTCCCTGGACGGTAAGGTCCATGATCCGGGCCGGATTGATTTTTACCATAGATATCTGCGGGAACTTGGGCGCGCCATAGAGGATGGAGTGAGGGTGGATGCTTATTTTGCCTGGTCCGTGATTGATAACTTTGAGTGGGCAAAGGGATATTCCGACAGATTCGGTATGGTTTACGTGGATTTTGAGACACAGGAACGTATATTAAAGGATTCTGCAAACTGGTATGCAGAAGTAATCAGGAATAACGGTGCAAATCTGTAGGGAGAACTGCCAATAATTTAGTGAACAGAGGGTACAGAAAATGTGAGCCTCTGCCGGCACGGATTACAGCAGCTTACGTTATTCTCTGTTTTCTGTACCTTGTGTTAAGGCAGTTGTGATTTTGGGACCGTGTGATATAGTGAAGCCAACAAAGAAAATAACAGACAGTGGTAAGGAGGTTTCGCTATGAAAAAGAAAATGATCATAACCATTCTGGGTATTGCTCTTATGGCGGCGCTTGCAGGCTGTTCCGGCAAGGGCAATGAGAAAGACAAAGGCACAGAGGAAAAGGAAGAGAATACACAGAAGGAAGACAGTACTGCAGAAAAAGAGGACGGAGCATCCGGCGGGAACAGTTCCGGGGATGAGAAAGAAGGGGCTGCAGAGAGTCAGGATAAAGCAGATGCCCGGACGGATGATCAGAAGCTTTTGGAGACTGCCGAGGCATTTGTGAAGGATTTAATTGCAGGCAGTGAAGAGAATATCAAGGGCAATTATGAATACACGGATCAGATGAAAGCTGCTGTGGATAGTGGTCAGATTCTTTCTGCTTTTCAGAGTACCCTGGATGCAGTGGGCGAACTGAAAGAGGTTCAGCCTGCATGGGAGTCGGAACCGCAGGCCGGTTATAATACAATTCAGGTTCCCTGCAATTTTACCGTACAGCCGCTGAATATGGTAATATCCGTGCTGGACGGCAGGATAGGAGGCGTCCATACAGGTGCGTATCAGGAACAGAAAGAAGCGGTATCCATACCGGAAAATGTGACGGAGACAGATATAGATCTGAGTATAGCGGGAGGACGCACGCTGCCCGGAACATTTGCGGCACCTAAAAATCTGAAAGAATATCCCGCTGTGGTATTCGTACACGGCTCAGGCAGCGGCGACAGGAATGAGGCACTTGGGCAGATCAAGCCATTTCAGGATTTGGCATGGGGACTTGCCGAGAGAGGAATCGCCTCATACCGTTATGATAAGATTTCTTATGTGTATGGAAAGGAATTAGCGGAAGATAAAGATTTTACCGTATACGATGAGACGGTAAATGACGCTGCAGCGGCAGTTAAGATGCTGCGTGAACAGGAAGGCGTTTCAAAGGTATATGTGGTTGGCCACAGCCAGGGCGCCCAGATGATGGGGGCAATCGCAAAGGAAAGCCAGCCGGACGGCTGTATCATGATGGCCGGACCGGCAAGAGGGTTTGCGGATACCCTGGAAAGGCAGTATGAGTTTCTTCAAAGCCTGAACTCTGAGCCGACCGAGCAGGAGAAGGCAGCTTTTGAACAGGGGCTTGCAGCAGTGGAACAGATGAGGAATATAGATTCTCTGCCCGAGGATGAGAGGATCATGGGCCAGACCCAGACTTATATTAAGAGTCTCCTGGACTATGATGCCGTAAAGGAAGCGGCAGACATAACCGTTCCTGTGCTTGTCCTGCAGGGTGAGGAAGACTATCAGGTGACCATGGATGATTTTCAGATATGGAAAGAAAATTATGAGGGCAGTGATAACTGGAAGTTTGTGTCCTTCCCGGGACTTACCCATCTATTTACAGAAGGCAGATATGACGACGGCCCTGCCAGCTATCAGGGAACAAAACATGTCCCCGATGATGTGACAGAGACCATCGCTGCATTTATCAATCAATAAAACAGTATCCCGGAGCTTTGCCGGGCATGGATACGGAGCAGCCTGTTCCGTATTCCTGCCGGCGAACCCCGGGATTTCTAATGTTGTTCCTAAGAAATATTCTTTATATTTGTATGGTAAACCAGATAAAAATACAGGAGATAAAGCAGGGTAAAGCAGATCAGAAACCCCACAGCCCCCTGAAGCACCAGATGCGGTGTCCTCAAAGCGAGGGTTAATTTATGGTCAGACAGCAGAACGGCAGGCAGCATCAGAATGGCCCAGGGAATGAGCGGGATGGAAAATTTCAGACAGATCTGCAGGGCCATAAGTCTTGTCACCTGGAGCCGGTTTTTTCCCAGATACTGCAGAACCTGCAGCCCATGAGCCTCTTTGCGGATGCTTACGATCTGCTGCACAGACAGAACGGAAAAATAGATGACAATAAAAGCAGAGCACATGCAGATCTGAAGAAATCCCATCCATCTCTGTGAGACTGCATCCATAACTGCATCCTTGGCCTGCAGCATGACCCATCCGCATAGAAAAGAGGAAAAGGAGAAAAGCAGACAGGTGCAGAGGACACTGTTTATAAGGATATCGGATCTGCTGTCTGAAAGCAGCAGGGCTGCGGTGTAAAGCCGGTTTTTGTGGTACAAGTGTTCATTTTTCTGCTGTCGGTATTTATTGCCGTTTATATAGGACGCCTTATAAAAAGAAAAGACGAAAAACAGCATAACCGGAGCGATGCAGGAAACGAACGCCATACCTTCATTTCCCGGAAGAAAGGCAATGGCAGACACGAGAGAGCAGAAAAGAAGAAAGCTGATAAGCGAAGCTGCCGGCCATATTCTGCTGAAACGGGTGACAGCGGCCTGCCGGTTCTTCTTTTGAACGGTCATAAGCTGGATGATCTCCAGACGGCTGATAATCCTCCGGCAGTTCAGGAGGGACAGAACCTGTATGGCCATAAAGTAAAGACCGGTCTGTGCAGCAGCCTGCAAAATCAGGATAAGGTTTATCTGTGATCTGTCAAGGAAACGGGAAAAGGGGAGGGAAAGCCCATAGTATAACAGTATTCCCACAGCAAGTCCCAATATAAAACAGAACAGTCCGAGAAACAAAAATTCTGTAAAGTACATCCAGGACAATCTGTTTTTTTCCATTCCCATCAGAGCATAGGCAGCAAACTCCCGTGCTCTCTGGTTCAGAATAAAGCGATTCATGTAATTCAGCAGAAGAAGGATAATGACTGTTATGATGAGCGGCAGAGAACTCGTCTCAAAGCCTGCCTCCATTTTTCCCGCAGCGGCAGTGAGGTTGGACAACATCATGACCCCGATCAAAATAGTAAGCGTAGTCATATAGATCAGATAATCATGGCCGGAACGCCTGGCGTTTCGGAGAGCAAGTCTAAGATACATATCCGGAATCCCCCATTACTTTTGCAGTGGTATTTAATATTTCCATAAAATAACCCCATTGGTCCTGTTTTTGGTGTGCCAGGGAATGGACAATCTTCCCATCCTTCATAAACAGAATCGTCTTGCAGTAGCTGGCTGAGAAGGCGTCATGGGTGACCATAAGGATTGTCGCGTCAAACTCCCTGTTAAGCATCACCAGGGTCTCCATCAGGTTTCTGGCAGAGTGGGAATCCAGGGCACCGGTAGGCTCATCAGCCAGTATGAGCCGGGGACTGGCAGCGACTGCCCTTGCACAGGCGCATCTCTGCCGCTGTCCGCCGGATACCTGGCAGGGGAACTTGTCCAGGATATCTTCTATTTCCAGTCTGGCTGCAGTCTCCAATGTGATTTTGGTGATCTCTGCCCGGGGAAGTTCTTTTATTGTGAGGGCAAGCGCTATATTTTCCCGCAGGGTCAGAGTGTCCAGCAGGTTATAATCCTGGAAAATGAATCCCAGATGCTCTCTGCGGAACTGTGCCATTTGGTTTGGGTGTATCTGGGAGAGGTCTGTACCGTCAAGTATGATCCGGCCGGAGGTGGTCCGGTCAATGGTGGAGATAAGGTTCAGCAGTGTGGATTTTCCGGAGCCGGAGGCCCCCATAACTCCTATAAAACTTCCCTCAGGTACAGAAAAACTGACATCGTCCACGGCCAGGGTCTTCAGGCCGTCGGCGGAGTATTCTTTTTTTACATGGTTTAATTCCAGTATATTTTTCAAAGAGGTTTCCTCATTTCATATGCGTGCGGATGCGGGTGCCATTTACTGTGATTCTTATATTTTAACATTCATTTCCAAAGAAGTCATGATTTATTTTGCTTGACAAGCTAGTGAATACTAGCTACAATGAGATAAAGAGCTAGTGATTGCTAGCCTGAGGAGCAGAGAGTCTATGCAGAGAAAGGGAGAGGGAAGTGTATGGAAAAATTACAGTTGGAACAATATCTTAACCGCGGAGTGGAAAATATTATCAGAGGCATGAAGAAAGCGTCTCTTACAAATCCGAGATCCGCCGTATTTCTGGTGAAATATGCACAGGCTGCCAGACAGGCGGCGGGGAAACGAAGGAAGGCTGAAAAAAATGGGGAGCATATCCCGCCGTTTCTAATTGCCAGCATCACCAGCCGGTGCAACCTCCGCTGTAAAGGCTGTTATGCATGGGCCAATCGTGCCTGCAGCAGCGGGGCTGAGCATAATGGGATGCGCGCTGAACAGTGGGATGATATTTTTGCGCAGGCAGAGGATATGGGGGTGGGCTTCATACTGCTGGCAGGCGGGGAGCCTTTGATGAGGCCGGATGTGCTGAAAGCAGCAGGAATGCGAAAAAATATCTTGTTCCCTGTTTTCACCAATGGTACTATGATTATTAATAATACTCTGCCGGACAGCGGGAAAAGCGGGCCGGACCCGGAGGGAGATGCCTGCCTGCAGCTATTTGCGGATAACAGGAATCTTCTGCCGGTTCTCAGCATTGAGGGGGACAGAGAGAAGACGGATGCCAGAAGAGGCGCCGGGATCTATGACTGTCTGCTGCAGACCATGGAGGCGCTAAAGGCGCGGGATATCTTATATGGAGTGTCTGTTACGGTGACAAAAGAAAATATGGAGGAAGTAACTGCAGATACTTTCTCTGAAAAACTTTCCCTATTGGGCTGCAGAGCTGTGATTTATGTGGAATATGTACCTGTGGACAGAGATACGGCAGGTCTTGCACCGGATGATGAGGATCGGGTATATATGGCAGACAGGCTGGATGCGCTGCGGGAGACGCAGAGGGATATGCTTCTGATTTCTTTTCCGGGAGATGAGAGGGCATCCGGAGGGTGTCTTGCCGCAGGGCGGGGATTTTTCCATATCAATGCCCGGGGCGGGGCGGAACCGTGTCCCTTCTCCCCCTATTCGGACACCAGTCTGCAGGATGTAAGTCTTAAGGAAGCTATGCGTTCTCCGTTGTTTCGCAGACTGCGGGAGGATGGAAACCTCACCGGTATACATACAGGGGGCTGTGCATTGTTTGAACAGGAAGAAACTGTGAAAAAATATCTGGAAGGGAAACAGCAAAGTTATGTCAACTAAAGAGCGGATTGTGGAGGAGGCCCTGACACTTTTTTCAAGCAGGGGGTATCAGGGGACCAGTGTAAAAAATATCGCGGATGCGGTGGGAATCAAAGATAGTTCCCTGTATAAGCATTTTAAAAGCAAAAAGGAGATTTTTGAGACCATTGTGGAGGAGATGGCCAGAAGAATGGAGGCCATGAGCCACACGTTTGGCCTTCCGGATGATACCACTGTGGAGGCGGCAGCATTTGCCTACGGCGTCATAAGCGTGGAGGAGTTGGTGGAGCTGAGCAGGAAGGTCTTTCTGTTTTACCTGCAGGACCCTTTTGCGGGCAGATTCCGCAGAATGCTCACCATAGAGCAGTACAGGGACAGGGAGATTGCGGCAGTGTACAGGAAGATTTATATGGAGGACAGTATCCATTATCAGACGGTTTTGTTTGAGGAAATGATACGTCAGGGAGTCTTTCGAGAGGCGGATGCCAGGGCCATGGCAATTAATTTTTATGCCCCCATATTTTTTCTGCTGAATAAATATGACAGCCCGGAATGCAGTGTGGAGGACGGACTTGAGGAACTGGAGCGGCAGGTAAGAGAATTTGCCCGCATTTACCACAAATAAAAGAAATGTGGAGTGGTTCGGCTGCCCTGCAGTCCGATATTTTAGCCGTAGCACCTGAAGCTGTGGGCGGGATACAGGGTAAGATGATATGTAACTGTAGAAATTAAGAGACAGCAGATTGATCAATAGCCGGGCGTATTTGCCGTACAGGCTGTTTTGGGAGGATGAATGAGCAGATTATGGGCAGAATAAAAAAGAAAAGACAGAGACTGTGGCCGCAGATGATCGTGGGAGCCGTGATCGGCGGAGCGTGCGGGTACTTTGGCATGATGTTTGTGGAGAGAATGCATGGAGGAAAGGTCAGGATTGCGGAAATTCTGGCAGGTCTTGCGTGGATAATCCTGTGCCTTTATGCGGCAGCATTTCTGCAGACGATCGTACATGAAGGGGGACATCTGGTCTGCGGGCTTCTGAGCGGATATAAGTTTTCTTCCTTCCGTGTGGGAAAAGTGATTCTGGTTAAGAAAAGAGACGGAATTAAGCGGGGCAGGTATTCCCTTATGGGTACAGGGGGACAGTGCCTTCTGGCACCGCCTGACTTGGTGAATGGAAGTATGCCGTATCTGCTGTACAATCTGGGCGGAAGCCTTTTTAATCTGCTGTCTGCTGCCATATCCTTAATGATCTGTTTTGCAGCAGACGGACACGGGTATCTGCAGATCCTGTTTATGGCATTTGCTGTTGTCGGTGTCTTTCTTGCACTGATGAATGCAGTGCCCATGCGGCTTGGCGGGATAAACAATGATGGATACAATGCGCTCCATCTGGGGAAGGATAAAGAGGCAGTGCGCTGTCTGTGGCTGCAGCTAAAGATAAATGAACAGTTTACATTGGGAGTACGCTTGAAGGATATGCCACAGGAGTGGTTTGAACCTGTACCGGAAGCGCTGTGGGATAATGCCCTGTGTGTGGCAACCGGTGTATTTGCCGCCGGCCGGAATATTGACAGGCAGGACTTCCCCGCAGCCCTGAAAATAGGGGAAAGGCTGCTGGAGCATGCATCCGGTCTTATAGGAATCCAGAGGTCCATGCTGGAGGCGGAGATGATATTCTGCAGACTTATGCTGGATGGCCCCGGAGAAGAACTGAGCAGAGAGTATGAGAAGACCGGGATTCAGGAGTTTTTGAAGCGCTCCTCCTCAATGCCGTCCGTGCTGCGTATCCAATACGCCTATGATCTGATCCAGAATCAGGACAGGGAAGCGGCACAGAAATGGAAGCGGCTGTTTGAGAAAGTGGAAAAAAACTATCCCTTTGACGGCGATATTGCCAGTGAGAGGGAGTTGATGGCATATGTAGATAGTTTACATAATGACGAGAGAGGGTAGTCTATGCTGTTTTTAGAAGAGGTGCTGGGTATAATCGTGGACCTGGCGATTCTGTTATTTGAATATATCGGCGTGGGAGTTATTATATTTGCAGGGATCAGAGGGATAATCCACTATGTCAAGCGGGACCCGGGTACAAAGCTGCTTCTTGCAAAAGGACTTGCCATGGGGCTGGAGTTCAAGCTGGGAAGTGAGATCCTGCGCACGGTGGTGGTGAGGGAGCTGTCCGAGATTTATATTGTGGCGGGGATCATTGTGCTGAGGGCAATCCTGACGATTTTGATCCATTGGGAGATCAAGAATGATGAAGGCGAAAAAATGGCCGGGGGTTGAGATAACAAAAGAAAAATAAATTGACAAAGACCTATTTCTATGCTAAACTGGACAAGCGACAGTGGAAGTAGGTCTTTTTTTTGTGCCTAATTTTCAGGCAGAAAATAGGATCTTGTCGCAGGAAACCGAAACGTTGCATGCGGCAGAGACGTGAATCTGCCGGAGATAAAAGACACATGGAGGTGGAGAAGTCGTGCGCGTAAAAATAACATTGGCATGTACTGAATGTAAACAGCGTAATTACAACATGACAAAGGAAAAAAAGAACCATCCGGAACGTATGGAGACAAAAAAATACTGTAAGTTCTGCAAGGCTCACACTATGCACAAAGAAACCAAATAATTTGGCTTGAGAGGTGAAGCTATGGATGCAGAAAAGAAGGTAAAAGCTCCTAAAAAGAACTGGACCAAAGGACTTCAGGCTGAATTCAAGAAGATTATCTGGCCTGACAGGCCGACGCTGGTAAAGCAGACAGTTGCGGTTGTGGTGATCACTGCCATTCTGGGAGTGCTCATTGCCGTGATTGACAGCGGAGCCCTGCAGATTCTGAATCTATTAATCAAATAAGGACAAGGTGATTTTATGTCAGAAACAAATTGGTATGTTGTGCATACCTATTCAGGGTATGAGAACAAGGTAAAAGCCAACATTGACAAGACAATTGAAAACAGACACCTGGAAGATCAGATTTTGGAAGTCCGTGTTCCCATGGAGGACGTTGAGGAAATGAAAAACGGCCAGAAAAAACTGGTGCAGAAGAAGATGTTTCCGGGCTATGTCCTTATTAACATGGTGATGAATGATGATACCTGGTATGTTGTCAGAAATACACGAGGTGTCACAGGATTCGTTGGTCCGGGGTCAAAACCGGTTCCTTTGACAGAGGAAGAGATGGATCGTCTGGGTATCCAGAACGTAACGCTCCAGATCGACTTTGAAGAGGGTGACAGTGTTGTTGTTACAGGCGGTGTTTGGAAAGATACTGTGGGCGTTGTCCAGAGCATCAATGAAGCAAAACAGATTGTAACAATAAATGTTGAGCTGTTTGGCCGCGAAACGCCAGTTGAAATCAGTTTCGCAGAAGTTAAGAAAATGTAACGAAGATGAAGGGCCATACGTCACATGGCTCGTGGGAGGGAAATCCCCGACATTACCACATAATTAGGAGGTGCCGAAAATGGCAAAGAAAGTAACAGGCTATATTAAATTACAGATTCCTGCTGGAAAGGCAACACCAGCACCACCGGTTGGACCTGCTCTGGGTCAGCACGGTGTAAACATTGTACAGTTTACAAAGGAATTCAATGCGAGAACAGCAGACAAGGGTGATCTGATCATCCCGGTTGTTATCACAGTATATGCGGACAGAAGTTTCAGCTTTATAACCAAAACTCCGCCGGCAGCAGTTCTGTTAAAGAAAGCCTGCAACCTGAAATCCGGTTCAGGTGTACCGAACAAAACTAAAGTTGCTACAATTTCCAAAGCGAAAGTTCAGGAAATTGCAGAGATGAAAATGCCGGACTTAAATGCAGGTTCCTTAGAAGCAGCAATGAGCATGATCGCAGGTACTGCAAGAAGTATGGGAATCACTGTAGAGGAATAAGGCCAGGCCTTGCCTTTTGAACTATTGAAACGAACGTGGGAGGGACATTCCCGCAATTACCACTAGGAGGTTATTTAATATGAAACGCGGAAAGAAATATGTAGAGGCTGCAAAAGCAGTTGATCGCGCAAACTTATATGATACAGAAGAAGCTATCGCTTTAGTTAAAAAAACAGCAGTAGCTAAATTTGACGAAACAATCGAAGCTCATATCAGAACAGGTTGTGACGGACGTCATGCAGACCAGCAGATTCGTGGTGCGGTTGTACTGCCGCACGGAACCGGTAAAACTGTTCGTGTATTAGTATTTGCAAAGAATGCCAAAGCTGACGAGGCTCAGGCTGCAGGTGCAGACTATGTTGGAGCAGAGGAACTGATTCCGAAGATCCAGAACGAAGGATGGTTAGATTTCGACGTTGTTGTTGCTACACCGGACATGATGGGTGTTGTTGGACGTCTGGGTCGTGTACTCGGACCGAAAGGCTTAATGCCAAACCCGAAAGCCGGAACCGTAACAATGGACGTTACAAAAGCTGTTCAGGATATCAAAGCTGGTAAGATTGAATATCGTCTTGATAAAACAAACATCATTCACGTGCCAATCGGAAAAGCTTCTTTCACAGAGGAGCAGTTAGCGGACAACTTCCAGACGCTCATGGGAGCTATCACAAAGGCTAAGCCAAGCACACTGAAAGGTCAGTACCTGAAGAGTGTAACACTCGCTTCCACAATGGGACCGAGCGTTAAGCTTAACCCGGTTAAGTTAGCTCAGTAATAGATGAAATGAAACAGGCCGCCGCATTGAGAAATCAATGCGGCGGCCTGTTT
>NZ_JBANBF010000012.1:0-155236 GCF_037000545.1 Blautia sp. JLR.GB0024 | reverse complement strand
ACCCGTTTCTGCATCAGATAGGCACTGATGGAAATACCGGCCTCTTTTTTGAAGATTCTGGACATATAATCTACATTCAGATACACAAGCTCTGCCAGAGTCTCCCTTCTGATGTCCTGCTGGTAATGTGTGTCGATGTATTCTTTTAGCTGGTCTGCCACAGATTCACTTTTGTTGATATATTTCGTATATTCCACGGCAGCAGTCACCAGATGGGAGGCAAACTGCATGGCGCCATCCACACTCTCCAGGGCCTCCTGGTAATACTGTTCGTTCTCACTTCCGGCAAACAGCAGATGGGCCTTGATCTCCCTTGCGGCAAGCCAGGAATACGTTATCTGTGTAATGTCCATGCGGAAGCTTTTCAAAATGTCACGCGTGATCAGTTCACGCTCCGCAAGCTCTGTGAGATACTGCCGCATGCTGTTGATCAGAGCTTCCGGTTTCTGCTCGCCGAGAAGGGTCTCCCACACCGTGCGCTGTTTATTCTGATAGGCAATGCAGGGCTGTCGGAAATCGGACAGATACAGGACTTTATCCCACACGGTCAGACTGTTGTCCCGCATCTCCTGCAGCTGGGCAAGGCAGTCCGCCAGATCACCGATCCCTGTGCTGCTGCCGGCTCCGCACCAGATATCCATCTGCATGCGCTCCCTCAGCAGATTCCGGAAGGAGGAAAATACGCCTTCCTCACTGAGCCGCTCCAGGTTCCCTGCAGTGCCCCGGCATATGACCGTATAGCTGTCTTTCCGGCAGGGCAGGACAGTTTCCACAGCCACCTGATATTCCTCAGCCAATTCCCCCAGAATATTTTTTATGATAAATAAAAGGATGTTTTCATCCCAGTGCTCTCTTTTTTCTCTTCCCCCTCTGCCGGACAGGTGCAGGAGCACAGCCAGAAATCTGTCCTCCGGTTTATGATCCAGATGTCTTTTGCTGATTTCCTCCTCTATGGCGGATTGTTTTATCCTGCCGGTGAGCAGTTCAGACCAGAAGTTTTTCAGAAGGATTTCCCTGTTCTGCTCCCAGATTCTGCTCTCCTGACGATAAGCCTCGTAATTTAGCGCAGCCTTTACCCTGTCAGACGCTTTCTGAATGGCAGCGGTGAGTTTTTCAAAGTCTATGGGCTTCAGCAGATAATCCACACTGTCCAGGGCAATGGCACGGCGCGCAAAATCAAACTCTGCATAGCTGGTAAGAAATATAGCCTGTACCTCATACGCTTCTTTGCGCACCCATTCCATAAAATCAAAGCCGCTGCCTTTCGGCATGACAATATCACTCACGATCACATGGATAGGCATAAGTCCCATGACCGTCTGTGCCTGCTGCATGGAGGATGCCGTATAAATCTGCCCTATATCCAGCAGTTCCCAATCTACATTTTTCTTGATACTCTCTATCACATATTCCTCATCGTCCACCAATAACAGATTCATAAGTACCTCCCTGAACGGTTTTGTCTGCCTCCTTCTTCCCATGCTCCCGGAACGGGATATGGATATCCACTATGGCACCCTGCAGGGGACTGTTGTCAAAATTGATCTCCCCCTGTCCGCCGTAGTAGTAATGAAAACGCTTCAGGCAGTTTTCAATCCCCACATGACTGCCGTTCTCGCTGATTCCCTTCCCCTGCCTAAGCCTTTCCAAAACATGCTTGGGAAATCCCTTTCCGGTGTCAGAGATATACAGATTGATATATTTCCCATCTTCCCTGTCCTCCGGAAATGCTGTAACTGAGATCAATATCTTCTCTTCCAGTGTCAGTGCATGCTTCGCCGCGTTCTCCACAAAGACCTGCAGCATGAAGGGAAATATCTCCCCGTTTTCGACCTCCTCATCGATCTCAATATAGTATTCAAAGCTGTCCGGATAGCGCAGAAGCAGTATTTTCAGATAGTCTTCGCAGTGCGCTGTCTCTGCCTTGACAGGCACCAGACCACTGGTGCTGCGAAATACATACTGGAGATAATCTGAGGTAGTCTTTGTCATCTTCTGCGCATTGCCGTACTGCTTGAAATCAATCATGCTGTATATAAAATTCAGACAGTTCAGATAAAAATGAGGGCGTATCTGCAGCTTCAGATAATCCATCTCTATCTTCTGCTTCTCTAATTCCTGCTCATACAGGGTGATCTTCAGGCGTCGGATCTGATGTATCATTCTTTTAAACTTGCCGTCAATCTGCTCCAGCTCCATCAGGTTGTTTTCCGTGATGTGGAAGGTATAATCATCATCATCGTATTTTGTCAGATTATCCGTAAATTCCCTCACCGGCTCCAGCAGATACTTTTTCAGGTATAAAAGGATCGCGGCTCCGGCCAGGACCAGTGCTGCTGCCAGGACTAAAAGGAATCCCAGACTGCTCATCATGACGCCCAGTATCTTGTCCCCTGATATCTTCATCTGAATGGTAAAGGGTGCCTGTTTCAGATTTTTGCTGAGTGAGTATCCGCTGTTTGCCTCCCGGAAATCAAGCTCCTGTTCTATGCCTTTGCTGGTGATCTGACCCGCCACCCGGTTCCTGGCATCCACCAGGCGTACATATCCGTCATCGCCTACGATGGTGTCAGTGAAAGGCTCCAGAATACTTTTTACATTCACAAAACAGCCCATGTAAACATCCTGGTTCTGGGCTATTTTACAGATATAGTTTTCCTCGCCGCAGTCCATTTGGTTCCACTTTTTCTTGACCGAGTAGGAAGTGTCTGCAATGAGTCCCAGCTGGTTTCTCACTGCGTCTTCCAGGTCTTTATCAATATCATACCCCACCCCTGTCATGGTGAGCATGGTAAACATATCATTTTTCTTCAAATACAGGAAAAAGTGGTATTCTGTGCCATACTCCCACGCATAGGAGAGACAGATTCTCCGCAAGTTACTGACTGCATTATTTATTTTTACGGGGTCTCCGGAATGCTCCATGGTCTCAATATAGTCCCCCAATACAGAATACCCCTGATTCTTCTCCATAATATTGGAAAACAGGCTCCGGCTGATCCGCAGGAAACGGTTGTCCAATTCATCGGTATAGAGCTTTGACATTTCGTCCATCTCCTGTATGGCCTGCTTTCTGGTTCTTTCAAGCAGCATGGCGCTGACGCCCACGTACACAGCCAGCACCACCATGAGAATAATAAGGATGGCCTTCATCTGCTGGGCCATATTTTTTTGTTTTCTGTATTTCGGAACTTTCCTCATGCGTTTTTTATCCTTTCACTGCCCCCAGAGTGATTCCCTCCGAGAAATATTTTTGAAGGAATGGATACACAATAAACAGCGGCAGCATGGCTATGAACGCAATGGCCATTCGGATGGATGTGGTGGGAAGCTTGGCGACCTCCGCGCCGATATTCCCCACAACTTTGCCGCTTGCCAGGTATTGGATATCCGTGATCATCTGGTTCAGAAGGTTCTGTATGCCGAACAGCTTCTGTCCCTGGTTTCCTGATAAATAGTATAAACCATTGGTCCAGTCGTTCCAATAGGCAAGTCCGGAAAAGAGTCCCATGGTCACAAGAATCGGCTTGCCCAGAGGCAGCACCACACTGGTAAATATCTTCATATGCCCTGCCCCGTCTATCTTGGCAGCTTCAAACAGGGCATCCGGTATGCTTGTAATGAAATAACTCCGTATCATCAGAACATTATTAGCGCTCAGAAGAAGGTTGGGAAGAAGAAGCGCAAAAATCGTATTTTTAATATGCAGGTAATTCACATACATCAGATATGTAGGTACCAGGCCGCCATTGAAAAGCATGGTGAAAAATACGAAAAAGGTCAGTGCCCTTCTGTGGGGAAGGGTCTTAATGGTCAGCGGGTAAGCCATCAGCGCTGACAGACTGATATTCAGTATAGTGCCCACGACCGTCACAAATATGGTGATTCCATACGCGCGCAGTATTTTTTCTCCCTGCTTGATAATATACTGGTAAGCGTAAAGACTTAATTTCTCAGGAAAAAATGAGTAGCCGTTGCGAATCAGTGTATTTTCATCTGTGACGGAAGAAATGAACACCAGTACAAAAGGCAGTATAATGACCAATGTCATAAGAATCAGAATTATATTGATGAAAAACTGATACCGTTTTTCTTTTGCTGAATTTTTCATTTCTCTCCTCCTAAAACAATGCCTGTTCTTTATCTACTTTTCTCACGACCCAATTGCTCAGCATAACAATGGCAAATCCCACAATGGACTGGTACACGCCTGCCGCGGATGACATACTGATATTTCCCCGCTCAATGAGCGCTCTGTACACATAGGTGTCGATCACATTGGTCGTCGGAAAGAGAACCCCGGAATTCATAGGCACCTGATAAAACAGGCCGAAATCCGAATAGAAAATACGTCCGATATTTAACAGAAGCAGAGTGATAATGGTGGGTACCAGACTTGGCAGGGTGATCTTTGTGATCTGCTGCCATTTTGTTGCACCGTCCAGGCTGGCTGCCTCATAGTAGGACGGGTCAATGCCGATAATAGAGGCAATATAGATCAGGCATCCGTACCCAACGCCCTTCCAGCAGTTAGCAAATACCAGGATAAACGGCCAGTATTTAGGCTGCTGATACCACTGCACCGGTTCTTTTCCCAGGGCGCTTAAAATGGTGTTGTTTATCAAGCCGTTCTCGGAACTGAGCAGTGCATAAACAATGTAGCTCAGTATTACCATGGACATGAGGAAAGGCAGCAAAATGGCGCTCTGGTAGAGCTTTTTCATTTTATTGTTCCGCACTTCACAGATCAATATGGCTACCGCAATACCTACTATCATATTTACGGCAATGAAGGCCACATTATAAAGCAGTGTATTTCTGGTAATGATCCAGGCATCCTTTGACTGGAATAAAAACTTGAAGTTATCCAGTCCGCACCAGGGACTTGCAAATATGCCTTTTGCAAAATTCAGCTTTTTAAAGGCAATCACAATTCCACCCATGGGAATATAGTTGTTGATCAGCAGGTACAAAAGTCCCGGCAGCATCATCAGGTATAGGGGCCAGTGTTGTTTGTAGACACTGAGCCTGGATTTTTTCTTCATATTTCTCCTCCTCTGTCTTATGAATGGTTTCTTTCCGGCAAAAAGGCTGCCGCGCTAAGAGCTTTTTCTGTTTCCTAGAGCGACAGCCTGCTGTCAAAAATGATCCTGTCTATTTATTGTTGACGGGCAGAGAATAAACAGTAACTATTTATTCTCTTCCAGCCATTTGTCAAACTGTTCCTGTTTTGCCTGGATGATCTCGTCAATTCCGGCTGCCTGAAGAGCATCCAAAAACTCCGGCAGATACGTTTCAGGGTCAGCAGAACCGCTGTTCAGTGAACCGGTATACTGTTTTACAACATTGGCCAGCGCCGCTACCTGACTCTCATACTGGGTGTTGTCAAAGCAGAAGCCGACTGCCTTTGACTCTTTTGCGGAATCGTTGAATTCCTCCATCTTCTCCCAAAGCTGCGGGTCAGAACCTGTCCACTTATGTGCGATGAACTGGTTCGGCAGCTCCCAGCCCAGATTCAGGCTGTATCCCACATTGTCGGCGGTGACGCCCTCCGGGTAGTTGATGATGCCGTTCTCCTCATCCTCTATGACATAATCCACACCTTCCTCACCCCAGTTCAGCAGATTCATGATCTCAGGGCTTCCATAGATGTAATCCAGAGTTTCCATGGTCTTTTCCGGATTCTCTGAGTTCTGTGCAATAGAATAGATAATACCGTTGTAGGTCTGGCAGTTTTTGATCGGATAGTCCCTGAACGGAACGATCTCAAAATCATATCCGGTTGAACTTTTGAATTCCACAGGAGTTCCCGGATGATAGGCAAAAAACAGAGAAAACAGATTGCCTGCCTTGCAGACGGTACGCCAGTTTTCTGTATCTGTTCCGGCGTCCTTGCTGATATATCCCTTCTGATACCAGTCATAGAGCATCGTGGTGGTATCCTTATACCAATCACTGGCGAAGAAATTGGTGATGGTGGTGTCATTTTCCTGATCCATGAGTACGCCCAGGAAATTGGCATCTGACAAGGGATCCCCTCCGAACAGCCTTGTCAGCGGCGTATCCCCCTCATTGATGGAAAACAGCATGGTCATGTCCGGCTCCCCTGCTTTGACTGTCTCAAAAACAGATTCCATATCTTTTGGTTCTTTGATGGCAGATGTATCTATACCGTACTTCTCCACCAGGTCTTTTCTCATGAAGACAGCAGGGATACTTCCTCTTTCGATCTGGTTTGGTACGCCGTACAGAAAACCATCCACTGTATTGCTGTTCAGTACATCTTCGCCGTAAATTTCCTTCAGGTTCTTACCGTATTTGTCCACCAGTTCTGACATATCCATGATCTGTCCGCTGTGCATGTACTGGATAGCATTTGTGGCATTTGTATAAAAGCAGTCGATTTTTTCATCTCCTGCCAGCATGAGCTGGAGCTGCTGCGCGGCGCTGGCCCAGGGAAGCACCACGATGTCCAGATTGGCATTCACTTCCTTTTCCAGAATCTCATTGATCTTTTCCTCGATCCGCTCTTCGTCGGCGGGCTGGCTTCCCTGCAGTACCATGGTCACGGTATAAGGTTCCTTTCCGCCTTCCCCTGATGCTGTCTCCTTGCCCTCACTGCCGCTTCCGCCGCAGGCTGCCAGTGACAATACCATGGCTGCTGTGAGTATGGCAGCTGCTATCTTTTTCTTCATGTGATTTCCTCCTTCATTTCTGTTCCTTTGATACGTCTATCTTATTCTTTTCCCTGTTTCTTTTCTATAACTGGTCTGACTTAAAAATATCACTCATTTGACTCCTCCGCGCGTCCGAGGACATAAAAAAGCCTGTATACCCCATTTGTGTCACATGGTATACAGGCTTTTTCCTGTTTCAGTCCACACCCGTAATTTCACGGAGTGCGGCATAGCTTATATTGCTGTAACTGTTCAGTCAGGTCTGCGCATTTACTGCGCTGACCGTGCAAAAGAGTAGTGGCGGCAGGTATTCGCCCCATCGCGAAGCGATTTTTAATGGGCGAATACCCGTAACGATTCAGCTGGCTGAATCGTTACATATTGCTAAATAAACTGATTTACATTTTCATCATAGGCGTAATCAATAGCGCCCAGCTTTTTCTCCAGTTCTTTTCTGTCAAGCTGCAGATCTTCGCACATGTCATCCAGAGAGGAATAGAAATCTCTCAACTTCATGTTTGCAAAGCTTAAAAGCATCACCGGATCTTTTGGTATCATAATCTCTCTCACCTCTTATGCCCTGCGGGCTGTAAGTTCACCATTTTCCACATCAATGACAATGGTGTCCTCTGTTCCCACATTGCCGGAGAGAATGAGTTTTGCAGTCAGTGTCTCCACGTATTTCTGCAGGTAACGTTTCAGAGGACGCGCACCATAGATGGGGTCGTATCCGCCCTCAATAATATAATCTTTTGCGGCATCTGTCAAGCGTAAAGACAGCTCCTGGTCTTTCAGCCTGCGGTTCAGATCCTCCACAAGCAGGTCCACAATACCGCCGATGTTCTCCTTGGTAAGCGGCTTAAACATGATGATCTCATCCAGACGGTTTAGGAATTCCGGACGGAAATGTGCCCGCAGATCCCTGTCAACCATATCTCTGGCTTCCTGGCTGATCTCCCCGTTTGGCTCAATGCCGTCCAGCAGATAGGTGGAGCCCAGATTGGATGTCATGATCAGGATGGTATTTTTAAAGTCAACGGTACGTCCCTGGGAATCTGTGATACGGCCGTCATCCAGCACCTGAAGCAGGACGTTGAAGACATCCGGGTGTGCCTTTTCAATTTCATCAAACAGAACTACGGAGTAAGGTTTCCTTCTGACAGCCTCTGTGAGCTGTCCGCCCTCCTCGTATCCCACATATCCCGGAGGCGCTCCGATCAGACGTGACACGGAATATTTCTCCATGTACTCACTCATATCAATACGCACCATATTCTGCTCGTCATCAAACAGGGTAGCTGCCAGTGTCTTGGCAAGCTCTGTCTTACCGACACCGGTTGGTCCCAGGAAAAGGAAGGAACCGATTGGTTTTGTGGGGTCCTTGATGCCGGCTTTGGAGCGGATAATGGCATCTGTTACTTTCTGGACACCCTCATCCTGACCGATGACACGCTTGTGCAGTTCATCCTCCAGGCCCAGGATCTTTGTCTTTTCCCCTTCTGTCAGCTTGGCAACAGGGATTCCTGTCCAGCGGGAGATGATTCTGGCGATTTCCTCATCTGTGACACTCTCGTGTACCAGGGATAGATCCTGACTCTTTACTTTTTCCTCTTCCACCTCTAATTGTTTCTGAAGTTTCGGAAGTTCGCCGTACTGCAGCCTTGCCGCTTCATTCAGGTCATAATTTCTCTGAGCCACCTGAATCTGTTTATTCATATCTTCTATCTGCTCACGCAGTTTGGAAAGCTTTTCCACGGACGCTTTTTCATTGTCCCACTGGGCTTTCTTACCGTTAAATTCGTCGCGCAGCTCTGCCATATCTTTCTGCAGATCCACCAGACGGTCCTGACTGAGACGGTCGTTTTCTTTTTTCAGAGCCGCCTCCTCAATCTCCATCTGCATGATCCTTCTGCGCAGGTCATCCAGTTCTGTCGGCATGGAATCCAGCTCTGTCTTAATAAGCGCACATGCCTCATCCACCAGGTCAATGGCCTTATCCGGCAGGAACCTGTCGGAAATATAACGGTTCGATAAGGTAGCTGCCGCTACCAGGGCACCGTCTGTGATCTTGACGCCATGGAAGACTTCATACCGCTCTTTCAGACCTCTCAGAATAGAGATGGTATCCTCAACTGTCGGCTCATCCACCATAACGGGCTGGAACCGGCGTTCAAGTGCCGCGTCTTTTTCAATATACTGACGGTACTCATCCAGAGTGGTGGCACCGATACAGTGCAGTTCACCTCTGGCCAGCATGGGTTTCAGCATATTGCCTGCATCCATGGCGCCCTCTGTCTTGCCTGCACCTACGATCAGATGAAGCTCGTCGATGAACAGTATGATCTGTCCCTCACTTTTTCTGACTTCCTCCAGTACGGCTTTCAGACGCTCCTCAAATTCACCTCTGTACTTGGCGCCTGCTACCAGCGCGCCCATATCCAGTGCGAAAATCTTCTTATCTTTTAACCCTTCCGGCACATCCCCCTGAACGATTCGCTGCGCCAGGCCCTCCACAGCGGCAGTTTTACCTACGCCGGGTTCACCGATCAATACAGGGTTATTTTTTGTTTTCCTGGACAGGATCCGAATGACATTACGAATCTCCGCATCCCTGCCGATCACCGGGTCAAGCTTCTGCTCCCTGGCTTTTTCCACCAGGTCCTGGCCGTATTTGTTCAGTGTGTCATACGTGGCCTCCGGATTGTCGGTAGTCACCCGCTGGTTGCCCCGTACAGTGCTCAGCGCCTGCAGGAAACGTTCTTTTGTAATCCCATACTCCTGCCAGATTTTTTTCATGGACGGGCTGGGGTTGTTGACCAGTGCCAGAAACAGATGCTCCACAGAGACGTATTCATCTCCCATGGCCTTTGCCTCATCCTCAGCGCTCACCAGGGCTTTGTTCAGATACTGCCCGATATACGGCTGACCGCCGGATACTTTGGTCCGGGCATTCAGTGCCCGCTCCACATTGTTCAGAAAGTGTTCTTTCTGAATTTCCATTTTTTCAATCAGTTTCAGGATCAAGCTGTCCTCCTGATGTAAAAGATTGTATAGTAAATGCTCCTGTTCGACCTCCTGATTGCCGAACTCATAAGCTGTCTTTTCCAAGTCCTGAACTGCCTGAAGTGATTTCTGTGTAAATTTGCTGATGTTCATAAAATCCCTCCATTTCGAGATTTGAGTTCTTTGTTATTTGTTCTAGTGCTAATATAACACTGTTTATTAGCACTGTCAATAGGTGAGTGCTAATTTTTTTCTACATTTTTGAAAGCCCTTTAAAATCAAGGGCTTCACGGTTTTATATTTCAGAGAATTGGAGTCCGATGCATCCGGGAGGCTTACAACATGGACAAAAAATGAAAGTGGACTGTAACGGACATTACAGCAAATGTGCGGACTGTAAGCTGCCCGTGAAACCGGAGATATGTCCTAGGAAGCTGACAAAGCTAAAAGGAGACAATCATGAGCGATAAAGGAAGAACTGTAGATGTAAACATTTCCGGCATACGCAGTATTTAGCGGAAATGAGCATCTGCAAAAATACAACATATGTGGCTGGCTCATTTGTGGTGAATGAATAACTGCAGATGTTGTGATAAAGAAGGTGGATGATAACTCTTTTATTCTTATCAGTAAGCAGTTTAGCACAAAGAAAGGCGGTTGTATATGGAAATTATTTACCATTGGGAAGGCGATTACCTGATCCCGAATCTTGCACTTTCAGAAACGGCTGAATATCATATTGGTAAATACGGAATAACTTTATGGAAGCACCTTGCAGAGATTGACGGGTAAAGCAATGAGATGGTGGACACGCTTGTGGAACAGATGGCAAAAAGTGAGGGCGTGACGGAGTAGCTTAAATCTGAAATATTATTGGAATATTGTAAGGTATTTTGAGAATCTTGTTATTTATACCATTAACATGCCTTAATTTTTGTTAGCTGAAAGATAATATTAGGAAAGAATTTTTTAATAAGTAGCATTATTATTTATTTATAAAATAATTTAGGGCTAAGAAAGGAGAAAAAATCATGGCTTTAATTCAAGTAAACTTTATTTCTAAGTGTCTGTTAAGAACAGTAACATTCATTGCAATCTTACCGTTAGATAAGTTGCCCTTACCTGGGGCTGAGATTTCGGTAAAAGTACCATTTCAAACATTGTATCTGCTTCATGGCGGATATGGGAACCATACGGATTATGTGAGCGGAACACGGATTCGGCGGTGGGCGGAGGAAAAAAATTTAGCTGTTATTATGCCATCTGGAGACAATCAATTCTATATTGATAAGGAAGACACAGAAGAATATTACGGAGAATATGTTGGAAAAGAACTTGTGGAATTTACCAGAAAGATGTTTCCGTTGTCAGAGAAGAAAGAAGATACTTTCATAGCAGGCCTTTCCATGGGAGGGTATGGGGCTTTGATTAACGGACTAAAGTATGCGGATACATTTGGTTATATAGGCACCTTTTCCGCAGGACTCGTACTGAAGGACATAATTGAAGAGACGGATTTGATTAAAGGAATAGGATGGCAGCCGAGTTTTTACGACAGAGTATTTGGCAAAAAGGAAACATTATTAAATAGTGATAAAGATTATTGCTATTTAATCAGGGCTTTAAAAGAACAAAAAAAGGAAATCCCTCGTATTTATATGGCAATAGGAACGGATGATTTCCTTTATGAAAGGAATCAGGAATACCGCAAATTTTTAACAGAAGAAGGAGTGGACTTTACATATGAGGAAGGGCCAGGAGGACATGAATGGGATTTTTGGGATATGCAACTTAAAAAATTTGTTGATTGGCTTCCGTTATCGAAAGCACAACAAGGGCTTAACAGTGGAAACGTAAGACATTCATAATAATACAGGGGAGATACAACAATGATGAAACTAAAACATGAAAGAACATATTATCAGACCAGTTTTTTTAAATGGAGGCAGAGGATTGGCTTTGGAATCAGTGATTTTGCCTGCAACCTGGCATTTCTCCTGACAAATACATATCTTTTGTTTTACTATACGAACTGTGCAGGATTGGATGCTAAAAAAGTAGGATTTATGTTTGTAGTTACGAAATTTATTGATGCCATTACAGACTATCTGGTAGGTGCGTGGGTAGACCGTACGGATACAAAAATGGGGCGTTATCGTCCGTGGATGCTCTTCGGCGCGCCGATGTTGGCGATAGGAATGGTGTTATTATTTTCCGTACCGACAGGATGGGACAGTACGCCGAAAATGGTATGGGCATATGTGACATACATTATTTTCTCTTTGGGTTATACCTTGGTAAATATCCCTATGGTGCCTATTGTAAGTTCTCTTTCCGATAAGCCGGTTGAACGGACCAATATCATGACTACAAAGCAGATTTTAGCCAGCCTTGGCTCTTTAGTATCTTCTGTTTTTGTTCTCCCTATGGTTCAGTTCTTTTCAGGCGGAAACGACGTGGCTGGCAGCGCATTGGCAAAAGGCTATAGAATGACCAATACGGTATTGGGGATTATTGTTGTAACCCTAATGGTAATTTGCGTATTCAATATTGAAGAAATAAACCCTCCAACAATGACGACAAAGAAAAATAGCAATGTATTTGCAGACATCGGCAATATATTTAAAAACAAGTATTATATATTGATGCTTATTTTTATCTTTTCTTTCTTTACGGGCTATTTTTCCATGATGGCAGCTATCCAATACTATTTTACCTATATTATTGGCAGTACAAGCCTTATGTCGGTAGCAATGTCCATCATAACAGTGTTGCCGATTCCCATCATGGCAGTTGCTTCATATCTAAATGCACATGGAGTCAGTAAGTCAAAACTTATAATAATTGGAGGCATTTTCAGTCTTGCGGCCTTTATAATAATGTTTTTCAATACATCGCCTTCACTGACACTGTTTTCTATCAGCCTATTCGGAATAGGAAATGGTTTGCGCAATGGTATTATGTTTGCCATGTTGCCAGATATATATGATTACACAGAATATCAAACAGGCAAATTTCTTGGCGGGACGCAGACGGCAGTTGTTGGTTTTTGCAGCAAGTTAGCCTCCGCATCGGCCTCCGCGTTGGTATCAGCGCTTTTGGTTTGGGGCACATATGACGCAAATGTATTGGATGGCATATTAAATTCCGGCGGAACGGTGGCGGATATCGCGGCTTCCTATCCATCAACAGTTACAGCAATCAAATTGGCGTTCGCAGGGATTTCAATATTCAGTACTTTAGCCACTGTTATTTGTATGATTCCTTATGACTTGGACAAAAAATTTTCCGAAGTACGTGCGGAACTTGACCAAAGAAAGAAGAGCGCGGAAGATTCTGTTTCATAATTTATATGGGTTGTATTGCTGCTGATATTGTCTGGGTGTACAGGAATATATTTTCCGGCACCAGTCGAACAGTATCTTTTCAGATGAAAAGCCGGCTTCCGCTGCACATTCAGTAATGGAATATGTGCCAGTTGACAAAAGAGAAAGAGCTATATTTAAACGGAAAGTGCATAAATATTGATGGAAAGATATTCCGGTCTGTTGGATAAAACATTTGCAGAAATAGTTTTTTTGCAATCCAACATATCTTGAAATGCTATCAAGTGGAATTTTCTCGGCATAATGGCTCTGCACATATTCCATTGCTTTTTTAGACAACTCATTATTCTGGAGAGTTACTGCATTTGTGTAACATTTTGAATATAGTTGATAAATAATAGATATTAATTCTTTTTGGATTAAAAGGTTCTGGAAAGGAGCAGGATGCTCCAAATAATGAAAAATCTGTAACATATAAGTACGGATAATATATTGTACATCAGAATATGGAGGAATGACAAAAAAAGGATTCTGTATATCCGGAACTAAGTCGCTGAGATAAAAGTCAGGTATCATCAACATGACCGCATGTATAGGCTTGGATGGTTCGGCATTAAGAGTTTGATGGATAGAATTGCAGTTGACGAAAATAATATCATCTGCCTGTGCCAACATTCTTTTACCATCTACAATATAGTCAATAGAACCGGAAATCAGATAGGTAAGCTCTATTGCGTGATGCCAGTGCAAATTTGTGTCTCCTTGATGCCCATATACGGTAGCATATAATATCTTGCATTGGGATATCCCTAATGGATTATCTGTAGTCACAAATTCATATTCTATGGAATGCATAGTTTACCTCCTGCGTTTAATGGCACTTTTTCCATTAAGTATAGAATATTTTTTACAGAAAATCAATACAACTTGGTAAGATTACGGGAGGCGTTCTGGCTGATGTTTTAATCGTGTTTAATCGGAGAAGTCAATCCTTCCGGCAAACTTACGGATACATGGGCAAGATGAAAAAGTAATGGTAGCAGTATCTGTTATGAATGTTGGGGAGCGGTTTGCAGAAAAAGAAGTATTGCAGGTATATTATTTGTGGGTTTTGCAGCACTGGAAACAGATAATTTCAATGTCATGTGATATATAATAGGAGACAGGCAATGATTGCATTTATTCTTATGGAAAAGATTTTTTCTCTGTTTTTGATTATGCTCATGTTTTTTTCAGTAGTCCGCATGAAGGTGATGAAGGCGGAGCATTCCGTATATATGGATGAAGGACATTCGGATAAAATATTGGAAAACCTCAGCCCGGAGGAATGAATCCAGAAAATGTGCCGCCACTGCGCTCTTGCGGCGGTGCCCTGCGACCATCTCATAGTCGTCCCCCTTCGGCCGGACCAGGGCAGGGACGAGAACGCCAAAGTCCCTGACACTGTCTGCCAGGTCCTGCATTTCCTTATCGTCCCGCACCTTAAAAGGATGGCCGGGGAAATTGGAAATCACTTAGAGGGGAAGGTTCACGACCTTCTCCAGCTTCTCCTCCTCCGACGGTACCGGTACATCCTCGATGGCCTTTCCTATCCGGGTCCCAAAGGTCGCCTCCAGGCGGTCCCCGTCCTGCCAGCCAAGGGATGTGGTCAGGTCCCCCTGAGGGTCCGCATCCACCAAGAGCACCCGCTTTCCCTCTCTGGCAAGACCGGCGCCCAGGTTCAGGGTAGTCGTGGTCTTCCCCACGCCGCCCTTCTGGTTGATGACCGCGATCACTTTACTCTACGGCATATCTGCCTCCTTCCTTTCCTGTACGCTTCTCTCTGTGATCTTCCGGTGGAAGCCGGACAAAAACTCGGTATCCGATATCAAGGAAAGGAGTGGGTTCCCATGGAGAGGGAAGAAACATGTCCCGCATCCCATGCCGCACACAGCAGTATTGCGGCCATTGCCGGGGCATAATATACCGGTCCGCTGCTGGAACACCTGTATGGAAAGGGACAGAAGACATGTGACATGGAAGATGTATATGAAGCTTTGAACGCACTGTATGAGACCGACCGGGTGAAGGAGGCTATGGGCCTCATCCGCGGACTGTTTGCCATAGGGGAGATGGACTATCCTTATCCTCTGGAGCATTTAGAAAAGTTCAGATCTGCGCGTGAGGCCTTTTTCTCCCACAGCCGTTCCATGCCCGGGTCTGCCCGGATCCTGTTCAGGATATCCTTCCCCTTCTCTGCCCCTGTCTCCCTCTGCCGGCAGGTCTCTCTAAAAGCCTGTCTCAGATCCGGAGGGATACGGCTGTCACTATACTCCTGTTGTAAAAGGAACAGGTCGTAAAAATCCCTGAGCCTGGTGTTCGCAGTCCCCCTTCTCAGCACTGCCTCGAGCTTTTCAGTCAGGACAGTCTCCAGGTTATAGGCCAGGACTGAGATGGTCCTTTCCTCAAACACAGCCAGTATTGATACGTGATCTCCTTCGGTGTGATGATATCACCAGTGAAAACATCCAGTTTTAAGGGGATCTTCATGGTATCCAGGGCAGCTTCCAGATGCAGGCGGATGCCCCCATATTCCTTTTCTTCCATGATCTCTGTTATCTTTTTGATCCCAAACGTGACGCCGTCCTCGATAGGAACCCGGATGATATTAGCTGCGCTTTCGTACTGTCCCCACGGGAACGGTTACGGAGCAGCGCTTTTAATTGTTTTGATGTGTGGATCAATTATAATAACATCTCCAGATATATCATTAAGATCTTATCTACTTTGAACTCCTCTGCGTACTCCAGGAGCAGAGGGATATCCTTCTTTCGGCTGCGGGCATACTCTTTCAAGGCAGTCTGCCTGTCCTGGATCTCCACCTGACTGCGTCTGCGCAGAATATCACAGATCGAACGCTCCGCGTTATAAGTACGCACCATGTTGCCCATGGGCGTCTCGATCTCTGTGATGCCGATCGGATATCTTTCTTTTTTTACGGTGTGGACGAGCACCCCCTCTTCCTTTAGATTTGTCGTTTTATAGCCGCTTTTCACAGTCACCGTATGCTGCATAGGTTCCCGGTCTGTCAGCCCCAAAAGGTATAGCGCAGACTCGTGGGAAAAAACAACATGAGGACATCTGGACTGCAGGATATACATCCCATCCTCCCAGGAAACCGGGGACAGATAGATGCCGCGTACCATCTTTTCAACCTGCACCTTTTGATAAATTCCAAAATGATGTGCTTGGAGATTCCTAACGCACGAACATCTAATGTCCTCAGGATCCCTTTCTTTTCTTTTGACAACTGTTCCAGCATTTCCTTGTCATTTCATTCCTTTATTTTTGCCCGCCTTTACATTTCTTTTGACACCAATTTTTCAAAAAATGACGATTTTTGATGGAACCAGATAAAACCATAAAACCTCCAAAATGCTCATAAATAGCCGTTTTTTACGCTTTATGAGACCAGACAAAATCCACGCCTTTTGTTAAAAAGGCGAGTGCTAATTTATTAAATTTTAATTTTCAGCGGTCTGTTTTCATACGAAATAGTATCTTAATTTGGAAATCATCGAAATATATGGTATGCTTAATTAAAAATACAAAAGAGAAACCAGGAGGTACACCATGAAAAAATTTATAGAGGAGTTCAAGTCATTTGCACTCCGCGGCAACGTTATGGACATGGCCGTCGGCGTCATAATCGGCGGCGCTTTTTCCGGGATCGTGACATCTCTGACGGACAATTTTATTAATCCCATTTTGAATTTTCTGACCGGACATGCAAAATATAATGCACAGGATATTGCCGGATTTGCCTCAGCTTTTGTATCTGCTGTTATTAATTTTCTGATCATGGCATTGATTTTATTCTGTCTTATGAAGGGAATCAATAAACTTCTCTCTTTCGGGCAGAAAAAAGAAGAGCCGGCAGCCCCGGCAACAAAGGTATGTCCTTTCTGTAAAAGTGAAATTGCAGTTGATGCCGTGCGGTGCCCTCACTGCACATCTGAACTTTCAGAATAGCAAAGCATGGTTATGAGCCGGCACATGCATGCCATACTTTTTCACAACCCCCATAAGCCTGCGCATATTCCAGGAGAAACACACCCGGATATAAAGCGGCCGAACACCACGCTTTCCTGAAACAGATCGACCACATTATACAAATCATAAACCGTCCATGAAAAATGCCATAAGCCCCTTACCGTTACACGCGGCAAGGGGCTTATGGCATTTTTTAAGTTCCATGTTAAAACACTATTCCTGTGTTTCCTCTTCCTCTGTATCATCCGGCAGTGAATTATGTACTGCTGATACGCTCACAACAACGGCCTCCGGATCTGTCATCAGTTCAATATCCTTGTTCTGGCTGATCTCCAGATCCTTTACCCGGAGGGAATCACCGGCACGCATATTTCCCACATCAACGATTACTTTTTCCACCAATGCTGCCGGAACCGCTTTATATGAAATTTCTTTTAAGATCTCCTGCAGAACTCCTTCTATCACATTTTCATGATTTAATAATACAACCTCAGCAACAGAATGTACTTTTTCATTGCTGATCAAAGCCTGAAAATCAATCTCCTCTACACACCGAGCCATAGCATTGTAATCGATTTCTTTAATCAGCGCATCATAGGTCTGTCCATCTATTTCCAGCATAACCTGTCCGCCTTTTCTTTCCGTCTTGAGGAGCTGCTCCACATCTCTTTTGGCTATCTTTAGCGGAATGGATCCCTGCAGTTCCCGTCCGAACAGGTTTCCTGTGACAAAACCTTCTCTTCTTAATCTCCTTGCTTTCACGTTCATGTTTCTTTTTTCAGCTTTTAAAGTATTCATTTATCTTTTCCTCCGAAAAACCTGATCGCTTAGCATGCCTCGTATGAGGTTGTTTTAAGTATTTCCTTTTGTTACAAGTTCATTATAGCACTACTGCCCAAAAAAGATTCACCAATATTTACAGTCATCAAATATGAATTTTGGTCATTATTAGTTCTCCGGTGTTTTCAAGTATTAAAATTCCAATTCCTTTTCTCTCCCTGGTTATATGCTGCTAAACAACTGCCAGAAGATCCGTGTCACCTTGGCCACTTCACATTTTGCTGTCCTATAGAGAGACCCCTTAAAAGCCGTAAAAAACCAGGCAGAGCTACACACCCTGCCTGGTTTCCCGCAAATACTATTTCATCACTTCCTGATACGTGGCATGTCTTTCCAGAGCCTCCGTCATCTCCGCCAGACGGCTTACATCTCCGATCAAAATCACACCGCACAGTCTGTTATTCAGGAAATAGAATTTCTGATACTGCTTTTTCCCCATATCCTTAAACTCAACTGTTTTATAGATCAGATTCGGATTCTTACCATTATCACCTGCCGCGAAAAGCGCAGTCCCCATTCCATGGAAGTTCAGTGCTGCAGATACCGTCTCATATTCCAGATTGTCACCTGCTGCATTGGCACCTGCAGTCTTGCCCTGTTCCACAGCCTGGCTCCACAGACCATAATTGATGCCCTGATACTGGGCACAGTCACCACACGCGTATATATCTTCTGCGCTGGTTTCCATCCTGGCATTGACCACAACAGAGCGGTCCACCTCAAGACCTGCCTCTTTTGCCACTGCGGTATTGGCCCTCACGCCGCAGGAAACCACCACCATATCAGCCGGGAGCACCTCGCCGTCCTCCATACGGATTCCGGAGACAAAATCTTCTCCCTCCAAAGCCGCGATCTTAACGCCGGTACGGATTTCAATATCCTGCGCTTCACTTATCTTCTTCAAAAGCTCGGCTGCCGGTTCATCCAACTGGCGTCCCATGATCACAGGGGCAAGCTCCAGCACTGTCACACGGCATTTTGCTTTCTTCAGTTCCCAGGCAGCCTCCAGGCCAAGCACACCGCCGCCGATCACTGCCACATTTTTCACCTGGGGAAGCACATCCGCAATCTTCTTCGTATCATCCAGCCTGCGGATCGCAAATACATTCTTCTTCTCCACGCCCTTCATAGGCGGCACAAAACACTCTGCTCCAAGAGCATAGATAAGCTTCGTATATTTCAGCTTCATGCCGTCATCCAGAACCACCTCTCTGCTGTCCGTATCAATCCGCTCCACCCGGCGTCCCAAAATCTGGAATACTCTGTTCTCCTCATACCAGGAAGTCTCGTGCACAGCGATCTGACCGGCATCTAAATCTGCCATAATAGATTTTGTCAGCATAGGCCTGTTATAGGTACTGTAAATTTCATTGGAAATCATGGTAATAGACCCTGTCTTATCCCTCTGCCTGATAGCCTCCGCAGCACTGATACCCGCGGCACCATTTCCCAGAATAAGATAAAAATTCTTTGTGTCCCTGCTAAACTGATTTTCCTCTTCCTCCACAGGTACAAAATGCTCTTTTCCCACTCCGCATACCGGGCATATATCAATGGAGGAATCAAAAATAGCACCGCACACCAAACACTTCACCAGCCTGCTTCTGCCTGACTTCCTCTCATTTTCCTTATTCTGAAGGGTACAGCCGAAATTATAGCCAAAGTCATAGGCATCGATCAAGTCCGCCTCACTGGGTTTAAACCGCACGCGAAAGCCGTCCATCGTCTTCATCCGAAGCTGTTTCAGCCGCTCCATCACATGAGGCACGCCCTCACCGCTCCAGCCATAACTTCCGAACGCACTTGCCAGCTTCTTCCCATGGGTCACGGGATACATGGAAATCAGCAGATCCCAGACAGGCTTCAATGCCTCTCCCAAAATAGTCGGTGTGCCGAACAGGATACCATCTGCAAATCCCAGCTCTTCCAACACCTTCTCCTGCTCTGCTTCCACCAGATCATAACTGCGCACAGCAATATCCCCGCTGTCCTCCACGCCCTTCGCAATCCGCTCTGCCAGCATTTTCGTATATCCGTAAGCACTTACATAAGGGATGATCACGGTTTTCGTGCTGTTTGGATTCACAACTGTACACCATTCCTCGTAAATGTCATACATCTGTTCAATCTTATCATCCAGCACCGGCCCATGCCCGGTACAGATCATGGACACATCCAGTTCCCTGACCCTTGCCAGTGCTTTCAGCATATACGGTTTAAACGGACCCAAAATACAGTCAAAATAATACTTTGTCGCCCGCATATATCCTTCCCTGTCTGTCACCCTGCTTGCCAGCACATCCGAAAATCCATAATGGGACCCAAAAGAATCACAAGTCACCAAAATCTGTTCTTCCTCAATATAAGTATACATGGTATCCGGCCAATGCAGATTCGGCACCACAAGGAACCGCAGAGTCTTGTCCCCAATCTTCATGGTCTCATTATCCTTCACCGCAATCCCGGTAAAATCACCATTTACGATCTCTTTCAGGAACCCAAGCGCACAGCCCGTAGCCACGATCTTCAGCCCCGGATTCAGCTTCAGCAGATTCTCAATACTTCCCGCATGGTCCGGTTCCGTATGACTCACAACAAGATAATCAATCTCATCAACTGCCGTTATCTCCTGCACCTTCTCCAAATACTCATCCCAGAATTTCACCTTAGCAGTCTCAAACAAAACCGTCTTATCCCCGGCTTTCAGCACATAAGAGTTATATGTAGTGCCAAACTCTGTATACATTATAATATCAAACACCCGCAAATTTGAATCCACAATCCCAGTCCAATAAAAATTCTTTCTAAGCTCCAATGTTTTCAACTCTTATACCTTCTTTCTCTCTTTATTATCAGTTTTACCCCACAACCCCATTATATTCCAAAACCCTCAAAAAAGATATTCCCATTTTCCATTCCCCTCCCATACTCAAAATATACACCATTTTACTCCACATTAAAACCCCCTATTTTATATCTTTTATTATATCCTTTCTCTTTTATCCTTTCTTTTTTCTTTTCTTTTTTCTTTTCTCCTCCTCCCGCCCTATCATCCCCAGGGGAATCCAAAGCATCCGGGGCCGGCCGGTGTCTGTGTGGGGTGAGCGATGTCTAGTGGAGCGCCGGGGAGATCCACCTGCCCCAGACACTTAATGAGGAGGCCATTGCCGACGAATTTAGTGACTGGGAGCAGGTTAGCTTCCCGGCAAGCGCAACGCTTCGCTCACCCCACACAGACACCGGCCGGCCCCGGATGCTTTGGATTCTCCGTCCCCATGAAAGCCCCCCGCCCCCATGAAAGCCACCTCCCCACATAAACACCAAAAAAGGACCCATGCTCCCAAAAGCATGAGTCCCAAATATGTACTCAATAAAATCAATCTACAATACGCCTAACCGCAATATAAGGCCTATACAACGCATTTTCAGAATATTTAATTCCTCCCTGCGGATATGGTGCAGAGTTAGATGCATGTACAATACCGCCGTCACCTGTCAGAATGGCAACATGTCCGGAATAAACGATGATATCACCCGCACGTGACTGGGAATAAGAAATTCCGCGTCCGTCTCCCGCCTGTGAATCACTTGTTCTGGAAATGCTGTATCCAAAGTGAGCGAATACCTGCTGTGTAAATCCTGAACAGTCAATACCATTTGTCAGACTGTTGCCGCCATACACATACGGATTACCGATAAACTGGCTTGCGTAAGCAACAACCGCTTCTCCGGTAGCACTGTATCCGCCGCCCTGTTCCTCTTCTTCCGGCTCATAGGAAGGAGTTTCCGGTTCCGGCACATTCTCATTATTACCGCCTCCATTATTACTTGGAGTCTCCGGCACGTCCTCATCTTCCACATCGTCATTGTTATTATTATTGTTGTTATTATTGTTATTATTCTGAGGTTTCTGTGTGTTCTGCTGCTCCTGTCTCTGTGCAGCCGCCTCAGCTTCTTTTGCAGCTTTCTCTCTTGCCTTTTTCGCTTCTGCAGCCTGTCTTGCTTCTTCTTCCTGAATCTTCTGCAGCTCTGCATTCTGCTGTTCAATCAGACTTCTGTACTCATCTGCCTGTGCCTGAACATTTGCAATCTGTGTCTCATAATCAGAAGCAACTGCTTTTTTCTCTTCCAGTGCTGTCTCTAAATTAGCCTGCTGGTCTTCCTGAGCCTGTTTCATCTCTTCTAACTCAGCTTTTTCCTGCTCCAGCTGATTGCCCAAATCAGTTACCTGCTGAACAGTGTCTCTCAGCTTCTCTAGCTCGTCCCTGTCAAACTGATACATCTTCTCCGTGTATTCAGCTTTGCTGAGCAAATCTGTAATGCTGTTGACTTCCAGAAGCATCTGCGCCCATGCGTCACTTCCGCCGTTCTCATACAGATACTGGATTCTTTTCTTCATTGCAGCATACTGCTCATCGCGGTCAGCCTCTGCTTCTGCTAAATCCTCTTTTGTTTCTACAATGGCGTTCTCTTTGTCAGAGATTTCACCCTTCAGTATGTCAATCTGTGCGATAACCTGAACCAGATTCTGATCCAGAGAATCAATCTCTCCAAGTAAATTGTTCTTTTTCTCTTCAAGCTCCGCTTCCTTGCTCTCTGTTGCGGACAGTTTGCTCTGTGTGTTTGCTTTTTCAGCCTGCACTTCGTCTTTTCTTGCAGCTGCCACCGGCATTACCTGTGCTGCGGTCAGTGCAAAAATAAGGCTGAGACAAAGGAATCTCTTTTTCATACTGCTATGTACCTCACTGTTGGTATTTAATATTTGCTATTCTCTAAGTAATATTTCCGAAATAATTTTCACTTCCCGCTTATGATATCACAGATTTATTACACTTGCAAGAGGAAATCCCCTAATTCTTTAAGTTTTTGTTACAAAAATAAATTTTATAGTAATATTTTATAAATTCCTTCCATATATTCCCTGCCCCATAGGGCAAATGGGCTGACATCGCGGTATCACAGCAGATGCGTTCCTTCTATAAATATATAAAAGCCGTGCTTCCACCTCTCGGTGAGGAAGCACGGCTCTGCTATGCATGATATAATACCTGGCTATGTAATTACTCTACAATTCTTCTGATTGCAATATATGGTCTGTACAGCGCATTGCTGGAGTATTTGATTCCACCCTGCGGATACGGTGCAGAATTGGATGCATGTACGATTCCGCCGTCACCTGTCAGGATTGCTACGTGTCCGGAATATACAATGATGTCACCTGCACGGGATTCGGAATAGGAAATTCCGCGGCCTGCGCCAGCCTGGTCATCACTTACACGCGGCAGGCTGTAACCAAAGTGTGAAAATACAGACTGTACAAACCCGGAACAGTCAGCACCGTTTGTCAGGCTTGTTCCGCCCCAAACATAAGGATTGCCGATAAACTGGCTTGCATAATCCACAACTGCCTGTCCTGAAGCGCTGTAACCACTGTCACTGCCCTGCTCCTCTTCGGGTTCCTCATTATCCGGTGTCTCAGGTTCGTCGTAATTCGGAGTATTTGTTTCTTCTGCCGGAGGTGTCACATCATTATTATTGTCTTCCGGCTCTTCTCCGTCATTGTTGTCATTGGTTGCTTCGTTTCCGTTATCTGTATTGTCATTGGTATTGCTGTCATTTGAACTTACGTCTGTGCTGTTCTGGCCGGTGCCCTCTTCCTCAGCATCATCCTTTGCTTTCTGCTCTGCTTCCTGAGCTGCCTTCTCCTGTGCTTTTCTGGCTTCTTCAGCTTTCTTCGCTTCCTCTGCCTGACGTGCTTTCTCTTCCTGGATCTTCTGAAGCTCTGCATTCTGCTGTTCGATCAGGCTTCTGTATTCATCTGCCTGTGCACGCACATTTGCAATCTGTGTCTCATAATCAGAAGCTGTTGCTTTCTTTTCATCAAGAGCACTCTGCAGACTTGCCTGCTGCTGTTCCTGAGCCTGTTTCATCTCTTCCAGTTCTGCTTTTTCCTGGGCGAGCTGATTGCCAAGATCTGTGACTTCCTGAACTGTTTCCTTCATCTTCTTCAGCTCATCTCTGTCATACTGATACATTTTCTCTGTATACTCTGCCTTGCTGAGAAGTCCTGTGATACTGTCAGACTCTAAAAGCATCTGTGCCCATGCATTGGAGCCCCCGTTCTCATACAGGTACTGGATTCTCTTCTTCATATCCTCGTACTGTTTGTCACGGTTTGCTTCCGCTACAGCCAAATCTTCTTTTGTCTGGCCGATGGCACTTTCTTTATCTGTAATCTCACCATTCAGAATATCAATCTGTGCCATAACCTGTACAAGGTTCTGGTCAATGGAGTCGATTTCGTTCAATAACGCGTTTTTCTGGTCTTCCAACTCAGATTCTTTGCTCTCTGCTGCTGATAATTTACTCTGTGTCTCTGCCTTCTCAGCCTGCACGTCATCTTCCCTTGCAGCTGCTACCGGCACAACCTGGGTCATGGCCATTGTAAAAATAAGACTGAGAATAAGAAATCTTTTTTTCATTATTATGTACCTCACTATTCATATCTGAATCTGTAACTACCTGTAACATTTTTGAAATATTTCTTATCTGTCACCCATAATACCACATAATTATTACAGATGCAAGGGGTAAATTTCCAATTCATTAAATATTTGTTACAAAATGGCACTTTTTCGTAATAATTAGCGGATACATTTTTAACAACTATGCCTCTACTGCAAGGGAACCGCCGTCCTCTTTTTCCTCAGGCAATACCTTTTTCGGCGTGGAGACCACTTCCTGATTGTAACAGTAGAAAATATCCTCCACCTTCTCTTTCTCCATTTTAGGAGTGACAATGCTTACCACCGGCACTACAACAAATCCGACTACCATAGCAAAGGCCCCTGCATTAATGGGGGATGCAATATAATGTAGGAACAAATTGGATACCGTAATGCCGATTCCTGCTATAAAGCAGACCCATACAGACAGCTTTGTCGTTCTCTTCCAGTAGAGACCGAATAAAAACGGCGCCAAAAATGCTCCTGCCAGCGCTCCCCATGAAATTCCCATGAGCTGAGCGATAAATGTAGGCGGATCAAGAGCAAGTACAACGGAGATTACAATAAATACAACGATCAGTCCACGCATCACACGAAGCTGGTTTTTCTCGCTCATATCCTTTGCCACAGTCCCTTTCAGGAAATCCAGCGTCAGTGTAGAGCTGGATGTCAGAACCAGGGAAGAAAGCGTTGACATGGATGCGGAGAGCACCAGTACGATCACAACACCAATCAAAATATCCGGCAGTGTGGACAGCATATAAGGAACAATACCGTCATAGATCACAGTGCCGTCTGCTTTATATAAGGAGGGGTTATCAAAAAGCCGTCCAAATCCTCCCAGGAAATAGCATCCTCCGGAGATCACAATGGCAAATACAGTGGAAACTACCGTTCCGGTCTGAATCGCCTTCTCATCCTTAATGGCATAGAATTTCTGAACCATCTGTGGAAGCCCCCAGGTGCCAAGGGAGGTCAAGATAACAACTCCCAGAAGATTAATGGGGTCAGGTCCGAAAAATGAGGTAAAGGCACCTGACTGTCCTGCTGTTGCCGGAACATCGCTGGGAATCGACGCAAGCTGTCTCACTGCCTCTGTGAATCCACCCTGGCCGCTTAAGACAGCACCGATCACAGCAGCAATACCGAACAGCATGATAATCCCCTGGATAAAGTCATTGATAGCGGTCGCCATATAACCGCCCAGAATCACATACGCCCCGGTCAGGGCAGCCATAACTACCACGCATGCTGCGTACGGTACATCAAAGGCCAGCTCAAATAATCTGGACAGCCCGTTATAAATGGATGCGGTATAAGGTACCAGGAAAATAAATACAATGGCTGATGCCGCAATCCTGAGTGCATTACTGTCAAAACGTTTGCCGAAGAAATCCGGCATGGTGGCCGCATGCAGATGCTTTGTCATGACACGTGTCCTTCGTCCGAGGACTACCCATGCCAAAAGACTTCCGATTATGGCATTGCCTATCCCGATCCACGTACCTGCCAGTCCGTACTTCCATCCAAACTGCCCTGCATAACCTACAAACACAACTGCGGAAAAATAGGATGTTCCATATGCAAATGCCGTAAGCCAGGGGCCTACGCTCCTTCCTCCCAGTACAAATCCCGCCACATTTGTAGCATGTTTTCGGGAATACAGCCCAATACCCACCATAGAGCCGAAAAACAGCAGCAAAAACAGTATCTTAATCTCCATCTTTTTTATTCTCCTTTTTTATTATGATTCCACTTACACTTTAAACCGCAACGGTTTAAACTACTAAAGCAATAATTGCAAAGAAAAAGAGGCGCCGCTTTCCGCTGTGAAAAGCGGACGCTTCTTAATTCTTCTGTATCCAGTTCTTATTTTTTCAGTTCATTCAGTTCTTCTTCCGAGAACATTTTCATGCCCGCATCTTTTAATGTCTGGTAGGTACGTGCCTGGTCTGAGGTTTTCACAACCATAGCACCGCCCTCTTTGCCGGTAACCAGCGCATACATATATTCCAGATTCAATCCTTTTGTACTTAAGGTATCCAGAATCTGGCTCAGCGCGCCTACCTCCTGCTGCAGTTCTACTACAAGCACAGGTGTCAGCACTGCCGTATACCCTTTTTCCAGCAGTACCTGTTTGGCTCTGGCAGAATCAGACACAATCATCCTTGCAATACCATAGTCCGTGGTGTCAGAAAGTCCCAGGGAGATAATATTAATATTTTTCTCCTTGAGCGCATCCGCGATCCCCTTCAGCTTTCCCGGACGATTCTCCAGAAATATGGATAATTGTTCTATAAACATTTATGCTACCTATCCTTTCTCTGCCCTCTGCATTTAAGAAGACAGGGAATTTTAGCTGCTTTTAGTCTTTAGACCCCATACAGCAATTATTTCAACTCATAACCGGTCAGAAATGCCTTTTTGTTCATCTCCACTGTCTTAGGCGGAACGGTCTTTTCAATCACATTGAGCCATTCTTCCTTTGAATAGTCCATGTGCTGTGCAGCCACACCCAGTACAATGACATTGAACACCTTGGGATTCCCCAGTTCCTTTGCCACCTTCATGGCATCCACAGCGTAGACTTTGTGGGTCTCGCGAAGGGTATCCAGGATTCCTTCCGGATACTCCGCAACGCCTGTCACAACTGTGATCGGGTCAATTCTCTGGTCGTTGACAATGATAACACCGTCTTTTTTCAGGAACTGACGGTAACGCAGTGCCTCCAGCCTTTCAAACGCGATCAGAACATCCGCCTGACCTTCCTCCACGATTGGCTCCTGTACTTTTTCTCCATAGCGGACAAAGGTAACTACACTTCCGCCCCTCTGCGCCATTCCATGTACCTCGGAAAGCTTTACATCATAACCGCCTTCCACGGCAAGTCCTCCTAAAATACGGCTGGTGAGAAGTGTTCCCTGACCGCCGACTCCCACTATCATAATATTTCTCGTTGCCATTACACTTCTACCTCCTCTATTGCATCAGCAGGACAGAGCTGTTTACAGAGTCCGCAGCCGTTGCACATGGTATCATCAATGGAAATCGTTCCATCTTCATTCTTGGTAAGAGCCGGACATCCCGGTCTTAAACAAAGCCCGCATTTTTTACATTTCTCTGAAACCGGTCTGCATTTTGTCTTAAATACATTGGTCTTTAACAATGCGCATGGTGCCTGGGCAATGATCACGGATACAGCATCTCTTGCCACTTCCTCCCTGATCGTCTTTTCCAGTTCCTTAATATCAAAGGCATTCACCACATTGACATGCTCAATACCCATGGCTTTGCAGAGTTTGTAGATATCAATGGCCGGAACCACCTGGCCTTTCAGGGTTTTGCCGGTTGCGGCATGGTCCTGGTGGCCCGTCATACCTGTGGTAGAGTTATCAAGAATAATAACCGTTCCGGTAGCCTGGTTGTAAACCATGTTCATCAGGGAGTTCACACCTGTATGCATGAAAGTGGAATCTCCGATGACAGCCACCCAGTCCTTGACATATTCTTTGCCTCTGGCCTTCTCCATACCGTGCAGGGAACTGATGGATGCTCCCATACAGATCGTGGTGTCCACAACACTCAGCGGAGCAACTGCTCCCAGAGTGTAACATCCGATATCACCGGCTGCATGAATCTTCATTTTCTTCAGAACAGAGTAAACGCTTCTGTGCGGACATCCCGGACAGAGGATCGGCGGACGTGCCGGTACCGGCGCCGGTGCTGCAGCCTCAATCTCCTCACCCAGCACTCTGCGGCGGATCATGTTGGCACTGTATTCACCCTGCAGAGTAAATACATCTTTTCCTGAACATGGGATTCCCCAGGATTTGATCTGCTCCTCAAATACAGGCTCCAGTTCCTCAAATATGTAAAGCTTATCAACTTTAGAGGCAAATTCTTCAATGAGCTTTCTCGGCAGCGGATGTACCATGCCTAATTTCAGTACGCTGGCGTTGGGCATTGCTTCCTTTACATAATTATACGGAATACCGCTGGTAATGAAACCAATGGACGTGTCATTATACTCTGCTTTATTGATTTCCAGGCTGTTGGCATCTTCGGCCAGCTTCTTCATTCTCTCTTCCACAACCGGATGGCGTCTGATGGCATTGCCCGGCATCATGACATACTTCTGGAACTTGCGCTCATAAGGAGTGTCTTCTCTCTCCACTCTGTCCTCCAGCTCCACGATACCCTGAGAATGTGCCAGACGTGTTGTTGTCCTTACAAATACCGGCGTATCATATTTTTCACTTATGTCATAAGCCAGCTTTACAAAATCTTTTGCATCCTGGGAATCTGACGGCTCCAGTACCGGAACCTGCGCTGCCCTTGCAACCGCTCTGGTATCCTGCTCATTCTGGGAACTGTACATTCCGGGATCATCTGCCACAACCAGGACCAGACCGCCGGTCACACCTGTGTATGCCGCTGTATAGAGCGGATCTGCTGCCACATTCAGACCTACATGCTTCATGGATGCCAGGGCACGCACACCGCTGATGGACGCACCGATTGCCACCTCTGTTGCCACTTTTTCATTGGGGGCCCACTCTGCATAAATTTCCTTATATTTTACAATGTTCTCACTGATCTCTGTGCTTGGTGTTCCCGGATATGCTGCAGAAACCTTTACCCCTGCCTCCCAGGCACCTCTTGCAATGGCTTCGTTGCCAAGCATGATTTTCTTTTCGCCCACGTCTCCTACCTTCTTTCTGTAATTATGGTAACGATGCAGTCAATGGAATCGTTACTGATATTGTAAAACTAATTCTTTCTTAAATCAATCACACGTTTCGCTTTTCCCTCAAAACGTTGTATAGAATTCGGTGATACCAGAGAAACCTTTATATCCAGACCCAGAACCACACGGATCTTGGACTTGATCTTCTTCTCCAGCTCCTGGAGCGCTGCATAGGAGTCCATCATATAATCAGAAAGGACTTCCACACGGATTTCCAGGGTGTCGCTGTGGTTCTTTCTGTCCACCACGATCTCATAGTGCGGTCCGCACTCCTCAATCCCCAGGAGCACTTCCTCGATCTGACTCGGGAATACGTTGACCCCGCGGATTTTCAGCATATCATCTGTTCTTCCAAGCAGATTCTCCATCCGCACAGTAGTTCTGCCGCATTTACAGGGCTCGTACATCAGCCTTGTGATATCCTTGGTGCGGTAACGGATCAGCGGCAGCGCTTCCTTGGATATACAGGTGATGACCAGCTCCCCCTTCTCACCCGGGGGGAGAACTTCACCTGTTCTCGGATCAATGATTTCAGGTATAAAATGGTCCTCATTGATATGCATGCCGTTTAACTCCAGGCATTCTCCGGAGACTCCGGGTCCCATCAATTCGCTCATACCGTAATTCTGTGTAATATTCATATGATCGCCCCAGGCTTTGTACATCTCCTGGCGCATGGCTTCTGTCATCAGCTCACTTCCCACCAGCGCTGTCCTCATACTCAGATCACACTGAGGGTGTATGCCCATCTGTTCCGCAACCTCTGCAATGCGCAGCGCATAGGAAGGTGTTGCGATCAGCAGGGTTGTACCGAAATCCTTCATAAACATAAGCTGCTTCTCTGTATTTCCTGTTGAGGAGGGAACAATAGCAGCCCCAAGCCTCTCCAGTCCGTAGTGAAGTCCAAGCGCTCCGGTAAACATACCGTATCCGAAACAAATCTGCGCAATCTCGTCAGGCTGCGCTCCGCCCATACACGCAAT
Source organism: Blautia sp. JLR.GB0024 (assembly GCF_037000545.1). Taxonomy (NCBI): domain Bacteria; kingdom Bacillati; phylum Bacillota; class Clostridia; order Lachnospirales; family Lachnospiraceae; genus Blautia; species Blautia sp. JLR.GB0024. The sequence goes on along the minus strand of NZ_JBANBF010000012.1, from coordinate 125,122 downwards.
ACGACAAACGCACTCTGACCAGACATCCAAATCTTTTCTGGTATACCCAACCACAGTGGGCTTTCCTGTTGTTCCGCTTGATGCGTGAATACGAATCAAATCCTTCTTTGGCACTGCGAACAGCCCAAACGGATAATTATCCCTCATGTCCTGCTTTGTTGTAAACGGCAGGTTATGTAAGTCTTCAAGACCTCTGATATCTTCCGGCTTCAGGCCCGCCTCATCCATTTTCTTCCGGTAAGGCTCCACTGTATGATAGACCCGCTCCACCGTCTCTCTGAGGCGTGCAGTCTGAATTTCCTTGATCTCCTCCCGGGATAATGTCTCTTCTTTTGCCCAAATCATAACTTTCTTCCCTTCATTTCCCAGCCCTTATCCGTTTCAGGGAAACATATGTCCTTTCCCGCGGGGACTGTCTGTGCTTCCTATATTAACATATTTATCACGTCAAAGCAATGAAGTACAGGGATTTTCTTGGGATAATTTCGTTATTTTTTGCAGATTTTTCTTGCTCACCCTGTATTTTATGTTAGAATGGAAAAGACGAGAATGTGTTAATCACAATTTTTAGAACAATAGTACAAATGAAACGGAGATAAGTATGAAAAACAAACTGAACGAACTGATTTACACAATTTCCCGCTACACTGAAATTGCCCTGTCAGCAATCATGCTGGTGGTGATCATAGTTCTGATCATACCCATGATCTACAATTTCATAAGCATTCCCCTGCTCAGCATAAAAGCCAGCCAGTTTACTGAATTTCTCGGCAATATCCTGACTCTGATCATCGGGGTGGAATTTGTAAAGATGCTGGCAAAACATACGGCGGAAAACCTGCTGGAGGTGCTCATGTTTGCCATTGCCAGACAGATGATCGTGGAACATCTCAACATGATCGATACTTTGATAGGAATCATATCCATAGCTATCATCTTCTTCATCCGCAAATATCTGCTGCTCAAAACTACTGACAACAAAGCCAAAGTATACGATAAATTGTAAAAGGACAGCCGCACTGCATTTATGCTTTGCGGCTGATCTTGCATCTTTCACTCCACCCGGATAAGCACCTGCCAGTATCCTTTGTGTGTGCTTCCCACACGGCGCAGACCGCCCTTGTCTTTCCATTTCTTCATATAATATTTTACTCGGTCTGTATTCCAGCACAGCTCTGCTGCCAGTTCCCTCTGGGATATATATGGATATTTTCTAACTGCCTGCAGAAGCTGTCTGTCATAAGCTGACATGCGCACCTCGGGTGTTTGGGTAGTATCCGGTATTGATTGGGTTGTATCTTCGGCTGTTTTGGCAGCATTGGGAATTAATTGGGTAGTGTTCCGTATTGGTTGGGTAGTGTTTCCCATCATTTGGGTAGTATTTTCGGCCGTTTGGGTAGTGTTCCCGGCCGTTTGGGTAGTGTTTTCAACCGTCAGCCCTGCCTGCTCCATTTGTTTTCCGGCTCTGTATTCTGCCGGTTCTTCCATAACCAAAAACGAATTCCGTGCGGACTCCCGGTATAGATTTACGCGAAAATCCACACCTTCTTCCGAAAATTCAGGCTCTTCCACACCAAACTCCCTGCACATCTTCAACATTTTAGGTACACCACTGCCCCATTGTTCCATTATTCTCATATAGGTAAAAGCATTGGCAATCGCCCTGTTTCTGGGCTTGGAATATCCCTCCCTCATCTGCGCAAGTGTCAGTCCGCCAAACAACATACCCGGAGATGTGACCTCCAGCCGGTCATCATACAACGCAACCTGTACGCATCCCGGGTTCAGATAACTTCTGTGCGTCACCGCATTGGCAATAATCTCACGAATGCAGAGAATCGGCAGTTCATAGTCATCCACTCTGTACAAACCTTTATATTTCGCCCCATACCGGATATTGCGCAGCACAAAATTGTAGGCTTCGTCTATTTGTTTGTAAATCGGCCCTGTATACTCACGTCTCTCCAGAAACTCACCTCTCGTTGTTCCTCTAAATACGGCACACTGTATTTTAGCCTGCAGAAAATTGTTGTCTGTCAACAGTACAAACGCATTTGTCGGCAGTATTTTTCCCTCTTTCTCTGTCAGTATACCCCAGGACAACAGATTGCTTCTTGTCACGTTCTTCACTGCTGCCCTTTCATTTTCCGTGCTGCACATTTTCAGCGCATACTGCCTCATGGAACTGCACAGTTCCCTGATTTGTCCCTCCTCTGCCAGCCTCGGCGCCGCATATGTCTGATCAAAACACCTGTTCATTCCTTCAAACTCCAGCTCCCTCAGAAAATAACTGTCCGCCGGCCGTGAAGTTCCTGAAATCCGTACATATGTGCCGTTCTCTTTTCCTAATGCAGTGATATAATAGGGACGCTGCCCTCCGGGATAAATCTCTACAACGATCAGTGTCTTGTCTTCTACGGTCTGCAGGGTAATATCGGGAATGATCATGGGCGTACAGCTGTCACAGATTGCATTGGTGAGACTGTCCATGGTCTCAAATACCGTTTCCTGCGGCACTCCTATAATCCTGTGCGTCCCATCCTCCACACCGAAAACCAGCCTGCCCCCTGCTGTGTTCGCAAAAGCAACAACTGTTTTCATATATCGCTCACTTCTGGCCGGCACTTCCTGCTTAAATTCCAGATTTTTTGATTCACCGGTGTATATTTCATCAATTGTCATATATTCCACCCTTCCACTTATATTATAAACCGTATCGTAACTGTTCAGTACCCTCACAGTTACAAGCAAAAATCCATGCAAAATCGCCTTTGGTGATGAAGTTTTTGCCCGGCTGCTAAACGTTTTCTTACGGTCAGCGCAGTAAATGCGCAGACCTACTGAATAATTACACCGTATCAGCAGTTATCCAGTCAAAAATGTGCATTTACTGCTTTTATCCGGCAGCCACCCTGCGATAAACATAGTTTATCACACTTTGCAAATTTCCTCAATGTATACCGAACATATATTCTGTTTTCGTGATATACAACAAATTCTGCCGGTTCAAAACCCGCCAAATTTGTCTCTATTTTCCATATACGCAAAACAGCCGGCACGGATTATATATTAATCCGAACCGGCTGCCCTTCAGACATCCTGCTGTCCTTATACAGCAACAAACGGTATCACATATGCCACGATCGCTATGACAACAGCACATGCCACAACGGTTCTCCAAATCTTAAATTCCTTGTCCATCTTCTGTCTCTCCTGTGGTGTCGGAATATCAACTTCCATAATGATACGGTCCATCTCTTTTGTCTCATCACTCTGATAGCGTTTCCGACAGACAGCATATATGATCAGTCCGAGAATGCACCAGATCACACCTGTCACCAGTGCTTCCCGGTCAAGCTGGGTCATCATGATAAGATAAATGATAACACTGAGCGGTGCCCCGATCATAATTCCCGGCGCCTTAAAGGGGCGTTTTAAATCGGGATGCTTTCTGCGAAGCCCAAAGGATGCCGCAATGCCGATCACATAATAAAACAAATCTGCAAACAGACTCACGGATGCTATGTAAATCATAGAGTTGGACGCGATCAGAAAAGCAGAAAGCAGGCCAAGCACAATGATTGAGATATAAGGTGTCTTGTATTTCGGGTGTACTTTTGCAAATATTTTCGGCATGGCGCCGTCACGTGCCATGGTGAAAAGATATCTGGGCGGTACGGCGATACTGGCATTCAAAGTTGAAAAATCTCCGCCGAACGCAATTCCGGCTGCCAGAAGGATCAGCGGAAAACCAAGGATACCTGCTGTTTTCATAGCTTCGGCAAAAGGCGCGCTTGCTGTGGACAGCGTGGCGATCTGTTCTGTCGGAACGATACCAACCAAGAACCACTGAAACGCTGCATTTACCGCAAAAACAATAAACGGCGCAAGAAACAGTGCACGGGGAATATTGATCTGCGGATATTTGATCTCCTCCCCCATAGCGCAGCAGGTCTCAAATCCCGCAAAGCACCACCAAATCATACTGACAGATGCGATAAAACCAAGCGGAGTGGACTGGGCAATAAAATCAGGGAGTTTAACGAAATTAGGCATATTTACGTTCGGCAGCATGGTCAAAAACCAGATGATCGCTACGCCCCAGAAAAAGAACATGAATCCATTCTGAAGCTTTCCGGTCATTTCCACACCCCGGACGTTGGTGATAATGAACGCAATTACCACCACTGTGGCAACCACACGGTCGCTCACAGGCAGCTCAATGCCCAGTGCAGAGAAAAATGTTTTGAAATAAAAACTAAACGCCAGTGCCTCCCCGCTGGTAACCGCTACCAGGGAAATTATAAAATTCCACCCGGCAAGCATACCCATGGGTTTTCCTATACCCAGGGATGCATACTGATATGTGCCGCCGGCGTAGGGGAGCGCAGCTCCCATCTCCGCATACAGCAGCGCCGGATAAATACTGATAAGCATAGCAACAAATGTAGCCAGGATAACGGCCGGACCAAGGCCGCCCACCACATTGGCCCCTGTAGTGAACAGACCGACACCTACCACGGTGCCAACGGTGATGGTTACAGCTTCCTTCATTCCGAAGGTTCTTTTCAATGTATTTGTATTCTGATTACTCACTGTGAAGTCTCCCTCTCTCTGTTATGTCTTATTCCTGCTTTTATTTTTGGCTTGTGAAGCGGATATCAGCCGCCTGCCTGTGCCCTTTCAAGCCCTCGCCGTCAGCCAGTCTGGAGACAAGAGGCGCAATATTTCTCATGGCTTCCGGGGTCATACTCTGCTGGGTACATGTTTTCAGGAAGGTTCCCACCCACACACCGCCGGTATAACGGGCTGCTTTCAGTGTTGGCAGCGTGTGATTGGTACCGGAAGCATAATCCCCAAACACCTCCGCTGTATTCTCTCCTATAAAAAGAGAACCATAGTTGCAGAGTCCCGGAATCAACACATCAGGATTCTGCACATTCAGCTCCAAATGCTCCGGAGCGTATTCATTTACAAGGTTTACAGCCTCATCAAGATCAGATACCACAACTACCTCACCGTATGTCTCCCAGGATTTTCTGGCGATATCAGCAGTTTCAAGCTGTTCCAGTTCTCTTTCCACTGCCTCCATCACGGCTTTTCCGAATGCTTCATCTGTGGTGACCACCATGCCCTTTGCATTGACATCGTGTTCAGACTGTGCCAGCAGATCAGCAGCCACGATCTCAGGCGTTCCGCTGCCGTCCGCGATCACCAAAACTTCACTGGGACCTGCTACAAAGTCAATTCCCACCTGACCATAACACTGTCTCTTGGCCTCTGTCACGAAACGGTTGCCCGGCCCAACGATCATATCCACCGGGGCAATCTCTTCCGTTCCATAGGAAAAAGCTGCGATTGCCTGGGCCCCGCCCACTGCATAGATCTCATCCACACCTGCAATATCCATGGCAGCCAGGGTCTTCGGATTAATCTTTCCGGTTCCCTTCATGACCGGCGAACATGCAGTCACACGCTCCACGCCGGCAGTCTTGGCCGGAATGATCAGCATAAGCGCTGTGGAATAAAGGGGATAATTTCCTCCCGGCACATAACAACAGCAGGATTTTACGGGAATGATCCTGTGTCCCAGAAAGATTCCCGGCATAGGGCTGAAGTTTTCAAGAGGCTTCACCGTCTCCCTCTGGGCTTTGGCAAATGCCTGTATATTGGATGCCGCTGCTTTTAAGTCAGCTACCTCCTGGGGAGAAAGCTGCATATAAGCTTCCCGGACCTCCTCTTTTGATACGCGCATGGAAACCCGCTCACACTGGTCAAACTTTCTGCTGTACTCCTTAAGCGCCTCATCCCCGTTTCCCCGTACATTGTCAATAATCTCCTGTACCATACGGGACAGCTCTTTTCTGTCCTCCTCGGTCCTCTCCTGAGCTTTTTTTAATATTTTCATCATCCATACCTCACTTTTTATATGAATTCTACCCGTTTTTCTTTATCGTGCTACCATAATAAATCATAGAGTCTGCTTTAGGTCAATATACTATTTTTACGAAAACTGATATAAACCTTGAGTATACTCCAGATTTATGCTAGAGTGTAGGCATAAAAATGGATTCTCAGGAGGAACCGGACTGTGCGCATAGGAAAAGTATCGGAAAAATACCATATTTCAGTGGACAACATCTATTATTACATTAATTATGGGCTTTTGGTCCCTCCCAAACCCAAAGGCCAGTACGTATTCGACGAACAGACTGTCAGGGACCTGGAATGGATCCTGGGTTTAAAAGAACTGGATTTCTCGCTGCGGGAGATTCATGTTATCCTGTCCCTGAAACGAATCTCAGGACTGGCTGACCCCCAGGACATGGAAGAATTAAAAGAAATTTTCAAGGGAAAACGTGACTTCTGTATGAAAGAAATTGAGCGGAAACAGCAGGTAGTGGAACGTCTGGATTCGCATATCAAAACCATGGAAGCATCCGAAAGTACTCCACGGGCCAGCACCGGGTTCCCCCTTACTGCCCTGCCGCTTCTGTGCTGCCCCCTCTGCGGCGGGTCCCTCTCTCTCTCTGAGGTGAAAATGGATCAGCGTTTTATTTACAAAGGCAGCTTATCATGCTCCTGCGGCTACAGCGCCCATATCTCCTCCGGTATCCTTATGACACCAAACAAAAACGAAAACCTGCAGGATACACCGGATATTACCCGCGAGCTATACAAAGATCTGCCGCCTGCGCTGATCAGCACCTTCCAGCGCTCCTATAACTGGATGTTGAAACAGATTGAAGAAACAGACCTGCATGAAAAGGTGATTGCGGAGACTTATATCAATGCCTGGTTTTTTATGCACAATCATCTGGAATATCTGCCCACTGACAGCCTGTACATTGTCATTGACAAATATCCGGAAACCCTTCTCATGTACAAGCATCTGATAGAACGTCAGAAACCAGAGCTGGATATCCTGTATCTTGCGGATTCCAGCACCCGTTTTCCTCTGAAAAAAAACTGCATAGACGTACATCTCGACTTCTTTGCAGCCAACGAACATAACTTTTATCATGATACTTTTTTATTTGAAAGGATTGCCCCTTATCTTACCGCTCACGCAGACTTGATAGGTACTTATTTCTACTTTGAAAATGCCCCCAAATCCATGCGCCTTCTGCTGAGCCAGTATCCGGAATGTTTCTGTATGAATTTCCGTCTGGACTATTTTCTATCCTCACTGAAGAAAGCAGGCTTTCGCCTGAAAGGTTCTGAGGACTGCGGTGCGGTCACGGATTCGGGGAACAATCTTGGATTTGGATTTCATGTAAAAGGTGAAAAAATGCATCTCATGCCATATCATGCCAGTTCTGCACCTAATGGCCAGGATATCAGCAGCGGTTCAGACAATACTGTATGAACTCATGTGCCAGACTGCACATTTCCTCTGTCCAGTATTCAGCGCCGCCATGGTCTGCTCCTTCCAGCAGATATAAACGGACATCTTTACCACATGCTTTCATTTTTTCATAGAGCTGCACGCTCTGGTATGTATGAATCGTTCTGTCCTTTGTGCCGTGAACGATCATGGTTGGAGCCATATCCAGCTCCGGTGTGATCCAGCATTCCACGGAACCTTTTCTGCATAGTTCCGGGTGCTCTTTCAGATTTACTTTTCCCATCAGCAATCCTTCCGGGCTGTCCTCCATATGATGATTGACTGTAGATGGAAAACCTTCCTCGTACATCATGCTGACAGAGCCATAATAATTAAGTATGCCTTTTACCTCCGCTGAGACTCCCGGAAACAGGCTGGCATCCAGTTCCCCGCCTTCCCTTGCGATTCCGCAGAACATGGATGTATGTCCCCCGGATGAATCACCGCCGACCACAATTCCATCCGGGTCTGCATGGTACTCGGAAGCGTGAACCCTCATATAACGGATTGCGTTTCTTGCATCCTGAATCTGTGCCGGGAAAGGTGCAAGGCCGGAATGCCGGTATTGGACAACCGCTATCACATACCCCTTCTTGGCCAGTCCGGACAACATGGCACACTGCATCCAGACATCCTGCTCCATCCATGCAGATCCTTGGATAAATACCATGCACGGGTAAATTTTATCCGGCTCATTTCTGGTAAAAGGCAGCAGAATCTGCAGATGCAGGGGTACATCGTCAACTCTGGCATATTCCACATCGTGCAGGTAACGAACCCCCACTTCATCTCCTGTTGTCTTCAATCGCACTGCTCCGGGTACTTCCTCTGAATACCCTGGATACTCCTCATAGGTCCATGCTTTAATTTCCATTTTGACACCTCCGCTTATATAGTTTTGCATTATTTAAAACCTTTTTCCGCTGCAGTTCTGATTCCCACAGAACTTTCTTCAGGTGGGAATCTTCCTGCCAAAAAAGGCCTTAAGTTCTTTTCTCTCCGCGCAGGATTCCGATCAATTCTGATTTCTCGTCCAGACTCCCAGCTTTTGGCGGAGTTTTGACTGGAAAACTTTACTATATATCTATCATACATGGGTGGTATCAAGAATGCAAAGGTCTTTTTGAAAACTCATAGGAAGATATGGTTTCCGAACCTTTTATGATTGTAGAAGTGCCTTGATATATTAGAATAAGATATTGATTGGCCTTCTATTACAGATAAGTCTTAACCGAAATATATACCCTGTAGGTAATTTGGGTGATTTTTGACATGATACGCCTCTGTTTTACAGATAAACCTTAACTGAAATATATACCCTTTAGGTAATTCTGGTGATTTCAGCCTGAAAATGACCTTGATTTACAGATAAATCCTAACTAAAATATAAACTCTGTAGGTAATTCTGGTGATTTCTGACTTGGTACGCCTCTGTTTTACAGATAAACCTTAACTGAAATATATATTTTATAGGTAATCCCGGTGATTTCAGCCTGAAAATGTCCTTGATTTACAGATAAATTCTAACTAAAATATAAACTCTGTAGGTAATTCTGGTGATTTCTGACTTGGTACGCCTCTGTTTTACAGATAAACCTTAACTGAAATATATATTTTATAGGCAATCCCGGTGATTTCAGCCTGAAAATGACCATCATTTACAGATAAATCCTAACTAAAATATAAACTCTGTAGGTAATTCTGGTGACTTCTGACATGATACGCTTCTGAATTTACAGATAAATCTTAACTGAAATATATATTTTATAGGCAATCCCGGTGACTTCTGGCATGGTACGCCTTTGTTTTACAGATAAATCTTAACTGAAATATATATTCTATAGGCAATCCCGGTGACTTCTGGCATGATACGCCTTTGTTTTACAGATAAATCTTAACTGAAATATATATTCTATAGGTAATCCCGATGATTTCTGGCATGATACGCCTCTGTTTTACAGATAAATCTTAACTGAAATATATATTCTATAGGTAATCCCGGTGATTTCTGGCATGATACGCCTCTCTTTTACAGATAAGTCTTAACTGAAATATATATTCTATAGGTAATCCTGGTGATTTCTGGCATCATACGCCTCTCTTTTACAGATAAACACTGACCCCTCATTATACCCTCCTCCCCCACTTCCAGCACTATCTTCCCCTCCAAAAACCACCATAATTTTTCCCCAACACCCCAAAAAAGGGAAATATACCCCCAATAAACCTCAGAAGTATATTTCCCTTATCACCCATGTTACACTATTTAAAGAACTTCTCAGCCGCCTGGATCAGATAACAGGTATCCTTAACCCCGGCAGTCTCGTAAGGAGAATGCATGGCAAGCTGCGGAAGGCCGATATCCACGGCGTTAAGCGCCACTTTTGTATTGGAGATATTTCCAAGTGTGGAGCCTCCCAGAATGTCGGAACGGTTTGTAAATGTCTGGAAAGGCACACCTGCCTCCCTGCACAGATCCTTGAATATGGCAGCGGATACGCCGTCTGTACAGTATTTCTGGTTTGCGCTGTGTTTGATAACAATACCCTCGTTCATATAAGGACGGTTCACCGGGTCTGCCACCTCCTTGTGATTCGGATGTACTGCATGGGCATTGTCAGCGGAGAGCATGAAGCTCTTTGCAAGTCCTCTTAAATACTCCTCATAAGACAGCCCCAGGCACTCATTCACACGCACCAGTGTATCATACAGGAATGTGGATGCAGCGCCCTGTTTTGTTCCGCTTCCCACTTCCTCATTGTCAAGCACACAGTGTACTGCCACGTACTCCTTTTTCTCCCCCTTTAAAAATCCCCGAAGAGAGGAAAATGCGCACTGCAGATCATCCAGACGTGAGGAGGATACAAACTCCTCATTTGCGCCCCAGATACTGCCCTTAACACGGTTGTACAGGAAAATGTCATGTCCTAAAATGTCCTCTTCCTTCACTCCTGCAGCCTTTGCGATGGTCTTCATAAAGGTAGCTTTTGAAGAGATATCACCGTACAGCGGAAGCATATCCACCTGGGCATTATATTTATATCCGTCATTGACTTCCCTGTTCATATGGATTGCCAGATTGGGGATCATCAGCAGGTCCCTGTCCACATCCACAAGCTTTGTGACAAAGCTATCCCCTTCTTTCACGATCACCCTTCCCGCTACGGAGAGCGGACGGTCAAACCAGGGGGCGCAGAGCATACCGCCGTAACGCTCCACATTCAGCTTCACATACTTATTATCCACTTCCATCTCCGGATTTTCCTTGATCTTAAAAGTAGGGGAATCGCTGTGGCTGGCCATGATGCGGTATCCGGTAAATCCGGTTTCCGGTATGGTGAATGCCACGATGGAGGAGTCATTTCTGGTGACAAAATATCTGCCGCCCTTTTTGATCTCCCATTTCTCTTCCTCTTTCAGCTCTGCGAATCCGTCTGCCGAAAGAATCTCCTTCATATTTTTAATAGCATGAAAACAGCTTGGGCTTTTTTCAATAAATGCAAGAAGCTGTTCTGCAGTCTCTCTGTACATTAATTTTTCCTCCTGTAGTTCTGCCCGCCAATGTGGGCTTTTTCTTCTATTGTACCTGTCCGGCGCTGTTCTGCCAACAGGAATTTTCATACAACAAACGCCCGGCCGCTTTTGGCAGCCAGACGCTTCTTTTACTTATGCCTGATTCTTTGCTTTGGAACGTTTTGCGATCTGAGGCATAATGAATCCCAGTCCGATCAGTACGAAAGGAGTCACAATATTCAGTACGAACTGGAAGGTATCCTCAGAGTAAATACCCAGAACACACGCAAACGCGGTAAACAGGAAACACCACGCTCCCAGAACAACGCCAAGCGTTTTGTTCTTCACAAAACGGTACTGTGCCGGGAATCTCTCCCCTGCTTTTTTCAGCGCAATATATGCCACGAATACCCACAGGTAACGCAGAGGCATACACACGGAATTCACCTTTACCAGCCAGCGTACCAGTGTATCCACGCTGCCGATGCCGATTGCCGGAACAATGATCAGAATAGAAACAATGATCATGACCAGCTTATGGCCGTTGGTGTATGTGCCGTGTTCGTTCTGTTTGAACATGGATGCAGGGATGAAGTTGTCATCCGCATTGTCAAGCAGCATACGAAGAGGCGCGTCGATGGAAATGATCATAACTGTAAACTGACCGATCAGGTTACAGATTGCATAGACCACCACGAAGAAATTACCCAGTCCGTAATACTCTCCCAATGTCTGGAATGCATAGTAAGCACCGTTTGTCATAAGGTCTTCCGGAATGTTGTTGGAGTCAAACATCATGCCCATGGCAATGGTTCCCAGCATAGCGCAGACAGCAACCATAATAGCCAGGGCGATCATGCCCTTTGAGAAATCCTTTGCGGGATTTTTCGTCTTATTTACATATGGAGAAATTTTCTCACATCCGCCCACGGCAAATACCAGAATGGACAGGTTTAATAAGAATTTCGCATCAAAGGACGGCATAAAGGTCTTCACAGACCAATCTATATCCAGTACATTTGCATGGGTGATAGCCGGAGCTGCAAGCATCATGACCACAAACAGCAGGGACATAATGAACATGGTGGAGCCTGCCAGTGTGGAAAGCTTTTTCAGCACATTGATTCCTTTGGATGCCACCCAAACGGCAAACAGGAACAATACCAGACAGAGTACCTGCAGTACCCTGGTGTTCATGGAGCTGATCCTGTTGTCCCTAAAGATTGCCCAGCTCGCTGCAATAAAAGATGCACTGGGCTTCTGGGAAATATAAGGCATATGGACGATCCAGTAAGTCCATCCCGCCATATAAGCCATCCTTGGGCTTATGGTTTCCAGAATCCAGGAACTGACACCGCCGCCTGCGTCCTTGAAGGCACTGCCCAGTTCACCTACCATCAGAGCATATGGCACAAAGTAAATGGCAAATATGATCACCCAGGATATGATTGCCTTTAATCCGCCGTACTCTGAGAATCCGTTGATCACATTTCCGAATCCCCACACCGTGGAGAATGCCATAAATGCAAGGCTGTACCACAAGATTTTCTTTTCACTTTCGTGTTGTTTCATTGTTTTCCTCTCCTTGATTTTTTCTCCCGGTTTTTATCAGTCTCACCGGGAATCGCCAGCCAGTTCAAGGTAACAAAGCAGCCGTCAAAATTTCGTCAAAATTCATCTTTTTTGCAATTTTCGCATTCAATTCCTGCAATTCCCATGGCTACTTTTTCCGGCGTGATGGGCATCTCCGAAACCCTTACACCTGCGGCATTATAAACGGCTGCCGCTATTGCCGGGCATGGAGTGTCAATCACAATCTCACCGATGGATTTGGCACCAAAGGGATGGCTTCCTTCAAAGCTGCTCTCAAAATCCACGCGGATCTTACCTACGTCTAAGCGGGTGGGAATCTTGTACTGCATCAGGGAATTGTTCAGCATCTGTCCCCGTTCACTGTACTGGATATCCTCAAAGAGGGCCATGCCGATCCCCTGGGCGATACCGCCCTCTGTCTGCACCCTGGCAAGGTTCGGATTGATCGGGGTGCCGCAGTCCACCACTGCCACGTAGTCGATCATTTCCACAGACCCGGTCTCTCTGTCCACTTCCACTTCCGCCATGCCCACCATGAATGGCGGCGGGGATATGGGTGAGGATGCATTTTCTGTCACCTGAAGGGAATCGTTGTTGCCGAAGGTACCGCGGATGCCGATCTCCTCCAGGCTGACCGCCCCGCTTCCGTCCTTCCTGCTGACTCTGCTTCCGTCAAAATCCGTCTCCTCCCTGGGAACCTCCAGCATCCCGGCACCCAGATCCCAAATCCGTTCTTTCAGACTTTCACAGGCCTTCACCACAGCCTTGCCTGCAATATAAGTGGTGGCGGAGGCGTAGGAACCGGAATCATACGGTGAGATATCCGTATCCACCCCAAACACCACAATGTTGTCATAATCCGTCATCAGCGTATCTGCTGCCATCTGGGAGAGCACCGTGTCACAGCCGGTACCCATATCCGTGGCCCCGAGGCTTAAGGTGTAAGAACCGTCCTCGTTAAGCTTCACGCTGGCGCCTCCCACATCCACGCCTGCGATGGAGGAGCCCTGCATGGCCATGGCAACACCCACGCCGCGCACTTTTCCGTTCTCCATCACTCTGCGGGGGAACTTCTCGTCCCAGTGAAACATCTCCTTTGCCCTTGCCATACAGCGGTCCAGAGCACAGCTTGTGACCTCTGTGCCGCCGTCGTATCCGATAAACCTGCCGCCCTCTTTTGTCATATTTTTCTCGCGCAGCACAACCGGATCCATATGCAGCTTTTCCGCCAGCTCATTCACAGCGGATTCCACTGCGAAGATTCCCTGGGTAGCTCCGTATCCCCTGTAAGCGCCTGCTGACATCTGGTTGGTATACACAACGTCGTATACAAAGCGGTATGCCTCTGTATTCCGGTAAAGAGCAATGGATTTGTGGCCGGAAAGTCCCACTGTGGTAGGACCGTGCTCACCGAAAGCCCCTGTGTTTGACAGGGTATAGACGTCAATGGCCCGGATGGTCCCCTCCCTGTCCGCACCGATGCGGACCTTTAACTCCATCTCGTGACGGGGGGAAGAACATATCTGGGATTCATAGCGGGAAAAGATCATTTTCGCCGGCTTTCCTGTCTTCACCGTCACGATCGCTGGGTAGACCTCAGATACCAGCGTCTGCTTTGCGCCGAAGCCTCCGCCGATACGCGGCTTGATCACACGGACTTTCGATGCCCCGATTCCCAGTGCCCGCCCCAGGATTCTCCTCACATGGAAAGGCACCTGTGTGGAGGATACAATATTCAGCCTTCCGAAATGGTCCATATAGGTATAGCTTCTGAATGTCTCCATCATTGCCTGCTGATTGGCCTTTGTATGGTATGTGCGTTCCACCACACAGTCACAGTCTGCCAGGATCTTCTCCACATCCCCGTCCCCTTCCTCGGCATGGGCACAGAGATTCCGCTTATTGTCTGCTCCCACAGGAAAACGTGACTCCCAGTTGTCCTCCGGGTGGATACAGACCGCATTGTCCTTTGCCTTATGGAAATCCAGAACCGGCTCCAGCACCTTGTATTTCACCTTAATGATCTTCAGTGCCCGGTCCACGGCCTTTTCCGTCTCCCCTGCGACAATGGCAGCGGCATCTCCCACAAAACGCATTCTTCTGTCAAGGATCAGCCTGTCATAGGGGCTGAATTCCGGATAAGTCTGTCCCGCCATGGTAAATCTGTCCTGGGGCACATCCTCGTAAGTGAGGATACACGCGATTCCCGGAACCTTCATGGCATTCTCTGTCCTGATCTCCTCGATCCACGCATGGGCATGGGGGCTGCGCAGAACCTTTACCACCAGACAATCCTTCGGCGCCAGGTCATCCGTGTACACAGGCTGGCCTGTCACAAGGGCCATGGCGTCCTTTTTCCTCACCGGTTTGTTTACATAACTCATCTGTCGCTGCCCCCTTCCCTCTGCTCCTTCTTATATTTTAAAAATGCCAGAATACTTCTCGTCTGCCCCATGAATCCGGAACAGCGGCAGAGATTTCCGGCAAGATATTCGCCGATCTCCTCCTCCGTTGGCTCCTTCATCTCCTCCAGCATGGAAAAGACATTCATGATAAATCCCGGATTACAGAAACCGCACTGCTCTGCTCCCTGGTCTGCTAAAAAGGAACCGAACTCCTCCGCTTCCCTCTGCATTCCCTCCAGGGTCACGATTTCATGTCCGTCCGCGCGGACCGCCAGCATACTGCAGGAGAGCACCGGCTTTTTGTCCATCAAAACAGTACAGAGGCCGCAGTTGGCAGTCTCACATCCCCGTTTCACGCTGTAGCAGCCCTTCTCCCGAAGAAGGTCTAAAAGCAGCAGATCCGGCGCTGCATCCACCTGCATTTTCTTTCCGTTTAAAATAAATTTAATTTCCATTTTCCATACCTCCTGCTGCCAGCAGCGCCCTTTTGGTCAGAACACGGACCAGATGGGTTCTGTACTCTTTGGAAGCCCGCATATTGCTTCCCGTGACAACGCACTCTGCAGCCTTTTTGGCCAGCAGCTCCGCCTGTCTGTTCCACTCCCCGGCACTCATATCTTTTTTATTGACAGGGGTATCCATCTTCTCTTTCAGAAGAGCCGCTCTGCCGGGCCTTGCTCCGATGGAAAGCCGCATACCTTCCTCGTCAAGACATACCGCACAGGCCAGTACAGGGAAATCCGTCTTAGCATTTCTCTGGCTTACATATGCGGATCTCTGGTGATGTTTCTTAACAATTATATTTACCAGGATATCTCTGTCCGCTTTTTTTTCTGCAAACTCTTCCATGGATATCCTGCCGCCTTTATAAAGCTCCACATAGGAATCCAGCGCCAGAAACATGGTGAGCACATCAGAAAATCCAAATCTGCCATAAATGCTGCCTCCTGCAGTCGCACAGTTTCTGAACTGTACTCCCACAATATGCCGCAGGCTCTCCCGCACAGCTCCGTCCGTGCAGGCATTTAATCCCGCGTGTGTCTCCAGAGTCCGCAGGGAGGTCATACAGCCGATCACGAATTCGTCCTCTGTCTCTTTGACCGTATCCAGTCCGAGACCGGACAGATCAATGGCCGTTCCCACGCTTCGGTTCATCATCTTCATCCAGACCATTCCCCCAAGCACGCGGGATGACTTTTTCTGGTTCAGCTCATAGGCTTCCTCCAGACTGTTCACCTTCACATACTCTTTAATCTTCAGCATAATCCATTCCTCTCCGTTTTTGACATCCCGCGCCTTTTGCGGGCAGACATCACTCAAAAAAACACTGCTGATGCAGTGCTCCCAAAAGTCATTTTCTCTCTATGAGGGAATTATAACATAGGCTGTTTGTGAGGTGCAAGCTGTTTTGCCGTACCCCCGTAAATTCCAAAGGAAAATACCTGAAATACTAATGACAAATTTCTGCTTTTTATTTATAATGAGATGAGTAATGCAAAAATTTACAGACAGCCTGAAATAACAGACAGAAAAGGCAGATGATACCAATGAAAAAGAACTCTGACATACGAAATATCCTGGTGCTGACATTTCTGTTCCTCCTCAGCATCATACCTCTGGGCTTCCTGACAGATGCCTCCCAGGATACTTTTGCCTATGCACCGCTGCCGAATACGGATTACGCTTCCCCGGATCTTGATCTGGAATACGAAGCCCTGGAGAACATGGCCGATTATATACTTGTGGAATCCGATATTGCTGAATATTCCCCTGAAAGAGAAATTCCCGAGGGCAGCACAGCCGAAAGCCTGCTGGATTCCATTCTGGAAGAATACGGACTGAATGAAGAAAACTTTTCCTTCTTCTACCGCAATACCTTCACGCAGGAAATATATATATACAATCCTGACACCCTTTTTACGGCAGCCAGTACCGTGAAGGTGCCTGTCAACATGCTCTACTACGATGCCGTCAACAGCGGGGAGCGCACCCAGGAGGACGGGCTTCCCTACAATGCCTCAGCCACAGATACGGAGGGAGACGGCTCCACCCCCTATGATTACCGGCCCGGCAGCCTGGTTCCCCTCTCCTATCTCATGGAGGAGAGCATAGTGTACAGTGACAACACCGCCAATAATATTATGATCCAAAACCTGGGCGGTGTTTCCGCCTACCGGCATATGATGCTGAAATATTCGGACAACACCTACCCGGATGCGTTTTTTGCCAGCAACAAGCTTTGTGCTGATTTTTCTTTTGATGTGATAAATTATCTCTATGAACATTCCTCCGCGTACACTCCGCTTCTGGAATACATGAAAGAAGCTGCGCCGGGCACCTTTTTACAAAAATACATAGACCTGGACCTCTTCCCGGTGGCCCATAAATACGGAGATTACGACGGGTGTCTCCACGACTATGGGATTGTCTACACACCCGCACCATTTTTGATCGGTGTGTTTACTGACCACGTATCCAATGCGGAAGATCTGATCGGAGTGATCGGCGAGACCTACTTAAACTATACCCTGAGCGTTGCCGAACCAACTTATGTAAGAATATCTGTGGTACCGGCATCATAATTATTCTGTAGGCCTGCGCATTTACCTGTCATCATAATACAAGGGCTGCGCGCCCCTGAGACGAAAGGAAACAAAAAACATGAAACAGACAACTGACCTGGGCAGGGACAAGGTATGGCTGCTGGTCCTCAAACTGGCTGTCCCCTCCATGATCGCCCAGTTCGTCACCGTACTTTACAGCATCATTGACAGAATGTTCATCGGAAACATACCCAAGATCGGAGATCTGGCACTTGCGGGAGTGGGAATCTGCGGCCCTATTGTCACCCTTCTCACCTCCTTCGGAACCCTGATCGGACTGGGCGGCTCTATCCTCATGTCCATGCGTCTGGGTGCCGGGCGGAAGAAACAGGCCCAGTCCATATTGGCCCACAGCTTTGCCATGCTGGTGGTCTTCTCCGCTGTACTGACCCTGCTCTTTCTCCTGACGAAAAAATATCTTCTGCTCTGGTTCGGGGCAAGTGCCGCCACCTTTGTATACGCGGACACCTATCTCACCATCTACACAGCAGGAACGTTCTTCGCCCTCATGGCGATCGGGCTTAATTATTTTATCACCTGTCAGGGGTTTCCCGGTGTGGGAATGACCACTGTGCTGATCGGCGCTGTCACCAACATAATCCTGGACCCTGTCTTTATCTTCGGTCTGCATATGGATGTGGCGGGTGCAGCCATTGCCACGGTCATCGCACAGTTTGCATCCTGCGCCTTTGCTTTCTGTTTCCTGATCGGCAAAAAGGTTCCCATCAAAATAACCAGGCTGCGGAAACCTGCCTGGTCCCCCATGATCGTCAAAAGGATCCTGGTACTGGGTGTCTCCCCCTTCCTGATTCTGGCAACCGACAGTGTGATCATCATTGTCCTGAATGCCATGCTGCAGAAGTACGGCGGCCCCGGCGAAGGTGATGTGCTCATCACCTGTGCCACCATTGTGCAGAGCTACATGATGCTCATAACCGGCCCCATGCTGGGTATTTCCAGCGGAACACAGGCCATACTCAGCTACAATTACGGCGCAAAAGCTGTGGACAGGGTGAAAAAGGCAGAAAAATATATCCTGCTTCTCTGCCTCTGTTTTACAACCGTAATGTTTATACTGTCCAGGATTGTGCCTGTATACTTTATCCGGATCTTTACCGACGAGCCGTCTCTGGTATCCCTTTCCACCTGGGGAATCCATGTGTTTACGCTGCTGATCATTCCGCTCAGCTTCCAGTATGTGTTTGTGGACGGTTTTACTGCGCTGGGACTTTCCAGAACTGCCCTGTTTCTCTCCATGTTCCGGAAAGGGGATTACATGCTTTTTACTATTTTCCTTCCCATCTTTTTCGGGGCCAGAAGCGCGTTCTACGCGCAGCCTATTGCAGACGGAATCGCCTCGGTTATGGCGACTGCTGCCTTTTTCCTCTTTTTCCGCAGACATCTGGAGAAGCGTCTGCAGCAGTGATACTTTAGAAAAACTTTCGTTGACATTTTGCTGAAATACTTTAAAATATTAGGAAACGGGAAAGGGGATGTAATTGATGAGAGACAAACTGAAATATCTTCTCCTGTTGCTGCTGTCTGTTCTGTGTCTGTCCGTACTGGGCGCCTGCGGCAAGGACGACAGCGCTGCGGAGGAGGAAGCTGCCCTGGATTCTGTATCTGCTTCCATGGACGGAACCGTGACAGCTTTTACCGGAAAGGAAATCAGTATAAATACTTCAGATAATGAAACACTGACTTTTGATATGACAAAAGCGGAACTGGACTGCAAAAACGGAATTATCCCGGGCAATGAAGTGACGCTTATTTATGTAGGTCCCCTGGACGGAACAGATACCAGTAAAGTCCGGCTTAGAAAGATCATCACCACAGACGATAATTCAGGCCTGCTTCCCGCAGACGGGACAAAAGTGATCTCACCCAGCGGCGGCGCAGAAGGTTTTAATTCCGGAAAAGCCGGATACGATGAACCGGATTCCGGTGCCAAAGTGGAGGAGAAGACAGAGACCGTCACCGTAAAAAGCCCTGTAAATGTAAGAGCCGACGCGGCAAGCCAGGCAGAGGTCCTGGGCGTGCTCCAGGGAGGTGTCACAGTGACACGGACCGGAATCTGTGACAACGGATGGCATCGGATCGTCTATGAAGGGGAAACGGGATATGTGTGGGGAGATTATCTCTCTGACTGAAAAACCCAAAAAACTGGGACTGTCGGTTAATCCTGATTTTTAAGTTTTCTTCTACAAAATAAGTATATCTCACAGAATTTTGTGTTTTCAGAACACGATTCTCTGTGAGATATACTTGTTTTTTTCTTTGGGTGTTCTCCCAATCGCATACAACATGAATTCACTTTATATTTTTTATTTGCGTCAGTATTTGAACCGCTGAAAGTTTCCATTTTCCTTAATGTCTGCAAAAAGTCCTTCCATCCGGATATGGCACCTCTCTTGCATCATGGCAGATATAATGAACTTGTTTTTGTGCATAGGAGACCTCCACGCCAGCCCCATGATTTTTAATCATTATTTAATTTTGTCATTGACAAGTATTTTCGGTACTCCAAAATCCTCTTTTAACCAGCGTAATACTGAAATAATAAAAAAGATCTGAAGGACCAAAATAGGTATACAAGTCAGGATGGATGAGGTTTTTACTACCTCCATACCACCTACAAGTATCAATGACATAGTTGCCAGGTACACAAAGAATGACCAGAACAGGCGCACCCAGCGCTTGGGTTCTGCATTGTAACCAACTTCCTGGCTGGTGATGTTGGACATGGTGTAAGCACCTGAGTCAATACCGGTAGCCTGTGCTATCATGAGAAGCAGCACAAACAAAGGAATGATCACTGTCTTGCCGGGCAGGGTATCCAGGATTGCATAGATTGCCTTAGGTCCTCCCTGAGACTGCATGATACCAATCAGATCCATACCCTTATTAAAAATCAGGTCCTGAACGTAACCGCCCATGATGCCAAAGATAAGCATTGTACCGCCGCCTGCCGTGACGATCATATTAAGTACAAAGGCCCTCAGTGTTCTGCCTTTGGAAATACGGGCCATGAACAGACCAATATAGATTGCCCATGACAACCACCATGCCCAATAGAATACAGTCCAATTTTGAGGGAAACCGGATCTGCTGACTGCGTCGGTATAGAAGCTCATTCTGAAGAAGTTTTGTATCATAATACCCAGGGAATCACTGAAATAAGACAAAATCCATGAGGACGGTCCTACCAGAAATACATAGATCACAAAAGCGATAAACATAACCATGTTGATGTTTGAAAGCTTTGCGATACCCGAGTACAAGCCTTTGAAACAACTCCAGCTATATATGCAGGTGAAAAACAATCCTACTGCGATCTTCAGCGGCAGAGTATCCGGAATTCCGAAAAATTCTGATATTATGCAGGAAATCATAGGAAATACGAAGGCCAGAGAGGTAGCGAAACCACCCATCATACCGATAACTACCAGCACATCAATGGCAATACCGACTTTTCCGTATGCTCTTTTCCCCAGAAGTCCGCTGCATGCATAGCTTGCCTTAAAATGGAACTTCCGTCTGTTGTAATAGCAGTATGCAAATGCAATTGCAGGTACGGAGAATATAGCCCACGGGGTAAATCCCCAATGAAAAAAGCTGTAAGCAGATGCCCATTCTCTGGCTGCTGCAGACATTGGTTCAATACCAAATGGCGGTGATGAGAGATAGTACAGAGGCTCAACGCAAGCCCAGTACATGGCTCCCGCACCGATTCCTGCGCAGAAGAACATGGCAACCCATGTAAAATCTTTAAACTCCGGCTTATCGTCCCTTGTTCCCAGTTTTACGGAACCAAATCTGCCAATTACAATCCACAAACTAAAGGCAAGACTGACAAATCCCACCAGTTCAAACAGCCAATCCAGTCCATATGTAACCTTGTCCATTACCAGATTGACCAGTCCCTGTGCCTCATCCTGCATAATGATCAATGGAACATATAGCGCGAGACAGCCAATGACAGAAGCCAGAAATATCGGTTTTGATACATTAGCCATCTGTTTTTTTCTGTTCTTCTGTTTCCCTTCGTCGCTGTTCATTTATTGCTCCTCGTAAATAATCTCTTTCTGTACGGTTCCATCATCATTCAGGATAGTCCATTTTTTTCTGATTTCCTTGAAGAATGTAACAACCATTAAGGTAATAATAATAACTGCAGGTACAGAACCAATGATGGTAACTGCCTGTGCTGCGGAGATACCGCCGCAAAGCAGCAGAACGATCGCGATTGCACCAACGCCCAGGGACCAGAAAATTTTGTTCCATCTGGGAGGCTCATCCTCAGGTCCAAGGTCCTTTGTGGTGATCATGGCCATACTGAACACATTTCCGTTCAGCAGAGTCTGCATGCACAGGAAGCCATAGATCATCAGGATAGGATATAAGAATTTAATAAAAGGGATGTAATCCCAAAGTGCTACAATCGCTTCACCCTGTCCGGATGTTGCAATTATGGAAGCCAGATCCACATGATGGTTCTGATGAATGTAGATAGAGTAATTCTGAAATACACCGAAGAACAGCCATGAACCCAGTGTCTGAGCTGCCAGAGCACCGATAACCGTCTGTCTTACGGTACGGCCGCGGGAGATCTTTGCGAAGAATAAGCCGTTGTGGATCGCCAGAGCCAGGTACCAGCACCAGTAAAATACTGTCCAGTTCTGAGGTGTGCCG
Organism: Blautia sp. JLR.GB0024; assembly: GCF_037000545.1. Classification (NCBI taxonomy): domain Bacteria; kingdom Bacillati; phylum Bacillota; class Clostridia; order Lachnospirales; family Lachnospiraceae; genus Blautia; species Blautia sp. JLR.GB0024. Next base: position 102,929 of record NZ_JBANBF010000012.1, on the reverse strand, counting down.
GATGCTGCATATGTATCTGTGTTGAATGTCAGACGAACAATGTTCTGCAGATACATACCGATGTTATCCAGTGTACCGTTCAGAATATAGGATGTAGGGCCTACGATCAGCAGAAATGCCAGCAGTCCAAAGCCGACTACTACACGAAAGTTGCTCAGGTATTTGATACCCTTGGAAAGACCGGTATACAGCAGTAAAGCCATTACAACTGACCACATGATGATGACAACTGCCTCTGCCTGGAAGCTCATCTGGATACCAAAGCTTCTGCCGATGATGGCGAACAGAGTAGGTACGTTTGTTCCTACGCATGTTACAACGCCGGCAAGTATGGATACAGCGAATAATGCATCGATCACCTTGCCGAAAATACCTTTGGCATTCTTCTCGCCAAGGAGAGATACGCATGCCGTGGAGGGGCGTACATCTTTAACCTTTTTGCAGAAGATCTGATATGCCCACACAACACCCATCAGCGTTGCTGCTGCCTGAATAACAAGACCCCAGTGGTGAAGAGGGTAGGCGGTTGCTTTATATAATGCTTCCATTGAATAAGGCTCAACTCCCTCAGTGGGTGTCTGATAGTAATAAAACCACTCGATTGCTGTCCATGTTAATACACCAAGACCTGCAATGGAGGTGAAGATCATGCTCAGCCATGAGAATGTGGAATGCTCAGGTGCTTCTGTACCAAAGCGCATCTTTCCAACAGGATGAATACACAGGAAGATACATAAGGCGATCATCATGAATACAAACAGTTCAAAGAACCAGCCCATATCAGCACAGATCACGCTGAATGCCAGGGTGCTCAGTGCAGCACCCGCAGATGCAGGGTCATTTATAACCCATACTACCAGCGCAATGATCACAAGCAGAGGCGGAATAAATACAACCGGCTCAATTTTGGCGTTTTTTCTCTTTTCCATTCTATTGCCCCTCCCTCTTTAAATTTTTGTTTAATCAATAATTTTTGCCATATAAGCACGCAGGTCCTTATCTGTCTCAGGATCTAACAGTGTATCGGGAGCCGCTGCCAGAATCTCTTTGTATTTCATATTTGCGCGCTGGATGATATCCATAGAACCGCTGTTAGCCCAGGTATTGTAATTTTCACACTCTGAGATGTCATTGTCGAATACCTCTCTATAATGTTCAAAGGTATCGTCATGCTCAAGATAAGATCCTCTGGGACCAACTTCCTTGATAACATCAACAGACATGGCATCATTATCTGTCTCTATGCCCTGTTTCAGATACAGAGCTCTCTTGATGATCTCCTCGTCTACGATATGCTTCTCGTAAGATACTGTCATAATAGCATCCAGAACGCCGAGACACTCGTTGATGATATCTGCTTCTGCAAAGACTGCCATCATTACATTCTGCATGGTCTCCAGACCTGCCTGCATATCAGGCACTTTAGAGTCGGTCATACCGCACATGCATCTGGAAGGAATATGATAGAAGTCATGAGCCATCAGCAGCAGAGGAATGTTGATCAGGGACATATCCGGCGTACCTGTTGTGTAGGTACCCTTCTTCATATAGCCGACAGTTGAAGAAGGTGTGTAAACAACTGGAGCTTTCTCATTGATCAGATTCATCAGTACAATACCGCTGAGCACTTCTGTATTCTGCAGTACCAGCATACCCATATGACGCATGGGACCGGAAATACCTGCCATAATGCAGGGCAGCAGATAAACGCCCTGTCCGCGTTTGGTGTACTCCATCATGGATCCCAGTGTATCATGTGACCATGACAGAGGGCTTAATGGATTGGCACTGAAATTGCTGTACTGAATATCAGTCTCTTCACCAGGCGCCATACCCATGGAAATCTGAATCATATCCAGAAACTCTTTGCTGTTCTTCTGATTCATGGTGAAGCCCAGTACAGGCTTATCAGAGTTCTTCAGGACTTCATAGCACATATGCAGATGTTTGAACTCTGAAGGAACATCTGAAGGATCCAGCGGATGTGCTCCTACCAGGTTTATAATGTCGCTGGCCTGGGCCAGTCTCATCATGTTGCCATAATCCTCAATGCCGGCAAGCCTTTTACCATGATCCAGATCCTGAATAAATACAGCACCTGCATTAGGCTGTACTGCAAAATCTTTACCGATTTCTACCGTCTGTTCCGGATTACGGCTGTATAGCTTGTAAGTACGAGGCAGTGTTTTCAGAGCCTTATCCACCATATCCCTGGTGATGTAGACACGGTATCCGTCTACCTTTGCTCCATGTTTTTTGAAGATTTCAATTGCTTCGTCATTCTGGAATATGACGCCGGTATTCTCCAGAATGTCAATGGACGCCTCATGGATTCTTCCATAATCTCTGTCCTCGATGAAACGCAGTGTTGAATACAATCCTTTTTTACCCATATACCCTCCCTAGCAATGCTATCGGTACCAGTTTTTGATTCGATAAATACTTTCATTCTGGTCACATATAATACTTCTCCTGATTTAGTTTCGCTGATATGAAAAAAACCGGTTTTGTTTTCATCTCTACTGAAAAGATAGCACAAAACCGGTCTTGACATTTTTGTTAAATCTTATGATTTTTTGCTCATTTGTCCTTTAAAAGCCTATCCAGATTTTTTCCGAGAAAATCCCGCAGTTCCAGGCCGTCCTGAGTAAAATAATCCGCCCCGATGGACTGGGCATAGGACTCTGTGACCGGCAGGCCGCCCACAAAAATGGTCACCCGATTCCGCAGGCCTTCCTTTTCCAGTTCTTTGATCACCAGCTCCATCTCCCGCAGTGTTGTGGTGAGAAGTGCAGAGATCAGAACCAGCTTCGCATTATATTTCCGGACCGCTTCTACAAATTCTTCCTTTGATACATCTACCCCCAGATCGATCACTTTAATCTCCAGGGTAGATATATAAATTTTTACCAGGTTTTTTCCGATATCATGATAATCGCCTTCCACCGTCCCCAATATGGCAGTACATTTGTAGCCGTTCTTCCGCTTCAGATACGGCCGAAGGTTTTCCAGTCCGATATTCAATGCCCTGGCAGACATCAGTGCTTCCGGGACGAACATACTCATAGACTGAAATTTCTCTTCCATTTTTTTGATGCCGCCGACCAGACCCTGTTCCAGGATCATCTCAGCCGGATACATTTTTCCCAGTGCCTCTCGCACCAGGCTGTCTGTTTTTTCCGCATTTCCTATTAAAAGGGAATTACTGATCTCTTCATAGATATCCAACATACACCTCCCAAACGTATAAGGCTATGACAACAATTTATTTCTGTATTGTCCAGGCGTTAAACCTATAAACTTTCGGAATACCTTTGTATAATGACTCTGGCTGGAAAATCCGCATTTCCGGCCAATTTCCCCGGTATTCCACGCCCGGCTTTTCATCAGTTCTATAGATTTCTCCACGCGTACCCGCAGCAGGTAATCATTTATGGTCATATTCATATTTTTTTTGAACAAAGCGCATAGATAAGATCTGCTCAGGCAGACGTGGGCGGCGATATCGTCAAGAGTAATATCCTCTCCATAGTGCTGCTGTATATAATTTACCACTGACTGTATCAGCCCGGTATGAGAATTTCCCTGGGACTGAAAGATCATATCAAGGTAATTGCAGATCATTCCATAAGAAACCGCATAAATCTCCTCTGAATCTTTCAGGTTCGCCGTCTCTTTTTCATACTGGCGAAGCATTTGCTGCGCCAGCTCGGCTTCCAGTCCTGCTTCAGCGCAGGCCCTGGACACCAGTACCATAAAATCCCTTACGCTTTGTCTCACCTCTGTTTGGTCATATCCTGAGAGAATCTCCATATCCGTGTACAGGACCGGAAACAGTTCCACAATCTTTTCTTTATTTTCCATCCGTACATGCTGAAGAAAGTTCCGCTCCCGCTTCAGATAAACGGAACGGTCAAATGCTGTTTTCTCATATGTTTTTTTTCTGTCCCGAATCTGGGATAGCACCATATTTCTCCAGTTATATTTATTCTTCTGATCGATCAGAAGATAATAACCGGTATTGCTGAAATGTTCCACTACTGCTTTCAGAAGTTCCGCTGCAGCCTGGCACTGCCTGACGGAAATCACCTTCAGTTCCCTGGCTTTGTTCAGCAGCTGGTCTGGATGTCCCGCATAAAGAGGCAGGCTTTTAATCTCATTTAAAAACAAGCGGTCCGCTTTCCAGAGCAGCACCTGGCCGCACACAATAGCGCCCACCCTGGTCTGCTCGATCTGCAGCGGCGCAGCCCACATCACCAGCCCGCCATGACAGCGGAAGAAATAAGGTTCATCCCACTTAAACGCCTCTTTGCACGCCTTTTCATAGCACCGCCTGCACCGCTCCCTGCCCTCTGCAATGGACTGAATATACTGGCAGAATGTATTTTCCTCATATTGTGCGCCGGACAGGAAAACCTCTCCATACAGATTGACAGCCACAACGCTCAGTCCGGTGGATAATGAAAAATTATCCATCACCTTGCGCAGATTTTCCTTTTCCAGCGCCAGTTTTTCATTCTCCAACTCATCATCCCTCTCAACAACTGTTCTTTGCACCGGTCCCTCCTCTTTTCTGAAATGTAACTGCCACTTTTATTACATTTCATACCAGAAGGTTTCATCATGGACAAATATCCCTGCGTGGCTTTGCCGAAAAACACACATTCGACTATGCTTAATGTTTTAAAACAGCAAAATATCCTGCATGATCTTAACAGTTTTACCAGACAGATCTGTATAATACCTGTCAGTATTATACCACATTTCGCGCAATCGTGGAAATTTTTGATTTTGCCGCTGATTTGTACCTTCCGGACATACGCCACAAGGCTCAAAATTAATTTGTGATATAGGCAGTCTATGGATGGAATGATTTCAATCAAATGACTGCCTTAAAAGTATTCGTACTGGATGCGATTGGGAGAAACATGAAATTGAGAAATAAGAAAGGAAACCGAGCAGAAGACAGGGTAAATAAGTCACCCAAAGAAAAAAAGCATATCTCACAGAAACTTGTGTCCTTAAGAGCACAAAATTCTGTGAGATATGCTTATCTTATAGCAGGAACCTTATCAAAATCGTGATTAACCGACAGCCCCTGTTTTCTATTTTCTGCATATCAGCCGGTTTATCTGGGCTCCCATATATCCTCCTCCGAACCCATTGTCTATATTCACCACCGAAATCCCTTCCGCACAGGAATTCAGCATGGTCAGAAGGGCTGACAGGCCGCCGAAGTTGGCTCCATATCCTATGGAGGTGGGCACTGCAATGACCGGCACCTCCACAAGGCCGGCAACCACACCGGCCAGGGCGCCCTCCATTCCGGCCACGGCCACAATGGCGTTGGCGTGGCGCAGACGGTCCTGCTGGGAGAGAAGGCGGTGGATTCCCGCTACACCTACATCGTAAATACGCTCCACATTGGCGCCAAAATACTCTGCGGTCCTGGCTGCCTCCTCGGCTACCGGAATGTCGGACGTACCGCCGGTGCAGACAGCCACGCATCCCTCTTTTGCCGCATTCTCCTTCTCAATGACAAGGATATGGGAAAGGGGGTCGTACTGTACCTGGGGAAGTACCTCCTTCACAGCAAGATACTGGTCCTCTCTGGCTCTTGTGCCCAGGACACAGCCGTCCTGCTGGTAAAAATGCTGATAAATGCCTACCAGGTGGTCCGTGGCTTTTCCGGAACAGAACACTACTTCACCGAACCCGGAGCGGATTCTGCGGTGATGGTCAAGCTTTGCATAGCCCAGGTCCTCGTAAGGTATCTTTTCCAGCATTTGCTCCGCGGTTTCAAGAGACATCTCTCCGCTTTTCACCTGGAGCAGTATATTCTGAATATCCATATATCTTTCCTCTTTATAAGATTTCAACACCGGCATTGCTGCAGGCAGTCAGGGTAGCTTCGTCCCAGATGGAGGACTGTACCTCTCCCACATGTACCTTCTGCAGAAGAAGCATGCACACCCTGGACTGGCCGATGCCGCCGCCGATAGTGAGGGGCAGTTCGTTGTTTAAAAGCATTTTGTGGAAAGTCAGATTCCTGCGCTCATTGCATCCGGCTTTATCAAGCTGTTCACTGAGGGTTTTGGCATCCACACGGATTCCCATAGATGAAATCTCCATGGCACACTGCAGAGGCTCATGCCAGAACAACAGGTCACCGTTTAATTTCCAGTCATCATAGTCCGGTGCCCGGCCGTCATGCTTTTCCCCTGATTTTAACAGGTCACCGATCTGCATGATGAAGATCGTCTTCTTCTCCCTGGCGTAGGCGTTCTCCCTCTCCTTCGGCGTCAGGTCAGGATACATATCCTCCAGTTCCTGGGAAGTAATGAAGGACACCTCACGGCACAGCTCTGTGTCCAGGTTTTCATAGTGGTATTTCACCTCTTCCAGCGCGTTGCAGATGGAGTTCACGATTCTGGTCACCGTATCCTTCAGATAATCCAGGTTCCTGTCTTCCGCTGTGATGATCTTTTCCCAGTCCCACTGGTCCACATACGCGGAGTGCAGATTGTCAAGCTCCTCATCCCTTCGGATGGCGTTCATATCGCAGAGGATTCCTTTTCCCACATGAAAATCATAGCGGTAAAGGGCCATACGTTTCCATTTTGCCAGGGAATGCACGACCTGGGCATTCATATTTGCATCCGGGATATCAAATGTTACAGGGCGCTCCACACCGTTCAGATCATCATTCAGACCGGAAGCCGGATCTACGAAAACCGGCGCTGTCACTCTTTTCAGATTTAAAGCCAAACATAGTTTCTTCTGCATCAGATTCTTGATGATACCAATCGCTTCCTGTGTCTCATAGCTGGATAAGCATGAATGATACTTCTCTGGTATTGTTACTTTTCCCATGTCTCTTTCCTCCCGTTTTTTATGTTCTATGGAATGTCTGCATCTGCCCGTTTTCGGCGGATAACAACTGTTTTTTATTTTATTATAAAAAAGCAGTGTTGTAAATAGTCAATTCCCTCATCAGCTTACTGTCCGCTCCGTGTCCGGCGGGACAGCGGCGTGTGAGCAGCATCTTAATCAAACCGCCGTATCCGCTTTCTGTACGCACCTATGAGGATCACCATGGCGCCCAGCCAGGCACCTGTCTCGGCAAAATAGATGCCCTCTTTTCCTATTATAAGGGGCAGAAGGAGCGCAATAAGGATTCTCATGACCAGCTCCGCGATTCCGGAGCACATGGGAATGAGGGTGTCACCCATGCCCTGCAGGGCGGAACGGTAAATATGGAGCAGATAGAGAATGATCAGCGTTGCCCCCATGACCGCCAGATAATTATATGCAATGGTCAGCACTTCTGATGCATTGGATGCCTCCGGGGAGATAAATATTTTCAGGATACTGCGCCCGAAAAGGAGAAGCACAGCACCGATGGCAACTGCGATCCCTATGGATATCTTCGCTGAGGCACGGACACCTTCCTTAATTCTTCCGTATTCCCCTGCACCCAGGTTCTGTCCCACAAAGGAGGATGTGGCGTAGCCAAAGGAGACTGCCGCCAGCTCCAGAAGACCGTACAGCTTGTTGGTTGCCGTAAAACCGGCTACATATAAAAGGCCGAATCCGTTGATGACATACTGGATGACAATGCCTCCGAAACCGATGATCACATTCTGGAATGCCACGGGTATGCCAAGGCCCAGCAGATGCCCTGCCATCTCCCAATCCCATTTCCAGTCCGCTTTTTCTATATTCCAGATACCGTACTTTTTAAGCTGCCAAAAGCAGATGGCGCCTGAGCATACCTGGGCCAGCACAGTTCCCAGCGCTGCGCCCTCCACGCCCCAGTGAAATACCAGGACAAAGATAAGGTCCAGGATAATATTCACGGCAGAAGCTCCTATCATGGCCCGCAGCGGCGTCTGGCTGTCCCCCATGGCCCGCAGGATACCGGAGCAGATATTGTAAAGAGCCGTTGCCACCAGTCCGAACATGAGGATCAGCAGATAATTATGGGCCGGCTGGCGGATATTATCCGGCACACGAAGCAGGCCAAGCAGGCGGGACAGATTGCCGATGAACAGAGCCATGATCAGCAGAGTGATCAGGCTTCCCGTCCACACGGACATTGCCACTGCCTTTTTCAGGCGTTTTTCATCTTTTGCCCCGAAGCACTGGGCAATAAGTACGGAAAAGCCCTGGGCCACGCCTGTGATCCCTCCCATGGCCGTAAAACTCAGCCAGTCTGAAGTTCCAAGGGCTGCAAGAGCCTCCACACCCACGCCGCGCCCTACAATGACACTGTCCATCACGGTATATAGCTGCTGGAATACGTTTCCCAGCATGAGGGGAAGGGCAAAGGAAACGATGATACCTGCCGGCTTCCCGCTTGTCATATCTCTTGTCTTTTGTCTCATCACATTCTCCTCTTTCACCTGTGCCCGGTACAAAAAAACGCACAGCCTGTAATGTTGTATTATATCACTTTTACAGGCTGTGCGGTAGACATTATTCGATTCTGTTTTTCATTCTATTTCCCGAGACGGATCACATTCCAGGATGCTTTTTTCAGTACACTGGTCATGACGCCGTCATCCAGGCTGCTGCGGTTATCCGCATTGGCGGGAGCGACTTTTTCCATCCCCAGGCCGTTGACTGCTTTCAGGTCTTCATTTTCCAGAACGATGTGTTCCAGGATACGGTATCCCTCAAAGCTTCTCACATCTGTGCTAAGTTCCACATCTTCCTCCAGGTTACGGTTCACGGCAAAGATGGTCACCTCATCTGCCTCCTCATTGTAGACAGCTACAGACTCCACGTCAGTGATCTCATCGTGTTTTGCCGTGGCATGTTTTGTACTGTTCATAACAGGCAGAAGAGCCACACCGCGTCCGTATTTGGATGCGTGCATAAACGGATAGAAAATGGTCTGTTTCCAGGCGCCGCCTGCGGCATCGGTCATGATGGGTGCGATCACGTTCACAAGCTGCGCAAGGCATGCCATCTTCACACGGTCTGCGTGTCTGATCAAAGTGATGAGCATCAGGCCCACCAGCAGGGCATCCTCGAAGTTGTAGATATCCTCCAGCATGGGCGGTGCCACCTGCCACGGATGGTTCTCTGTGATGTCATCATCCGCCGCGTTGGAGTGGAACCATACATTCCATTCATCAAAGCTCAGATTCATAACCTTCTTACTACGTTTTTTAGCCTTTACATAGTCACAGGTGGAAATGATGGTGCGGATGAAATCATCCATATCATCTGACTGTGCCAGAAAATCATTGCTGTCATCATCCCGGTTTCCGTAATACTGATGCATGGAGATATAATCCACGTAGTCATATGTATGGGAAAGTGTAACTGCCTCCCAGTCAGGGAATGTAGGCATATCCCGGTTGGAGCTTCCGCAGGATACCAGCTCAATGGACGGGTCGATCAGGCGCATTGCCTTTGCGGTCTCCTCAGCCAGACGTCCGTACTCCTCCATGGTCTTATGACCGATCTGCCAGGGGCCGTCCATCTCATTTCCCAGGCACCATACTTTGATGTTGTGCGGGTCTTTCACTCCGTGTCTGACACGCATATCACTGTATTTTGTTCCTGACGGGTGGTTGCAGTATTCCAGCAGATTGCAGGCATCGGAGATCCCCCTTGTGCCCAGATTCACTGCCATCATCACCTCTGAGTTCACCTGTTTTGCCCATTTTGAAAATTCGTTGAGGCCAACCTCATTTTTCTCCAGGCTTCTCCAGGCCAGTTCCAGGCGGTTTGGACGTTCCTCCACCGGACCTACGGAATCCTCCCAGTAGAAATTGGAGACAAAGTTTCCGCCCGGATAGCGGATGATGGGTACGTCCAGCTCCTTTACAAGCTGTACCACGTCCTGACGGAATCCGTCCTTGTCCGCAGCCGGATGTCCCGGCTGATAGATGCCTTCGTACACGGCACGTCCCAGATGCTCAATGAAGGAACCGTAAATCCTCTTGTCCACAGGTGCGATACGGAATTCCTTGTCCAGCACCATCTTTGCACGTCTGCTCATAAAATCAAATCCTCCTAAAATAAGTCATGTACTATGGGGTAATTATAACACTTGTATGGAAGTCCGGTAAACTTGTACTTTCCCTTGTCACTCTTTCACAGCGCCGGCTGTCATACCTTCGATGAAATACTTCTGGAAGCATACGAACAGGATGAAGATCGGCACAATGGAGAAGAAGGAACCCACTACCAGCAGGCTGTAATTATCTCCGTAAGGGTTGATCAGGGTGTTCAGACCAAGGGTCAGCGTATACTTTTCAGAAGAACGGATCACCAGCAGCGGCCACAGGTAGTTGTTCCATGCATTCATACCATTTAAAATAGCCATTGCGGCAAAAGCCGGCTTCATGATCGGAATGATCAGTTTGAAGAAAATACCGTACTCTGTGGCACCGTCAATACGTCCTGCTTCTATCAGAGACTTCGGCAGCCCCAGCAGATACTGCCTGAAGAAGAAGATGGTTGACGCGTGAGCCAGGAAGGGAAGCACAATTGCTCCGTAATTATCCATCATTCCCCAGCTTGAGATCTGTTTGTACAGAGGAAGCATAACAACTTCCAGAGGAATGGAGAGGATGATCAGTACAATCACAAAGAGTACCTGTCTTCCTTTAAATTCATAGGCCGCAAATCCGTATGCCACGAACGCGCTGATGAGCAGCGTGAGCACCACTGTGATCACGGTCAGGATGATACTGTTCGTAAACCAGGTCCAGTAATCATGGGAGCCTGTGAACAGAAGCACATAGTTGTCCAGGTTCATGACAGAAAAATCCAGGTCCAGATTCAGCCCATACTGAAGCAGATGTCCGCCCGGCTTAAAGCTTGCCAGAAATATGGCATAGATGGGCAGGATGATCAGAACAGCCAGGATGGTAAAAAGGACGAGCAGACCTGCTGTGGCAAATCTGTCTTTTTTTCTTCTTGCTTCGTTTTTATCCATAGCCATATCAGCGTTCCTCCTTCTTGAATGTTCCGGTCACGGTAAGCTGGATCAGATTGACGATCATGACCACGATCAGCAGGACCAGACCAACGGCACAGGCATAACCCATAGCCCGTTTTTCAATACCCTGGCGGTACAGATATCCCACAATGGTAAGACCGATATTCTGCGGTGAGTTGTTTCCCTTCCATAACATGTAGCTTTCCAGGAACATGGACAGACCTGCATAGATACTGATGGTCAGCACGTATACGGTTGTTGGTTTCACAAGCGGAAAGGAGATTTTTTTGAACTGCTGCCATTTGGACGCACCGTCTATGGATGCTGCCTCGTATAAATCCGTGGAAATACTCTGTAATCCGGCAAGGAAATAGAGAATATTTACACCGGTCCATCTCCAGCAGGCTACCAGAAGCAGTGCAAAATATCCGGTCCACTGGCCTTTCAGCCATTTGATGGGGGAATGTCCGAAAAATTCAATCACGCGGTTTGCCAAAGCTGTATCCATTTCTCCGAAGATCAGACGGAAAATGGTACCTGCAACAACGACGGATGTCAGCGCCGGCAGGAAATAAATGGATTTGAAAAATCCGGGTTTTTTCATTAATTTACTGTTCAGAAGACTCGCAAATAAAAGCGGGAACGGAATCAGCAGCGCGCAGGTTCCGATCATATATTTTACACTGTTCCAAACTGCCTTCAGGAAAATCTTATCAGACAGAAGCCTCTCATAGTTTTTTAATCCTACCCATTTATCTTTTAACACATCCTGAAAGCTTAAAAGTACGCCGTTTCCAATCGGGAAAATCCAGAATAACAGTACCGTAAGTACAAACGGCAAGACAAACACGTAAGGAGCTGCTTTCTGTGAGTAAAAGAATTTTTTCACTTTGTTCATTTTATACTCCTTTCTCTCTCCTCCAACAAAACTGCAGCCTGACCCGACGGTCAGGCCGCAGCGATAACTTATGAATTTTTATTCAGCAAATTCGTTCTCTAAGGAATCCTGTGCATCGTCAAGAGCTGTCTTCACATCTGCGTCAGATTCAAAAATATCGTTCAGTGTAACGGTACAGAAGGTGTTGTTTACAGACGGCATTTTCTCGTCTGTATAGCATTTCAGAAGGCCGATGCCGTCAGCCAGTTCGTTCAGTGTGTCAAATGGTTTTGTATTGAAATACTGGATAAATGCATTGTCCGGGTTCTCTGTAATGGCTGTGTCTGTCCAGAGAGCTGTGTTGACCGGGTCAAATCCCAATACATTCCATACTTCCTCGTTGGCTGTCTCGGAAAGTTTGATATAAGCAAATACTTCTGCTGCCAGGTCTGCGTTCTCACTGCCTGCCACAACTGCGGTACCTGTTCCGCCGCCGCCGATGGTCTTAACCGCGTCGTTGTCCCCCCATACCGGAGGAGCTGCGATTGCTACTTTGCCTTTCAGGTCTGTCATGTAGCTTGTGTAACGGCTTGTCTGCCAGAACGGCATGATAGCTGCTGCCACATCACCGGAGTTGAATAACGGATATGCTTCCTCATTGTCCGGCTGTCCGCCTGCGATGGTATCCAGGGCGCCTGCTGCCTGCATGTCTTTCATATACTGTAAGCACTCTACCATTTTGTCATTGTTTACATCCAGCTTGCCGTCCTCTGTCATGTAGTCTCCGCCCTTCTGAGCCAGCATCAGGTTCAGAGTCCACTGTGCTGTTGTCTCAGCTGCCGCGAAGGTTTTTCCTGTAGCTTCTTTGTATTTCTCACCTGCTGCTTTGAAGTCATCCCAGGTCTTGATCGTGGTGTAATCAACGCCTGCTGCGTCAAGAGCCTCTGTGTTGTAGAAAGCAACGGTTGTTCCTACATGAGTGGGCAGTCCGTAATATTTTCCGTCCTTGGAGTATAAGTCAAGTCTGGACTCAACCACGTTCTCTTTGTAAGGTGCGATCACATCAGATAAGTCTTTCAGTCCGACTTCGCCTGTCATGAATGCCGGGAATTTACCTAACTCAATATCAACTACGTCGGGAGCACCCTCGCCGGATTCCAGAGCCAGAGATAATTTGTTGTGCATATCATCATATGCCATATTGGAAAGAACCAGTTTTACTTTCTTGTCCGGATTTTCCTCATTCCATTTCTCTGCCATATTTGTATAGAAATCCTGGTGGTTCTCAATGAATGTCCAGACAGTAAGTGTGGTGACATCATCACCTTCCACTTCCATCTCTCTTTTACCTGTCTCTTTGGTGCTGCTCTCTTTTGCGTCGTCTCCGCCTTTGGATCCGCATCCTGCTAACATAGTGCCGATCATGGCTGCGCTGAGTAATGCTGCTAAAACCTTCTTCTTCATTGTTGTTGCCTCCGTTTCTTAATATTATAGATGCTTTGTAACTTTCAGTGTCTCCACAGCTCCGGGCAAAAGTCCATGTAAGATCGTCTTTCGTGATGTGATTTTCACCTGGCTGTGAAGCGCTGTCGCTGAATCGTTACGTTCCTTTATCAAATCAGAGGATTTCTCCCTCTGTATGATACAAATGTTACAGCAGTTCTTTGATCCAAACCAGCATCTCGCCGGTTGTACGGTTGCCCCAGTGGCAATAGGGAACTGCTTTTAATTCAATATCTTCAAGTTCTGTCTTACATTCCCGGTATAAGGTATCGTCATCCCAGCAGGACTCTGTTATTTTCTTACCCTTCAGGCAGATCACAGTGGTTCCGCCCAGAAGCTCCGGTTCATAATGCTCTGACAGTTCCTGTCCCGTATCCACAAAAACAGATGCCAGGTTGCTGCCGTTGTCCGTCTCCTCCAGACAATACACAAGGGGCCCTCTCATAAGTGCTGCCTTGCCGCTGTCTGCCCGTACTTTTGGGTTTGCGTGGACAAATCTTGGTTTTATGTCAAATTTCAGGGTGATCTCTTCCTGCTCCAGCTCACCGCTTATGAGCAGGTAGCCCTTCTCTGTCTTTGGCTCTCTGATCTTTTCACCGTTTCGGAATACACAGTAGGTTTTCACCCAGCCGGGAATCCTAAGTGCCAGGGTTCCTGTTGTCTTGTGCTCCGGGTGAAGACTTATGTTCACTGTGCCGTCATCCAGATATCCGCTGTCAATCTTTACGCTGCATTTTACACCGTTTATGACAGTCTGCGCCTCGTTGGAGACGTATAAGTTTATGTACAGCGAATCCTTTCCCTTTCCGTACAGGTATTGCCCCAGGGATGCCAGCGTTCTGGCTATGTTTGGCGGGCAGCATGCCACGCCGAACCATTTCTGCCGCACAGGCTTTACATGTTCCTTTGAAGTTCTCTCCAGGCAATTGTCCGGCCATACCTCCAGAGGGTTTACATAGAAGAAGCTCCTGCCGTCCATGGCGATTCCCGCCAGGACCGTGTTATAGAGTGCTGTCTCCGCCACATCCATATATTTTGCTTCCCCTGTGATCTCGGCCATCCTTCTGCCGAACAGCGCCAGGCCGATGGATGCACAGGATTCTGAGTAGTTACAGTCATTCGGCAGGTCATAATCCGTGGTAAAACGTTCCAGAAGCCCGGAAGAACCTATGCCTCCTGTGATGAACATTCTCTTCTTCACCATATTGTCCCACAGGGTTCTGCAGGCATCCAGCAGGGATTCATCCCGGTACTCGTATGCCAGGTCTGCCATGGCACAGTACAGATATACGGCACGCACTGCGTGTCCCTCGGCGGTCTTCTGTTCCCTGACCGGAAGGTGGGATTGTGAGTATGCCGGGCTGTAATCCTTGAATTCCGGGAAGATCTGCCGGTATTTCTCACCTTTTTCCTCCTGGAAGAAGTAATTCTCCCCCACACCTCTCTGCTCTACAAAATATTTGGATACCTCCAGATATCTTTTCTCTCCTGTTGCCCGGTAGAGCTTCACCAGCGCCAGTTCCACCTCCGGATGTCCCGGATAGCCGTGGCACTGTCCCTCATCCGGACCGAACTTTTCACAGATAACATCCGCAAACCTGGATACGATCTTCAGAAACGCGTCCTTGCCTGTGGCTTCATAATAGGCAACAGCAGCTTCTATCATATGTCCCGCTGTGTATAGCTCATGCCCTTCTTTCAGGTTTGACCATCTGCGATCCGGCTCCTGAATGGTGTAATAGGTATTCAGGTATCCGTCAGGACACTGGGCCTTACCGATCAACTTAATCGTTTCATCAGCCAGACTTTCCAGCATCTCATCCCTTCCGCCGGAAGCCAGGGTGAACGCGGCGGCTTCCAGCCACTTTGCCACATCCGTATCCTGGAAAACAGCTCCCTGAAAGGTGCCTTTCTCCTCGCCGGCGGCGATTCTGAAGTTTTTGATGCAGTGGCTTGGCTCTGCATCCGGTACATTGTCATTCAGTGTTTCCCATTGGTAAGGGAGAATCACATCTTTTACCAGCCGGATATATTTACCCCAGAACGCGTCCTCTATCCTTATGTCACCAAGAGGCAGGGACTGTAATTTCTCACCGTTCATACTTGCTCTCCCTTCATATCTCTTTCCTTGCTCCGGTCAGCCCGGAGCATTTCGCCCTCAGATCATTGGCTGCTCGTCCTTTGATGAGGTTTTTGTTATTAAACGTTTAAGCGTACATCTTTTCCATCACTCTTATTTTGTTTCGGATATCCGCCTGTTTTATTTTTTCTGAGCCATTCCTGCTGTTTTAGTTATTTTTACTCAGCGGCTCTGTGTGTTTTTCTCTTTTATAGACCACTTTTCAGATGTTTTCAAGTTTGTTAATTCAGATATATTTCCATTAATTTCTATTCTAAATCACTTATTCTCTGTTTTTCTCGTTTTTACTCTTATTTTAAATATTTACACAACTATTTTTATTTTTAAATCGTTTAAGTATGTGCACATTGTACAATTCTTTATTTTGATAAAGCCTTTTTTGCGCTGTTCCCCCTTTCATTCTTTGTACAAAACCACAAAAAAACAGCCTCCGGGGGATGTGCTCCACATTTCCCCGAGAGGCTGTAAAATTTTTCTGTTTTCCTTACTTGTACCATCGTTTCAGGAACTTGTACCATTGCTGCTTTTTTGTCCCTGACTGATATTTCTGACGGATTTACGCAGCAGACGCTGGCATTTCACCTGGTAGACTGCTTCTGTTTTCTGTTCCGGAATCTCTTTTTCAAGAAGACCAATCATCACTTCCCCGGCACGGTATCCGATATCGTGCAGAGGCAGGGTAATGGTGGTCAAAGGCGGTTTATAATAACTGGAAAGTTCCCTGTTGTCATACCCTGTTATGGAAATATCCTGTGGAATCTTAAGTCCCAGCTCATCCAGACGGTCATATACGCCGCCTGCCATCAGGTCATTCATGCAGAAAATGGCTGTCACCCCTTTTTCCAGCAGTTCATCTGTATACATGTATCCTGCAGGCCGCGTCCAGTCTCCTGTCTTTACAAGCTCCGGGTCATACAGGATTTTATGGTTCAGCAGGGCTTTCTGGTATCCGATCAGACGCGCCTGCATATGAAGGCTGTCCGCTTTACCTGTGATCACCCCAATCTTCTCATGTCCGTTCTCAATAAGATGATTGACAATA
The DNA here is from genome assembly GCF_037000545.1 of Blautia sp. JLR.GB0024. Taxonomy (NCBI): domain Bacteria; kingdom Bacillati; phylum Bacillota; class Clostridia; order Lachnospirales; family Lachnospiraceae; genus Blautia; species Blautia sp. JLR.GB0024. The sequence goes on along the minus strand of NZ_JBANBF010000012.1, from coordinate 86,407 downwards.
TCCAGCGCTCCGTGCTCGTCATCCACCACAACGGAAGGCACCTTACCGCTTCTTGTATAGCCGTATGCCATCACCGCCGGTATGGGAAGGTCCTCGGGAATACACCGTATCACACGCTCATGGGCTGTCACATAGATGATTCCCTCCACCTGCTTTGCCATGAGTTTTTTGATTTCCTGCTGCACAATCCCGTAAAAATCCGTTCTTCCATAGTAAGTGTCATTATATTTCTTATAGAGCCTTAAGTTGGTCAGCAGTATCTGGTAGTCCACTTCCTCACAGTATTCTGTTATCCCGTCTATGATATCCGGAATGCTGAAAATGGTCATATCCTCAGCAATAACCCCTATGCTCCTGGAATTCTTCGTCTTCAGGTTTTTAGCCATGTAGTTGGGCATATAGTCCATCTCCCTGGCCACCTTCAGAACCATTTCCCTTGTATTCTCACTGGCCCCCGGCTTGTCGTTCAGAATATTCGACACCGTAGCCACCGAGACATGACATGCCTTTGCAATTTCTTTGATCGTAGCCATAATTACCCCCGTACCGCATCGGCGGACTGCCCGCCGCATCCTTTACTTAAACGTTTTATATATTAATTAAATACTTGTTTTTACCTGCTTGTCAACCCTTTTCTTTTGTGTTAAGATGAAAATACTCTTATTTTGTTAAAACATCTGCCCAAAAGGAGTTATTATGAAGAACATGCATATACTTCCCTGGGATGATTCTCTCTGCAGAAAAGGTCAGAAAACGGCCTGGCTGCGTCCTTATACCCTGGATTGGAACAATCCGGAATCTGACAGTCTTCACCTGGAATACAGCTACAACGGGTCTGACTGGTATCAGTTAAACGGAAACAATGGAATCTGGTTCCCGGATTTCGGTTCCAAAAGGCTGCATTCCCCATCCATTTACCAATTAATCAACGGCACTTATCTGATCGCGGCGTCTGACGCGGTATATGAGTCCAGCATGCATCTTGTATGCACAACAGATTTTATCCATTATACGGGAGCAGTCTGCACAGGCAGGGATTATGAATTTGAACAGCTCTACCCGATCACACAGAAGCCGGCCCCAAACGGCGCCGTTGAAATTCCGATGGAAATTCTCTCAGAACTTCAAAAAAATTACGGAAAACCTGAGCCGGTGCTCCTGCACGCGGTGGAGGAAGTCCATATCACCGCAAAACCGGGAGAAAAACCGTCTTTTCCGGAAAGAGTCACTGTGGAGTATACAAACGGTATGCAGGAAGAGCGGAAAGTCCGCTGGAATCTGTCCGAAACTGATAGGATAACCAAGGACTGCCAGACCTGTGAGGTGACCGGCCGCCTGGAGGAGACACGTTTTCCAAATCCCTTTATTTATCACAGAGCGGACCCGTTTATTTACAAGCACACGGACGGTATGTATTATTTCACAGCATCCCATACCGATATGGAGCACAATCTGGACGGAAAATGCCAGTATCTTTACATAATCCTGCGCCGGGCTTCCACCCTGGGCGGGCTGGCAGACGGTTCCGGGGCCTATGAGGAAAAGGTGGTCTATGAGCGCCGGCCCATAGCCGGAGGCACCTTAAGCCCTCATATCTGGGCACCTGAGATCCATTATATTGACGGAAAATGGTATATTTATTACACCACCACCATATCGGAGGAATCCTCCTGGCGCATCCGCCCCCACTGTCTGGAGTGTAAAGACCGCGATCCCCTTACCGGGACCTGGGAGCAGAAAGGCCCGGTGGTCACTGAGGTAAAAGGCGATATTGCTTTCACGGATTTTTCTCTTGACCATACACATTTTGAACATAAAGGAAAACATTATTTTCTTTGGGCGCAGAAAACAAACAATATCTCTGACATTTTCATTGCACAGCTCTCCAACCCCTGGACGCTGTGCACCCCGGCTGTCCGTCTGTCCCATCCGGAATACGCCTGGGAGCTGCACGGGTTCCCCGTAGATGAAGGCCCCGGCATTATCAAACACGGAGGTAAGATATTCCTGACCTTCTCCGGCAGCGGCACAGACGCCCTGTACTGCGTGGGACTCCTCTATGCAGATGAAAATGCAGACCTTCTGGATGCTGCCTCCTGGAAAAAACTTCCCTTCCCCGTATTCCAGAGCAGTCGGGCCACCGGCCAGTTCGGACTGGGACACAACAGCTTCACCAAATCAGACGACGATACGGAAGACCTGATCATCTACCACGGACGCCAGGAGGAACGCTACCTGGTTGATGAGGATTACCAGCCCCTTTACGACGCAGGGCGCAACGCCTCCGTGGGCAAAATATTCTGGGATGAGGACGGAATGCCGAATTTCTCCGTGCCCTCTGAGAGAATCACGCGCAGGGAGGAAGACTTAACCGTCCGGGCAGTGATAACAATAAAATAAACGTATGACAGGAAAGAAAGAGTTCAGCGGTGAAAAATTCCCCTCCTGATTTCAACAAAAATTCAACAAGTTATTCATATACTTTTGTATCATACGAAAGCAAATCAAGAAAGAAGGAGGAAACACAAATGAACAAAAAGAAACACGAATTTCCGCATGCATTTGTCATTCTGTTTGCCATTTTGATATTGATGGTGATCTGCACATGGCTGGTTCCTGCGGGGCAGTACAACAGAGTGGAGGTAGACGGAAAACAGGTCGTGGATGCGGACAGCTTTCAATATGTGGAATCTTCTCCTGTAGGTTTTATGGGATTATTCCAGTCCATTCCCCAGGGAATCCAGGATGGAGCGGCTTTGATCACCATGATCTTTACAATCGGCGCCGCAATCGGTCTTGTAAACAGTACGGGGGCTTTAAAAGCCGCAGTCATGACACTATCCAAAAAGCTGGGTGAAAAGCACAGTAAACTGGTATTGATCGGTATTATGGTCTTCTTTCTCTTCATCGGAGGGTTTCCCGCAATGCTGGAAGGCACGATTCCCTTCGCAGCCGTCTGTATCCCCATCTGTCTTGCACTGGGATACGACGTCATAACAGGGATATCCGTCGTATTCATTGCAGATATTGTAGGGTGGTCCGCCGGCCCGGCAAACTATTACACGGTTGGAAACGCCCAGATCATCGGCGGCCTGAAACTGTTCTCCGGTTTTTCCTACCGTATGGTGGCTCTGGTCGTACTTGGTTTGGTCAGTATCTTCTACGTGATCCGCTATGCTGAAAAGGTTCGGAAAGACCCATCAAAAGGACTCATGGCCGGACAGGACTATTCTGATCTTGCAGGGGACCAGGAGGAAACTGCGTTTACCGGACGCAGAAAACTGGTGGTTGTGGTATTTATGGCTGCTATCCTTCTCATCGTTATCGGCTGTCTGAAATGGGGATGGGGAATGCCGGAGATGTCAGCCGTCTATATCATCTGCGGGATCGTATGCGGAATCATTGCAGGCTACAAGAGCGGCAAGATTGCAGACGAGCTTTTAGAGGGAGCCAAATCCGTGTTTATCGCGGCGATGGCCATTGGAATGGCAAGGGCCATCTCTGTTGTCATGCAGCAGGGACTGATTCTGGATACCATTATCCACGGTCTGTCCGGTGTGCTGGCGGGACTGCCTGAAAGTCTTACCAGTATCGGAATGCTGGTGGTACAGACCATTCTGAATTTCTTTATCCCTTCAGGAAGCAGCCAGGCACTGGTTACCATGCCCGTACTTATGCCTGTTGCAGAGATAACCGGACTCAGCAAACAGCTTACCATCCTGGCATTCCAGTTTGGAGACGGCTTGAGCAATCTCTGCTATCCTACTATGGGCGCACTGATAGCATTCCTGTCCTATGGACGTGTTCCTTTTAACAAATGGATAAAATTTATCATGCCATTTATGCTTCTGGCATGGGGTGCCTGCATTATCCTTCTTATTGCCGGCACTATCATCGGATATTAGAAATCTTATACACCATTCTGTCACGCAGTTTCATCCTGCCTGCCGGAATGGTGTTTTTCATCCCCCTCATTCCGCTGTAATTCTGAAAAAACATCTCCTCTCTTCTATTTGCATTCCCAATTATTAAAATAACCACAAATTATATTGACGTTATTTTTTACAGATGATATAATCCACATATAACATTTGCAATATATTTATTTGCATAAGTCGGTCAGGAGGTGAATTTTAAAAAGACGTCATAAATATCATTGCAGACAACACAGACGGAAAACAGCGACAACAAAGCCATACTGTACTGCCAGCCGCCGGCATCTGTACACAGCCGCAGATTTTGCAGCGACAGAATGGCCGCCTGTTAAGATGCCCATCAGACCGGGCAGCAGAAAGGAGAAGATATGGGGGATTCAGATGGAGGGAAGAAGCGAAACGGAATCAGCAGATCCCTGAAAAGATTTTTTGGTGTGGGGGACTTTGGCTTTTCCTTTATGACCAATATTGAAACGTATTATTTTACTTATTTCCTGACAAATATTGCAGAATTTTCACTCCCGATCGTTACCATGATCACAACCATAGCCAGTGTAGTGGATGCTGCACTGTCCTGGATATACGGAGTTATTCTGGACACATTTAAGCCTATGAAATGGGGGCGCTACCGATCCTGGCTGGTGGTCATCCCATGGCTGGTGCCGTTTCTTTACGCATTCCAGTTCGTACGCGTGGGAAGCGGAACCGCAGCCGTGGTGATCATCATCGCAGCCACGATCACAAGCCATATTGCATGGAACATTCCATTCGTAGCCAACATTTCCATGATCAACATGGCTTCCAAGACCCCGGAGGACCGCATGGCTCTGTCCTCATCAAGAGCTATCTGGCAGTCTCTGGGCCGGGTATTTTATTCCTATGTAGGCCCGGCAGTGGTAGCTGTCATGGCCGGTATTGTTGGAGAAAAGAATTCCTACGGCGCCACAGCCTTTGCCTTTGCCGCACTGATGGCAGCCGGATATTTCGCGCATTTTAAAATGTTTGAAGGCTACGAGGAAACCGGTGCCCAGGAAATTGAGAGGATGCGGCGTGAACTTGCGGAGAAGAAAGCCCGCGGCCGCCAGGATAAGGGAAACAGCCTTCTGAAGTGCCTCACCACCAATCCCTACCTCTTAGGGCTGACTGTAGCCGACCTGGCAAAATATATCTACAGTTTTGTCGCCAGCGGCATTGCCGTATATTATTTCACCTATGTTGCGCACAACAAGGACCTGACTGCTACATTCATCCTTATCTCCAGCCTGCTGGGAGTTGCAGCTTCTTATCTTTCCAAAACAGCAGCCAAAAAGTTCTCTGCCAGAAACACTGTCATCTACGCCTATCTTGCCATGGCAGTTGTGCTTGTGCTGGGATTTCTCTTCTATCGGCAGCCCTGGGCAGTGATCATCCTGGTCAGCCTGGCTCAGTTCTTCTGCACCATGACAAACGCGTGCGGTCCCGCTCTCTATGCGGACTGTGCCATTTACAGCGAATACAAAACCGGAAAAAATGCCACCGGACTGATCATGGGACTCAGCAACATCCCACTGAAGATTGGCGTGGTGAGCCGCGGCATTTTGATCAGCGCCTGTCTCGCCATCGCAGGCTTCAATCTGGAAACTGTGGAAAAAGGGATCACGTCCCCGCAGTTAGAGCGCGGAATCAGCATGGGCTTTACGATCATTCCCGCCATTGCCGTAGCTCTGGGTGCTGTCATCATGATTTTCGGTTTCCGCCTCACAAGGGACAAAATAGAAAAATATTCTGCAGAACTGGAAAAACGGAAATAGTATGTGAATAAGAAAAGGAGGAATAATATTATGTTAACCAAACGTCAAAACCTTATGGAGACGATCAGAGGCGGCAGTCCTGACCGCTTTGTCAATCAGTATGAGGCCTTCCGGCTCATTCAGAATCCTCTTGGCGGACACAATCCCAACCCCAAATACGGGGAGATGAATGTAAAGAATGCCTGGGGTATCACACGTTCCTGGCCCAAGGGCACACCGGGCGCTTTCCCTGTACACACGCCTGAAAAGGTGGTGATCAAGGATATCCGGCATTGGAGGGATTATGTACATGCACCCAGTGTCAAATTCTCTGACGCGGAGTGGGAGCCTTTTATCAAACAGGCAGAGGAGACAGACCGCAGGGAATCTTTTGTTATGCCTTTTGTAGCCCCGGGCCTTTTTGAACAGTGTCACCATCTGGGGGAAATCCAGACCACCCTCATCAATCTGTACGAGGAACCGGAAGCCATGCATGAACTGATCGATTACCTCACGGATTTTGAACTGCAGCTTGCAGAGGAGATCTGCACACACCTGAAACCGGACGGCCTGTTCCACCACGATGACTGGGGCAGCCAGACCTCCACCTTTATGTCCCCGGCCATGTTTGAGGAGTTCTATCTGCCGGGCTATAAAAAGATCTACGGATACTATAAATCCCATGGTGTGGAACTAATCGTACACCACTCGGATTCCTATGCAGCTACCTTTGTGCCCTATATGATCGATATGGGCGTGGACATCTGGCAGGGCGTCATGACCACCAACCGGATACCGGAACTGATTGAAAAGTACGGCGGCAAAATTTCTTTCATGGGCGGGATTGACAGTGCCAAAGTGGATTATGAAGGATGGTCCAGAAATGTCATTGCAAGAGAGGTCAAAAGAGCCTGCGATGAAAACGGAAAATACTATTTCATCCCCAACGCATCCATCGGCCTCCCCACAAGTACCTATGAGGGGGTATATGATGTGATAACCCAGGAGATTGACAAGTACAGCAGGGAAGTCTTCGGATAAAAAAAGATAAAAAAACTGCCGGACACGGGTATTTCCCGGTCCGGCAGTGCTGTATTTCTTATGCATTCAGCGGATATTTATCTGTCAGTTCCTTCACAATAGCCTTGGCCTGCTCTTTCTTCTCCGGTTCTTTCACCATAATGGCAATAGCCTCTGCGATCTTATCCATGTCTTCCTCATTCATGCCCCTGGATGTCACTGCTGCTGTTCCCAGACGCACACCGCTTGTCACAAACGGTGATTCCGGGTCATTGGGAATGGCATTTTTATTGCAGGTGATGTTTGCTTCATCCAGCAGGTTTTCCATGGCTTTGCCTGTCACCCCTGTGCCTCTTAGATCCACCAGCATCAGATGGTTCTCTGTGGTTCCTGACACAATGTTGATACCGCGTTTCAGAAGGCCGTCGCAAAGCGCTTTGGCATTCTTCACAATGTTTTTCTGGTACTCTTTATATTCAGGCTGCAGCGCCTCTTTTAAGCAGACTGCCTTGGCAGCTACCACGTGCATCAGCGGACCGCCCTGGATTCCCGGGAATACGGCTTTGTTGAAATTGAATTTTTTCGCGATCTCAGCGCTGCACATGATCATACCGCCCCTTGGGCCTCTCAGTGTCTTGTGGGTTGTGGTGGTGGTCACATGCGCATACGGGATGGGGCTTGGGTGTACGCCTGCTGCCACCAGACCTGCGATATGGGCAATATCTACCATCAGGTAAGCACCTGCCTCGTCGGCAATCTCCCTGAATTTCTTGAAATCAATGATTCTGCAGTAGGCACTGGCGCCGGCCACGATCAGCTTTGGTTTTGACTCCAGCGCAATTTTGCGGACTTCCTCATAATCGATCACACCCTCATCATTTACTCCGTAAGGCACAATGTTAAAGTACGCGCCGGAGAAGTTAGCCGGGCTTCCGTGTGAAAGGTGTCCGCCGTGGGCCAGATTCATGCCCATAACCGTATCACCTGGCTTCAACATAGCAAAGAACACAGCCATATTTGCCTGCGCACCGGAATGGGGCTGTACATTCACATATTCACAATCAAACAGTTCTTTTGCGCGTTCTACAGCGAGACGTTCCACTTCATCCACACATTCGCAGCCGCCGTAGTAGCGTTTTCCCGGATATCCCTCCGCATATTTGTTTGTCAGCGGGCTTCCCATAGCAGCCATGACTGCCTTGCTTACCCAGTTTTCTGATGCGATCAGCTCGATGTGGGAGTTCTGACGCTCAACCTCATCATTAATACACTTCGCTATTTCCGGATCTGTTGCCTGAATTTCTTCCAATGAATACATGTTTTCCAATCCTCACCTTTCTTATAATTAACCTTAGAATCCGCTGTGCGGATACTTTACCGACAATATCTTTCTTATAAAGATATTTGTTTTCCACCGAAAGACATTTGCCGTGTAAAAAAATGCCCAGAGCCGGAATCGAACCAGCGACACGAGGATTTTCAGTCCTCTGCTCTACCAACTGAGCTATCTGGGCATGTATGGGAATACGATAACAATACACCGTTTTCTCAAACAACACTGCAATATTATCATATTCCCTTTCATATTTCAATAGTTTTTTTCATTTTTTTACATTAATCTGGTAAATTGTTACTATTCACAAATCTATGAACTTCAGCGGGCTCTGCCCTGTACACAATTACACAATTGTGTTCCTGATACATCCAATACCTTCAATTCCGCACTCCACAACATCCCCGGGATTCAGGAATCTTGGGGGAATCATCCCCATTCCCACCCCTGCCGGTGTTCCCATGGCAATGATGGTGCCGGGCTTTAATGTCATGCCCGCAGATAATTCCGCGATCACATGGGGAATATCAAAAATGAACATATCCGTACTGCTGTTCTGCCGCAGTACCTCATTGACCCTGCTCTTGATGGCCAGCTTCGGCGGTCTCGGAACATCGTCCTCTGTGACGATAAATGGTCCCATGGGGGTGAATCCATCCAGGCTCTTTCCAAAATACCACTGCTTATGGCGTGTCTGCACATTTCTGGCACTCACATCATTGATCACCGTATAGCCGAATACATAGTCAAACGCGTCTTCCTTCTTTACATTCTTCGCTTCTTTCCCTATGATAACTGCCAGCTCCGCTTCGTAGTCCAGGCTGTCCACCAGCCCGGGATAGGAGGGAATGGTACCTCCGTCAGGTGTTGCCTCATTCACGCGTTTGGAAAAATACACTGCGTAAGGACGTTCCTGATCGAATTGCTCTTTTTTAAAACGGCTGGACTCCACTGCATGCTCCCTGAAGTTCATGCCCAGACAGATCATATCCTGTCTCGGATGGGGAATCGGGGCACACTGGACAACATCTTCATAACGCAGAAGCCTTCTGTCCGGCTGGTCACAGGCCTGTTCCATAATATTCCTCTGTTCCGGGGTTATATTCTCGATCAGATCATTCATATCCCTGAAATGAATCCCCAGATCTTCAATAGGGATAAAACGATGGAATGCAAAGGAGCACATCAATCCCAGCCGTTCCTTATCATCACCCTGCAGTTTATATGTAAGTAATTTCATGTTTTTTCCTCCTCATGCAAAACACCCGTCAAAGATTTCAGCACGTTACAACATAAAATTTCGTTATACATAATAGTATCACAGTTTTCCGGTGTTTTCCACTAAAATCTCATAAAATTTTATGTTATTTGCATAAATATTATTCCTTATTCCGGCAATTCCTTCTTAGAGAATTTTGACGAGAGGATCACCGATGACACGGTATTACCGAACTTTCCCAATTCTCCCAGGAGTCCCTCGAACTGCCCGGTATCCGGGACAAAGACCTTCATGGTGGCTCCGTAAACGCCGATGGTGTGGTACAGCTCAAGCACATAAGGGGAATCTTCACAATATCTGGCCAGTTTCTGCCAGCTGCTGCTCGGTATCTCCATGTTGATGAACGCTGCCATTCCTTTCTGGATTCTTCCTCTTTTTATAATGGTCCTGTATCCTTCAATGATCCCCTCTTCCTCCAGGCGCCGCACCCGTTCAGTGACCGCCGGGGAGGTGAGACCCACCAGGGTACCCAGCTCCTTCATGGAGATTCTGGCATTTCCCTGAAGGATATTCAGGATCTTTTTATCCGTACTGTCCATACGCCTCTGCCGCCTCCTGTCCATTCACTTTGTCCATTATAAGTCTTTCCCCACACCTTGTCCATCTATTTTCCCGCCTGTATACTACTTTTCATTTTTAAGAAAATCCATGAAAATACTTTAAATGTATAAGTCAGATGCCCCATATACCTTTTTCCCTCCATGTTCTTAATGACCAGTGCCTGCTACAATATAGACAGTTACAAAAATAGTTTTTCAGGAGGTATCCATCATGGAAAATATCAACTTACCCATTACAGGAATCTGTTCCTTTGCCAAATATCCTATCTGTACCGACATGGACACCCTGGACGCCGATATAGCGGTCCTGGGCGTGCCATATGACCAGGGCGCAGCCTGGTACGGAGGCCAGAGACTGGCGCCCCGGGCCATCCGAAACATATCCACTGCCTATGCCAGAGGTGAGACCGGCTTCTACGACCCTGAGGAGGATGCCTGTCTTTTGGCCTCCCCCATCAAAGTTGTGGACTGCGGGGATGCGGATATGCTCCACGGTGACCGCGAATACTGTTTCTCTTCTATAGAAGAAAGTGTGCGCAGGATCATAAAGCGGGGTGCCGCCCCGGCCGTTATGGGCGGTGACCACTCCATCTCCATCCCCGTGGCAAAAGCACTTGATGAGATCGGGGAAACCATCAACATCGTACAGTTTGATGCTCATTTGGATTTTGCCATGTCCCGTGGCCCCCAGAAATACGGAAACGGCAGCCCCATCCGCAGAATGCGTGAAATGCCCCACATCGGCAGTATTGTCCAGATCGGCATGCGGGGTCTGGGCAGCAGTTCCCGTCAGGACTGGGAGGAAGCCAGGGCAGCCAACACCGTCATAACTGCCAAAGATTTTCACCGTCTTGGTGTGGAAAAAGTGCTGGCTCAGATACCGGCGGGCAAGACCTTCATCACCTTCGATATTGACGCCTACGACATTTCCCTCATGCCCGCCACAGCCGCGCCTTCTCCCGGGGGGCTGCTCTATGATGAGACCTGCGAACTGCTCAGCGGCATCTGCGCAAAAACGGACATCATAGGCTTCGATCTGGTGGAAACCGCGCCGTCCTACGACACTCCCGCCACTACCGGCTGCCGTCTGGCTGCACTGACCATGCTGCATATCATGGGGCAGATGACGAAAAAAACACTGGCGTAATTCTCCTTCATTGATTATAATGGTTCAAAACGAACACATTATATATAAGATTGGAGGAAATGCTTATGCTTCGTTCCAGTTATTATCTTCAACAGCTCCGTGATATTCTGTATATTGCCCCTGTGGTGCTCATAGCGATCATGGGCCACGAATTTGCCCACGGCTGGGTCTCTGACCGGCTGGGTGATCCGACTCCCAGAATGGACGGCAGACTGACGCTGAATCCGCTGAAACACCTGGATCCTTTCGGCACTCTGTGTCTGATTTTTTTCAGAATGGGATGGGCAAAACCCGTGAGGATCAACACCCGGTATTATAAGAACCGAAAATCAGGCATCATCATGGTTTCCCTGGCCGGTCCTTTCATGAATTTTATCCTTGCCTTTCTGTCCCTGCTTCTCTATGGCCTTCTTGGAAAATACGGAAGCGCTGACTCCGTGTCCGTCACCGTATTTATCCGGCTGCTGTATTATTCGGCAGTTATGAACATCGGCCTGGGGGTATTTAACCTGATTCCGATTCCGCCGCTGGACGGTTCCAACGTGCTGGCCGAATTATGGCCCGGAGTCTCCGTCTTTTACCAGCGCATCCGCCCTTACCGCACCTGGATTCTGGTCATTCTGCTGGCAAGCGGTGCTCTGAGCCGGCCTCTGGGAACAGCAAATGCTCATATTTTCAACACTCTCTGGGGATTTGTGAAACTGCTGCTGAATCTGACTCCGCATATACCACAGACAAGTCCGTTCATATAATGCCAAAGCGGGAGTCCGGTTTACCGGGCTCCCGCTGCCGCTTCCCCGGCACACGCCTCCTTATCCTTAAACAAATGTCTGAAAATCCATCTCACAAACGGCCCCGCAAAAAATATCTGCCAGCAGAACGCCATGGGAAAGTTCAAAACCGTTGTCTGAAGCCATTTTGCGACAACCTGGGAATCCACCCCTTTAAAGAGAAGCGTAGCGATAAGACTCATCAGGGGACACATAATACACACCGTCATGGCTGACACCACAAGGATCACAACAATCTGCCTGTCTTTCCCCGGATCTGCTATGGAAAACGCCAGCTTCTTTGCCAGCGGCCCCGCAAGGAACATTTCCAGCAAAAACGCCGCGATTCCCATGATCACCAGTTCCCCAAAGGCCATTACGAACACCTCATTGGTAAGTCCTCCTCTGTCCAATGAAATGTTGTACACCACCAGTGCATAGACCATCACCACCACCATGAGAAGTGTAAAGATAACATCCTGAAATTTTGTTTTCGGCATAATAAATTCCTCCTTCTTCCGGCATCAAAAAAGGCAGCAAGATATATGACTCGTAACTTTCGCTGCGATCATGTCATATAATCTCACTACCATTTTCATCTGATACCATTATTTATTTTTTTCTGCTATCCTATGGTAACAGAATTTTTTTCCCTGTGTAAGCACTTTTTTTAATTTCAGCACTTCGCCCTCAGGACCTGTTCTCATCTGTACGGCATTCGTCAGATTCCCCTGTTACTCTTATCTTTGTTTTCTTACAAATAACTCATTAAACAAAATCGTAACGATTGTGACAGCTGCCCCTATCCCTGCCAGAATCCATAGATTATTCACGGCGATAACAGGCCAAATTGCTACGAACACAGAAGTACAAGGTACAAAACAGCCCTGCGCCACACCAAATGCCTCCCAGCTTTCCGTCTTTACATCCGGGTCAACACAGCGGGCCAGCGCCAGGCCGCTGGGTGTAGAACCACAGCCTGCCCCGAAAAACATCAGTGCCAGAGGAAACCAGTCCTTTCCAAACCAACGGCGCATAAATACCATACACAACAGTGACATTAAAAGGATTATGATAACCATATGTATCAGAATCGGCGCAAGATATGTTGCAAAGAATGATAAATTTAATGTTGCTGTTGCAGAGCAGATACAAATTTCCAGCGCCACACCGCCGATATTATCCACGGCCGCCTTATCCGCGTATTTATCCAGATGTGTTCTTGTCAGGAAAAACCATACGATAATCGCACCAACTATGCCGTACAGCAGAGAGGGAATATTCTGCGCTGCCGGGATCACTTTTGCAATTCCGCCGAATATAACGCTTCCAAGCCACATACTCAGAAATACAAAACACATCTGGAGTGCCAGGCCGTTAATGGAATCAGACGCAATGGTGGCTCTTCCCAGGGATTTCTGTTCTTCCGGCAAAACATAGTCATTTTTTCTTTCCCTGCTGTTTCCCCCTTTATCCAGTGCTCTTGCCCAGCCCCTGCGGACCCCCACATTAACCCAGAACATTCCCGCTACCATGGCAACGATCAGACCTAAGGTTGCCAGGATGAGGCCAATACTCAGCATCCCCTCTACACCTAATTCCTCGAACAGCGTGCCGGATGATGTAGCCGCACCATGACCGCCCCAATAGGTAAATACGGTCATAACACCCCAGCTTTCAGGCAGCCCTTTCCAAATCTTTTGCAGTCCTACGCCTGCAAGAATACCAACCAGCATCTGTGAAAAATACGACAGCATATTACTGCTGATCGCACCTGCATAGGATTTCATTTTTGATTTATTGATTGCGATACCGAATAATGTAGTAGTCAGTACAATATTGATCATTGGTGACGCCATGCTTGACCAGGTATCGGGCATTGCAAACAGGTTCAAGACCTGCGGCCCCATGATCAGTGCAGCGGTACCCCCGATCAGTCCCGAAGGAAGATACAGCTTGCGCAGAGGCTTTATAATCTGCCGAAGCACCACTCCTATCATTAAAAACAAAAATAGTAACATCAAATCATTGACTGCTGTTGTATACATAATTATCCTCCTAACACTTCGTGTAATCCATATAGTCCGTGTATTCCACTCCCAGCGCCCGCAATTTTTCCTCGACCCAGGGACGTATGTAAGTTCCTTCCTTTTTCATGGTATCCAATATTTTTCTCTCATTTTCCTGTATTTTTCGTACCTTGTCCAACAATTCCGGGGCTTCCTCAGGCCTGATAAAAATCACGCCATCCTCATCTCCCAGAACGATATCTCCGGGATTGACCACTCTTCCTCCACACACTACAGTGGTATTGATCTCCCCCGGCCCGTTTTTATAAGGCCCATCCGGTGTCACGCCTCTGGCATAGACAGCAAAATCCTCCATTTTAGACATTGCATCCACATCCCTGACTGCTCCGTCCACAACAATCCCCCTGATTCCTTTCATCCTGCAGTAAGTTACCATCAACTCTCCAAAGACAGATCTTCTTGTGTCCCCGCCGGCATCAATGACAATGACATCCCCCGGCTTTGCCAGATCCATCGCTGCATGAAACATCAGATTATCCCCTTCCGGAACCTTTACGGTAAAAGCCGTGCCCAGCAGTCTTGTTTTATTTACAGGGACAATATCCTCATGCACTGCAGATATCCGCCCCATACAGTCATCCAGGTTTGCTACGGCAACTCCTGCAAACTGGTCTACCAGTGTTTTTTCCGGTCTCTTTATATCCTTTACGATCCTGCATCCTGTTTTCATATTTTCCAATCCCTTTCCACTTTCTTTTATGGTTTTCTTTTATGTTTTTTTCCATGCCTGCTATATTACTCTATGCTTCGGTTCCTTCCCTTCCAGAACGCTGAGTACCTCCTCCACAACCTCCATTCCCATGCGGTAGAGGGCCTCCTCTGTATTCGCCCCTATGTGGGGTGTTGCGCAGAAATTCTCCAGTGTCATCAGCTTATTGCTTCCATCAGGCGGCTCACTGACAAACGCGTCACAGGCAGCCGCTTTTATTCTTTTCTCTTTCAGAGCCTTATATAAATCCTCTTCATTGACGATCCCGCCCCTTGCTGCATTTATTAAAATGGCATTCTTTTTAAAATACTGAAATTCCGGCTCTGCGATCATATTTTCAGTTGATGTCGTAAGCGGCACACTGATATTCACAATATCCGAAACCATAAGCAGATTCTTCAGCTCCGTGTACTTTTTTATCCCCCAGGCTTTCGCCTGCTCCTCCGTACAATAGGGATCATATCCCGCGAGCACTGCCGAAAAGCCATTTTTCAGTATCTCTCCTACACGCCGTGCAATATTTCCCATGCCGACTAACCCTACCGTCTTATTTGTCAGCTCAATACCTGTCATCTCCGGAGGGGCGATCCTTTCAAATCCTTCTTCTCTGCATTTTGCATCACATACGGATATTTTTCTGCTGACCGTCAGCATTAAGCCCACAATCAGTTCTGCCACAGAATTTGTGTTGGCTGACGGGGTGTTGAGCACGGTAATTCCGTATTCCCCGGCAGCTTCAAGGTCTATCGTATTACAGCCAACGCCATGTTTTCCTATTACCTTCAAGTGCTTTGCTCTCGCCATAATTTCCCTGCTTACCTCTGCAGTCCGCAGGATAACCGCATCAATATCCTCCGCATGCTCAAAAGAGTCCACTACCTCTGCTCTTTTCCTGAGTAAAGCCTCTGCATCCGGATGAATGTATTCACTTAAGTATACAACCATATTTTTTCTCCCTGTTCTATTCCTTGAGATCATGTTATCGTAACGGCCGTTACCTGCTTTATGCTTCTATTATATTTACAACATTCACTACATTCCATTGATGCTTCACACAAGAGTTTTCCTGATATTTTATATACTTTACACTACGAATTTTGTTATTTTGTTATATTTTCTTATGATTCAAAAATTTTCACTACATTTTTGTAACAGGGCATCTCTATCCTTATATCTCTGCATAAAAATAAGGCGCACGGTTTCTGCGCCTTATCCTGTCCGTATAATTATTGGGTCAGTCTATACTCATCTAAGACTTTATCCCTTTCTATCAGTTTCTGGCGGAATGTCTGCGGCTCCTTCCAGCACATGAGAATCAGCAGATATTCCAAAACACCCTCCACCCCTATCATGGAATGAAAAAAACCGCAGTGTTCTGTTTCCACCAGCAGCACCTCGTCTGCGTATTTCACAACCGGAGACTCCATGCTGTCTGTGATCAGACAGCAGTACACGTTTCTCTCCGACAAAATTTCACCTATTTTTTCGTCTATCTTGTAATAACGGGGAAAATTGAGGAAAATGGCAGCATCTGACTCATCTAATTCCGTGAGTTTCGCAAGCTGGTCATGGCTCTCCTCTGTTACCGCGCTCACTTTATCGGTAAGATGTCCCAACAATCTTGAAAACTGGACCGCGCACCCTTTACCGCCGCGTAAACCAATGATCACCTTCTTGTCTGCCTTCAAAAGTCTGTCTGCCGCATCTTCATACCGTTCTTCGCTGTTCTGCCGCAAAGAGGTATCCAGATTGATTCCCATTAACTGAATCACTTCGTTTATGGAATCCTTGCTTTTTATATATTTATGGGTCTGCATGGTAAAACGGTCATATAAGGAATGTTTCCCTATTTTCTCTCTGTCCTTTGCAAGCTCATGCTGGATATACTCTTTCATGTCAGAAAAACCATCAAACCCTATCGTTCTTGCAAACCGAATGACAGAAGCATCACTGACGCCAATCTCCTTACCGATCTCTTTTGCCGTCATGCCAAGAACCCTCTTTTGATTTTTCAATATATAATCTGCAATCTTTCCCTGCCCCTTTGTCAAAGAATATTCCATAATCCGGTTCATCAACGTTGTATCCATATGCTATGCTCCTTCTCTTTGCTGCGGTCATCATAGCCATCCGCTTTCCCATGTAAAAAAGCCCCTGCAGATACAGGGACTATAAAAAAGAGCGCGAGACGGGACTCGAACCCGCGGCCTCGACCTTGGCAAGGTCGCGCTCCACCAACTGAGCCACTCGCGCATAAGAGCGGGTGATGGGAATCGAACCCACATATCCAGCTTGGAAGGCTGGTGTTCTACCACTGAACTACACCCGCAGGTTATTCTGTTGTGTTGTGTGTCTGTCCTTAGGACGTTATTTATAATATAATAAATTGTTCCAATTGTCAAGACATTTTTTACAATTTTTTTCAGGGAATTTTGAACGGTTATCTGTGTACCGCCAAACGTGCTGCCCGGCACGGGGTGAACGGTAATATTTGAACTTCTTTTCAATCTATGTTATGCTGTTAATATCTATGTGTGCAGAGGAGTTTTTTATACCTTTGGCATACAAAAACGGAGGATTTACTGACCTCTATTAACGAAAAGGAAGGATGTTGATTTTGAAAATACAAGAATCCGCAGAAAACTATTTGGAAACCATTCTCATGATCGGAAAAAGAAAGTCCCATGTGCGTTCCATTGATATTGCCAATGAACTGGAATTCTCCAAACCCAGTGTCAGTGTTGCAATGAAAAATCTCAGAATCAACGGCTACATTGAAGTTGATGCCGAGGGTTTTATCACGCTCACACCGGAAGGCCGGAAAATAGCAGAAAAAATATATGAGCGTCACCAGCTCCTCTCCGGATGGCTGATCCGCCTGGGCGTTGACCCCAAAACAGCCGCTGAGGATGCCTGCCGCATGGAACATGTCATAAGCGCGGAGAGCTTTGAGGCCATCAAAAAGCATACACACCGTACTATTACAGAATAGAAAGCGTTTTATTTATCATGAAAATATTATTAGTAACGGAACAGTTCTGTCTTGCAAACAACGGCATGACGATTTCCAGCCAGCGTTTTGCCCGAATCCTGCGGGAACACGGGCATGAGGTCCGTATGATGGGATACAGCAGAGAACCCGTGGATGCGGATGGAGAATACGCCTATGCCATGAAAAAGCTCACCATCCCTGTTTTTGACAATCTGATCACATCCCAGGGAATGATATTTGCAAAAGTGAACAGAAAAATCATCCGGGATGCCCTTGTATGGGCTGACCTGGTGCACATCCTTTCTCCTTTTGCCCTTTCCCACGTAACCATTAAAATGGCCCGGCTTTACGGTGTGCCCTTTACAGGTGCCTTCCATGTACAGCCTGAGAATATAACATCCTCCATCCATTTGAGCAGAGCAGATTTAGTCAATGATGCCATATATCACTGGTTTCATTTTTATATTTATCGTTACTGCCGTCATATTCACTGTCCCAGCAATTTTATCGCCGGAGAACTCCGCATGCGGGGCTACCATTCACAGCTCCATGTAATTTCCAATGGTATTGATCCTGATTTTGTATACCGAAAATCCCCAAAGGTCAAAGCTCTGGAAGGAAAATTTGTAGTGCTGATGGTGGGACGGCTTTCCATTGAAAAAAGACAGGATGTGCTGATCAGGGCTGTGGCCCGCTCCAGATACGCCGACCGGATTCAACTGGTCCTGGCAGGAAAAGGGCCGCGGAAAGAAGCGCTGCTCCGGCTTGCGGAAAAAGAACATCTTGCCAATCCCTTACAGATTCACTTCTTTCCGAAAAAACATCTGCTGGAATTGATCTCCATGAGTGATCTGTACGTGCACGCAGCGGATGTGGAGATAGAAGCCATGTCCTGCATGGAAGCATTTGCCGGCGGCCTGGTGCCTGTCATTGCCGACAGCCGCAAATCCGCCACGCCACAGTTCGCCCTGGATCAACGAAGCCTCTTTCAGGCAGGCGACAGCAATGACCTGGCTGCAAAGATCGACTACTGGATCGAGCATGAGGCGGAACGAAAGGCCATGGAGTACAAATACAGTGCTCTCGGCAAAAAATATGCTCTTGAAAACTGTGTCCGCCAGGCAGAGGAAATGTTTCGGCAGGAGTTGGAGGAGCATGCAGGAAAAAGGAGGCGTTTTATTTGCCGGAGAAGAAAACAGAGTCAAAAGGATTCCTGAAAGAGGATGAACATGTGATCCACATGTGGCAGCCTTTTTCTTTTGAGGTAAAAAAGGGATACGATTACCGGCGCGCCAACCCGCTCTCCCGCCTTACCTCCTCCCTCCTAAAAACAGTGGCAGTGCCTGTCCTGACAGTATTTGACCGTGTTGTACTGGGATCCCGCATTGACGGCTGGAAAAATCTGCGCAGGCTCAGAAATACCGGCGCAGTCACCGTCTGCAATCATGTCCATATGCTGGACTGTACCCTGGTGGAACAGGCACTCTTTAAAGAGCGCACGTATTTCATCACCCTGGCATCCAATTTTAAAATTCCCCTTGTCCGGCATCTGATCCGTATTCTGGGCGGCGTACCTCTCTCCGCCGATGTGCAGACCACTGCTGAACTTTTTTCAGAGATGGGAAAGGCCCTGAAAAAGGGCGCCTGTGTACAGATATACCCCGAGGGAGTCCTGCTCCCCTACTGCCGGGAACTCCGCCCCTTCAGAAGAGGTGCCTTCTATCTGGCGGAAGAGAACCAGGTCCCCGTTCTTCCCATGGTGATCACCTTCCATACCCCCACAGGCATCCGCCGCATATACAAAAGAAAGCCCTGCCTGCGTCTTCACATCCTGCCGCCCCTCTGGCCGGACAGCACTCTGCCTAAAAGGCAGCAGATAAAAGATCTGCAGGATCGCTGTTTTTCTTCTATGTATAAAAAAATCACGGAAACCCGCTGAACGCTCTGCGGTTTCCCGTGATTTTTTTGTTATGCCAGACCCTTTTCTTCCAGCCAGTCTGCCAGAATATGTTTGCCGGCTTTGATCTTCCTCGCCCTGAGCTGGAATTCTATCAGGGTAAGCCCCGTAAATACCACGCACAGGATGATCATAAATACAACCGCGCCCTGGATACTCTCTCCACCCGAGATCGTGCTTCTGAACGCTTCCACAGAATATGTGAACGGCACCCACTCATGAAGATAAGGCACAAAAGAACCTGAGATCTCCAGCGGATAAGTCCCCACAGACCCTGCTAACTGAACCACCATAAATACAAGCATCAGGAAGCTTCCCACTTTGCCGATAAAATTGGTAAAGAAATACATCACTGACATAAATGCCACACTGGCCAGACATGCAAATCCAATGGTCCGCCCCATCTCCATAGGACTGAACCCGTCAAATACGTGGAGAAGCAGCACCATGGCAACTGCCTGCAAAACAGCAATGGCATAGAGCACAGATGCCTTGCTGAGCCACCAGGAAAAGCCTGATTTTAATTTTCCCTTATATTTTGTCAGCGGATACATCAGGCTGAATGCAATACATCCCACCCAAAGCCCCACACTCATCATATACGGTGCCATGGCATGCCCGTTATTTTCCACGG
Source organism: Blautia sp. JLR.GB0024 (assembly GCF_037000545.1). Taxonomy (NCBI): domain Bacteria; kingdom Bacillati; phylum Bacillota; class Clostridia; order Lachnospirales; family Lachnospiraceae; genus Blautia; species Blautia sp. JLR.GB0024. The sequence goes on along the minus strand of NZ_JBANBF010000012.1, from coordinate 66,212 downwards.
TTGTTATCATGGTCTCTCTCGTCTCCACCGGACCGGCGAACATTTCCACCGTATCATCCGTGGTTTTTGTATCCTTCACCTGTTCTGCACCGTCCAGCAGGCTGCTGCTGAGTGTATCGGACCCGTCAGCCGCCTGGCTGATGCCGTCTCCCAGCTCTTTACTGCCATCCTTAAGTTTCCCGGCACCTTCCTGAATCAGTCCGGCCCCCTCGCTTAACCGGGATGCCCCATCCAGAAGTGTGCTGTTGTTGGCGGTAAGCTCGCCGGTCCCGGAAACCAGGGACCCGGTTCCGTCCTTCAGCCTGGATGCACCGTCATAGAGCTGGCTGCTGCCCTGAAGAAGTGCTTTCGCACCGCTGTCCAGCCGTTTTGCTCCGTCCGCCAGGGTGCCGGCACCATCATCCAGACTGCCTGCGCCATCATTTAACTGACGGATCCCTGTCTCCAGTTCCGGTACCTTCCCCTGCAGCGTACCGGCTCCATCCTTCACCTGTACAGCTCCGCTGCCCACACCGGTAATACCGCTCAAAAGACTGTCTGCACCGTCCTGAAGCGGTTTCATAGCCTCTTCCCGGAACTGCTGTCCCCCTGCTGCCGCCTGTTCTATGCCGGCTTTCAGAAGCGGGGATTTCTGATCCAGCTCATTTGTTCCTGCCTCCAGCTGCTCCGCTCCTGCCTTTGTCTGGCTGGCACCTGCGTTAAGAGCCGCGGCCCCGGTCTCCAGCCCGGACATTTTATCCGTCACCAGTTTCACACCGTCCGTATACGCAGCCGTTTTATCTGCAAGGACCTCACTGCTGTCCCGCAGTTTCTTCACTGCCTTTATAACCGGTTCCATCATCTGGGCCTCTGTGCCCGAACCCTGACGGCTTTCCACAGAAGTTACGGTCTGTCCGCTGACGCCTGCAAGACCGTTCTCTGCCGCATCCGCTGCTGCCGATACAGCCTCCCCGGCCCCTCTTAAGGCACTGCCGCTCTCCTTAAGCAGAGAAGCCGCGCCTTCTAAACGTCCGTTTGCCTCATACACTGCACGCTCATTTTCCTGTGCTGCGGCAACCGCCTGACCGGCTGCCTCTGTAATCTGGCTGATATCACCGGAAGCCACAGCCGCATCAAGCGCCTCAGCCAGGCCGTCTGCAGAAACAGCATTTACACTTGCAATTCCATCCGCAGAAGCTTCCAGCTCCCCGGCCTTTCCCTGCAGTTCGTCTGCCTGCCCGTGCAGGGGTTCCAAAGCCGCCTCTGCCTCTGTGACATCCACATCTGTCTGAACGGTTGTCACTTCCTCAGCACCCTGCACACTGCTGTTTCCGCCTGCTGTCAGCATGGCATATAACTGTTCCAGCCCCTGATGCAGCGCGGAAACGCCGTCTGCCAACTGTGCAGAACTTGCTCCCTCTGCCCCGTTGACAGCCTCCATACCTGCCCTCAGCTGTTCTATTCCTGTCTTCAGATTCCCACTTCCGGCCTCCAGTGCTCCCGTTCCCTGAACAAGAGCCTCTGCACCCTCATGAATCTGCTTTGCGGAATCCGGCAGCGTCTCCGTGCTCTGCCGAAGCACTTCCAGCCCCTTACACAGTTCTGCCATTGCCGCATCCGCATTCGATACTCCCACTTTTAAAGCTGTACCTCCGGCTTCCAGCCGGGCGGCTCCGTCTGCCAGTGCTCCTGTCCCCTGTGCAAGCTGATCCACCCCGTCCTTCAGTGCCGGCACCTGCCCATCCAGTTGTGAAAGTCCGGTATGCAGCGCTCCTGCACCGCTCTTTAATTCCTCAGCTCCCGAAACCAGCGTACCGGTACCATCCGAGAGTTCACTCACTCCCGCTCCTGCAGCCGTCACACCGTCCTTTAGTTCAGCCGCTCCCGAATCCAACTGATCGGCTCCGTCCTTTACCGTGCTCACGCCGTCCACATAAGTTTTCAACCCCACGCGCAGCGTATCACTCCCTTCCCGAAACGTAAGGGAGCTGTCCGCCAGAGTCTCAAGATTATCCGTTATGGTCCTGTTTCCGTCCGATATCTTGCTCACACCGTCCTTTAAATCCCTGGACCCATCGGCAGCCTCCTGCATCCCATCCCCAACCTCAGCGATCTGATCAAACACAGCCTGGGTATACGTCTTCGTCACTTCCTCCGCCACACTGTTTTTCACCTTCTCCATAGCTGTCTCACTCATCTTGGACGCAATATAATTCGTCCCCGGATTGGTCTGATAGGCAAGTTCCATCTTCTTTGGCTTCTCATCCATCACCGTAGACGCATTCTCGGAAAAATCCTCCGGAATCGTGATCACCATATAATAAGTACCATTTCTAAGCCCTCTTTCGGCGTTCTCCGCATCCACAAAATTAAAACAAAGCGATTCCTCCTCCCGGAGCTTCTCAACCAGTTCCTCCCCCACATTCAGCTCCCTGTCATTATAAGCAACCGCCTTATCTTCATTCACCACCGCCACCGGCAGCTTATCCAGATTCCCATAAGGATCCCACATAGACCCCAAAAACAGTGTAGTATAAATCGTAGGAATCAAAACAATCGCCACAACCACCACCAAAAGCAGTTTATTATGGACCAGTCCCTTCCATTCCTTTCTCAGCAAATCACATTCCCCTTTCTGTCACCATTATTCCCAACACGCCATCCACCAACCCCCTCTACCATTCTATGCCCCACTTTCACATTAGCACACTCCAAATCCATTAATAGATACCGTGTTGATTTTCAAAGCAACCTGTATTATACTAAAACCATCCCACCCCCACAACCATCAATCCCCCCTCACCCCATCCATTACTAGACACCCCGCCCCAAATATGTCTCATTTTATACTTTTTTAACATTTCCCCACATTTTCACTCTCAGCCACCCGCACTTAATAACCAACCGCCCCACACCTTCACTCTCAGCCACCCGCACTTGATAACCAACCGCCCCACACCTTCACTCTCAGCCACCCGCACTTGATAACCAACCGCCCCACACCTTCACTCTCAGCCACCCGCACTTGATAACCAACCGCCTCACCCCTTCACTCTCAACCACCCGCACTTGATAACCAGGTGAAGTCACAGCGGCAGGGCCGGGAGGGCGGGGTGTCAGGTGAGGGATGTCTCAGAGGAGCGCCAGGGAGATCCACCTGCCCCAGTTACTTAATGAAGAGGCCATTGCCGATGAATTTAGTAACTGGGAGCAGGTTAGCTCCCTGGCAGCGGAACGCTTCCCTCACCTGACACCCCGCCCTCCCGGCCCTGCCGCTGTGACTTCACCGTCCCCTTAATCCAAACAAGAAAGGAGCCCAAAAATAATGCCCAAAAAACCCGACCGCCGCATAAGAAAAACCAAATCCCAACTCCGCGCCGGCCTCTCCAAACTCATGCAGCACAAAAGCATCAAAGAAATCACCGTAAAAGAACTGGTAGAAGAAGTCGACATCAACCGTTCCACCTTCTACCTCCACTACACAGACATCTACAACATGCTGGAAACCATAGAAAACGACCTGCAGGAAGAAATCCTGAAAATCATCCAGGAACACCCTGTCAGCCCTTTCAATGAAGCCAGCTTCCCCTTCATAGAGGACATCTTCCTGATCCTCTGGGAAAACAAAGACATCTGCAGCGCCCTTTTAGGCCCCAACGGCGACATGTCCTTTGTCAGCCGCATAGAGAGCATTATCTCCGAGCACAGTCTGAAGGTCCTGAAAGCCACCTTCCCGGAAAACATGGACAGCCTGAAATACTCCTATTCCTTCTGCCTCACAGGATGCATCGGCCTGATCAAAACCTGGCTGGACTCCGACACAGGCGAATCCCCCCAGCACATGGCTGACCTGACCTTCCGCCTGATCATGAACGCCCTGAAAGACATTTACCCCAAACCATAACCCGCCGCAGCCTGCCCCAAGCACTTTCAGACTGCACAGGGAAAAACGAACAACTTTTCTGCACAACAAAAAACCGGCCTGCCGTCCTCCATACGAATCACCATGCAGTCCAAACTGCATCATACATCCATATAGAGTCCGGCAGGCCGGTCCTGTCAGCTCATTCAAACACAGGAAAAACCATCAGCTCCTGGCAGTCTTGCCAAACCAGTCCTCCCTGAGTGCCACATAAAGCTCCGCATTGGTGGCATCCACATAGGGCTTCACATAAAAAATCCCAGCTACTCCGCATGTGATTCCACCAACTATCAGCCACCCGAAAAAAGAAAGGTCCAGAATAAATGCTTCCCACTTCTGCCCATACATCATCTCCTTGCTGATGCGAAGAGCCTCCCTGTAATCAATATCCGGCTGTTCCGCCAGAATATAGGGAACCATTCGGTAAGCATAACTCATCACAATTCCCGGGATCACAAGCAGCAGCGTCCACAGAGCCACAAACAGATTTTTCATGAACATAACCAGCACAGAGTTTCCGTAATACCCGCTCTTAAACCCAAACAGCAGCTTAGAAACCGGCGCATTATAATCCCTGTTCTCCACATAAAATCTGCAGGCCCCCATCAGCAGCATCTGAAACACAAAAATATCAAGTAAGATCACTGCCAGGGAAACAGCTCCCGCACTGTAAGCGCTTCCTCCCCAGTTAAAAAACGAATGGCTCCAGTCAAATTTCAATTGCAGTCCGGAAAACTCAAGGAACGATCCCGAAGGGCCGTCACTGCTATAGCTGCGCCCATATTTTGTCGCCACAAGAGCCGATATCAGGGATACCAATACTGCCGGTCCGTAATTTTTCAGGAAATTTGCCTTACCGTTCATTTTCAGGTCAATTCTGTTCCACATAACTTCATCCCCCATTCTCCGGAACCAGTGCCTGTCAGAAAATTCATTCCGATCAACTGTGACGCACAGCCTCCCGAAACCATTTTCAAACACGCTCCGATGAATATATATCCGGATAATTTTTCACTGTTCCATATTACCATACTTTCATGGAGAATGATACTTCTTTACCACATTTTCTACCTGAACAATATTGTCAATTCCTTCCGCAGCTCCCAGTTTCTGCACTGCCAGCGCACCGCATGCGTTTGCGTATGCCGCTGCTGTCTGCAGGTCCATTTTCTCTGATAATGCGTACACGAAACCTGCCGCAAAACTGTCGCCGGCTCCTGTGGTATCCACACACGGTACACCGGGAACGGCAGGGCTTGTAAAAAACATTTCCCTGTTTTTCACAAAACATCCCTTATCCCCGCATTTGATCACCACATTTCCCACACCGCAGTCCAGAAATGTATCTGCGATCTCATGCAGTTCTCTTTTCCCGGTAACCAGCACTGCCTCCTCATAATTCGGAAAAAGATAATCCACATAGGCCAGCGCCCCGCGGATATCCTCCGCGGTTTCTCCGTTCTTCCTCTTTGTCATGTCCGCACACACCAGCACGCCCTGTTTTTTCGCCCGCTGAAACAGCCGCTCCATCTCCGCATTTCCAAGCCTCGGAAAGACAAAGATACTGGCAAAACACAGGATCTTTACATCCCGGAAAAGTTCTCCCTCCAGATGTTCCCCGGAAAGAACGCGCAGTGTGCCGTGAGGATTTGTCAGGAAACTCCGTTCCCCGTTCTCCTTCACCAGAACCACATTGATGCCTGTATCCACACCCGGCTCTGTCCTGGCAAGTTCAAGTCCGATCCCATATTTCCGGCAGTGGCCCCTGATGATCTCTGAAGCCGGGTCGCTGCCCAGCACGGTCAGAAGCCGGACATTCCTCCCCAGTTTTGCCAGAACTGTCGCTTCGTTCAGAGCATCCCCTCCTGTCCTCATGGTGATGGCATCTGCCGGGCTTGAACCGGTCTCAAAAACATGTTCGTCGGCCGGCTCTGCCAGCACATCCAATATGGCCGCACCCACAACTAAAATCTTTTCCTTCATATCCGTACTCCTTTGCTCTGCCATTTATCAGCAAATGACTGCACAGCCTCCGCCGCACATTCTCCGGCCGGTCATCTTCAGGCCGGTCCGCCGTCTTCCCGGAACTTTTCAATCAATTCCGTAAACTCCTGCCTGTCCCTTACAAACGCAAACTCCTCACTCTTTTCCAGCTCCGTTAATAACCCGGTTCGCATACGCTTAAATATTTCCGTCTGCTGCCCGCTGTTCTCCTTCTGCCCAGCCAGTTTATAATACAGCCTGCTTTTACTCAGTTCCCACGGTGTCCCCATTTCTTCCAGAATATTTCCGAGCAGCTCCAGCGTTCTGTCCGCGTCTTTTTCTGCAACCGCCATCTCGTAATCCACCATATACTTTCCGTATTGCCACAGATCCAGCAGTTCCACCACATCTCTGCATTTACCTGCATAATATTCCATGTTCTCCCAGTCACTCTGCTTCTTATAAATTTCCATAAGCGTGATCAGGCAGTTCTGCACATCGCCCGCTGCCTGGAGAAGCTTTTGCTGTGTCATTTTCACTGCCTCCTCAACTTTCCCCTGTTTTCTGTACAGAAGTGTGAGCATTGGCCTTTTATCCACCCCAGGCTCCGGCATCTGCGCCAGCAGCTCCTCCGCTCTGCTGTAATCCTCCGCTGTAATATAATCAGACACCAGCATATTCAGAGCACTGCCCCTTATCCCCCAGTCAGTCTCGCTGTTCTTTGCCACCCTTTCAAATAATTCCCGGATTTCCTCCTCAAACTTTGCCTTATCTTCATCCGGAACCGGAAACATGAGCAGCGTACCCTTCAGAAAACCGGCCAGATTATAAATCAGACTGTCACTGTTTGGAAACTCCCGGATCTTCTTCATTGCCAGTTCATATCCTTCCTTATACCCGCTCTCCTTCAGCACGGAAAAGACCTCATTGCAGAAATGATTTATCTCCTCCCCCGTCAGATCATCCTCAAAGGACAGCAGGGTATTCAAATCCACCTTCAAAAGCCTTGCCAGCGGCGGAAGCAGCGTGATATCCGGATAGCTCACCCCTTTTTCCCATTTGTTGACAGCCGGCGCCGATATTCCCAGATATTCTGCCGCCTGTTCCTGGGTCAGCTTCAGTTCTTTTCTTCTTGTTCTGATAATTTCATTGATTTTCATAACATTGTCCTCCATCCTACAGAGGGACAGCCGGCGCCGGCTTTCGTTCTCTGTTATAGCTATTATAACAGATGTGCCTTTTGGGCACTATTGATTACTTTTTAATTTTCATTCAAATATTTTAACCACCGGTTATGCCCAATGGATCCAACCCGTAAACTATAGTCACACACGACCGGAGTCATAATTTTACCATTGTTGAAACCATCGTACCGTGCTATAATCTAAGTTGCAGGATACCTGCATAAAATAGTCCAATTTAAGGAGGTTTTTACAATGTTAGACAAAAATGTATCTGAACTGCTGAACACGCAGATCAACAAAGAATTCTACTCCGCCTATTTATATCTGGATTTTGCCAATTACTATAAAGACCAGGGACTCGACGGTTTTGCCAACTGGTATAACGTTCAGGCCCAGGAGGAGCGCGACCACGCCATGCTCTTCATCCAGTATCTGCAGAATAACAGTGAAAAGATATCACTGGAATCCATAGACAAGCCGGACAAGGTATTCGATGCCTTTGACCAGCCCCTGCATGCCAGCCTGGAACATGAGCGGTATGTAACCAGCCTGATCCACAATATCTACGACGCTGCGTACACGGTAAAAGATTTCCGCACCATGCAGTTTCTTGACTGGTTTGTAAAAGAACAGGGCGAGGAGGAAAAAAATGCGGAGGACCTGATCCGTAAGTTCGAGCTTTTCGGACATGACTCCAAGAGCCTCTATATGCTGGATTCCGAACTGGCAGCCAGAGTATACACTGCCCCTTCCCTGGTGCTTTGATATGAGCGGGGAGAAATATCTGTGTCCCTGTTTTAAGGTCACAAAAAAAGATATCAAGGAGGCCATAAAGGATGGTGCCTCCTCCTTCAAAGAAGTGCGGAAAATGACCAAAGCCGGAAAAGGCTGCGGCCACTGCCAGTGCAAGGTAAAAAAGTACGCAAAGAAACAGCTGAAAAAACACGCGTCCTGAATACTGACGCGCATACAAAATGCCTGCCGGGTCAAGACAATTCGTCTGTCGCCCCGGCAGGCATTCTTCTTACCATATTCCTAGTATTTTCTGCATAACCAGACTCACACATGTGATCCCGGCCCAGCAGCAGGCGCCCATGAAGATTGGCTTTCCGCCTGTTTTTATAAGTTTCACCACATTGGTGTTCAGTCCGATTGCACCCATTGCCATGACAATGAAAAATTTGCTCAGCGTCTTCAGAGGACTGAAGATCCCCGCCGGGACACCAAAGTACACAGCGACCGTGGTGATAACAGAAGCTGCTACAAAGTAAAGGATAAAGAAAGGAAATATTTTTCTTAATTCAACACTGTTCCCTTCCTCCTCTTCCAAATTCTTTGTACGTATTACTGCCAGCACCAGGGTAATGGGAATGATGGCAAGGGTTCTTGTCAGCTTCACGGTCACAGCCTTGTCAAGCGTGGCATTACCCAGATTATAAAGGGAATCCCAGGTAGATGCAGCGGCTGTTACAGAAGAAGTATCATTGACAGCCGTCCCCGCGAAAATTCCGAAAGCTTCCCCGCTGTGCGTATCAAATCCGATCAAAGCTCCAAACGCAGGAAAGAGAACTGCCGCCAGAATATTGAATAGGAAGATAACGGAGATGGCCTGGGCCACTTCCTCGTCATCCGCGTCAATAACAGGCGCTGTAGCAGCAATGGCTGAACCGCCGCATATGGATGAACCAACCCCTACTAAAGTGGAAATTTTTCCGGGAATTTTCATAACCCTGTGCAGCACATAAGCGATAACCAGCGATGTGGTAATGGTGGATAAGATAATGGGAAGAGATTGTTTCCCCGTCTTCAGAACAACTGTGAGATTCATCCCAAATCCCAGAAGGATCACTGCATACTGCAGAATTTTTTTTGATGTAAAGGTAATACCCGGCTGCAAATCCGTCTTATCCTTCAGAAAGTGTGTTACTACCATTCCCAACAAAATGGCACAAACCGGACCGCCCACCACAGGGACCAGTTTTCCCAGATACCAGCCTGCTGCTGCAATGACCAGACAGAGCAGCAGGCCTTTCCAATTCTTTTTCACAAAATTCATACTTCCTTTCTCCTTTTAGCATTTTCTTTGGTATATCTTACCATGTTCTTATGATAAATAAAAATTATTTATATTTATTTTTCTATAAAAATACCTTATACTATAACCAGAATATATTTTTAGAGGGGGATAAGAAAATGCAGGATTTTCGTATGGAAACGTTTTTAACCGTATGCGAAGAATTGAATTATACACGTGCAGCCCATAAGCTTGGTCTGACACAGCCGGCTGTTTCTCAGCACATCCATTTTCTGGAAGAGTCCTACGGAACACACCTTTTCACCATACAGGGCCGGAAATTATATCTGACGGAGGCCGGAAAGCTTCTCCACGCCTCTGCCCAGACCATGAAAAACGATGAATCTCATCTCCGCCGCAGGCTCAGAAATGCGCAGCAGCCCAAAAAAGAATACCATTTCGGCGCCACTCTCACCGTAGCCGAATATATCCTTCCCGAGAAGATAACGAAAATCTTAAGCGATGACAAGGGCTGCCGCATGAAGATCACGGTCCAGAATACAAGAGAGCTGCTGCGCCAGATCGACACAGGGGTCATTGACTTCGCCGTGGTGGAAGGCTCTTTTCCCAAGGAAGAATACGACTTCCTGCCCTACAGCAAAGAGCCTTATATTGCTGTATGCGCCGCGGACTTTCCCCTTCCCAAGTGTCCCTGCGTTTTAGAGGACCTGCTGCCCTACACCCTGATCACCCGGGAAAAAGGTTCCGGCAGCAGGGATATCCTGGAGTCCATCCTGGCACAGCAGAACTTAAGGCTCGCTGACTTTGCCCGCGTGGTGGAATACGGCAGTATCGGCGCCATCAAGCGTCTGACCGCTTCCGGGTGCGGCATCACTTTTCTGTACAAAAAAGCCGCGGAACATGAGCTCCGCAGCCGAAAATTAAAAGAGATCAAATTACAGGAATTCCACCTGCTGCACGGACTTAACTTTGTGTTCCGCAAAGATACCATTTTCCGGGAGGAATACGCCCAGCTCTATTCCCTCCTGAAATGAGAAGAACACACTTACGCCGCATCCGCGGATTCCGTTCCCCGGGAGATACGTTCCGCCGCGCAGCATACCTTTTCAAACACAAAATCAAACACCAGACCATATACCACGCCGAACAGGTTATTTGCCAGCCTCAGCGCCACGGACCCTGTCATGCCGAACATTCCCGTAGCCATGGCAAGGGCCCCGAAGGAGTTGAACACTGTCTGCCACAGATAGGTTGCCGAGAATCCCACACCAACGCCGCCCAGCATACCGATACAGCCGTAAAAGCTCTCCGGCAGCACCGCGCACAGCCCGAAAAACAGAACACACCCAATGGCATTTCCCGGAAAACGGTATTTGAACCGATCGAGCAGATCCTTCCGGAAAGGCTGGATAATGGACATCATGGCAAATCCCGCCCACATCACTCTCGGAAGATGCAGGAGCTGCGCAAAAAACATGCCGGAGGAGATGCCAAGGGCCATGCGGAGCTGCCATTTCGTCCTGGCTGATGAAAGGGCAAATTCCCCCAGCAGATCCCTCAGTCCCCTCTTATAGGTAATCTCCCTGTGGTTTCTGTAAAAGACAAGCGCAGTCAGCAGTGCGCCCAATGCCAGCGCAAGGACCCGCATGAAATACGCATGTCCGGACACATCATTTCCCTGAAGCAGCAGATACCCCAGAACCCAGGTAGCGTGATTGGCCATGATAATGTTGTGGCATCCCAGCGTAAGGAGCAGAAGCAAAAAGACAAAATCCAGTAAAAACGCCCATCCCGCCGGCACCATATGGGTCAGCCTCGGCCCCACGGCCAGAACGGCAAACAAAATGACAATAACCCCCATACCGTGAGAGGCTTTGATTCCCAGATCCGCGGACCGGAACACCATCACGGTAAGCAGCACTACCACCCCGGCCACACTGTTGTCCTCCCCGAATATCTTTGTATAAGCTGTGACAAATGCCATACAGAATGCAAGCGTCAGAAATACTTTGAAAACATAGATGAGAAGATGCCTTCTCTTTTCCCTGCTGTCTTTACTGTTCCGGATCAGTGCCTTTGAACCGGCCTGATTCAACTGTAGTTCCTGATAAATACTCAAATGATCAACTCCCTGAATGATTGATTTCTGTTATTGTTTCATTTCCCCGGATTCCCCTGCCTGATGGTTCACCAGGCGGATCAGCTCCATAAGCCGGGCAAAGTTCTCCTCCCCGGCCCTGCGCCTCATGGAATACAGCGGTTCCAGATAATACTTATATGTGTGATCCAGCTCCTCCCGCCCTTTCTCTGTGATACACAGATAATAACTGCGGTGGTCTGCTGCACACGCCTCCTTCTCCAGTAATTCCTTTCTGCAGAGGCTATCCACCAGACGGCTGACTACCGGCTTGCTGATTCCCATCCCTGCGCAGAGCATATGGGATGTGAGTTTCTCCCCGGAGAGCGCCACCCTGGAGAGCAGATCCAGTTCCTGTGCAGAGGAGATCCCGCCTTTTTTTGCCCGCCTTACATGCAGACTGCAAAAAAGCCTGATATCCTGCATTCTCTCCATCATTTCTATCCAGTCGTATTCCATTTTTCTCTCTCCTGTATACGAATTTGTGAAATGTCCCTGTGGTTCTATTTAGTTAACATTATTAACTATCCAGATATACTACGCCAAATAGTTCATTTTGTCAACTATTTCCAGACATTTTATATTACAGCGTCACCTGCATATCCTTAAATTCCTTTGGCGATATCCCATACTCTTTCTTAAATGCCCGGTAAAAGCTGGAGTAATCCCCGAACCCGAACATGGGATACACCTCACTGATCCCCACATCCCCCAGTATGGCATCCCTGCAGGCGGACAGCCTTTTTTTGGTGATATACTGGTGGATGGACAGTCCCGTACTGTCCTTAAACACATGGGCTATATGGTACTTGCTCACATAAAACTGCTTCGCCAGATTCTCCAGGGACAAATCCCCATCCAGATTTTCTTCTATATAATCAGCCAGCCCCTGATACAGGTTCAGCTCCTCCCGCTCACTCTTCGGATAATTCTGTTCATGGACGATTCTGTTCAGGTGCAGGATCAGGTCATTGACACACAGGGATATCTTCGCCTCCCTGCCAAACCGTTTGGAGCGCATTTCATCAATAAGCCCGAAGACTTTAGAGCGGATGGTATTGAAGATCACCACATCCGTATGAAAAATGTAATTCTTCGTCACCTTTACATGCTGCATCAGATAGGCATAATCCGATGAAATTTCCATAAGACTGTTGCAGTATTCTTCCGTGATCCAGAATACAAAACGGCGGTATGGAAGCTCCTGGTCCCGAATCACAGCGTGGTGCCGCGCTTTCGGAGGTATCAGTACAATATCCCCCTGCCTCATGGAATACTCCTTCCCCTCGATGATCATACCCACATTCCCCTCCAGGAAAAAATAAAATTCATAGTAGTCATGCGCATGGTCCTTTACCTGGGACAGATAAAAATCACTGTAATAATAGACCTCAAAATCTTTGGAAAGCATATACTGCCTGGTGCTGAACGCTGTCTGCAGATTTTTTTTCACACCTGTCACCTCCGTCATTTTTTATAGATTATCACGAAACCGCAACTTTTGCAATGTAAACAACAAATCAGTCAATTGGCTTTTTCTCTGCAGTAATTATAATAATAGATAACAAAGTAAATGAATCCCAAGCGGAAAAGAGAAAGGATACAAAAACTATGGAAATGACATTAAGATGGTATGGTTCTAAATTCGACACAGTGACTCTGAAACAGATTCGCCAGATCCCAGGTGTGACAGGGGTTATCACCACCCTTTACGACACACAGCCGGGCGAAGTATGGAGCAGGGAACGCATCGCTGCCCTGAAAGAGGAAGTTGCCGCATCAGGCCTTCATATTTCCGGTATCGAGAGCGTCAACATCCATGATGCCATCAAGACAGGCTCTCCGGAGAGAGACATGTACATTGACAACTATATCGAAACTCTGGAAAACCTGGGAAAAGAAGATATCCATCTGGTATGCTACAACTTCATGCCTGTCTTTGACTGGACCAGAACAGAGCTGGCACGTGTAAGACCGGACGGCTCCACAGTTCTTGCGTACACACAGGAAGCGGTTGACGCCCTTGACCCGGAGAACATGTTTGAATCCATCGCAGGCGACACCAACGGCACGATCATGCCGGGCTGGGAGCCGGAGCGTATGGCTAAGATCAAAGAGCTGTTCGACATGTACAAAGACATTGACGACGAAAAATTATTCGAGAACCTGAAATACTTCCTGGAGCGCATCATGCCGGTCTGCAACAAATACGACATCAATATGGCAATCCATCCCGATGATCCTGCATGGAGCGTATTCGGCCTTCCGCGTATCATCATCAACAAAGCCAACATCCTGCGCATGATGGCAATGGTGGATGACCCGCACAACGGCGTTACCTTCTGCTCCGGTTCCTATGGCACCAACCTGGAAAATGACCTGCCGGATATGATCCGTTCCTTAAAAGGCAGAATCCATTTTGCACATGTGCGTAACCTGAAATTCAACTCTCCTACAGATTTTGAGGAGGCTGCCCATCTTTCCACAGACGGAACCTTTGATATGTATGAGATCATGAAAGCACTCTACGACATCGGATTTGAAGGACCTGTCCGCCCTGACCATGGCCGCATGATCTGGGACGAAGTGGCAATGCCGGGTTACGGCCTCTATGACAGAGCACTGGGCGCTACTTACTTAAACGGACTCTGGGAAGCAATCGTGAAAGGAGCAAGATAGTCATGCAGGTAAATGAACTGGGTTTAAAAAACAGAGAACAGTGGGAATGCAAAGGCTATTCCCTTCCGAAATTCGACAGAGCAGCCGTAACGGAAAAGACCATGGAAAATCCGTTCTGGGTCCACTTCGGCGCCGGCAACATTTTCCGCGCCTTTCAAGCAAATGTGGTGCAGAACCTTTTAAATGAAGGCGTTCTGGACCGCGGCCTGGTAGTTGCAGAGGGATTTGACTATGAGATCATAGAGAAAATGAACCGTCCCCACGACGGCTACAATATCCTTGTGACTTTAAAAGCAAACGGCTCTGTAGAGAAAACCGTTGTGGGCAGTGTTGTGGAATCTCTCACCGTTGACTCCGAGAATGACACGGACTTCAACCGTCTGCGTGAGATCTTCAAAAAAGACTCCCTGCAGATGGCCAGCTTCACCATCACAGAGAAAGGCTACAGCCTTGTTAACGGAAAAGGTGAGATGCTCCCCTCTGTTGTGGCTGACATGGAAAAAGGCCCGGAAAAACCGGAGAGCTACATCGGCAAAGTGGTAAGCCTTCTGTACACCAGATTCCAGGCAGGCGAAAAGCCTATCGCTATGGTGAGCATGGACAACTGCTCCCACAACGGAAGCAAACTCCACGACGCAGTCTTCGCATTTGCTGATAAATGGTCAAAGACGGGCCTGACAGACAAAGCCTTTGTGGACTATATCGAGAACCCGGCTAAAGTCTCCTTCCCCTGGTCCATGATCGACAAGATCACTCCCAGACCTGACCCGTCCGTGGAAGAGATCCTGAAAAAAGACGGCGTGGAAGAATTAGAGCCGGTGGTAACCTCCAAGAACACCTATGTGGCTCCCTTCGTAAACGCGGAGGAATGCCAGTACCTGGTCATCGAGGATGCCTTCCCCAACGGAAGACCCGAGCTTGAAAAAGGCGGCCTGATCTTCACCACCCGTGAGACCGTTGACAAGGTGGAGAAGATGAAAGTCTGCACCTGCTTAAATCCTCTGCACACCGCCCTTGCCGTATTCGGCTGCATTCTGGGATATGAGCTGATCTCCAAAGAGATGAAGGACGAGACCCTGAAAAAGCTGGTAGAGGGAATCGGCTACGCAGAAGGCCTGCCGGTTGTTATAAACCCGGGCATTCTGGACCCCAAAGAGTTCATTGACACGGTACTTGGTGTCCGTATCCCGAACCCGTTCATGCCGGATACCCCGCAGCGTATTGCCACAGATACTTCCCAGAAGCTGGCAATCCGTTTCGGTGAGACCATCAAGGCATATCAGGTGTCCCCCAAGCTGCATGTATCAGACCTGAAGCTGATCCCTCTTGTATTCGCAGGATGGTTCCGCTATCTGATGGGTGTGGATGACAACGGCAATGCTTTTGAATTAAGTCCGGATCCGCTTCTGGATACCGTACGCCCCTACGTTGCAGACGTAAAACTGGGCGAGGCCGTGGATGCGGAAAAACTGCTGAAACCGGTTCTGGAAAATGAAAAGATCTTCGGTGTGAACCTCTATGATGTGGGCATGGCTGACACTGTATGCAGTTACTTCTCACAGATGACAGCCGGTACAGGCGCTGTCCGCAGCACACTGGAAAAATACGTTTAAAACCCTTCGGGGCTGCACGAATCCTCCGCTCGTGCAGCCCCGATTTTTTCTTTTATTTAATATACTTCCGCTCCAAACGGCATAAGTGCCAGCTTGGCGATTTTAAAATGCTGCATTCCAAAAGGAATACCTACCACTGTGACACAGAGCAAAAAGCCGATCAGCAGAGATTCCAGAGCCAGGGGGATTCCTGTCACTATCATCCAGATGACATTGAGAAGCAGGGAGCCTGCTCCTCCGCCGTACTGCACTTCCTTCCCAAAAGGGAAAAAAGCCAGTGCAGCAAACTTAAAACACTGCATTCCCACAGGAATACCCACTATCGTGACACACCACAAAAGCCCTGCCAGACACCAGCTCAGCCCGCTGATACAGCCGCCGAACACAAACCACAGTACATTTCCAAGACATCCCATATAATTCCCTCCTATTCTATCTTATTCATTCAACAGGTCTCTCAGCTCCCCGAGAATCGCTCTCACCCGCATGATCGCGTCATCCACCTGCTCTCTGGCATCATTGATCTTCTTCTGCACCAGATAGTCAGCCACGATCCCATCAAAGAAGAAATCAGCAAAATTCAAAAATGAGCTGATGTCCATGCGCAGGTCAAGGGGAACCTGGACATCCCTAAGTTCTCTCTGGAAGACAAGGAGCTGGCTTTTTGCATCCTCCATATAAGCTGTGGCATCCGACATTTTTGAATGTTTTACCATGTCTGTGAAAAACCCGCCTCCCAGCATATCGAAGATTCCCCAGTTCTTTGCTCCCTGAAGCTTTTCTCTTGCATTTTCCAGGCTGTAAAGAGCCTTCTCACCTGCCGCTGCTGCTTCCTCAATCTCTCTTCTTCTCACTTCGTCTCTCATTTTTCTTTTCCTCCATTTTTTCAGCCGGCTTTCCTGCGGCGGATATCTGGAAGGTGTGCTGAAAATAGATGGAACTAAAAAAAGACCTCTATTATGACATCCGCCACAATAAAAGTCTTGCTATCTCATTTGATACGGACACCTCTCGGTATCGGTTGACGATTTCAAACCCGTTCATCTCTGAACGTTCAGCTACTCCCTTTCGATTGCTTGTATAGAATATAGCACAGAGCACACAACTTGTCAATATATTCCTTTATAAAAGCAGAGTTGCGGGACATCTTTCCGCAAGATGCCCCGCATTCTCCTGTTTTCACTCAGCTTTTCTGATCCTTGCCCTTTTGACTTCCCGCTTTCTGGTACTGCCTGTCAAATTCCGGCCTGGGAAGAGGTTTGTTGAAATAATACCCCTGAATATAGAAGCATTCCAGATTCTTCAGCACCTCAAGCTGTTCTCTGTTCTCCACACCCTCAGCCACCACTTCCATCTGCAGCTCCTGGCAGAGCGCCAGGATGTTCTTCACAATGATACGCGCGTTTTCATTGGTAAGAAGATTATTGACCAGCCCCTTGTCCAGCTTCAGGTGATTAAAACGGATTGCGGACAGGAAGGAAAGGTTGCTGTATTTGGCTCCGAAATCATCCAGAGCTATATGGTAACCTGCCTGGCAGATCTGCTTTCCGATCTGGGCCACTGTGTTGCGCTCCACCTCCCCCATACTCTCCGTGATCTCTATCTCCACGTACCGTTTGTCCACGCCATAGCGGAAAATGATCTCCTCCATCCGCTCTATAAGCTGCTCCTCCAGCAGGGTTGCCCTGGAAAAATTAAGGGAGACGGGAATCAGCTCCACACCTCTGCGCTCCCACTCTTTCAGGATTCTGCACACTTCTTCAAAGACAAAGAAATCTATATAATGTATCAGGCCCGCTGTCTCCAGATAAGGGATGAACTTCCCGGGCGGCACGATTCCCTTCTCCGGGTCCTGGTAGCGCACCAATGCCTCTGCGCCGCAGAGTTTGTTATTATATGTATCAATCTTAGGCTGGAGATAGACTGTAAACCTTCCCTCTGCGATCTCCTTTAACAGCGCCTTCAATACCCCTGCGTTTCTGTGGACTTCTGCGTAAGGATGCTCACTGTAGTAATCCTGTTTTGCTATCATTCTGCGCTCGTCCGCACTGGCGATGAGAAAATCCAGGCTGATATCCGTATCCGACCAGGCGCTTCCCACAGAAATGCCTGCCACATCCCGCATCCTCTCCCTCATTTTCTTCAGACGTTTTATGAAAGAGTCGTGGGATATATTTTCGCTGACCAGCAGAAACTCGTCACCGGTAAAACGGTAGATCCTTGCCGCCGGAAATTCTTCCTGCATGATACCCGCAGTAAATTGTACCACATTGTCACCGTATGCATTTCCATATACCCTGTTGATATCCTTTAACCCGTTAATGTCCAGGGAAACGACGCCAAGTGAGATCAGGCTCTCCTCCTTAAGACCGGAACAATATTCTTTATAACTGTTCCGGTTGAGCACGCCTGTCAGCTCATCGTGATGCATGAGAAATTCCTGCTTTTCCTGCAGCCTGCGCTTTGTCAGTTCATTTGCCATAAAATACTGCATGGTACTGAGAACTGCCGTATGCTCTGTGTTTCTTGTGGGATTGTCAACGCCCATGTAGCCAATCAGCTTATCCCCTTCCTCAAGCCCTGCCGTAAAGCAGGACTCAATACCCAGGCTCTTCATAGCTTTATACAGCCCCCGGCGCTTCTCCCTCCACGGTTCCACATCACGAATGTACTGAAGCTGCCTTAATTCCTCCCATTTCCAGCCGCCCGGGCCTCCCGGGTACAGATAAGGCCTCATGCCGGAACAGATGGAAGACGCTCCCTCCTTCTTCCACTCATAGACATCCCTGATACCTCTGCTCTCCGGTTCACATTCGATCACATACGCCCGGTCCGCACCGTAATAGACAGCCAGGGATTCCAGCACCTGTTCCAGTGAATGCCCAAAATCCATCGCGCCGGTCAGCGCAAACATACTCTGCAGCACCACCTTTTCTCCCTCACTGTCATGCTCTGTATGGGGCATACACTGCCCGGTTCCCCTTATGCCGGGATTATCCGGCTTATATTTCTTCAACTGCTCGCTGTAGACAAAGACACCGCTCCTGCCCATGGATACGCCTGTCTCCAAGGCTGCCCTTGCCTTCTGGTACAGTCCCTGAAAAATATTGTCGGACCTGCTGTCAAAAATAATACCGCAGGACACATTGACCGCCCGGCTGATATTGGGAAACATATAGGGAAGTGCAATCGCCCTGACAACCTCCTCCGCGCACTGCCGTACAAATTCCATCCTGGGATTGTTATACACAAAGACTACAAACTCATCCCCGTAGAATCTGCCGATAATGGCGTCCTCTATAAACCTCATTTTTAACTGGTTGCTTATCTCCTTCAGCACATCATCCGCAGCCACATAGCCGATTTCATGTACCAGCTTTGTAAAAAAGTCCACATTGAATACCAGCAGCGCATAGGACTGTCTTCTGCCGTGGTTTTTCAGCAGTGCATCACCTATCATCTGTATGGCGGTATCTTTGTTGTACACACCTGTCTGCACATCATACTCCGCCCGGAATTTCAGGGCAAGCTCCAGATTTTTCTTCTCGTTGATATCCTCCAGTGTACCATAGACATAGAGGTCTCCGTTCTGTACATCCCGCACCAGACGGGCCACGGCATTGACCCAGGACAGCCTGCCGCTGCCTTCTTTTCTGCGGTATTCAAAATTAATGGTTGTATTTCCCTCTTTATAGGCTCTGCAAAGCGCCTCACGGTTCATGAGTTTCAGCAGACGCAGTTTGTCTTCCTCGTTGGCTATACTTTCATTGTGAAGCACCATCAGCTCCTCATATGTCATTCCCGGAGAATACTCCCTCCGAACTTTTCCGTCTACATACTCTACACAGTTCTGATCAAGATTACACCGGAAGCTGGCGATCACACCGCCGTCATAGGTCAGCCTGAGCTGCATCTCCTGCTGGCAGATCATCTCTGCTTTTTTCTGCTTTGTGATATCCTCCCCCACAGCAACTGCGCTGCAGGGCACATGCTCCCCGTCATAGAGCATGGCATAGGTGACCCGTTCCCACCACCAGTAACTTCCGTCTGCTGAGCGGGTGAGAATATCCGCCTGCACATGGCTCTGCCCCTTCTCCAGCCTGCGGTACAGGTCAAGCAGATCCTGACGGCTCCGCGGATGTATATACCCCTCCTTAAGCAAGGCTTCCGGCGCATTGGCCATCTGCCGAAAGCCATGGCTCTCCTGTGCTCCCTCTGTCAAAAACAGCGTACGGGTCTTCAGATCATATTCCCATACATTGATGCAGGCTTCCTTAAGCGCTGTCCGGTAAACCATCTCCTTATGGGAGGACTCCTTCATTGGAAGCAGGGCGGGGACTTTTAGTTCCTCTGCTTCTTCTGCCGTGTTCGCCCTTCGTTCTCCATATATACTGTACTGTCCCTTGCCGTTTTTCTTTGCCTGGTACATGGCAGCATCCGCTTTTGCGAACAGGGACATAAAATCCGTGCCGTGTTCCGGGTAAAAGCTGACTCCGATGCTGCATCCGATACTGCAGATAGTCTCCCCGTTGGTGTAATGGTCAAAGATATTGCGTATGGCATTTACTTTGCTGTCAATCACATTGTTCCTCTGCAGATTGGTCATAAATACCACAAATTCATCCCCGCCGATCCGTGCCGCAATGTCCTCATGTCTGAAAATGGCCCTGAGGCTTCCCGCGGTTTCCCTCAGCACCCTGTCACCGAACAGATGCCCATAGGTATCATTGATCTGTTTGAAATTATCCACATCAATGAGAAGCATCGCCGCGGGATTATGCCCCTGCTGCATATAACGCTCCACTCTGGCCTCACATTCCCTCCGGTTCAGAAGTCCGGTGAGAGGATCTAAGGCAGCCGCTTTCTGAGCTCTTATGATCTCCTTTTTTCTCTGGTCAATATCTGAGATAATGCCCAGGATCTTCAAAAGCTTCCCGTCCCTGTCCCGAAGCGCAGTCGCATGGACATCCACCCAGAGATAAGAGTTGTCCTTTGCTTTGAGACGGTACTCACATTCCATCTTGTCATTCCCCTTTAAAATGGCCTGAAATCCGCTCCGAAGTCCTGCCTTATCCGCCTCATACACAATATCTGTGGCAAACATGGAATCCGGGAAACCATCTGATGGAATCTGATACCCGAATTTTTTCTCAAAATTAGGGGAGTAATATATTTCATAGGTGACACAGTCCAGCTCAAAAATAATATCCTGCATCTGGGAGAGCACGATCTCATACCGCTTCTCACTGATAGCGAGCTGTCTCTGTGCCTCCTTCTCCCTGCTGATATCATGAAAGATACAGTGGAACCAGTCTCCCTGTTCCTTATCTTCTATAAGCTCTGCACTGATCCAGGCCCAGCAGATCGTGCCTCCTTTTTGGACCAGACGGTTTTCGTACATGAAAACCTTGCTGTTCTTCAACTGTCTGTGTATCTCCTCCATGACCATTTTCCGGTCACCCTCATAGACGGTGTCCAGAATATGGTCGTGAAACAGCTCCGAAAATTCTTCCCTGGTATATCCTAAAAACTCAAACAGATAATCATCCGCATCGATCAGGGTGAAATACCTGTCATACCGGCAGTTAAATACGCCTCCGCCGATCTCCTCCATCCCGTCAGAACTGTTCTCTTTTTCATTCATCCTCAATCGGCCTCCTTCTGTCTTCTGCTCCCTTTCCTCCCACACCCGTTTATATAACTCCTATTGTATTACAACTTTGACGGTTTTTAAACTTTTCCGGGTAAAATTGTAATTTTTTTCCATATATCCGGGCAGAGTGCAGGCAACTTGCAGCAGTACAGAACAGAAAAGACCTGCCGCAAAGGCAGGCCTAACTATCCGGCTCCGTCAGGATCGTCACCTGGGTGACATATTGTTCTATATCCGAGACTGCTATTTCATTCATTCCGATTTCATAGGCATATCCTGTGATCCGTAAGCCGTGCTCTTCCGCAAAAGCCAGCATCCGGCTGTAAAGTCCGGGCAGTCTGTCCCAGCTTCCTGTACAGATGCCCCGCAGATAAGTACCTTCCGGCTTTCTGTAAAATCCCTCCACCCGCACAGGACTCTCTAACTGGGTATATAATCCGTCATAGATTTCAAATTCACCCTGCCGGATTTTTTCCACAGACAGTATGCTGCCGCAGCTTGTCTTATATTTGCTCAGATCCCAGGTCTTCTGCAGATGCTCCAGCAGAGTGGGCATATCCACGAATTCTCCCTGCTGTGCCTCAGAGGACAGTGGTGTTATAAAAACATACTCCTCCTCACAGTTGATCAAATCAATCTGCCCGTCCTCCACCTCCATACAGAGCCGCAGCATATCCTGTTTCTTCTTCAGAACGTTTTGCAGGTTCTCCAGATTGCGGATGGTATCTTCAATCTCCCCTATCTTTTTCTCTGAAAGAGATATAAATCCCTGGGCTGTGGGCTTGTTCAGATATTCTTTGATCTCCCCGATGGACATATTCAGCTCCCGGAGCGCCAATATACTTTCCAGTTCCGCACTCTGCCGGTATGTATAGTAGCGATATCCGTTCTTTCCCTTGTATGCAGGAGAAAAAAGGCCGATGTCATCATAGTAATGCAGTGTCCGCTTGTTTAAATGATGCAGCCTGGCAAACTGCCCTGCTGTAAAAAGTATGGAATTCTGAAACATGTCCTACCCCCTTGCGTTTTATCCTCTGTACGCTCTCAGACCATTATACCACGCACATATTTTTCTTCAAATGCATCAGCCGGCATCGGCCTTGCATAGACATACCCCTGTATCATATCACAATTTACCTGCCGCAGATACTCCACCTGCTCCGGTTCCTCTATTCCCTCCGCCACGGTCTTCACATTCAGCTTCTTTGCCAGCTCCATCAGACATGCGATCACATCTCTTGCCTTCTCACTGTGCATATCCAGAAAGAAGAGACGGTCCAGCTTCAGAGCATCCACATCAAATTCTTTTAAAAGGCCCAGGGAGGAAAATCCGGAACCAAAGTCATCCAGAGAACAGGTAAATCCCAGTGCGTGCATCCGATGTATACTGTCCTTTACCACATCAATCTGCTCCTCATCCAAAAATATGGATTCTGTCAGCTCAAATTCCAGCATCTCTGTCCTGACACGATACTGTTTCGCGATACCGGAAAACTCCTCCAGAAAGCCCGGTTCCCTGAAATGCTGTCTTGACAGGTTGACAGAGACAGGAATCAGCCTTTTTCCCATTCGCTCCCACTTTGCCATGAGAGCGCACACCTCCCGGAACACATATACATCCAGCCTGCATATCTTTCCGTTTCTCTCAAACAGCGGGATAAAATCCGATGGACAGATCACGCCCCGCTCCGGGTGCTGCCAGCGCACCAGCGCTTCCGCCCCCTCTGCCTCACCGGTCCTGGGGCTGACCTTTGGCTGCAGATATACCCGGAAATGACGGCTGCGGAGGGATTCCTCAAACAGCTCGTTCATCTCCTCCTCCCATTTCAGGCGCTTTACAAAACTCTCATCATAGAAGACACATTCCTCCCCAGCCTTTTTCTCCACACTCTGCTCCGCCAGGCGCGCATGATCCTGCAGAATGGTGATCTCCTCGCCTGGGTGTTCAATGATACAGGCTCCCTGACGGAATGCCACAGGATGGCGGGGAGTTTCGGATCCCGAAAATGCATTCACTTCTGTAATAATATCCCTGAGCCTTGCCCGGATACGCGCAGGCTCCGCATCCCGAAGACACAGGAAAAAATTGTCCGATTCATTTCTGGCGGCAAATTCATCGTCAGATGGTTTGATATGACGCTGCAATACCCGGTGGATATGGCGCAGCATCTCATTGCCTCCCTCAATGCCGAATCTCTCGTTGACCATTTTAAAGCCTTTTACATTCATCATGACAATACAGTTGGAGGAGGGGGCCATTTTACAGGCCAGCTCCTCATATTTCAGACAGAAAGCCGCCTGGTTCATGCCTCCGGTCACATGGTCCTCAAACGCATAGCGCTCTAGTTCCCTTCTTCCTGTGCTGAAAAAGCGGTACACCTTTATAAGGAAGATAAAAAATACGGCCATGACAAATATGAGGATCAGAAAAAATCTCCATATACTCCCCTCTGAGCTGCCTGCGATCAGGTCTGAAGGTATGATGGTCAGCAGAACCCAGTCATTTACTCCCAGCGCGTCATAGGACAGATAGAGTTCATCCTGATGCGTGGATGTAAATGCCAGGATTCCGCCTGTGCCCCTCCGCATATTTTTCCGCATCTCATCAATCTCAGATACAACTTTCCCGTCTTTGCTCTTCTTGAAAATATCATCCAGCTGCAGAAATGGCTTTAAATCCGTGGGGGAGAGAATCACCTTACCGCTGCTGTCTATGATACAGCTCAGGCTTTGTCCGTCAAAGCTCTTGGACGCGATCATATCCTGCATTTTTTCCTTGCTGCGGATGCCGACCATGACATATTCCACGGATTTCTCCCCATCGCCGCCATAAACCGGCACGGAATAGATGATTTCCTGACCCCCGAGATAGCTGGTTCCTGTTCTCCCCTTAAAGGCTGCCCTGACACAGTCCAGTTCTGCCATTCCCTTCAGTTCCGCCTTGCCAATGGTCTCCGGCACCTCTGTATGCACCATTTTTCCCTGCCTGTCAATAACCGTCAGAAAATTAAACTCCAGCACTCCGGCCTTCTCTTCCAGAAAATTTTGAAGCTCTGCCGTATCCTCTCCCGACCCAAAGGAATCCGGCAGATACCCCGCGGCAAACTCTGATATCATTGCCAGGTCCTCGGATTTGTGATGCATGGTATTGCCAATCTCCCCTGCCATACGCATTGTCACATCATTTAAATATTCCTCCGTGCTGTGATCCAGCACCTTCCGGAGGTCAATGGCATTCCAGGCGGAAATGAGCAGCGTGATCAGGATGACCACCCCGATGATCCCCACCTGCATTCCGCTTATCAAAAAAGGCCCCTGATATACGGAGCCTTTTCCCACCCTTCGTCTCATGTTCCATACTCCTGCCAAAATACGATTCTGTTTTTCCTATTTTTTCTCTTTAGAATATTTTACACTGAATTTATTTTGAAGCGCAATCTTATATTTGTGTACATATACATATAGTATTATAATAGAGATATACTATCAGCATAAGGGAGGCTGCACCATGGAACAGAAGAACAGATTATTTGATTTTTTATACCAAAGTCTGAGGGAACAGATTGAGACCGGACTTCTTCCTTACGGAAGTGCGCTCCCCTCCATGAGCCAACTCTGCGAAATATACCATGTGGGAATGCGCACAGTCCGGGAGGTACTGAAAGCCCTGGCAAAGGAAGGTCTCATCCAGACAGCCGAGCGGAAACCCTCCCGCGTCATATACCGCCCTTCGGGGAACCACTCTCCTGAGGAACCGTCCGTGCGCACAGTCCTGGAGCACAGAGACTCTATCCTATCTGTGTATGAGACCATGACTATCCTGATGCCTCCTCTCTTTTCCTTCTCTGCCCTGGTCTGCGGGGAGGAAAAGATGCAGCACTGCCTCTGGATTCTGGCGCATGAGAAAAAAGTGCGCAGGAATAAGTGGCAGACCTATTCCATGTTCCTGCATGAAATTCTCTCCGCCTCCGGCAGTCTGCTGTTCCGTGACCTGTATATCAGCTTGGAACTCTATGCCCAGATTCCCTTTTTCTGGGAGCGCAGAGGTTCCATTGTAAGACCCTGGGAAAATGTAATAAGTCATAACACTTTCTGGGACACCGGACTGCTGAAGCCGGAAAACGCCGAGGAGGCTCTGCACTATTTTACCGCGCTTTATCGTTTTACGACAGATATCATACAGGAACATCTGAAAATACTTGTCTCAGAAAACCCACAGGTAAAGGCAGCCGGTAAAAACGTCTACTCCTGGAACGCCGACCTGGGACGTGATCATTATTATATGCAGATTGTACGGGATATTATTGACAAGATCGGAATGGGCCTCTATAAGGACAGGGAATTTCTGCCTCCGGAGGGAATACTCGCCGGACAGTACCAGGTCTCTGTCTCCACGGTGCGCAAGGCGCTCTCTGACCTGAACCGTCTGGGCTTCTGCAGAACCTACAATGTCAAAGGAACACAAGTCACCCTCTTTAATGACGAGGCAACCTTTGTCTGTATGAAGGATAGAACCTATAAAAAAGACACGCTGCTGTACTTAAGCGGCCTGCAGTTCATGGCGCTTGCCGTCCCCCCTGCTGTCAGGCTGACCTTTGACCGGATAACGGATGAGATCCTGGATTCCCTGGCGCAGAGATTCCGAGAACCCAATGCTATTCCCCTTGATTTGATCATGGACTGTATCATAGAGCAGATGCCTCTGTACCCTTTTCGTATCATTCTTAAGGAAGTGAGAAAGACACTGCACTGGGGATATTATTTCTCTTTCTATGCGGAAGGCAATCAGATGTCCAATATCATTAACCAGATGGGGCTGCAGGCTTTTGAATATCTCTGCAGGAGAGACCGAGCTGCCTTCACGGAGCAGCTCAGTGCATGCTACTGCCATATCCTGACTTTTGTCCGCAACTTCATGACCGGCTGCGGCCTTCCCGAAGCTTCCGATATCGCGGCACCGGATATGTCCTTTATCCGCCTGTATATCTGAACAAAAAGAAACCCTTGTAAAATTTTCATTCTACAAGGGCCTTGACGTGCGCGAGAGGATTCGAACCCCCGACCTTCTGGTCCGTAGCCAGACGCTCTATCCAGCTGAGCTACGCGCACATCCAATAATTGGATAGATATTAATTTGTTATTGCCTCAGCAACGAAACTTATTATATCCTATGGTGCGAAAAATGTCAATAGGTTTTTGAAACTTTTTTTAATCACTCTTTTACCGTCATACTTAACAGATGACTGCCGGAAGCAAACAGTTACACTTGCCATTTTTCAGCGGATTGTTTATAGTAAAGGGTAAGCGCAGTCTGCTTATTTATATAAAGGAGTGACAAGAATATGAAATCATCATCAGATCTTAAGACCATGCTGGCCTCCATCCACCGGAAAAGCTATCCTGCCTACAAGGATTTGCGGGGTATCTACTCCTTCGGTGACTATACATTATCTATCGATCATGTGCAGGGGGACCCCTTTGCGGCGCCCTCCAGTCTGAGTGTAAAAATCCCCCTGAAGACCGCCGGTTTTCCTGCCCATTATTATAAGGAAAGGCATACCAGAATCGCCCTTCAGGACTATCTGAACAGACAGTTTGAACAGCAGGTATACCATTTCAGCTTCAGGGCCAAAGGCTCGGGAAAGAGCGGACTCATCTCCGTCAGCCGCTGCGGGCAGGAAATCCTGGACCGCACTGCCTGTGAGATCACCGATACCGACGTGACCGCCCGCTTCACTGTGGGCTTTCCGGCAAACGGCAGGACCATCAACGCTCCTGAGCTGGAAAAAATCCTGTTCGAATTTCTGCCTGTATGCGTGCGGAAATCTTTCCTGTATAAAAACCAAAACGCAAAAACTGTGGAAAATGTGTTTTTTCTGGCAGAGGACCAGCAGTTCATCCGGGAGGAACTGAAAAAGCGTAAGCTGGCTGCCTTCGTGGCTGACAACGCCATCCTCCCAAGACAGAGCGGTGTATCGGACAAGCCGCTTTCCGACTGTGTCCCCTTCATCTCCCCGGACTCCATGCGCACTGAGCTGACTCTTCCCCACAAAGGGAAGATCACCGGCATGGGCATCCCGGTGGGCATCACCCTCATTGTAGGCGGCGGCTACCACGGAAAATCCACTCTGCTGAATGCCCTGGAATCCGGTGTATACAACCACATCGCCGGGGACGGCAGGGAGTATGTTATCGCGGACGACACAGCAGTGAAGCTGCGCTCCGAGGACGGACGTTTTGTAAAGGATGTGGATATTTCCATGTTCATCAATGACCTTCCCAATAAAAAGGACACCCGCTGCTTCTCCACCCCGGACGCCAGCGGAAGTACGTCCCAGGCTGCCGCTATTGTGGAGAGCATGGAGGCAGGTTCCCATCTGTTTTTCATAGATGAAGACACTTCTGCCACCAACTTTATGGTCCGCGATACCTTTATGCAGCATGTGATCAGCCGCCATAAGGAGCCGATCACTCCGTTTTTGGAGCGCGCCCGGGATCTGTACACCGAGGCCGGTATCTCCACCATCTTAGTGGCAGGCAGCAGCGGTGCCTTTTTCCACATTGCAGACACCATTATCCAGATGGACTGCTACCGCCCTGTGGACATAACACATGCCGTGAAGGAACTCTGCAGAGACTTTCCGCTGCCCCCGGCAGACACGCCTGCCTTTGCGCTGCCTCAAAGCCGCAGAATCATGACCACACCTGATTTTCGTGAGCCCCAGGGACGGTCAAGGGGCCGCAGACCGGAGGAACACAGCCACGGACAGAGAGAAAACAGAGGTCTGAAGACCAAGACACATGACCGCTATACCTTCTCCATCGGCAAAGAATCCGTGGACCTGCGGTATGTGGAACAGCTTGCGGACTACGAACAGACGGCAGCTCTTGCCTCCATCCTGCGCTATGCATGTGAGAACCTCATCGACGGCAGAAAGACCCTGGACCAGGTAGTGAAGCTGCTTCTGCACCAGCTTGAGACAAAGGGACTGTCCTCTGTCTGCGGAACCTCCTACACGCCCTGCGGGCTGGCCATGCCCAGGCCTCAGGAGATTTACGCCTGCTTTAACCGGTTCAGAAGGCAGTAAAGCACAAAAAACTTTATAAATCGTGAGAATTATCACGGCATTCCCAGACTGCTGCGGCTATACTTATCTGAAACGAGTGAAGCCGCAGCTTTTCTGCGCCCTCACACCATTTATGAAAGAGGTGAAATTATGGGTTATTGTTACAAGACGCAGGATTTACAGCAAGTCTTTTCTGCTCTTACCGAAACTTATGACCTTTACGCTCCCAGACTTTTTCCGAATAAGGGAGCCTTTTCCGATACGAATCTGGTCCGCTATGACAGGATCACTTCCCCTGAGGAAATCGTACTTGACAGGAAGTCACGCTTCTCTCCCAAGGAAGTGCTGCTCCCCATTTCCCAGACCTTATTTTATTTCACAGAGGACAAGGTAACCGAACCGAATCCGCCAAAGAAGGATGCTGTCATCTTCCTGAGAAGCTGCGACCTTCACGCCATACGCCGTCTGGATTATATGTATCTGGAAAACGGCCCTGAGGATTCCTACTACAGGCAGCTCCGCGACCATGTAAAATTCGCGCTTCTGGGCTGTTCCTCCTGTTTTGACTCCTGCTTCTGCGTGGATATGGGAACCAATAAAAACACGGATTATGATTTCAGCCTGGACCTTACAGGCGATACCTGGAAAATAGATGTAAAATGGCAGGAGCAGGAAGAACTCTTCCGAAAATATGCCGTTTCCCAGGAAACCGTCTCCCCGGCTTTCGTGACAGAGACAAAGACCCGCGTACATATTCCCGAAAACCTGACAGCCAAAGCCGCTAAAAGCTCTGTCTGGAAAGAATATGACAGCCGCTGCATCAACTGCGGACGCTGTAATTTTTCATGTCCGACCTGTACCTGCTTCACCATGCAGGATCTGTTCTATACAGACAACGGCAAGGTGGGCGAGCGCCGCAGAGTGTGGGCCTCCTGTATGGTGGACGGCTACACGGACGTGGCAGGCGGAGGAAGTTACCGTAAAACCAACGGGGAACGTATGCGCTTTAAAGTCATGCATAAAGCACTGGATTTCAAACAGAGAGCGGGCTATCAGATGTGTGTGGGCTGCGGACGCTGTGACGATGTCTGTCCGGAGTATATTTCCTTCTCACACTGCCTGAACCGCCTTTCTGATGCCATGAAGGAGGTGGAAGATTTATGATAAAAAATGAATATATTCCTTTCCGATCAGAAATAAAAGAAGTAATTCGCCACACAGCAATTGAGTACACCTTCCGCATGGAATACACAGGTGATGTGAAACCGGGCCAGTTCTTTGAGGTATCCATCCCCAAATACGGCGAGGCTCCCATCTCTGTCAGCGGCATCGGCGACGGCTGTATAGACCTGACCATACGCCGGGTTGGCAAGGTCACAAACGAAGTGTTTGAGCAGTATGAGGGGGACACCCTGCTGCTGCGCGGACCTTACGGAAACGGATTCGACCTAGAAAATTATAAAGATAAAGAGCTTGTTATTGTGGCAGGCGGCACCGGTGTTTCCCCTGTCCGCGGGGTGATCGACTACTTTGCACGCAATCCCGGGGCGGCCAAAAGCGTCACCGTAATTGCAGGCTTCAAAACGCCGGATGACATTCTGTTCCGCCGGGATCTGAAGCTCTGGGAAGAGAATTTAAACCTGATCCTCACAGTGGACAGCAGGGAAGGTGACGAGTCTTACAGAGAGGGACTGGTAACTGCCTATATCCCTGACCTTGAATTTGGTAATATGGATGACGCCTGCGCCATTGTTGTAGGCCCGCCCGCCATGATGCGCTTTTCCACCATGGCCCTTATGGACCGGGGCCTGAAAGAAGAACAAATCTGGATTTCCCAGGAGCGCAAAATGTGCTGCGGCCTTGGAAAATGCGGCCACTGTAAGATCAATGATGTCTATGTATGTCTGGACGGCCCTGTCTTTAACTTTACCAAAGGCCGCCAGCTGCTGGATTAGGAGGTGCAGGGAATGGATGTCAATACAAAGGCTTTAAAGAAAAATGCATTCCGCGTCACAAAAGAGCGCGGCAAAACAGCCTCCCGTGTCCGTGTACCGGGCGGTCATATGGATGCCTGTTATCTGTCCATGATACAGGATATCGCTGAAAAGTACGGCAACGGAACCGTACACATTACCAACCGCCAGGGATTCGAGATTCCCGGCATTGACTATGCAGATATGCCCAAAGTCAACGAAATGCTGCAGCCCATCATTGAAGGACTGGACATCAATCAGACGGACCCGGGCACAGGCTATCCGGCTTCCGGGACCAGAAACGTAAGCGCCTGCATCGGCAACCGCGTATGTCCTTACGCCTGCTACGATACCACGGCATTTGCAAAACGGATCGAGGAGGCCATCTTCCCAAACGATCTGCATTTCAAGATTGCCCTGACCGGATGTCCCAATGACTGTGCCAAAGTCCGCATGCATGATTTCGGCATCATGGGAATGACACTTCCCCGTCTGGACCCCAGCCGCTGTGTAAACTGCGGTGCCTGTGTCAAATACTGCCGCCGCAAATCCGTGGAAGCTCTGGAGACTGTAAACTACCGTCCAAAGAGAAATGAAGAGAAATGCATCGGCTGCGGTGAATGCGTTCTGAACTGTCCTGCCTCCGCATGGACCAGGGATGAAAAGAAATATTACCGTCTCACCCTTCTGGGACGTACAGGAAAGAGAAATCCGCGTCTTGGCGAGGATTTCATCAAATGGGTGGATGAGGACAGCATCATCAAGATTATCCTGAACACCTATAAATATGTAGAACACTACATTGACCGTTCCGCTCCCGGCGGCAAGGAACACATCGGCTACATTGTGGACCGCACCGGATTTGAAGAGTTTAAGAAATGGGCGCTTGAAGGCGTGGAACTGCCTGAAATTGCGGAAGTTACCACTCCTGTGTACTGGAAAGGTGTCCATTATACAAAATAAATGTCCGGTCCGCCGGACTTACGCGTCGAAGCGCGGCCATGTCGGCCGCCCATTCCAGCGCACAGAGAACCTCCTCCTCACTTCTCTGTGCGCTTTGCTTTTACCAAAGTGAAATCAAATGATACGCTTTCTTTGCCAGCAGCTCCATAAAAAAATAATCCCCGAACAGAGTATAGTGATGCAGCCCGTTAGACTCCCGCACCATTCCCGGAATCTGTGTATTGCTGTCAAAATATTTTTCTTTTATCAGCTCTCTTGTCACCTCATCGCAGTAGGACCTGAGCTTCTCGTTGCCTCTGTATTTTACGATCTCACAGATCGCACTGGCTGTAATCGCTGCGGCAGATGTGTCCTTTGCCTGCTCTTTTTCTTCCGGCAGCCTGAAATCCCAGACAGGTATCACTGCATCCACGCTGTCCGCCTTCACGGAATCTATGAACTTCTCACAGATCCGTTCCGACATATCCAGATATTTCTCATCCCCGGTGTGGATATAGCAGTCTGCAAATCCATATATGGCCCAGGAAGCACCTCTGGCCCAACTGGATTCTTTCCCGTAGCCGCAGTAGTTTTCCCCTCCCAGCGCCCTGCCCGACTTCGGGTCAAACCTGTATGCGTGATAGACCGTGCCGTCCTCCCTTACAAAATATTTCATGACCGTATCGCTGTGCCTCACCGCAACCTCCCGGTAAAACGGATTTCCTGTCACCTCACTGGCCCAAAACAGCAGAGAAAGGTTCATCATACAGTCAATGATCGCCACACCTGCCCTGTCATCCCCCTGGTCCCCGGCACATCCCCAGGCGCGCAGGAAACCGCCCTTCAGATTAAACCGCTTTGCAAGCTCATCTGCCGCCTTCAGAGAAATAACCTTATATGTCTCCTCCCCGGTGCTCCTGTACATTCCCACAGAATAGAGGATATAGAGGAAACCCAGATCATGCATGGTCTGCTCACTGTGCAGAAATACTTTATCCCTGTAAATCTGCCGGAATCCTTCCAGCCATTTTATATACCGCTCATCCCCTGTCACCTCCCAGGCGATCAGTGCCTGCCCCGTAAAAAAGGACGGCTGCCATGTCTCTGTATTCATAAAATCCTGCGGCGCCTGCTCATATCTGTGAAAATAATCCCCTGTGCTGCACGCATAATATTCCGGCAGGGAACGAGGCATATCCCGCATGGTGTTTTCCAGCTTTTTCAGACAGATTTCCAATACATTTCTGATCTCTCTCATATCTTTTCCTCATATTTTCCGGACAGGTCATGCCCGGAAAGTACCCTCCACATCGCTCCAGTTCTTATCCGCGTATTCCAGCAGCCTTTCCGCCTGTTCCATGGACATCTCCGGGAACATGAGGAAAAGGCTGTGAGAGCCGTACTTCTGTACAATCCTGTCCACATTACTGAGCCAGTCCTCAAACTCTCCGGAATACACCTTTACCCAGAGAGATTTTCCCGCAGCTCTTGCCTTGTCGTAAATGGCGTCCCACTCTTCCAGCGTTCCGTCAGGCCCGGCATCCCCGCTGGTCCACTGAAGTGCATCAATTTCCTTGATCTCCATAAGGGCGTCCAGATGACGGATTGCCTGCGGCCCGTCCAGATGATAAAGCACCTGGTCTGCTCCCTGTGCCTGTTTTCTAAGAGACTCCTGTACAAAATCCCTGAAATACTCCGGAGAGATCATGGCTGACAGATCACACTGCAGCTTCACTGTGCGCCCCGGTCCCCAAATCTGGAATACTGTGTAAGCATTGCCGCCCTCCTCATCCCGAATCACATCATAGAACCTGTCATAGTATTGGTAATACAGGTCATCCACCTGTTTTACTCTCTCCCTGATACTCTCCGGGTCCTCCAGCATATCGCAGAGAAGCTCCTGTGCATTTTTAAGAGAAGCCAGCACATCCAGATTTTCCATCAAATCCGGCATATCCACATAGAAATCATCTCCTGCCAGCTCCCTGCACTTCCTGACAAGATCCAGATGTTTCCGGAACCAGGGATTTTCCGGGTCAAATCTGAGAACAGGTGCCTCATCCCAGTCTTCAATACAGGGATGGAACCAAACCGTGTCCTCCTTGAAACTGATGTCAGAACCGAGATACGCTGCCAGGGAGCCGGGGCCGAAATCCACGTTCAGATTTGGAAAGCTCTCCCCCAGAAAATCATGGGTCTCACAAAAATGACGATACCTGCCCACGATCTGTTCCGCATTCAGATATTTATCCTCCATACTCTTCCATTTCAGTTCCTCGGGCAGATCATAAAAGAGCCCCTGGCAGATAATATCTTTACATCCGCCCTCCACAGGCTTTCCCTCCGAGAACTTTTCAACCTCCGGTTTTCTGGCGATCACACACATAAGAGGTCTTCCGGTATTCTGCTGTTTCCAGTAATTTCTCCATTTTACTCTTGCCTCTTCCCAGTTCTTTTTATATTTCATTTCTCTTCCTCTCCTTTTCTCTCTCTGTTTTCGGGGCTTATCATCCGCACAGCAAATTCTTTTGCCGCCGGGTTGTCTTCCATACGCCCTGCTAATTTCACCTGGCAGATATAGATTTTTCCCTGTCCCATGGGTATCTCTGCTGCCGCGGCAGCATGGCCCCACTCGCCGTTTTCATCTGTGTTTCCGCTCTGCAGTATGGGGATAAATCCCTCTCCGGTGAATGTTGTCTCCAGAATGGGTGTGATCCTGTCTGCACTGCGGTCATACCAGTTTCTGAAATCACAGGGGCCAAAGCCTTTTGTCAGCCTATGCCCTGTATCGGAAGACACAAAATGCATGGGCAGCATGCCGCTGTCCTTCACAGTGATGACAGCCTCCCCTATGCGGTAGGTACCGGGATCCAGCTCTAAAAAGATTATCTTAAATCCCTCTGCTGCCTTATCAAGAACCTCTTCTTCCATCCTCTCAAACACACTCCAGTCATCCGCCAGGAACACATCTCCCGGCTTCATTTCCCCCATCTGTCTTATCTGCAGTCCCAGTTCGCGGGCCGCCTCAGAGGCTTTTCCTTTATCTCCGATCAGACAGACGCCCGTTCCATCCGGTACACTAAAATCCCTGCGCACCTGCAGCTCCATTTGGTTATAATGAAGTAATTCTCCGTCTTCCTTCCGGATACCCGCAGTGAGAAGAAGAGTCCCTCTTCCTTCTCTGCACCCAAGCTCTCTTGGAATCTCAAAGTCTACACTTCCCAGGTAAGAACTGCTGCATGCAGGAAGGTTTTTCACCGCGGTCCCCTGTCCGATCAAAATTCCCGGACATGCATTCCCCGGCTGCTCTGTCTCCCCGTACCACTCAGCCTGATAACAAATGACGGCATTCTCATACCTTCGGTTCTCATCATTGCATCCCCATACCTCCACAGATACCCTCTGCTCCGGGCAGTAAGACATCCTGTCTGCCCTTAGGCTCAGCATCACCGGAGTCAATGCATCCCTGTAGGCAAAATAGGCAGGCTTCGGATTCCTGTCCGCATCCATGACAGCCTTCATCCATCCTGCAGGAAACGCGTCGATGAAAAGATGGAGCGCCATGGAGACCATTCTCTTGTTCCTCCTGAACGCCTCTGTCATCCATTTTGTGGCCCGGGCCTGATGCTCCTGTGATGCCTGTATCCACCCTTTCAGGGTATGGGGTGTATCATAGAAGAAAAAGTGGAAATTCCAGGACTGGGATGCCACAATTTCAGCCGGGGTCCAGTCCTTCTCCCCGCAGGCAGCATCCGGCAGCCATTCCCCGGGATAATACTTTTCCATCATCTCCAGAGAGTCCAGACCCTCTGTACCGAATTCACCGCAGCCGTAATTCCAGTCCTTTTTCACAGGAAGCCAATATCCTTTATACAATGCCCCCGCGTCCACTCCGCTTCCGTTGTACCACATGGTATAGCAGTGATTGTCAGGCAGGGTTGTACTTGGGGGATCATAGTCACCGTCCACATGTTTTGTCACACGTTCCGGGTTGTTCATCCTCACCACCTCATCTGCACATGTGAAAAATCTCATCAGATCCGTTCTGGAGAGATGGCGGTGCGGCTGGTTGTAGGCATTTGGAAATGGCTCATTGATATAGGAAACCAGAATATTACACGGATGTTTCCGCACTATCTTCTCCATCTCCTCTGCCTGTCTGAGCGCTTCCGCGAACTGCGGGATCCGCAGCACGCCGAACAGGGGCAGATCCGTCTGGGTCATCAGGCCCAGCATATCACAGTACTCATAGACCTCCTCCTGCACCGGCCTCTGGGTCAGGCGGAGAAAATTCATGTTGCATATTTTTGCCAGCAGGATGTCCTCCGCAAGCTGTTCCATATCGCCCTTCATAACGCACTGCTGTTCGTGTCCCATGGTGTTCGCCCCCCGGAGCCTTATCTTCTCTCCGTTCAGATAAAAGTTCCCTCTGGGAATTTCCTCTGTGTCCATGTAAAAGCTGCGCATTCCAAAGCTCTGTGAAGCTCTGTGCAGCACACAGCCTCCTCGGTCCCTGAGCTCTGCCTGTATCTCATACAGATAAGGTGCCTTCTGTGTCCACCACCTGAATCCCTTCATGGAAATGGGAATCCTAAGATAATTCATACCCTTTTCCATAAAAAGCTGTACGGGCCTTTCAAGCTCCCCTGTGGCGGTCAGGTTTGCCTCTGTAAAACTGTCTCCCAGGCCGACAGCACAGCCGGTAGACGGCTTGTAACACAGATTTTCAAAGACTGTTTCCCGGAAATTACGGCCGTAAAGGGATAGATTTACCTGTATTTCCTGATATCCGGGGTCACTTTTGAAGATTTCCATCCAGACTTCCGCCCTGTCTTCTTCGGGCAGAGGCCGCACATAGATATCCCGGATGGAACACCTGTTTTTCACTTCCACATACACAGGCTGCCAGATTCCCATTCCGGGCGGGCAGTGATGCCAGCCCATCTGCGGGTCATCGTATCCCGGGCCTGTCGCCGCATAGATTTTATCCCCGCCGTACATGGTCTCACCACGCCTGCGCTCATTCCTTTTATGGACAAAATCATTCTTCACACGCACTACCAGTGTATTTTCCCCTGCCTTTACATATTTTGTTATGTCCAGCTCAAAGGGCGCAAAGAACCCTTCATGGCTTCCCGCCAAAGCTCCGTTCACAAACACATCCGCAATATAATCCACACCTCTGAACAGAAGATAGATTCCCTCATCGCCGTTTCTCCCCGCCGAAAATCCGGTCCTGTAATAAGTGACCGCATTTCCCAGAGGGCCGCCGTAGTGGGGGATTGTAACCTTCTGCCATTCTCCGCGTCCCTCCAGCACGCCCGGAAAATCGGTCCTGTCCGCCTCTGTCTCCTCCCTCCAGTAAAACTCCTTCAGTTCCTGTCTCTGCTCCAATGTCTCAAAAGCAGGAGCCAGTTTTCTCATAAACGGGCGGTATTGCTCCTTCTGCCTTTCCAGCTCCCGGTACAGTTCCTCCCTGGTATGCATTTTAGGGGGGAATGTATAGGGTGCTTCTGCGGATTCCAAAGTCCAGACCTCTTTTGTGAACACCTCCGGTTTTGGTGCCTCCAGCCCCTTTCCCTCTGTGCTGACGCCGCCTGCCGCAATATTGGCAAATTCATCATTCCTCATCTTGGATATCACCTCTTACTCCTTTTGCCCTTATCATAGCGGAGAGCACTGTGCGTTTCTACTACAAGAAAAAGACATTTATTTACTTTTGCGGTGAAAAGCAGATAAATGTCTTTTTTACAGTATGATTCCATTTTGCACTATGGCCTGTTCTCTGTCCAGTCCCGAAGCTGGCGCTCCATTTCCTCAAGGATTTCCCGGCTTCCGGCCTCCTCCAGTTTTTCCAAAAATGCAGGGTATTCCCTGCCGGGGTCGGTCATCCCCGTATCCAAAGGCACTCTGTACTGGGACAGCACAGCCTGTACTGCCGCAATCTGGCTGTTCACCCGGCTGGTGTCAAAGGAAAAACCGAGAGCCGGGGACCGCTCTGCCTTTTGGTTCTCCTCTTTTGTCTGTTCCCATATGTCCGGATCCTGTCCTTCCCTGGGCATTGCCAGATACTGATTGCCGAAAGCCCAGTCTGCATTGGGATGATAGCCGCCGTCCTCCAGGACATGGACCGTGCCGTCTTCATTCACGGTGTAATGCTCCCCCTCAATACCGAAGCATAGCAGGTTATAAAGCGTTTCATCCGTATTTACAAGGGTCAGAAGCCGGAACGCTTCCTCCGGATGCCTGGATCTGGCACTGACCGCGTTGATGCTGGAGGATATGCTCTCTGTCGTCATCCACGGGTCAGAGAGCGTGGCAAAGACTACTTCCCTGCCGCCGAAACTGGATGTTTCAATCGCCTCCACTCCCGGCTTGAACGCTGCATTTACGCTGGCAATGGCAGTTCCGGCCTTCATGTCCTCCAGTCCGTTATTGGACACCATGGCCGCATCCTCCCTCACAATACCGTCCGCGGCCCAGCGGTGCACCAGCTCATAGTAAGACTTTACCGCATCTAGGCTGTACTGATTCACCACGGTAAGCCCCTCATCCCCCACAGATATGGCACCCGGCAGAAACTCTCCTGCCAGATTCTCAAACCCCAAGGCAAGCTGTATCTTCCCCATAGCTCCCGCTTCGGAGAGCGCCAGAGGAAAGATTTCTTCATGATCAGCCTTAACCTTATGGAAAAAGTCATCCAGATCTTCCAGCCTGTGCACCTTACTCATATCCAATCCATACGCATCCGCGTATTCTTTCACCACAG
The DNA here is from genome assembly GCF_037000545.1 of Blautia sp. JLR.GB0024. Lineage (NCBI taxonomy): Bacteria > Bacillati > Bacillota > Clostridia > Lachnospirales > Lachnospiraceae > Blautia > Blautia sp. JLR.GB0024. The sequence goes on along the minus strand of NZ_JBANBF010000012.1, from coordinate 28,276 downwards.
TCACATAATTCTGTTTGAAAAACACCTGATTGGAGGGAATCCCGTAGATTTTCCCCTGTACGGTGACTCCTTCCCATACTTCCGGCAGAATCATCTCCTTCAGCGTCTCCTCCCCCTCCAGATACGCATTTAACGGCAGGTATTTTCCTTTCCCCGCATAATAGTAATAATTGCTGCTCCAACTGGATGTATAGCAGATATCATACTCCGCGTCAGACGCCAGCACCATTTTCATCTTATCTCCGTATCCGGCAAAATCATACATGACCAGATCCAGGTCCAGATTCATGTGATACTTCTCCTGCAGATACCTGCCTGCGGCCTTCTCCACTGCCGCCTCATCCCTCTGCTGCCCCTCGCTGCACAGATACCATGTAAGCCGCACTGTCCCCGGCTCCTCCGGGGCCTTGTCCGGCGTGCTTTCACCTCCGCATCCGGCCAATATTCCGGCCAGCAGCATTCCCCCTGCGGCACGAAAATATTTTTTACCTGGTCTTTTCATCTCTCCTCCTCCTGTATTACAGAACAAAAAACACCTGTTTTCTACATTCTAATAGAAATCAGGTGTTTTTACAATCCTTATCCTTTTACCGCTCCAACGGTAAGCCCCTTTACAAAATACTTCTGGAAGAATGGGAAAACTACCAGCATCGGCCCTGCGGCCAGAATACAGAGCGCCATTCTCGCTGTCTCACTTGGAAGGCTGGCGATATCAATGGAAATGTTGCCCGCCTGCATGGAGGTGCTCAGATACTGAATATTATTCATGATACGGTACAGATAAAACTGCAGGGAGTTAATATCCGGACTGTCAATATACAGCATAGACTGGTACCAGTCATTCCAGTAGGTAAATGCAATGAACAGGCCCACTGTGGCAAGTGCCGGTTTGGAAATGGGCACTATGATCTTAAAAAATGTCTTGACTTCCCCGGCTCCGTCTATTTTAGCCGCCTCGATAAGTGAGGTCGGGATATCCGCCAGGAATCCCTTCATCAAAAATACATGCCAGGGCATGATAATGTAGGGAAAGATCAACGCCCAGATGGTATCCTTCAGATGATAGTATTTTGTCAGCATAATATAGGTTGGCACCAGGCCGCCGTTAAAAAGCATGGAAAAGAATATCATGAAGGCGAACACACGCCCTACTTTAAAATCCTTTCTGGCGATCACATAGGCCAGCATGGTGGTGACCAGAAGGCTGACAGCCGTTCCGCCCAGGGTGACCAGGATCGTCACCCCATAGGCGTTGATAATGGGCTTCGGACTTTCCAGTATGTACTTGTATGCCTCCAGAGAAAAGCCCCTGGGCAGAAGGGAATACCCTTCCTTTGTGAGCTGTATCTCATCGGACAGTGAAGCGGACAGAATATACAGGATGGGCACTACGCAGAACAGTGCCAGCAGTATAAACAGCAGGGTAAGGACTTTATCCGCTGCCTTCTCTTTTTTACTTTGTACCATAACAGAACCTCCCTAAAATAACGCGTAATCTTCGTTGCGCCTTTTGACGATCAGATTCGTGACCAGCACCAGGATAAAGCCTACCAGGGACTGGTAAAGTCCTACGGCAGAGGACATACCGATATTTCCCATAACCCTCAGCATTCTGAATACATAGGTATCAATTACATCCGTCACCGGATACAGCACCCCTGAATTTCTCGGCAGGAACCAGAACATTCCGAAATCCGCATAGAATATCTTACCAATCATCAGCAGTCCCATGAGTACGATCGTAGGCATCAGATGGGGAATGCAGATATAACGGATCCTCTGCATTTTAGTGGCCCCGTCGATGGCAGCCGCCTCATGCTGGCTGGTGTCCATTCCCATGAGAGTGGCGTAAAAAATAAGCGCATTGTATCCCACATGCTTCCAAAAATAAGAAGTGGTCAGGATAAACGGCCAATACTTTGGCTCACTGTAAAAATTAGGTGCCGCAAGGCTGAATTTCTCCAAAAGGTTGGGAATCACACCCATATCCGGACTCAGCAGGGCATAGATCACGTAACTTCCCACTACCCAGGAAATGAAATACGGTACAAAGAGGCATGTCTGGAATATTTTCACCTTTCTCTTGGACAGTTCAAACAGCCCAAGCGCCACGATCACGGATAAAACCAGAGTCATGGAGATGAAAACGGCATTCAGCCCTATGGTATTTCTCGTTACGGTCCAGGCATCCGGGGACTGGAAAAAGAATTTAAAATTATCCAGTCCGCACCAGTCGCTCCCGAAAATCCCCTTTGCCACATCCATCTTCTTAAACGGTATCACCAGGCCGAAAAGCGGGACATAATAATATGCGATCAAAAAGAATAATCCCGGTACAGCCAGCGCCAGAAGGCCCCAGTTCATAGCCTTTCTCTTTTTCTTTACTTTTCCGCTGTTCATATATTTTACTCCTTTTCTGAAAACAGAGGACGGAACCTCTCTGCCCCGTCCTCTTACATCCGCTGTTATTTATTGGCTGACTTCCACTCGTCAATCTGGCGCTGCATTTCCTCAATGATCTTGTCAGCACCTGCTGTCTTTAATTTCTCCTGGAATTCAGGCAGTACGGATGCCGGGTCAGTTCCGCCTGTCTCCAGGGATTTCCCGTACTGGTCATACACGGCACTCACGCTGGCGATCTCGTTGGTGACAGTTGTGGAGTCAAAGGCAAATCCCAGGGCTTTGGATTCCACTGCGGAGTCGTTGATCTTCTTTGTCTCCTCCCACACGTCTGCATCCTGACCTTCCCTTAAAAGTCCGTTGAACTGATTGCCCATCATCCAGTCCACATTGGGGTTATAGCCCTTGGCGTCATCTGTCTTCACAGTGCCATCCTCATTCAGGATGTAGTGTGTTCCCTCCACGCCGAAGCAGAGCAGGTTATACAGATCTTTGTCTGTGTTCACCAGATTCAAAAACTGTACTGCCAGTTCCGGGTGTTTGGAAGTCTGGCTGACTGCGTTCAGACTGGAAACCAGGTTCTCTGTTGCCAGGTATGGCTCAGACAATGTGGCAAATACCACCTCTTTGCCGCCGAAGTTGCCGGATTCCAGAGTTTCCACACCCGGTTTGTATGTAGCATTGATGGCTGCAATATGTTTTCCCGCCTTCATATCAGGCACCGCGTTGTCCGCAACGGTAACCGCATCCTTGCGTACAAGGCCTTCCTGTGCCCAGCGGTACATCATTTCATAGAATTCCTTTACCTCCTCTGACTCAAATTGGTTATATACTTTCAGTCCGTCATCCCCGATTTTCACAGCACCGGGAATGTTGACGCTGACAATGGATTCATATCCCAGGGCCACGTTGTGTTTTCCCATAAGCCCGTTGCTGGATGCGGCAAAGGGATACATATCCGGATTGTCCTCTTTTACTGCCTTGAAAAATTCCTCCAGGTCGCTGAGCTTCCGGACTTTGCTCACGTCCAGTCCGTACTTATCCGCATATTCCTTTACAATGACAACGTAATTCTGTTTCGGAAATATCTGCTGGGAAGGAACACCGTAGATATTTCCCTTTACGCGGACAGCATCCCAGATGGATGTGTCCATAGATGCAAGCAGTTCGGGAGCTTCCTTCTCCAGCAGCTCATCCAGTGGGATAAATGCATTCTTGTTCACATTGTCATAATAGTTGTTGTTCCAGCTTGAAGTCCAGCAGATGTCATATTCCTCTCCCGATGAAATGACCATCTGCATTTTCTGGGGATAGTTTGCGTAGTCTGTGGCAATGATCTGAAGGTCCACATTCATATCATAGTTGTCCTTCAGGTATTGGTTCACTGCATTCTGGACTGTAACTACATCTGCCTGGGGGCCGGAACCTGCCAGATACCACTTTAAGGTGACTGCCTCACCTTTATCTGCTGTCTTCTCCTGTGCTGTGCCCTCACCGGATGCTTCCTCTTTTTTGTCACCGCAGCCTGCAAGACATCCCGCTGCAAGAATGCCTGCCATGCCAAGTGCCGCCCATTTTTTCAGTTTTCTCATTTTTGACCTCTCCTTCTTTTTCTTTCTTATTTTTGCGTAACATATGTGCCGCCTGTACCTCACGATTCTGTACACTGTACGGCTGCATTTTCTGCTTCGGCATTTTGTTCTGCCGCTCTTGCTGATAACCCGATTCTAGCAGGGGTTTATGGGTTCTGACTACTGAAGGATACGGATAAACACTGCATATATGGCAGAGATGTTTCGATTTTACAGTCCCTTTTTCAAAAGTGAAGTGTTTTCAGCCAAAAAAAGAATCCGGCAGGCCGGACTCTTCTTATACACTCTAATCTTTTCTGTTTGAGAACTCTCTTGGGGTACATCCGTAGACTTTCTTAAACAGGCGGTAGAAATAATTCTCATTCTCTATCCCGATATTGTCCGAGATCTTATTGACCGGCAATTTGGAATGGAGAAGCAGCTCCGCTGCCTGTTTCATGCGGATATCCAGGATATATTCATTCAGGGATATCCCTGTGCACTGTTTGAATTTCTTCATAATATAACGGCCGGACATATTCATGTAGTCCGCTATGGACTGGGAAGAAAGGTTTACATCCGTGTAGTTCTGGTTTACAAACTCCATGACAGTCTGCACAAAGATTTTCTCTTTGTCATTTTCCTTCTCCTTCTTCTGGTAAGTCTCAGAGAGAATGGAGCTGATGTATTCGGACAGTTCCTCAAAAAGCGTGCTGATGAATTCCACCTCGATCACTCTTTTGTACATCTCATTAAAATGTATGGTCACCGGAAGGTTTCTCGCCATGTTGATCTCGTTCATCACTGTATTTACCTCTGTCACCAGTGACATCATGCTGATACTGATATTATCGCAGCTTAGTTCTGACACCGCCTCCTGTATTTTGTCCAGGACGCCCCGGATCTGCTCCATGCTGCCCAGCTTCAGGCTCTCTTTCAGTCTGCGGTTCAGTTCCCTGGGATATGTACTTTCAGTGTTTGACATATTTTTCCTGCACTCTTTTTCACCCAGAAGACTGCCCGGACCGTATACCAGGCGGTATCCTGCGTATTTTCTGGCCTGTTCATAGAGAGACGACAGTTCCTCCGGCTTCCGGCTGGAATGGCTGACCGCAGCAGAAATGGTCACGTCAAAAGCTGTCTTCATATATTTCTGTGCATAGCTGATGCGGTCCCTTACGTCTGCTGTGTCCAGCAATTTCTCCTTGCTGCCCAGAATGATAACAAGGCAGGAATTTTCCTTTTTCACCGGCTCCGCAATGTAGCCGGCCAGCATTTCCGTCATGACATTGGATACAGTCTCCAAAAGCAGGGAGCTGTCCCCGGGGGTGAAGCCGTATTTATTTTCCGTATAGGAATCCAGGTAGAAAATCGCCACTGCAAGCTCCCGCTCCTCTTTGCTGGACAGTCCGCTCTCCGGCATGCTCTTTCTGTATTTTTCCCAGTTTTTTTCCGTGCTCTCCTCCAGCAGGTTTGCCAGCAGATATTTTCTCAGACTTTCCCTTGTGGATTTCTTCTCCTGGAGAAGTTTTTCTTTTACATCATTGGTCCTCTGGTACACATCCCTCAAGTGGGCGAACTCGTCCTCGCCTTCCATGGCGGCCCGGCTCTCACTCTCCCCCTCCAGCCCGGACACATATCCAACCAGAGAATTGACCGGACGGTATATTTTCCAGGACAGATGGATCAGCATGAAAATACCGATGATTCCGAAAATGCAGCAGAGCACCAGAAAGTCGTTCCGAAGCTGAATCAGATTAGAAAATATCTGCTCATATGCCTGCACCATAATAATATAATTGCCTCTGTCCTCCAGATCAATATAGGATACCAGGAACTTCTTTCCTTTGTATTTTTCCACATAATATCCCTGATTCTTCTCCCCGGCCTGGGCGGAAATGTATTTCTGCATACATTCTCTTACAAGTTCCTCCTCATTTACGGAGGTTTCTTCCTTCTGATAGCCGAATATATCTCCTGACTCCCCCGCCAGATAAAGGGAGGATGGCAGGCTTTGAGCCACTGCCCCGGTCAGGTTGTCAATCAGCCAGCTTGCATTCTGGTTCAGTACAAGATAGCTGTCCTGCCCGGATGAAGGATCCTGATATTCATACATAAAATAAGAAAAGACATACTGGCTCGTCTCTATCTGCCCGTTGATCTCACTTAATTTTCTCAGAATGGGCCGCAGCTTTGGCGTACTGTTCTGTTCTCCCACAAACTGCTGCAGAACCTCTCCCTGTGCCGCCGCATCCGAATCCGTGGAATACCATTCCTTTCTCTGTCCATTGTAGATCTGAATGGAGGAGAGGCTTGGCTGGGACTGGAGCACATTGTCCCTGAGATTCTTCAAAGTGAGGTAGAGCTGGTTGTAATCCACCTCGCTGTTATACATCACCGCATTCACATCATATCGGAAAAAGGTAGAGAGGCAGAGCGCTGAAATGTTTTCCGAGAAATAGGTGTAGTTGAATTTCATCTGCCTTAAGACCTGCTCATTGGACTGATTGATATTTTTCAGCATGTTCTGCTGAGATTTCCGGTACAAAAGTGCAGTGAAGGGCAGGATCACTGCCAGCACAAATGCAAACATGAGAATCAGTATTTTTTTATAGTATGATTTGTGTGTTTTTCCAAAAATCTTTTTCATATTTCTCCGCCTTCTGCTCTTCCCGGCCCTTCCCGGTCGGTGGTCTATATGCTTATTTTGACTGTAAAATCGGCATATGGGTAATGCTGTTATATTCAGTTTAGCAACGCAAAATGGCACTGTCAACGGACAGTGCCATTTTCAGAGTATATGGCGCATTTTTATAGTATGTGACGCCCACAAACTACCCTGCATTTCTATTTCGTGATCGTCCCATCCAAATCCCACAAATCTTCCCAGCTCTCTGCCCCCGGCCAGAGGAATACCTGGCCTTTTACCAGGCGGCAGTTCTTGTCGGCAAGGCGGATTTTCTCCATCTCCTCTTCTGTCAGAGGATCTTCGGTGGTACATTTCAAATTGCTGATATACTGCGGTTCCTTCACAGAGAAAGGAATGGGCACCTGCCCCCGCTGTACCGCCCATTTCAGGCACACCACCGCCGGATGTATCTGATGGGCTTTGGCGATCTCCAGAATCTCGGGCATCTGGGTGTCCGCAACGTCCTCAGAGGTCCTGTCACGCTCCGGGCGTGAGGGAGAACCAATGGGGCAGTAGCCGATGGGCACGATCCTGTGCTCCAGCGCGTACGCAAACAGCTCGGGCTGCTGAAAGCCCGGGTGAAGCTCCATCTCAATGGCTGCGGGCTGTACTTTGCAAAAGGGAAGCACAGCCTCCAGCTTCGGTATGGTCATATTGGACATACCGATGTGGCGCACAAGACCTTCCTCTAAAAGCTGTTCGCACTGTCTCCACACACTCATGAACTCCTCTGTGGAAAAGGGTTTTGAATCCGGGTTCCTGGAATCCCCGTCACAGCCCGGCGCGTGGTAATTCGGAAACGGCCAGTGTACAAAGTACAGGTCCAGATAAGAAAGCCCCAAATCTGCAAGGCTCTGCTTACAGGAAGCTATAACCTCCCCTTCCCCGTGCATGTCATTCCACACTTTCCCTGTGATGAACAGCTCCTCTCTCTTTACAACTTTGTTGTCAAAGAGACGTCCGAGCACAGCACCGATCTCCTTTTCATTCTGATAGACGGATGCACAGTCAATGAGGCGGTATCCGTTTTCCACGGCACCGTAAACTGCATTTGACACCTGCTCTGCGGAATACTTGTCAGAGCCAAAGGTACCTATACCGATCGCCGGCATTCTGGCTCCTGTATATAAAGTTCTGTAAGGCACTTTTGCCGGGTCTACTCCTTTTGTCATCCTGTGCCTACCTTTCATCCTGGTCGCCGAAGACTACAGCTACCTTGCCGCACTGTCCGCCGGCCATGAGTTTATATGCTTCGCCCGCTCTCTCGATGGGGAACTCGTCTGTGATCAGATCTTCCGGATGGATATTCCAGCGCACCAGCCTTTCCACCAGTTCTTCCATTCTCCACAGGCTTGTCACCCAGGAACCAAAGATTGTCTTCTGTCCGTGAATGATATCCGGGCTTGGGTTAAATGTACAGGTTCCGCCTTCACCTACGAAGGCAATTTTGCCCCATTCTCTTGTGGCGCGGATGGCAAGCTGACGGCCAGCATCATTGGCGCTGGCATCAATCGCACGTTCAACGCCGTATCCTCCCGTCACTTCCAGTATCTCATCCACGGTATTCTCGCCCGGTTTGAAGACATGGTCCACAAGACCCAGTTTTTTAGCCAGTTCAATACGGTAGTCATTCATTTCCACACCGATCAGTTTATTCGCGCCCAGCGCTTTGGCAAGCATGAGGGCTGCCAGGCCTACAGGTCCAAGTCCCGTCACCAGAACCGCATCATTTCCGCTGATGCCGATTTTCTCAATTGCCTCGTAAACCGTACCGAATCCGCAGGCAACCTGCGCACCGTCTTTGTAGGTGAGTTCATCGGGCAGGGCGATCAGGTCCTTCTCCTCCGCCAGAATGTACGGAGCCATGCCGCCGTTTCTCTGCCAGCCGTATGCCTGACGGAATTTGCTCTTACAGGAAATGTAATATCCTCTTCGGCAGTCATTGCACACACCGCATCCGGAAATGTGATATACGATCACTCTGTCACCCTTTTTAAACCTGCGGAGGCCTTCGCCCTCCTCCACGATCACGCCGCAGGGCTCATGACCTGCCACCATACCCGGAATATATCCTTCCGGTCCTTTTCCCACGTGTTCTCTGTAAATGCATCGGATGTCACTGCCGCAGATCGTTGTTGCCTTTGTCTGGATCAATACCTGTCCGTGACCCGGCTTCGGAACATCGAACTCCTTCATTTCAACTGAGCTGTTGCCCGGAAGTATTGCACCTGCCATCTTTTTCGGAAGCATTTTTACTGCCATAACTGTTGTCCTCCCAACCGTAAATTCCAGCATTTTCTGCTGTTTTTTATTTGTCCTTATTATACCATTCTGCGCGGAGGTTATTAGAGATATCTGCGACACCTTGCCGTCTTTCATGTCGTGTTTTCGTATATTTTTTAAACTGCCTTCCGTCATGCAGGCCCTTCTGTATACTTACGGACATCCCCGCCAAAGGTGACAAAAATGTAATAAAAGTTCCGAATTTGTAAGGTAAATCGATGGCAGATATCCCTGTCATACCCTATAATCAACACTGTAAAACAAATATCACGGAGGGTTTGAAATGAACGAGATTGCAATACCAAATAAAACAGCCGCTGCCAAATCGGGGTTCACTTCCTATTCTTTGAAGGTTCTGGCGCTTCTGCTGATGACACTTGACCACATTTATTATTACCTGGGAGGCGGGATTCTGCCGGTCCCCCACATATTTACTCTGCTGGGCCGGATCTCAGCACCCCTGTTTCTGTTTGCCATGGCGGAGGGCTTTTCCCATACACATGACCGGAAGGCGTATCTCAAACGGCTGTATATCGCCTCTGTGCTTATGTCCGTGGGAAATGGCCTGGTCAATGCCTTTCTGCCGCATCCCGGCGGGGCTATGGTCATTAACGGTATGTTTGCCACTTTATTTCTTGTGGGGCTTTACATCTGGGCCATTGAACTGCTCATGGAAAGCGGAAAAGAGAGAAAATGGAAAAAAACAGGAACTGCTTTGGTGATGCTGCTCATTCCCGTGCTCTCGGGAATTGCGGTTATCCTGTTTATGGGAAATACGGCAGAGCTTTCACCTGTAGGCAGAATTGCCTTCCAGGCATTGTATACTCTGGTACCCTCACCTGTTTTTGTGGAGGGCTCTGTAGTCTGGGTAGTCCTTGGAATCGGATTCTACTTTCTCAGGAATAAGAAAATTGGGCTTTCTGTCTTCTATGTACTTATGTCCGGATTCTTCTTTTTCTCGGCAGCCGGTGCGGGACTGACCTATGAAAATCTGTTCATCCTGAATGACCAGTGGTTTATGATCTTATCGCTTCCTTTTATTCTGCTCTACAACGGTCAGCGGGGGCGAAAAATGAAATACTTCTTTTATGTTTATTATCCGCTGCATGTATATCTGCTTGTGATACTTGCCAGGATTGTGGCCTAAAGAAAGAACTGTTATAAAATGTAAAAGAGACCTTATCAAAAGGACAGTATTGTTTCACTGCTCCCTTTCATAAGGTCTCTGATCTTACAAAACAGATAAGTATTTATCGCCGCTTTTCCGAAGCACTGACCGTTGTCTGCTATCTTGTATGGGCATCTGCCGGCTGTTTTTCCGTATTGCCGCCTGTTGTCTTTTTTTCTTCCGCTGACTTCAGATATTCCAGAGCCTCCGGGTCTTTTATCTGCATTGCCCTGGACCACTCTTTTGTCGCATCGTCCCTTACCACCTCTGACTGGTTCTTATACAGGAATTTGACCAGTTCATAGACATCCACCCAGATTTCATGATTTCCCTCTCTCTGGGATTCGTCAAAAATAAGCTGCAGGCCAAAATGCAGATGGGTTGTATCAATGTTATTCACATTTTCCTTTGCGCTGTACCCGGTGCGTCCCATATAGCCGATCACATCACCTGCCTGCACAACGCTGCCCACTTCCAGGGATTTGCAGTAAGGGAAATTCTGACGCAGATGAGCGTAATAATAATATCGCCTGCCGTCAAAACTGCTGATTCCCAGACGCCATCCGCCGTACTGGTTCCAGCCCATAGCTGACACATAACCGGACTCCACCGCCACAATGGGTGTACCTGTCTGCCCCATCATGTCGTGCCCCAGGTGTTCTCTCTTATAACCATAGCTCCTGGCCACACCGAAATCATCATAGTCATTATAGGGAAAACTTTTCGCAATCGGACTGAATCCTTTCAGTCCATACTTCTTTGTCCAGTTTACCGTCCCCGAACTCTCCCGGTCATTCTGATTCTCTTTACGTCCCTGCTCCGCCTGACTGTCCCGGCTCTGCACTTCCTGCCCTTCATTTTCTGCCTCTATTTCATACTCTCCCACCAAACCATCCAGGACTGCACCGTAGGCCTCACGGTAGTAGTCAAAAGACTTTATCTCCGCAGACAGCTTTTCCACGGTAGTTTCCCCTTTTTGGAGCCTGTCGGCAATCTCATCCATATCTTTTGCCTTATACTGTTTAAAATCTCCGCCGTATCTGGCTCCCAGATAGGCCAGCAGATTCACCCAGTTTAGATGACCTTCCTGCCCATATGTATCCACATCGTAGGCACATGCCCGACGCATGGCTTCACTGGTCACATGGAAATCCACCCATTTTATGTAGTCTTTTCCCGCACTGTCTGTGCCGGAATCCTTTCCACTGCCGGCGGCAGAACCCTCTTCGCCATTCGTGCCGGATTTTTCCTCACACGTGGTGCCGGATTCCGGTACATTTGCTGCCGGGTCCGTGCTCCTTCCGGCAGTAAAGGCACCTTCTGAGACATCTTTCCAGCAAAGCACTGCCGTCAAAGTCAGCACAATAACTTCCGCTATAAAACCATATTTTTTCCATCTCTGTCTGTTCATGTCCGGCCCCCGGTCACATTCTGTATCAGTTTATGTAATGGGGCGTGAACTTAGAACTCAGGCTTTTTCTCTTGCTTTATCCAGTTTTACATTTCTCAAATAGAGTGCCATGTCAATGGAAATCTCAACAATATTCAGTATGTAGAAGAACCATCCCAGATAAAACAGCCAGTCAAGAGAAGTTCCTGCTGATCCGGCTTCCATCCACAGAATCACTTTGCGGGCAATACCGAACACGTAACCAATCCAGATAAAGAACTCAAAGAAAAGGCTCTTTCCTTTTGCTGTTCTGGAAATCCAGGATTTACGGATTGAAATCGGCCACGACAGGCCGAAGCAGAGTATCATAAGTGCTTCTAATAAGTTTGTCATTCTATTTTCTCCATTCCCTCTTTTAATGTGGTGCAAAGACCGCCTCTGTTCTTTCAGAAGCGGTCTGTCTTACGTCCCTCAGATTCTGTCTTACTCTTTATGCTGTGCCAGATAAGCGGCTCTGCCCTCTTCGTACAGGTTCTTTCCTTCGCTGTCGATGATGACAAACAGAGGCATATCCTCCACATATAATTTTCTCAATGCCTCCGCGCCCAGATCTTCATACGCGATCAGTTCCGCTTTTTTTATACATTTTGCCAGCAGTGCGCCTGCTCCGCCGATCGCGCCGAAGTAAACGCCGCTGTATTTTTTCATAGCTTCAATGACTTCCGGAAGGCGGGCGCCTTTTCCGATCATGCCTCTTGCGCCTACGGACATCATAGTCGGTGCATAGGCATCCATACGTCCGCTGGTGGTAGGGCCTGCGGAGCCGATGACCTGGCCCGGTTTCGCCGGTGTGGGGCCCACATAATAGATGGTAGCGTCAGTGGGGTCAAAGGGAAGTTCCTCACCTCTTGCCAGTGCTTCGCACATGCGCTTGTGGCCTGCGTCACGTGAGGTGTAGATGGTTCCTGTTACATATACGGTATCTCCCGCATGAAGAGTTTTTGCCAGCTCTTCGGTAAGGGGCAGTGTAATATGTTTTTCCATTTAAATCACCTCCGTTTTGTGGCGGGTCACGTGGCAGTTGATATTGATGGCACACGGCATACCTGCAATATGTGTGGGCATGGTCTCAATGTTCAGTCCGATGGCAGTGGTCTTACCCCCGAATCCCTGCGGTCCGATGCCGAGCTTGTTGATCTTGTCCAGCATTTCCACTTCCAGATCCGCATAGTACGGGTCCTCATTGGAGGAATCAATGGGCCGCATCAATGCTTTTTTCGCAAGAAGGGCAGCCTTGTCAAAAGTACCTCCGATGCCCACGCCCACAACCATAGGCGGACATGGGTTCGGGCCTGCTGTCTCGACTGTCTCCAGGATGAAATCCTTGATTCCCTGCAGGCCTGCTGACGGTTTGAACATGCGGATAGCACTCATATTCTCACTTCCGAAACCTTTCGGTCCCACTGTGATCTTAATCTGCTCACCCGGAACGATCTCGGTATAGATCATGGCCGGTGTGTTGTCGCCTGTGTTGCCTCTGCGCACCGGGTCTTTTACTACGGATTTTCTCAGGTATCCCTTATCGTATCCGCGGCGCACGCCTTCGTTCACAGCCTCGCTTAAATCACCGCCTGTGATATGTACGTCCTGTCCAATCTCCAGGAATACGCATGCCATTCCCGTATCCTGGCAGATTGGTACATTCTGTTCGTCAGCGATCTCAAAGTTCTCAATAATATTGTCCAGAACGCCCTGTGCAATTTCCCAGTCTTCACATGCTCTGCAGTTTTTGATCGCACATTTCACATCCTCAGGCAGATGTTCATTGGCCTGGATGCAAAGGTTCTCAATGACATCTGTTATCTGGCTTGCCATTATTTCACGCATATACGTTCACTCTCCTATCTCTCGTGGCGGGCATATTTAGGAAGCAGCAGCGGTGATACATCATCGGAAGCAATGCCTGCGTTATTCAGTTCTTCCGCATATTTCTCAATATGCTCCAGTGTCATGGTGCCAAGCTCTGTCTCTTTTGCCCTGGCTGCTGCGGCCTTACCTGCGTTGCGGCCGAATACAATGATATCCAGAAGAGAGTTGCCCATCAGACGGTTTCTGCCGTGGATTCCGCCTACCGCCTCACCGGCTACCAGCAGATTGCTGATCTCCTTTGTAAATCCGTCTCCGCCGATCTCCAGACCTCCGTTCTGGTAATGAAGAGTCGGGTATACAAGAATCGGCTGTTTTCTCATATCAATGTCATAGTTCATGTACATACGAAGCATGGCAGGGATACGTTTCTCAATGGTACCCTCTCCGCCGATTCTCTCGATCATGGGCGTATCCAGCCATACACCGCTGCCAAGAGGTGTTGCCACGCCTTTACCCCTGTCGCTGCACTCGCGGATAATGGAAGCTGCTGCCACGTCACGTGTCTCCAGAGGATGCATAAATGCCTCTCCGTCAATATTTACAAGCATGGCTCCCAGAGAACGTACTTTCTCTGTAACAAGAGCGCCGAAGATCTGTGCCGGATACGCAACACCTGTAGGATGATACTGAATGGTATCCTGGTATAAAAGCGGAGCGCCTGCACGGTATCCCAGAACCAGACCGTCTGCGGTTGCACCATAATGATTGGATGTGGGGAAATTCTGATAGTGGAGACGTCCTGCGCCGCCGGTCGCAATGATAACCGTCTTTGCTCTTGCCACCATATAGTCCTCTGTCTCCATGTTCTGAAGAACAGCCCCTGCCACTTGACCTTTTTCGTCCTTGATCAGCTCCACTGCGGATGTAAATTCCACAACGGGGATCTGACGGTTTAAAACCTCATCGCGCAGAGTACGCATGATCTCCGCACCGGAGTAATCCTTGCAGGCATGCATTCTCTTTCTGGAGGTACCGCCGCCGTGGGTGGTGACCATATTTCCCTCTGCGTCCTTGTCAAACATAACACCCAGCTTGTTCAGCCACTGAATCGCGTCCGGGGCTTCCATAACCAGTCTTCTCAGCAGTTCCGGCCTTGCTGCAAAATGTCCGCCGCCGAAAGCATCCAGATAGTGCTGTACCGGGGAGTCATTTTCCTTGTCTGCTGCCTGGATACCGCCCTCTGCCATCATGGTGTTGGCATCACCGATACGCAGTTTTGTGACGATCATAACGTCTGCGCCTGCCTCGTGAGCTTCAATCGCAGCGGAAGAACCTGCTCCGCCGCCGCCGATCACCAGCACGTCCACGTCATAATCCACTTTGTTCAAATCTATATCCACATTTAACAGACGGCTGTTGGAGTGGAGTAAATGTCCCAGCTCTGTGGGGGCTTTCTGGCCCTTGTTTGGTCCGATCTTGATCTCTGTAAAGCCGTCTTTTTTGTAGTCCGGATGATAAGCCTTCAAGAGGGCGTCTTTTTCATCAGCGGTCATACGCCTGGGTTCCATGCCCATACGTTCGTCTCTGGTCGCTTCCACCTTTTTAATGGACTCAAGCATTTCTGGTGTAAACATGGCTATCCCTCCTTATTTCTCAATCTCTCTTGTGTTGTAAAGTTCCTGCATTTCCGTAATGGGTTTCTGCATAACCTGCTCGATCAGTTCATCATAAGCACCCTTGTGGATCTCCTCCACGCGGCTTTTCAGATGTTTTGTCTCAGGCGCGATATATTTTCCTGTGAGGCGCCTTGCAAGAAGACCAACCATAGGATGAGAAATGCCGGCCGGGCATCTTACGGAACAGCAGCCGCAGCTTACACAGTCAAAGGACTCCTCTGCGCATTTCTCAAATTCCCCTCTCTGTGCGTAAGCAATGTACTGCATAACGTTCAGATCCTGTGTACAGGCTTTTGTACAGGCATTACATCCGATACAGCTGTAGATCTCCGGATAGAGTTCCATCATGATCTGCTGAGTCGGTTTGATCTCCTCTATATCATAAGTTCTCTTATCTGTGGGGAAGAAGGGGATGCTTGCCACATACATGCCTTCCTCCACCTGTGTCTGACAGGCAAGACAGGTCTTTAACTCGTTCTTTCCCTTGATTCTGTATATTGTAGCACATGCCCCGCAAAAGCCGTGACGGCAGCCGCATCCTCTTTTCAGGGTGTAACCGGCATATTCCATGGCTGTCATGATCGTCAGATCTGCAGGCACGCTGTATTTCTTACCAAAGAAATATACATTTACCATTTTTTCCATTATAGGTACCAATCCTTTCCTTAATACTCATTCGGTAATTCATCAATCTCATCACAGCGGAATACCGGTCCGTCTTTGCACACGTACTTGGAACCGATGTTGCAGCGTCCGCATTTGCCTACGCCGCATTTCATGCGCAGCTCCAGAGTTGTGTACACCTGCTCTTTGGAGAATCCCATCTCCTGCAGAGCTGCCAGCACGAACTTGATCATGATCGGCGGGCCGCAGACAAGGGCTGTCTTGTCTGTGGTAAAGCCCACTTCTTTCAGGTAGTTCGGTACGAATCCCACATGGCCGTCCCAGCCTTCCTGCTCCCGGTCGATGGTCAAATATACATTCACGCCCTCTGTCTTCATCCAGACTTCCTGGATCTCTTTTAACTGGACCAGATCGTCTGCGGATCGGGAACCGTAAAGGATGTCCACAGTGCCGTAGTTCTCTCTGTTGTCCAGCACATAGTTGATCACGGAGCGCAGAGGCGCAAGGCCGATACCACCTGCGATAAACAGCAGGTTTTTACCTTTTAACTCAGTCTCTACCGGGAAATGATTTCCGTACGGCCCTCTCACGGTAATCTCGTCGCCCACCTCAAGGCTGTGGAGATAATCGGTGAGGACACCGCATTTCTTGATGCTGAATTCCTGGAATTCTTTGTTAGTCGGTGAGGAAGTAATGGAAAACATACCTTCACTGATGCCTGGTGCACACACCATGGCACACTGTCCGGGCATATGTTCAAAAAGCTTTCCGCCCTCCGGCGCGTTTACGCGGAAGGTCTTCACATCCGGCGTCTCCTGGCGGATATCCGTGATGACTCCCACCTGGGGGATCAGCGTATCCAGTGTATAATTCTTATGACAGGTACATTCACTCATTATTTGTCACCTCCCTGGTTCTGAAAGGATTTGATAACCTTTACGATATTTAAGGAAGCCGGGCATTTTTCCACACATCTGCCGCAGCCTACACAGGAATACATCCCGTCGTTGTTTGCCGGGAAATATACCAGTTTATGCATAAATCTCTGACGGAAACGCTGCATCTGGCTCGTACGGTTGTTCCCGTGTGCCATCATGGTGAAATCCGAGTACATGCAGGAATCCCAGCAGCGGTATCTCTTGATTCCGTGGCCTGTGTCGTAGTCCTTGATGTCATAGCACTGGCAGGTTGGACATACAAAGGTACAGGTTCCGCACGCCAGACATGGCTTGTACAGTTCTTCCCAGAGTTCTGAATTGAATTTTTCGTTTAATGCCTCCCCGTTCCATCCTTCCAGGGAAAGATTGGAGTAAGGCAGCTTCTCAACGATTCCGCGGATGGATGCTTTCTCTTCCTCCACTTTCTTCTCGTCCTCAGCGTCTGCCTCAGCAAGAAGGCTTTCTGCAGATTTCGTAAGGGCATCTCCCTTTTCTGTGAGGGATTTCCAGTAAAGCTCCTCGCCTGTCATCCACACGGCCACATCTGCCGCCGGCTCTGCACAGTCTGCGCCAAACACTTTACAGAAGCAGGTCTCTTCCGGCTCATGGCATGCCATAGCCACAATAGTACCGTGCTCACGCCTTGCCGCATAGAAAGAGTCTACCGGGTCAGCTAAAAATACTTTATCTAAAACCTCCACACCTTTCACATCGCAGGCCTTCATTCCAAATACCACAAAATCCTGCTCTTTCAGTGCTTCCGGTTCAACTGTCAGCTTTTTTCCGTCCTTTCTGCAGGTATACAGATCCTCACTCTGGGGGAAGAACGCGTCTTTTGGAGATTTCACCGTCTTCAGTGTATCAAGATCCACCTCCGCGTCCTCGCTCCATGCTCTGAAGTTCACCTGTCCGCTCACTTTTACAGGAAGGTATAATTCCCGGGAGCCGGCGATCAACTGGAATAATGCCGCCAGATTTTCTTTTGCTATCTTATACATACATTATCCCCTTTCTGCCACAATGCCTGGCTCTACGTCATCAAAGGTAAAGTCTGTCAGCGGTCCTCTGGAATCTGTGTCTTCACCGGCCTGATATTCTCCGTAGAACTCATTGATGTCCTTGATGAATTTCCGGTTGAACAGATGAAGGGGTATTCCCTGGGGACATACACGGCTGCACTCTCCGCAGTCTGTACAGCGTCCTGCCACATGGAAAGCACGGATGATGTGGAACATCTTCTCTTCAAAGGAGTCCACATTAGCTTTCTGGGAACTGTCAAACTTGTTGCTGTCAAATACACATTTTCTGCAGCTGCATGCAGGACATACGTTTCTGCAGGCATTGCAGCGGATACATTTGCTTAACTCCTTCTGGAAAAACGCAAATTTCTCCTCCGGGCTCATGGCCTCAATGGCAGCCACACTGTCAAAACGCTCTGCGTCTTTTGTCTCTTTTGATTCTCCGATCAGCTCATCGTATATCTTATGCTCTTTGCCTTTGCACACATGGCATCTCTCCAGCATGGCATCTGCATAGGAACATGTCTTCTCTCCGTAGAGGGTCTGTATGGTCAGGGTATCTGCCTCATCTGTGATATCAGCGCCGGAAATACTCTCGATTCCCTTGATCCCCATACCTTTGATCTTTTCAATATCCAGCTTGCCTTTGCAGCCCACACCGATAATATAGGCTTTTTCCCTGTCCACCCTGTGCTCCTTGATGAGCTGGTTAAAGCTGTAGGTATCACACGGTTTCAGGCATACCAGGGTCTTTCCCTCCAGTTTGGAGGCTTCAATCATATATTTGCTTAAATTGGCTCCGCAGAATCCGTTGTATACGAAATTCTCAAAGTCCTCTTCCTTTTCAAAATATGCCGGTTCCGGATTGTAAGGCAGGTCTCCCGCTTTCCAGCCGAGAACACGGGCTACGGTACCGTCCGCTAACAGCTCTTTTGCACGGTTAATCAATTCCTGCATCTCAAATCCTCCAATCTTACGTTTTTGCCCAGAGAGCGGACTTTTTCCACAAACTCATTCATGGTAGTGGAGAATTTGACACCCTCTGCGGCTGACACCCATTCCACACGGGTACGTCCGTTTTCCACGCCGATATAATCCAGCATGGAGAATAAAAGTGTCATACGCCTTCTGGCATAGTAGTTTCCTGTGCTGTAGTGGCAGTCTCCCGGATGGCATCCGCAGAGGATCACGCCGTCCGCACCTTTCTCAAATGCTCTCAGGATGAACATGGGATTTACACGGCAGGAACATGGCACACGGATGATCTTCACATCTGCAGGATAGGAAAGGCGGCTGCTTCCGGCCAGATCCGCACCTGCATAACTGCACCAGTTACAGCAGAATGCCACAATTTTAGGTCTGAATTCTTCCTTTGTTTCTATCGACATATTGCATCCACCTCCGCTATGATCTGTCTGTTCGAGAATCCCTGTAAGTCCATGGCTCCTGACGGGCAGGCAACGGTACAGGCTCCGCATCCCTGGCAAAGCGCATTGTTCACAACTGCGATACGGCGTGTCTCACGGATTCCGTGGTCATTCACCTCTTTGTCCTCGTAAGTGATGGCACCGTACGGGCACACATTTGCACAGGTGGAACATCCGTTGCAGAGAAGTTCGTCGGATTTGGCTGTACATGGGTTTGTCATCAGCTTGTCTTTTGCAAGAAGCCCGATGGCTTTCACTGCCGCTGCTCCTGCCTGGGAAACAGTCTCAGGTATGTCCTTGGGTCCCTGGCAAACGCCTGACAGGAAGATACCTGCCGTTGGGGATTCCACGGGACGAAGCTTGGGATGTGCCTCGGTCAGGAAGTTGTTGGTATCTATGCTGGCTGTGAGCATGGTGGCAATCTTCCTTACAGAAGAATCCGGTTCAATGGCTGTAGCCAGAACCACCATATCTGCCTCCATGAGGATCTGCTTGTTATCAATGAGGTCAACGCCCTGTACTAATAACTGTCCGTTTGGCTGGGGAGCGACTTTACCCACCTGGCCTTTGATGTAGTTCACACCGTATTCCTCCACGGCTCTTCTGTAGAACTCATCAAAGTTTTTGCCCGGGGTACGGACATCAATGTAAAATACAGTCACGTTCACATCCGGATATTTATCGCGGATCAGCATGGCGTGTTTTGCTGTGTACATACAGCATATCTTGGAGCAGTAGCTCTTTCCTCTCTTGTCCGCGCAGCGGCTTCCCACACACTGGATAAACACCATATTCTTCGGCGCCTTCCCATCGGACATGCGTTCCAGATGGCCTTTGGTAGGTCCTGCTGCGTTCATGATACGCTCCAGCTCCAGGGATGTGATCACATCCTTGCTCTGGTTGTACGCATACTCATCGTAATTATCCAGCTTGATGGTGTCAAAACCGGTGGCAACTACAATGGCACCGTACTTCTCTGTAAGGATCTCGTCCTTCTGCTCATAATCAATGGCACCTGCCTGGCATACCTTGGCGCAGACACCGCATTTTCCTGTCTTGAACTTAATACAGTTCTCTCTGTCAATGACAGGAACATTGGGGATTGCCTGGGCAAACGGTGTGTAGATGGCGCTTCTTGTATTCAGGCCCCTGTTGAACTCATTGGAATTCTTCTTGGACGGGCATTTCTCCTGGCATACGCCGCAGCCTGTACATTTGTCCATATCCACACTTCTTGCTTTCTTGCAGATATCCACTGTAAAATCACCTACAAAGCCGGAAACCTTTTCCACCTCGCTGTATGTATAGATGTTGATCTTCTCATGGGCGGATGCCTCCACCATCTTAGGTGTCAGGATACAGGCAGAACAGTCCAGTGTAGGGAAGGTCTTGTCAAGCTGTGACATTCTTCCGCCGATACTCGGTGTCTTCTCCACAATATCCACTTCGTAACCCGCCTCTGCAATGTCAAGAGCAGTCTGGATACCTGCAATACCGCCGCCGATCACCAGGGCACGTTTTGTGACAAGGCTCTCGCCCGGCTTCAGGGACGCGTTCAAATTCACTTTCGCGATTGCCGCTCTTGCAAGGATGACTGCCTTCTTGGTAGCCTCCTCCATATCCTTGTGGATCCAGGAACAATGTTCACGGATATTGGCAACTTCCACCATGTATGGGTTTAAGCCGGCTCTCTCCGCTGCCTTGCGGAAAGTGGTCTCGTGCATACGCGGTGAACAGGAACATACCACAAGCCCTGTCAGTTTTTCATTTTTGATAGCCTCTGCAATCTTGGACTGTCCTGCTTCGGAACACATATACTGATAATCTTCCGCATGGACAACTCCCGGCTCCATTTTAGCCATTTCCACTACTTTTTTTACATCTACCGTAGCAGCGATGTTGCTGCCGCAATGACAGACGAATACACCTATTCTCTGCACTTAACCTCACCTCCTGTATCTTCTGAATGCACTGACTAAAAGCTGCTGCGGAAGTTCCGGGTCCAAAAGCTCGGGGATTTCATCAGCCATCAGGTAATCCCCGCCCTTCTCGCGGACCACAAGCTGTCTTGCCGCATCAATGAGTTTGCCCGGTTTTACATCCCTTGGGCAGCGCTCCACGCATGCAAAGCAGGAAAGGCATTTCCAGAGAGATTTTGAGTTCACCAAAGACTCGATATCTTCATTCTGCACATAAGATACAAACTGATGGGGTTTGATGTCCATTTCATTGTAGGATGGACAGGACGCAGAACATTTGCCGCATTTCATACATTTCAGCGGATTGACACCGCTGATTTCCTTAATCATTTCAGCCTGTTTTTTTGGAGTATTCATGCTTTTGCTACCTCCTCTTTCACGCCGAGAGCTTCTGCCAGAAGTTCTGTAAAATAGTATACCGGAAGTCTGCTGCCGCAAGTGCTCTTATTCAGGTTATACAGGCATAATGGACAGGCTGTGATCAGCATGTCAGCTCCAAATCCGGATGCGCTGTCCATGATCTTATCACACATGGTTTTTGACATCTCTTTTTCCTTCAGGGATATGTAGCCGCCGCAGCACTCGTTTCTGTACGGATAGATCACCGGCTCTGCACCGATGGCCCAGATGAAGTCCTCGATGATGGACGGATTCTCCGGATCGTCGAATTCCAGAAGCCCGCTTGGGCGAAGAAGCAGACATCCGTAGTAAGCGCCTATCTTTTTGCCGGTAAGGGGAGCTGTCACTTTCTCCTTTAACGTGTCGAAACCTATGCGGTCACGGAGTACCTCCAGAAAATGGAGCACTGTCGTCTCACCTGCATAGGGTTCTTCTAACTGCATATAATTATTTGCTCTGGTGCGAATATCGTCTGCGTTCTTCATATCATCATTGACACGTTTTATCACATGATGACAGGCAGAACAGAGTGTTACCAGATCCTGGCCTTTTTCTTTGGCCTCATTGAGAGCACGGACGGAAGAAAGTTTTGTGGCGATCTCGTCAGTGCCCAGCGGATAAACTCCGCCGCAGCACTGCCAGTTTTCAATTTCTTCCAGTTCAAATCCCAGTGCCCTTGCAGAAGCTCTGGCATAAGCATCCAGCTCAACTGCTTTTGTTTTCAGGGTACACCCCGGATAATAACTGTACTTCATAGTTCCTCCTGTTAAAAATCCTGTTTTACAGTTCTATCTGTTTGATAACTTCTTTCAGTGCATTGGCACTTGCCTGAAGTTTTGCAATCTCTTCTTTGTTCATTCTCATCGGCACTTTGCCCTGAATACCGTTCGGTCCAACCAGAGTCAGTGTGCTGACGCAGACATCCTCAATGCCGTATTCCCCGTGCATCATGGATGAAACCGTTGCGATGGAATCGGAGGATGCCAGCAGGATTCCGCACAGCTTACATACTGCCGCTGATACCGCATAGAAAGTAGCGCCTTTGTTCGCAATCACCTTGCCGCCGGATTTCTGCACATAGGTCAGCATCTCGTCCTTATCAAGCTCTTCCACGTCTTTGCCCAGGTTCTTTGCCAGTTCATAATACTCATCCAGGCTGACACCTGATATATATGCTCCAGTCCAGGGGATGAAGGAAGTATCGCCGTGCTCACCGAATACATAAGCGTGGATGTTCTTCTGAGCAACTTTAAAGTGTTCAGACAGTCCGCAGCGGAGGCGCGCCGTATCCAGAATCGTTCCGGAACCGATGATCTGATTCTCCGGCAGTCCTGAGATCTTTGTAAATACATAAGTCATAATATCAACAGGATTGCTTACAATGATGTAAAGCGCGTTTGGCGCAGCCTTTACAATTTCCGGTGTAATGCTCTTTAAAATATTCACATTTGTCTGTGTCAGCTCAATTCTTGTCTGACCCGGTTTGCGGGCGATTCCTGATGTGATGATCACAATATCGGAATCCTTTGCATCCTCGTACTCTCCGGCAACGATGTTGATCGGATCGCGGAAACAGGTACCCTGTGCGATATCCATAACTTCTCCGGCAACCTTTTCTTTGTTGATATCAATCAATACGATCTCTGATGCGATATCCCCGTTAGATAATGTGTAAGCAATTGTTGAGCCAACGCTTCCGGCTCCGATGACAGTAATTTTACTACTCATGCTTGCTCCTTTCCCCTTCCCTTGGGTGGTCCTTATTGTCTTTTTTTTAACAATTAATATTCAAAAAAATGTGAAATCACAAATTCTATCTCTCTGAGTATGTTTTTCTGTTAAAACATATTTACTCATCCCCCCTGGTTTCAGGGCCTTTTGAGAAGAATCTGATTTCGCGCTACGAATTAAGGATATCATATTGATAAGAAATTAACAACAACTTTTTAACGATTTTTTGTACTTTTTTGCCTCATCTACTACGTTAATGTAGAAAAGTGCACTTTCGGCCATCTTGTTTTTTGTGCGTGCATTCAAAAAATTAAAAATGCTTAAATTACTTGTATTTTTATGCGTGCAATTTATTTTTGGACTTTTTTTGTCGATTATTTTTTCGATTATTTTCCTGGAATATTGGGGCAGATTCATGTATGTATACAAAAAACAAAAAATGGTTTTTTCTGAATTTATCACACATTTTTAAGGTGTGCTTACAAAAGCACGCTGTATTCAAAAAAAGACTGCCCCTGCCAGCTCCGTCATTCCGGCACCGCAGGGGCAGTCTTTTTATCTATCAAACATGTTAGTTTAAATATCTTTTATCGGAAATTCCACTGTCACCACAAACAGATCCGCATCCACTTCAATCCCGAACACACCTCCGCACGCCTCTGTAAAACTCCTGGCAATAGAAAGGCCCAGTCCGCTTCCGCCGTCGGTACGGCTCTCATCTCCGCGTACAAACCGCTCGGTAAAATCAATATCCGACGGGATCTCCTCCTGGGAAATATTTTTTACCGTGGCCCTTGCTGTTTTATTGTCTGTTTTCAGTGTTATGAAAACGCGTGAACCATCCAAGGAATACTTCAGGGCGTTCTGCAGAAGGTTCTGGAAAACTCTGTAGAGACGGCTGCCATCCGCATGGATCACCACTGCCTCTGCCGAAATCTGTGCTTTAACCGTCACAGAGCTTTCTTCTATCTGTTCCTCCATATCAGCCAGTGTCTGGCGGAGAAGCTTGCCCAGATCTAAATCCTCTAGATTTACGGGGAGCTGCTTGGAGGCCGCTTTGCTGATCTCAAAAACATCCTGCACCATGGATTTCAGACGCTGGGACTTTATATCCAGAATGCGGATATAATCCTTGACATCCTCCGGCAGGTTCTCCTCCTGCTTCATAAGTTCCACATAACTGATAATGGAGGTCAGAGGCGTTTTGATGTCATGAGAAACATTTGATACCAGCTCCACCTTCATACGCTCACTTTTCATTCGCTCCGACAGAGCCGTATCCATACCGTATTGGATATCATTTAGCTGCTGGACAGCGTCATACAGGTCCGAATCCTCCGGCACTTTCAGCTTATCCGTCATATTTCCGTCATGGACTTTTTTTATCTGACGGATCAGATCACCCATCTCTTTGGCGAGTATCCGGTTGTCAGATGCATATTGTCTCATCATACCCGCCAGCAGTGCGATCACCGCCAGTGCCACAAGCAGCAGCACCACTGCAAGGCTTCCGCCATTATCATACAAATAATAAGATGACACAAAGCAGGCCAAAGCCGCAATCACTGACAGTACGATTCCGGATATCATCACCGGTGAAAATTTACGGATCATTTTTTTTTGAAAAGGATACTCCATATCCCTTATCTGAAATAATTTCTGTATATCCCTGACCAGTATCTTTCTGGGTTTCTTTCTGTTATATCTGTAATCATTGATCAGGAGATATAAAATCCAGAAACATATCAGCAGCAGCATGGGATTTGCCAATAAAGAATACATCATCGGATACAATATCTCTGATGCATACTCATAGTACCCCCATCCGTAAAAGACACCCATGTAGTTGTTAAGTCCTGCAATTCCTCCCACAATCACAAGAACTGCCAGAGCGACCTTACATTCCAGCCAGATTTTTCCCGTATAAACCGCAAGGAATCTGTCTCCGTCCTTTTTATACTTTCTCAGTGCCAGGTAAACGCCCAGAAGCACGAGTCCGGCAATAAACTCCACGATTTTGGCAATGTAGCTGCGCTTTGCATGTTCCATATTTCGGACTATATCATACAGGCTGCTTGTCCCATAATAACTGCCCGAACTGCCGGAATAATTACCCTGCACATAATTTACCGGAGATTTTATCACTGCCATGCGAACTTCTGCCTTTTTTGTTTTTTCATCCACGGTAAAATTCTTATAGCCGGGAATACGCCACTGGCTGTCATCACGGTATACCCCATCCCCATATACATCTACAGCTTTCTTATCTTTGAATACAGACGCCTTACCCTCTGCAAAGACCATATAAAAATTGTAATCTGAAGGCAGACTCTTTTCTCCCTCTTTCAAAATTCCATTCTCATCGTTGGTATATACAGACTTTCCGTTATACCGGATATCATAGACCAGGTTTTTATCGTTTTTAATCGTCTCATGCACTTGTTTTGCGGAAGTTTTATACTCCCAGTCCTCTGAGGTGTAATCCCCATCCCAAGCCGATTCTGCACTTTCCTCGATTACAGTAGTCGCCGCACTCTCCGCAATGCCGCTTCCCCAGGAGATGTCATAAGAATCATCCAAAGCTGCATCTCCATATCTGCTGTACCAGTCCACCGGACCTCCGGCTGCCATGGCAAGAAACGTATCCAGATAGTCTGACACAAAGCTGCGAAACTCCTCAGTCTCTTCAAAATCCGAGGTAAGCGCATCCTTAACGCTCACCCCCCGGGGGCCGCTCCCTGTCAGAAGATTCAGGCCGGTCAAACCACTCTCCACAAGCAGACAGATACTCAGGAAAAATGCTGCCCAGGCTGTTATCACTTTACATTTTTTCGATTTTATATCCAATTCCCCACACCACCTTTAAGTATTCTGGCTCCTTTGGATTCAGTTCAATTTTTTCACGAATGCGCCGGATATGCACCATAACCGTGTTCTCCGGAGCAAATGCCTCTTCTTCCCAGACACGGCGGTAAATTTCCTCTGCGGAAAATACACGTCCCAGGTTCCGCATAAACAGATCCACAATCTTTGTCTCCGTGGCAGTGAGCCGAATGGACTCCCCGTCCGCATACAGCACCCGCTCCTCAGCATGGTAACAGAGACGGCCGCTTTTAAACTCCTTGGAGCCGCTGACCGCATGGATATCTCCCAATCTGGTATAACGCCTGAGATGGCTTTTTACCCTGGCAACCAGCTCCTGTGAATTGTAAGGCTTTGTCACATAATCATCCGCTCCCATAGAAAGCCCCAGCACCTTGTCTGTGTCCTCACTTTTGGCACTCAATACAATGATAGGTATATTTCTTTTCTCTCTGATCTTCATAATAGCAGACAGGCCGTCCATACGCGGCATCATGACATCCATCAATATAAGCTGAACCTGATTCTGCGCCAGAAGATCCAGCGCCTCCAATCCATCATAGGCCCGCAGGACTTTGTAGCCCTCCCTCTCCAGTAAAATAGCTATGGCCTTTACGATCTCTCTGTCATCATCTGCCACAAGAATACATTCGCTCATGTCTCCTCCTCCTTAAAGCTTGTATTTATAATACCCCCTCTGTCTTACAAAACAACTGACAGATTCCTTACAGATTTCTTACAATGCTGTCCTTTCTAAAATAGGAGAAGCACCCGCGGTACTTCTCCTACTGTCTCATACATCCATATTCTTATAAGTATAAAGCATAATCGGCATTTATACAAGGCGAACCGAACTGGCTCCTCTGCCCATTTAACACCCCTGCTGTTGCCTGCATGCACATCTTTTCTATTACCCAGACTGATGGCCACATGCTCCGGCACATTATCTCTTCCGTAAATAACAATACTGCATAAACTGCCCTCACGAATCCCGTACTGTCAGTCCCGCCTAAAAGATTATTTTCCTCTACTTTAAATATTATAAATACTGATAAAATAATGCGATGAATAATACACGTTTTTCGCCCGCATTGTAGTTTTACTAATCCCGGCATAATACAAAATACGAATCATATTCTGTTCCATTATGTCCTACTAATTTTTCTTCTGAGCGTTTAAATCCTAAATCTTTCAATGCCGCAATACGTTCTGTCGCTGCTATCATAGCTTTTGTAGCAATTTTATCACAACCAAACAAGGTATATGCAGGTTCAATTATCAATCTTAATATCTCTATAATCTCACTTGAAATTTCATAGTCACTTCGAATATCTAATCTAAGTAATCCGCAATTTGTAAAATAATCGGCAGCATCTCTGTGGAATAATTCAATTGTTCCGATTGCTTCATCCGTTGTTTTTGATACAATAGCCCACCGAACAAATCCCTGTCTGTTATACTCCCAAAGCCAATATTCTATTGCCTGTTCCATTCTATTTTCCGTTGTATAATGAAAGTCGTCCCCACCACAATTATCACTATTAAAAAATGGTACTGCCTTATCATCAGAGTATACCTTTAATAGATCTTTTTTGTCCTCTTTTCTTACCATTCTCAATATATAACTCTCGTTCTCATATTCGGGACAATTCTTATATACATCCACCATACTATTCCTCCTGGAAAAATTCCGAATCTATCGACCTGATACTAACCTTAGTAAAACAAAATCCTCCTAAAAAAATAAGAGAAACGCTGAAAATCAACGTTTCTCCTACCCTTACTTACTGCCGCAGACCGGAATCGAACCGGTACGGGTATCACTACCCACGGGATTTTAAGTCCCGGGCGTCTGCCAGTTCCGCCACTGCGGCAAAACGACCCAGAAGAGACTCGAACTCTCGACCTCCGCCGTGACAGGGCGGCGCTCTAACCAACTGAGCCACTGGGCCAAAACTTATTAACTTGTAACCTTTAACTGATAAATGGACCTTCGGGGACTCGAACCCAGGACCGACCGGTTATGAGCCGGTTGCTCTAACCAACTGAGCTAAAGGTCCATAAAGCCGATGATCGGACTCGAACCGATAACCTGCTGATTACAAATCAGCTGCTCTGCCAATTGAGCCACATCGGCGTACCTGTTTAACTTATTGTTTCAATCCTTATTGAATGACTCCAAGGGGATTTGAACCCCTGTTACCGCCGTGAAAGGGCGGTGTCTTAACCGCTTGACCATGGAGCCAAAAAA
>NZ_JBANBF010000011.1:160000-170401 GCF_037000545.1 Blautia sp. JLR.GB0024 | reverse complement strand
CTTTAAACTCTGTAAACATAATTGTTTATGGAGTTTTTTTGTATATGTATTTTTATATAGGTGAAGGACGTCAGTGACTGAAGCGGAGGGAGCGTATGAAATATAATAATAATGTGTTTAACCTTTCATTGCAGCAGATTCAGATCTTTCTAAAGTGCGTCCGCCTGAAAAATTACAGCCGTGTTGCCGCCGAATATAATTTTACTCCGAGCATGGTCAGCAAAACTATCAGTTCCATGGAATCCACACTGGGACTTCAGCTCTTTGTTCGGAAATACCATACGCTTATTCCGACACCTGCAGCCCGGGAACTTGCCGGTGACTGGACGCCGCTTCTGGAAATGATACTTCAAAGTCTGGAAAAGGCCCACACGATCCAGGAGGGATATGCCTCCAACATACGCATAGGGCTGCTGGATACAACGCAGACAGCAGCGTCCTATACAGTTTCCAGACTGGAGGAGAAGGCATCCAGAGAACTTTCGGAAAAAATCGTATGGGAACGCAGAGATATGCATGAGCTGACCGGTATGATCGAGGATAATTATTTCGATCTTATCATAACCTGGCTTCAGGAAAGTTCTTATTTTGACAACAAAAACATTCTATGGAAGGAGATTTTCCATTCGCAAAACGCGGTTTTTATTCATAAAAGTCATCCGCTGTTTTATGAGGAGGTTCATTCTTTTTCAGAATTTAAACAATATCCCTTTCTGACACTTTCACCTGCAGTTTATCCACATTACTATCATCTGCTGGAGAATGTCTGCAGGACACATGGGTTTACTCCCTTAATATCAGCCAGTGTCTCCAACACAAATTCTATACGCTATAATCTTTCACTGGGAAAAGGACAGCTTCTGGCGGACGGTCTCATCTGTGACTGGGAATCCTCAGATATCAGAAAGGTGGAGCTGGAAGGATTAGGTGATTCCGGCCTCATCGTGGCCTGGAATCCGGATAACAGGAATCCTCTCATCAGTGAGATCATCCGGCTTCTGACTACATAACTGCATATTCTATAACCCCTTAAAAATGATGAAAAAACGGCACAGTACTGTGCTTTTTCATCATTTTTCTTTTACTGCCCTAAAGTTTATAATGAATATTAACAAGTAACCGGGTTTAATAAAGGAGGTAGTATAGAAATGACACAGTCTAAAATGACATTTTTATTGGAAAGATTGCAAACATTGCAGAATCTTGCTAACTGGCCGAATGCCAATGTACCTGTCACAGCGCTGGTGACGGAATATATTCCTGAGCTATGCAAAGTTCCTTATGATTATCTGTTCCGCGATGACGCAAAGGCCATGGCGGAATGTACACTTCTTGTACAGGATTATTTGAAACTGGATATCCTCACCGCAAATATGGATGTTTACAATTTTGAGGCAGAGGCCATGGGGGCTAAGATAAAATTTTTCCCGGATCACTGTCCTGATTTTGACCGGTCGGATTACTTTATCAAGGATGCTGCTGACCTGGATAAAATCAGGTTTGGGGGACTGGACCAAGGCCGGTTTCCATATCTGATCGAATACTGCAAAGCGTATAAGCATTATACCGGTGTGGATACCTTCCCGATCTTCTCCGCGCCTTGGACACTGGCGGGCAATCTGTATGGCATTGAGAATCTTATCATGGCGACCATAGAAGATCCGGAATTTGTCCATGAATTTCTCCGCCGTATTGTAGACGATTATCATGTACCCATGTTCCGCGCATTGAATGAAGCCATTCCCGGATTTGCCGAGATGGATTTTGTGGATGCTTTTGCATCCGTACCTATGGTAAATGTTCAAATTGTAGAAAAGTTCATACGGCCCTATCTGCAGCGTGAGCTGGATAAACTTAATATGCCGGGGATGCGGCTGATGGATACTGCCTTTTTCGGAACTGCTATGCTGGAGGGGGATGAGCGGAAACGTTTTGAGGACTTCATCATCTGGTCCAATGGCCGTTTTCTGTGTATAGACCCGGATGCCGCTTCTCTGGGAGCTGATTATGCAAGAGCCGTGGCTACTGAGCGCATGACAGCACTGCAGATAGGTATTTCTGCCACATATCTGGAGTTTGAGCCCATTGACAATATAACAGCACTTGTCCGGGACTATGTGCTGCAGGCAAAAGCAGGTCCCACGCCTGCCATATTCTTTTTCAACAATATTTCACCGAATACTGCGGAAGAAAAAATCCAGGCGGCAGTTTGGGCAGCAAAGGTTTATGGCGCACCCGGGGCAGATGATAAGACACCATACCAGATGCCAGAGTTTCTTTCCTTTGAAGAATTTCTGAAATACAAGCTGAAAAACAACCCGGAAGAGTATACTTTTGAATGGCTGAAGAAATCTGCGTATTCTTATCTGCTGTAAAGAAAATAAAAAGGACCAGCTGGGGGGCTGGTCCTTTTTGGAGAAGGTATTTCTTCTTATGGGGTGTAGCAAAAACTATATAATGTATTGGGGGTAATTTATTTATACTATATTTCAACAGATAAGTGTCAACAAAATTTTAAAAAAATCGAGAAAGAAATTGTGGATTTTTGAAAACAGGGAAAATCCATTGTGGGATTAGAACGTAAAAAGAGGATTTTTGGCCGTTTCATTATGCAATGTGAAAGCTGCAGCATCATGTAGAGCATATGGGGCAATGCAGGCAAATGTCATCTGCTCACTTCAGATCGGAATGAAGCAGAGGAGCACCTGAGCGGAAGGCAGTGGGCGTGACACCGTACTTCTCTCGGAATAATTTGGTGAAGTAGCTGGGGCTTTGGAAACCGCATTGGTCTGCAATCTCTATGATACTGCAGCTGCTCTCTGTAAGAAGGCGGAGGGACATGGCAAGTCTGTACTGCTCAAAATACTGGGAGGGAGTCAGACCAAGCACTTTCTTAAAATCCCTCTGGCATTCACGTTTGCATATATTAGCCTGTTTTGCAAGTTGTTCCACGCTGATGGATTCCTGGTAATGGCTGTGGAAATAGTCCAGCATTCGTTTTACCCGTTCCATCAGAAAAGAGGACCTAGCTTCTGTCTGCTGCAGTTCCCCGCTGTTATGTCTGAGGAGAAGCGTAAATACATTTGTCAGTGCCTCTCTCACGGTAAACTCGTATAATTCAGGTTTTGTTCTGCATACCGTGACTGCCTCTTTTATGGAGAGAGCAGCCTCTCTCTGCCAGTCCAGGTCCTTTCGGAAAGCAAAACCTGCCATGGAGGGACAGCGCATGAGGGGCAGTATGTATTTTTCATAAAAAATGCTCCCCACATCCCCATAGATCAGGCGGGGATGGAATACAATGTCACTTTCCTCATAGGGAATGCCCGATTCCTCAAAAAATGCGTGAGGAATGCCTGTATTAATGAAAAGTGCCTCCCCTTTACGGAGAGGAAAACGCCTGTTACCCACTGCACACTGCAGGGTTCCTTTGCTTAAATATACCAGTTCAATCTCTTCATGCCAGTGCCAGGGCACATCCCCCTGATTAGGACCGCTGCAGTACCAGGCACAGGGGAATGCCAAATTCCCGTGATTCTGCAGCTCTCTGCCTTTTTCATCCACACGTACTGTATTGTTGATCATTTTTACACCTCTGAATTTTTTCAGTATGTCGCTTTTTTTATAGTATAATACGTTATCATTATGGAAGCAATCCGCATTTTGATTTACAATATGCGGAGATATAAAATGTAAGACATAGGAGGAGTAGATGCATTATGACGTCATTATTATTGATTATTATCTATCTGGCATTTATCAGTCTGGGCCTTCCTGACTCTCTGCTTGGGTCAGCCTGGCCCAGTATGTACCGGGAACTGGGGGCTTCTGTTTCCTGGGCAGGAGTGATCACAATGATTATTGCCGCGGGAACCATTGTCTCCAGTCTGGCCAGCGATTTTCTCACCCGCAGGCTTGGTGCCGGTAAAGTTACGGCGATCAGTGTGGGAATGACTGCGGCGGCACTGTTTGGTTTTTCCATCAGCAATTCCTTCTGGCTTCTGTGCATCTGGGCAGTACCGTACGGACTCGGAGCGGGAAGTGTGGATGCAGCGCTGAATAATTTTGTAGCCCTGCATTATCCCGCCAGGCATATGAGCTGGCTGCACTGTATGTGGGGGCTGGGCGCCAGCATAGGCCCTGTGGTCATGGGATGGGCTGTGGCAGGCGGATTCAAATGGAACGGCGGATATCAGACCATTGCTGTCCTGCAGGTAGCACTGACGGCGGTCCTGATCTTTTCCCTGCCTCTTTGGAAAAAGATGAAGAAAAGACAGATAAACGGCGAATCAGCAGATGCCGGAATAGACAAAGGTCAGCCGCCCCGCCATTATACTTTGCCGCAGCTTGTGAGGCTTAGAGGGGTGAAAGAGGTCCTGATCTGTTTCTTTTGCTATTGTGCACTGGAAAGTACGGCGGGTATGTGGGCAGCCAGTTACTGTACCTTATACCATGGAATTTCGCCTGAGCGGGCAGCACGCTGGGCAAGTCTATTCTATATGGGGATAACAGCGGGCCGGTTTGTCTGCGGTTTTATCACTATGAAGGTAAATGACCGCAATATGATACGTCTTGGACAGGCTGTAGCCGCGCTGGGGATTCTCTGCGTTCTCCTTCCCCTTGGAGGGAATGTCCTCTTTGTGGGGCTGATTCTGATCGGGTGCGGATGTGCGCCTATTTATCCGTCCGTTATACATGAGACGCCTGCCAACTTCGGAGCGGATTTAAGCCAGTCTGTCATTGGCGTGCAGATGGCTGCCGCCTATGTGGGAACCTGCCTGGTCCCGCCTTTGTTCGGGCTTGTTGCACAGTATGTGAATATCGGGCTGTACCCTGTTTTTATGGCAGTGATCTTAGTCTTAATGGTGATCATGTCTGAAAAGCTGCATATTGCAGTGGGACAAAGAGACGTCAAATTATGTACTTTGGAGGAGAATTGATCTCCTGCAGTTTACGTGCAGGGAACCATCAATGTTTTCCGGGAAATATTTGAGAAATGGAAAAAGACCAGCGGGGGAGCTGGTCTTTTTGGAGAAGGTATTTCTTCTTATGGGGTGTAGCAAAAACTATATAATGTATTGGGGGTAATTTATTTATACCTTATTTCAATGAAAAAGTGTCAACAAAAATCAAAAAAAATCCCGGCGTAAATTGTGGAATTTTGAAAATTGGAAAATTTTATTGTGGGAAAAGCCCAGAAAAAGGAATACATATAATAAGTAATTAGTCAGAATGGAAGATATCCGTATGCGTAACAGTTGAATATGGGACAGGAATCGGTTATACTCTTGATTACAGAAAAACCGATGGGAGTGATTAGATGGCATATAAACAGGAATTGTGGGACGAGGCCCAAAAAAGATGCCGGCTGAATGAAGAGGACATGAGAATGGCAAAGGAAATGGGGGAGGCTGAATGATAAAACCAATCGTAAAAGATACTTTCTTCCTCAGCCAAAAATCAGAGCCGGCGGTGAGAGAGGACGGCGCTATTGTGAAGGATTTGCTGGATACCCTCCAGGCAAACAGGGGGCGCTGTGTGGGGATGGCTGCAAATATGATAGGGATTAAGAAAAGGATCATAGCAGTCCAAATGGGAGAAGTCAATCTTCCCATGCTCAACCCTGTCATCGTAAAGAAATCAAAACCCTATGAAACAGAGGAGGGCTGCCTTTCCCTGGAAGGAGTGAGAAGGACGACCCGGTATGAGACAATCGAGGTGGAATACAGGGATGCGAATTTTAAGAGATGTAAACAGCGCTATACAGGCTGGACAGCCCAGATCATCCAGCATGAGATTGACCACTGCGATGGCATTTTGATATAGGAGGACAGGCGTATGGAACCGAGGCTTAAACCGGGGGATATCGTGAAGAATTTTAAAAGAGAGACAGTAAATCCTGACAGTGATACCTATCTGTATCAAATCATGGCATTTGCCACACACTCGGAGACCGATGAGACGCTTGTGATCTATCAGGCGCTCTACAGGCCGTTTGGCGTATGGGCACGTCCCTACGATATGTTCATGAGTGAGGTGGACAGGGAAAAGTACCCGGAGATCAAACAGAAATACAGATTTGAGAAGGTAGAGCAGCGGCTTTTGACTATTTAGGGAAAGAACAGAACGTCAGAGGAAAGGTGTACTGTTATGAAATATATTGCAGTCATAGAGGATGACATTCCCATAGGGGATATGCTGGAAGAAATATTGAAAAAAGAGGGTTATGGAGTCATGCGTGCCTATTCAGGCACAGAGGCACTCCTTCTCCTGGCTCAAAAACAGCCCGACCTGGTTCTGCTGGATCTGATGCTTCCCGGATTATCCGGGGAGGAAGTCCTGCCGAGGCTTGACGGGCTTCCTGTCATTGTGGTGAGTGCAAAAGCGGGAGTGGATGACAAGGTGAATCTGCTGCTTGACGGGGCTGCGGATTATATTACGAAGCCTTTTGAAACCAGGGAACTGCTGGCGCGGATCACAGTACAGCTTAGAAAACAGTCCGCTGTGGTGAAAGATGCGGTGCTTGAGTATGACGGCCTCTGCCTCGATACCGCCGCCCATCAGGTCACTGCGGACGGCATGTCCGTGCGTCTGACAAAGACGGAATTTGCCATATTGAAGCTGCTGATGCAGAATCCCTCCCAGGTTATTACAAAATCCCGGATGCTGGATCTGATCAGCCAGGATACGCCGGATTGTATGGAAAGCTCCCTGAAGGTCCATGTAAGCAATCTGCGGCGGAAACTCAGGGAGATAAAGGATAGGGATTACATTGAGGCTGTGTGGGGAATCGGTTTTAAAATGCGGGAAATGTAATCTTAACCGTTTCTTAACTGTTTGCTTAACTGCTCTCTTAACCATGCCGTGCTATCATGACTGTATCAAATAAAGGAGGCATTGTTATGGAGTATGTTCTGAGTACAGAAAACTTAACAAAACAATATAAAGATTTTAAAGCACTGGACCATCTGACCATGCATGTGGAAAAAGGAGCTATTTACGGCTTCGTCGGAAGAAACGGAGCGGGAAAGACCACTTTGATCCGGCTGATCTGCGGCCTGCAGAGCCCAACATCTGGGGAGTATTCCATTTACGGAAAAAAGTACACATCCGGGGATATCCTGCAGATGCGTCGCAGAATGGGAGCGGTGGTTGAAAATCCATCCATTTATCTCGATATGACGGCTGAAGAAAATATCCGGGAACAGTATGCGATCCTGGGCCGCCCTACTTATGAGGGAATCACAGAACTGCTGGAACTGGTGGGGCTTTCGGGCACAGGCAGGAAAAAGGCCAAGAATTTTTCCCTGGGGATGCGTCAGCGTCTGGGGATTGCCATTGCCCTTGCGGGTGATCCTGATTTTCTGGTGCTGGATGAACCGGTAAACGGGCTGGACCCCCAGGGAATCGTGGAGATGCGGGAGCTGATCCTGAAGCTGAACCGGGAATACAGGATCACGGTGCTGATTTCCAGCCATATTCTGGATGAACTGTCCAGGCTTGCCACCCATTATGGATTTATCGACCAGGGAAGGATCGTGAAGGAGATCACTGCAGGTGATCTGGAGTCTGCCTGTAGAAAATGCATGCACCTGACCGTATCAGATATGCGGTCCCTGATTCGTGTGATGGACGAAAAGAAGATAGAATACGCGGTGACATCTGATCAGGAGGCTGACGTATATGGAGACTGGAATGTCACAGAGCTTATACAGAGCCTGGCCGAACAGGGATGCATCGTATATAAGGTTACAGAAAAGGATGAGAGCCTGGAGAGCTACTATATCAATCTGATAGGGGGTGGCAGCCATGCGTAAGCTCCTTCATGCAAATTTTCTGCGCCTGAAAAAGGATAAATATTTCTGGACCGGGATAGTGGTCATGGCTCTGTATGCGATCGCTGACTGTGCAGGCCAGTACAACAATATGACGAGATATGAGATGACAGTCAGCTATGACGGTGTATTTTTTGCTTCGCATATGGTCATTGGGATGCTCATCGCAGCATTCTGCAGTCTGTATATCGGAACAGAATACAGTGATGGAACGATTCGTAATAAACTGATCGCGGGGTGTGACAGGAAAAGCATCTATCTGTCAAATTTTATAACATGTACGGCAGCAGGGGTCATGATGAACACAGTCTATATGCTGGTGGCAGGAATCCTGGGGATACCGTTGTTTGGATTTTTTGAGAGCAGTATGGGAGCTGTTCTTATGAATCTGCTGAACAGTGTGCTTATGACAGCAGCTTTTACAGCAGTCTTCACTATGCTCTCCATGCTGAACCAGAATAAGGCGCTGGTGGCAGTCATCAGTATGATCGGGGTTTTTGCGGCAATCATACTGGCGCTCTATATTGCCATGAAACTGGGAGAAAAGGAGTTTGTGGATGGTGCTGTCATGTCAAAGACGGTTGGGGATACCACTACGCAGACAATACAAAAAATCCCTAATCCCATGTATCTGAAGCCTGCCCAGAGAGCTGCGCATCAATTTGTGCTTGATTTGCTGCCTACAGGGCAGAGTCTGCAGATTGCGTCGCTGTCTGTAAGGAATCCATGGACTCTGGGAGCTTATTCCCTTATTATTACGGGTGTGGTAAATATTGTGGGCGTTTTTTGTTTTAAGAGAAAAGATTTGAAATAGAGGAAAAAGATATGGTCTGTCTGCTTGGTGTTCTCTGCGCAGTCCTTGCGCTGATTAATTTCATATTGTGGATAAAGATTGCCGGTTATCGGAAGGCAGCAGATGAAATCTGCGAAGAAATGGAGGCAAGGCTGGGCAGAGACACCAATGTAGGGATTGATATCAGCATTTCAGACCATAAAATGCGCCGGCTTGCGGCTGAGATTGACAGACAGATGAAACTTCTCAGAAAGGAACAGATCCGTTATCTGCAGGGCGATAAGGAGCTTAAGGAGGCAGTTACAAATATTTCCCATGACCTGCGCACACCGCTTACTGCGGTCTGCGGATATATGGAACTGCTGGAAAGGGAAGATACATCAGAAAAGGTGCAGACATATCTGGGGATCATACAGGAGAGAATCGACAGACTGAAACAGCTTACAGAAGAATTGTTCCGGTATTCTCTGGTAATGTCTGTTCATCAATATGAAGAAAAAGAGGTTGTGAGTCTGAACCAGGCGCTGGAGGAGTGTATCGCGGCTTATTACGGGGCGTTTAAGGATAAGGGAATCACACCGGATATCAGGATACCGGAGAGGAAGATAGAACGGCTGCTGAATAAAGCGGCTCTTTCCCGTGTCCTGGAAAATATAATCGGGAATGCACTGAAGTACAGTGACGGGGACCTGAGGATTATTCTGATGGAAGATGGAAAGGCAGTGTTCTGCAATCACGCGGCGGAAATGAATGAAGTATTGGCAGAGAAGCTATTTGACCGTTATTACACTGTGGAGAGCGGAAAAAATGCTACGGGGCTTGGCCTGTCCATTGCCAGACTGCTGACAGAGGAGATGGGAGGCCGTATGGGAGCGGCCTTTGAACATGGGGAGCTGAAGATTTGGGTTGCGTTCAGATCCCCTGTTTAATGCTCCAGAAGTTTATTTAAATCCTCAATGGACGCCCCCATTTTTACTGAAACTTCAACCATGCTCATTCCGGATGTGAGAAATCGGTTTATGACCATTTTCATATCCTCTCCCACTTCGATCATATGTCCGTCCGGATCATAAAATCGAACAACACGCTGTCCCCAGTCGTGTTCCATGACTTCACTTAAATATTCAATATGGGGATACTGCCTCAGCTTGTCTAAGAATCCGTCAAAGTCCTGCTCCTCAAAGCAAATCTCCATATTATTGGACTTTTTTCCTATGCTTTCTTTTGGCAGATTGACAAGCCAGTCAAAATCTTCCTGCAGTGCCAAACCGCAGGTAAACGAAATGTTCCTGCCGTAATCCTGATATA
This sequence comes from Blautia sp. JLR.GB0024, assembly GCF_037000545.1. Classification (NCBI taxonomy): domain Bacteria; kingdom Bacillati; phylum Bacillota; class Clostridia; order Lachnospirales; family Lachnospiraceae; genus Blautia; species Blautia sp. JLR.GB0024. The sequence goes on along the minus strand of NZ_JBANBF010000011.1, from coordinate 160,468 downwards.
ATTCCAAACCGAATAAATCTTCATAGAACCTTCTGGCTGCATGGATATCTGCCACTGAGATGACGATACAAGTGTGCTTCATGATAAGTTTTCCTTTCTTTTAGTTGTTATATAATCTGCTGTACTGTTTCGGGGTGATTCTGGCGTACTTTTTGAAAAAGTTAGTAAAATGGCTTTGACTGCTAAACCCCAGTTGATAAGTGATATCAGCCAGATCCTTTCCTTCTCTCAGCATTTTTTTCGCTTCTGTCATTCTGAGACATTCAATAAAGCGATAGGGGGATATGCCTTTTTCCCGGGTGAACATCCGCAGAAAATGATATTTGCTGAGCCCGGAAAGACGACTTAGATCCTGTAAGGTGATCGTATACATATAATTGCATTCCATATAATCGCAGACACGGGCAGTGATACAGGAGGCATCGGCATGTTCCTTTGGCAGCGGTTTGGAAAAATCAGAAACCAAGT
>NZ_JBANBF010000011.1:0-155000 GCF_037000545.1 Blautia sp. JLR.GB0024 | reverse complement strand
CAGGTTGAGATTCCTGTACTGCGATATGACAGAACTGTGGGGACACGTGTGGAGAGCACAACCCGGGAATGGAATCCCGGGGCAAGCGAGGTAGGGGTCTGGTAGGAAAAACCGCCAGGCAACCCGAAGGCGTGATGCGGACCGAACTAAAGTAGGGAAGTGTGTGAGCCATGCGTCAAGAAAAGCCGCTATTGTTCATATCGTACCCGTACCGTAAACCGACACAGGTGGATGAGGAGAGAATCCTAAGGCCGACGGAAGAAGCATTGCCAAGGAACTCGGCAAAATGACCCCGTAACTTCGGGAGAAGGGGTGCCATCGAGAGATGGCCGCAGAGAATAGGCTCAAGCAACTGTTTAGCAAAAACACAGGTCTATGCGAAACCGAAAGGTGAGGTATATGGGCTGACGCCTGCCCGGTGCTGGAAGGTTAAGAGGAGATGTCAGGAAACGAAGCATTGAATTTAAGCCCCAGTAAACGGCGGCCGTAACTATAACGGTCCTAAGGTAGCGAAATTCCTTGTCGGGTAAGTTCCGACCCGCACGAAAGGCGTAATGATTTGAGCGCTGTCTCGGCAATGCATCCGGTGAAATTGAAGTACCAGTGAAGATGCTGGTTACCTGCGCCAGGACGGAAAGACCCCATGGAGCTTTACTCCAGTTTGGTACTGGGGTCCGGTATTGCATGTACAGGATAGGTGGGAGGCTAAGAAGTGGTGACGCCAGTTGCCATGGAGCCGATGTTGGGATACCACCCTTGCAGTATTGGGCTTCTAACCAGCCGCCGTTAGCCGGCGGTGGGACAATGCCAGGCGGGGAGTTTGACTGGGGCGGTCGCCTCCGAAAGAGTATCGGAGGCGCCCAAAGGTTCCCTCAGAATGGTTGGAAACCATTCGCAGAGTGCAAAGGCAGAAGGGAGCTTGACTGCGACACCGACGGGTGGAGCAGGTACGAAAGTAGGGCTTAGTGATCCGGTGGTATTAAGTGGGAATGCCATCGCTCAACGGATAAAAGCTACCCTGGGGATAACAGGCTTATCACTCCCAAGAGTTCACATCGACGGAGTGGTTTGGCACCTCGATGTCGGCTCATCGCATCCTGGGGCTGTAGTAGGTCCCAAGGGTTGGGCTGTTCGCCCATTAAAGCGGTACGCGAGCTGGGTTCAGAACGTCGTGAGACAGTTCGGTCCCTATCCGGCGTGGGCGTAGGATATTTGAGAGGAGCTGTCCTTAGTACGAGAGGACCGGGATGGACGGGCCGCTGGTGTACCTGTTGCAGTGCCAACTGCATGGCAGGGTAGCCAAGCCTGGAAGGGATAAACGCTGAAGGCATCTAAGCGTGAAGCCCCCCTCAAGATGAGATATCCCATTCTTTAAAGAAGTAAGACCCCTTGAAGACGACGAGGTAGATAGGGCAGAGGTGGAAGTGCAGCAATGTATGGAGCTGACTGCTACTAATCGGTCGAGGGCTTGACCTGAGCACGGAAGTGCGAACGGCGGAGTTGAAAAAAGGTTTTTGAGTTTTGTATATGCGGTTTTGAAGGTACATAAAAGATATGTACATGATATCCTATGAACATGATTTGATGTTTATAGGATTTTTTATTTTACAGAAATAATGAACAGAAATATATCCGGCAGCAAAGGGCAGAATACGAAAAAATCCACAGTACACCAGTATTACAAGTGTACTGTGGATTTTTTTGTCTGCTCATAAATCAGATCAATGTTTTTCACGCTTCAGATCTTTGGAGAAGGACAGAAGCGCCAGCCCTAAAAGGAAAATACAGATATTGAAATAGAAGGGATAGGCCGGATTCAGGTCATAGAACCATCCGATCAGGCTGCCGAAGGGAACGGAAAGGGCAATCATCAGCATGTTATAAAGTGCATATATTCTGGAACGCTCCTTTTCATCTACGAACAGTGCCATAAGCGCGTCTTTCCTGGGAATGACAATAGCGTAAGCGGAGGATTCCAGGATTGTGTACAGCATAACCAGCAGGAGGTTTTTCTGCGGACAGAGAATCAGGAGTATATGGCTGGCTATGTAAATAAAAAATCCGATGATCATGGAGTTTCTGATCTTGAGCCGGTGAAACAGATTCTGCAGGAACACCACGAAGAGGATCATGATCACAGTCCTTATGAGCGGAAATACAGCCACCAGTTCTTCTGAGATATGCAGACTCTCTGTTATGTAGAGTGAAAAAAAGTTAGTAGTCGCAATCAGAAGTATATTGGTTAAAGTCATAATGTAGACCACAAGGCGCATCCTGGATGAGCGCAGGATCTGCATGAAGATTTCCTTATATCCGGTCAGCATGGAAAAATAGGACATATTCTTAGTCTCTTCCATTCGCTGCCGGCCAATCTTGGTTTCACCTCCGAATTTGTAAAGAAGAACAAATTTGGCTGTCATGGATATTCCTGACAGGAAGAAGATCACGCGAAATACAGGTACCAGATCATATATTTTCAGCAGCCAGATGGAAAGTGGTGCGAAGAATACAGAGAGCATACCGCATATCTGTATCAGGGTAAATGCATTGGTAATATGCTCCGGGGGACAGTCCTCAATAAACAGGCAGTTCCAGGAAGTATTGGTGATCTGAAAGGAGGCGTTGATGGCAGCCGCAATCAGAAAATGCCAGAAATTCTGGGAGAAGGCCCATATAAAACAGGGGATACTCCAGGAGATGGTGTCAAAGATCACAGTTGCCCTGCGCCGCCCCATTTTGTCAGTCAGGGCGCCTCCGATAAATGCAAAGAAAACCTGCAGCAGAAAACCAAGTGAGAGGGTAGTCCCGATCTCCAGGCTGGAAAGCCCGATCTTCCGCATATAAAGTGCCTGATACGGGGAAAAGAGGGAATAAGGGATGAACCAAAGAGGCTCTGTGCAGATAGACCATTTAGGGTTCCCTTTCAGCTGGAGGAAGGTCTGTACCAGAACATGGTTTCGGATTCTGTTTCTTAAGGGGTAAGATTTCATAATGAGTAAGCGTTCCTTTTCATCGTAATATTATAGAGAATCTTTTTTCATTATAAGGAAAGGCAGCCTTTAAGTAAAGCAGATAATCTCTTAAAATTCAACAAAATTTCACCATGGAAACAGTCGTTATGCTCAGAAAATCAGGCGTTTCTAAAAAAATGACACCAGATTAAAATTTGGGCCATTATGTGAGGAAAAGGCCGGAGATATAATAAAGCCATCTCAAAAGGAAGCAGCACCATAAAGCGTGCAGAATAAAAAACAGGAGGAATGAAAAGTATGAGAATGAAAAGAGCAGCGGCATTTACACTGGCCGGTCTGATGGCGGTTTCCATGACGGCATGTGGTTCAGGAAACGGGGGAAGTGCAAAGGGCAGTACATCTGACAGCACAGAGGAGACGAAAAATGAGGCGGCGGCTACAGCGGGGAAAAAGGATGCCTCTGAAAAGCTGGTCGTGTGGACACTGGCGGATGACCTGAAACAGTTTGCTGAGCGCTACTGTGAAAAGAACCCGGATGTACAGATAGAAACTGTGACCATCGCACCTGCAGATTATCCCACAAAGATACAGACAGCCATGCGCGGAAAACAGACCACTCCGGATATCATTGTAGGGGAACCGCAGATGCTGGAGGATATGTACGAGGCGGGATATTTCGAGGATTTGGATCAGGAGCCTTACAATGCCCAGGACTATGCGGATAAGATCGTAGACTATGTGTGGGATGTGGGAAAAGACGCAGACGGCGTGCAGAGAGCAATCTCCTATCAGATCACTCCCTGCGGTGTTTTTTACAGAAGGGATATTGCAGAGAAAGTGTTTGGGACGGATGACCCGGAGGAAATCGGTAACATGTTCCAGGATTATGACACGATTCTCTCAACAGGGGAGACACTCAGGGATGCCGGCTACAAAATATTTGCCTCTGACATGGAGATGACATATTTTTCCGGTGACAGCGCCTGGGTGGAGGACGGAAAGCTGAAGATAGATCAGGCCAGAATGGACTATCTTGACTCCTGCGTGAAGCTCTACCAGAACGATATGACAGCATACGTTGCCCAGTGGTCCACAACCTGGTATCAGGCTATGGGCGGTTCTGTGCCGGTGATCGACAAAGAAACAAACGTATGGGATGAGACCGAGATGGAGGAAGCTGCTGAGAACGGAAAGACAACAGAGATCTTTGCCTACGGCCTTCCCGCCTGGGGTGTGGTGACCATGCGAGACCATGTGGGCGACTTATCCGGAAAATGGGGAGTATGCGCAGGTCCTGCTTACGGATTCAGCGGCGGTACCTACATAGGCATCAGCGCTCTCAGTGAAAAGAAAGAGCTGGCCTGGGATTTCCTGAAATTCTGTACCTTGACGGAAGAGACACTGGACTGGTGGATCGAGGCTTCACAGGGAGACGTGGTATCTTATCTTCCATGTCTGGAAAAGCATAAAGAGGATGAAAATACGGTATACGGCGGTGAAAAATTATACCAGTTCTTCCTGGAACAGGCAGAGGGGATTGACTATTCTAAAGTCACCAAGTACGACAAGAAGATAAATGATGCATGGGCAGCGGCCATCGACTCCATCAAGACAGGAGAAAAGTCAAAAGAGGATGCAGTGGATGAATTTTACGATGTAGTAGCATCCACATATCCGGAGATTGAAATCCAGCGCTGAGTGTAACTGTGCAGACAGTTCTGTGTATAGAAAAGAGGGAAAAAATGGGAGAAAAGGCTGTGCCCGGAAAAAAGAAAAGAAACATTGAGTCAACCGGTTATTTCTTTGTTGCTCCGTTTGTGATTGCATTTATCATTTTCAGCGTCTATCCGGTGCTTCGGACATTTTATCTGAGCTTTACCGATTATAAGGGATTCGGGGATGCGGCGCTGACGGGAGGTGTGAATTATCTGCGTGTTCTTCAGGATAAATTTTTCTGGAGATCCCTGTGGAACACCGCGAAGATCTGGAGCGTAAATATTGTCCTGCAATTGGGACTGGCTTTGGCACTGACGATTGTGTTCAGTGATATCAAATATAAGATAAGAGGACTGGCAGTTTTCAGAGCCTTATATTACCTGCCGAATCTGATCGCGGCAACATCTGTTGCATTTCTCTTCAAAACACTGCTGGACTGGAGATACGGAACCCTGAACCAGATACTTGTGGGTTCCGGCGCTGTGGGCAGCCCGGTCAACTGGCTTGGCTCCACGGCCACAGCCCCCTATGTGATCTCCGTCATCAGCGCGTGGATGTGGTTTGGCAACTCCTTTATCATGCTGATGGCAGGGGTACAGGGTATTTCAAAAGATTATTTTGAAGCAGCGGCCATCGACGGGGCAGGGAGGATGAAAACTTTTACGAGAATTACACTGCCGCTTCTAAAGCCTATTATGCTGTATGTGGGAATCACATCACTAATCGGCGGACTGCAGATGTTTGACCTTCCGTTCCTTATCAGCGGCGGTACGGCGGGAAATCCAAGCGGCAGTACCCAGACAGTTGTTATGTATCTCTACAAATTCGGATTTGAGACAAATCAGGTGGGATATGCATCTGCTATTGCCTATGTATTGTTTATCATCATATTCCTGTTTTCCGCACTGCAGTTTAAAGTGATGTACGGCAGGAAAAAGGGAGGGAACTGATATGGCAGCAAAAGCGAAAAAGAGTATATTGTACATCATTCTGATCCTTCTGGCTGTTATATGCCTGATGCCTTTTGCGCTCATGATGGTAAATGCCACCAGAAGCGGTTCCGAGATCGTACATTCCTTTACACTGATCCCAAGCAATGCTCTGGCGCAGAACTGGGAGACCGTGTCCGGGTACTTTGACCTGTTCAAGGGAATCTTAAACAGTCTTATAGTATCTGTTCCGGCCACACTGTTATCTTCTTATTTCTCTGCCATGGCAGCTTACGGGCTTGTGATGTATAAATTTAAGGGAAACAAATTCATCAGCGGCGTCATCATTATTTTCATGATGATACCGGGCCAGCTCAGTATGATAGGATTTTACGACCTGATCACAAAAATGCATATGATCGATACCTACTGGCCGCTCATCCTCCCTGCCATTGCCGCTCCCGGCACCGTGTTTTTCCTGAGGCAGTATTGTGAGGGCGCTCTGCAGCCTGCCCTTATTGAGGCGGCCAGGATGGATGGGGCGAAGGAAATCTATATTTTCCATAAAGTTATCCTTCCCCTCATGTCACCCGGCATAGCTACTATGGCGATCGGTGCTTTCATCGGAAGCTGGAACAGTTACCTGATACCCCTTATCTTACTGAACACACCGGAAAAATTTACGCTTCCTGTCATGATCGCATCCCTGAATGCATCCACGGATATCACGGCAAACCAAGGAGCCATTTATCTGGCGGTTGCTATTTCCGTGATCCCGATTCTCATTGTGTTCGCATTCTGTTCCAAATACATCATCGGCAGTATATCAGCCGGAGGTGTCAAAGAGTAGGAACTGTGATATAATAAACAAAAGCTTGCTCATATTTGGAGGCTGCGGTTTCTGCCGCAGCCCCGGTCAAAAGAGAAGGAGCGGATAAAATGAGAAAGAAAAGGTATCTGCCCATGCTTGCGGCTTCCCTGGCCCTTGCAGGTCTTATGGGCGGCTGCGGGGATACCGGCCTTATGCCGGCCGGACGGGAAGAGGAGAAGACAGAGAGCAAAACGGCGGATCTGGACTGGTATATTAATTTTTCCTGGTTTACCACCACCTGGGGGAAGAGTGAGGTTTCCAAAGCTGTCACGGATCTTACAGGGGTCAATGTCCATTTTCTCTCCCCAAAAGGGGACGAGTCTGAAAAATTAAATGCCATGATCGCCGCTGATACCCTGCCGGATCTGGTCACTCTTGAATGGTCAGCAGCGCAGAATAGTGAAATGATAAAAAACGGACAGGTATATGCCCTGAATGAGCTTGCGGATCAATATGACCCGGGCTTTTATGACGTTCTGGATCAGGATGTACTGGATTGGTACAAACAGTCGGACGGAAATCTGTATGCCTATTACAACTCTTTCTATACCCCGCAGGATTATGAGGAGAACGAAGAGATTCCGTCCAATCAGGTATTTCTTGTGAGAAAGGATATCTACGAGGCATTGGGAGAACCGGATATGACAACGCCGGAGGGCTTTTCGGAAGCTGTAAAAAGAGCGGCGGAATTATTTCCGGAAGTAAACGGGGAACCTCTGATTCCCATCGGTGCGGATGAATTTACAGACAGGGGAAACGTTTCTTTTGGTCTGTATCTGCAGTCATTTCTGGCGGTACCTTATGAAAAAGACGGAATATATTATGACAGGAACACTGACCCGGATTATCTGGCATGGCTGAAGACGTTCCGGGAGCTTGCCGGTGAAGGGTATCTAAAGGACGAGATATTTGTGGACAAAAGGCTGCAGCTAAAAGAAAAATTTGAAAAGGGGCAGTATTTCTGTCTGCTTTACCAGTCTACAGATATTATTGACCAGCAGAGGAAGCTGGGAGAGACGAACCCGGACTGTGTGTATATTGCGGTGGAGGGACCGCGCAATCTGGCAGGGGATGATCCGCAGCTTCCGGTGGGCGGGATCTACGGATGGACAGCCACCTATATACCCAAAAACTGCAGTGATCCAAAGAAAGCACTGGAGTTATTAAAATACCTGATCAGCGAGGAAGGCCAGAAAATGACTTTCCTGGGTGTTGAGGGGAGTATGTACGATATGAAGGATGGCGTGCCTGTGGTGAGGCCGGAAGTAAAAGAACTGCTGTCCTCTGACAGGCAGGCCTATGACGAGCGCTACGGGGCAGACAATACCTACTGGATGATGCAGAATAATGTGATGCAGATGAAGTGGAAAAATGAGACAGATCCTGTGATCCGCCAGCTTCAGGAGTGGACCTATCCTTATACGATATATACATCCCAGTACAGTACAAATTTTAACGGGGACGCCGTGTTGGCTGCGCTGGAGGAAAAGCAGCAGAAAATATGGGGAGATACCCTGCCAAAACTGCTTCTTGCGGACAGTGATCAGGAATTTGACAGGATACTGCAGGACTATCTGGAGCTGAGAGCGGAAAACGGATATGACACCTATGCGGAGAACATGACGGAGGCTTACAGACAGAACAAGGAAAAACTGGGATTTTCAGAGGATTAGGCTATGGATAGAGTGGGGAATGTATTTGCGAATCTGAAACTGAATCAAAAGTTTACGCTTGCCATCATGCTGATTGTTGTCATGCCCATGGTGGGCTTTTCCATTTTTCTGTATCAGAACATATCCAAGAATACCTTGCAGCAGTCTGCCTCGGAGCTGGGCAATCAGGTGAAAGAGGATTATGGAACCATGCAGAGTATTGTGGAGTTCTCCAATATGTCTGCTCAGTCCTTTTTGGGAAACCAGGCATTAAAGGATATGCTGCTGCGCTTAAAAGACCATGAGGAGATCAGAACAGAAGATTACATAGCATTCAACAGGGATGATATCGCCCTGCTGGAACGCCTGGTGAACAGCAACCCCTATCTGTATCAGGTGCGTGTCTATGCGGACAGCAATACATTTCCGGAGATGATACCCATCCTCTATCACGGGGACAGAGTCTATGATTTTCCCTGGGGAGAGGATTACGAACCCGGCAAATGGCAGATCGACTATGCAGACGATTCCGTCACACATCTGATGGCGCTGATCAATGACGCGGAGGATGATTACGGGAACAAAATAGGGACCATTGAGACAGCGGTTTCCATGGATGAATTTTTTCCTGACATGTACCGGGGCGGTGAGCGCGTCTGGTCTTGTTTTGTGTCTGCGGACGGACAGGTAGCTGCGGATGACAGGGCAGCTTCAGAGAGCCCCTGGAAAGAGGCGGCAGCTAGAATGGCTGCCCGGACAGAGCAGCCCCCAAAGGAGATGGAGATGAAGAACATTACCCTTGAGGGGGAACCCGTCATATGGGTGAGCCAGCCTGTAAAGGAGCTGTCAGGAACCTATATTCAGGTTGCCAGCATTAAAGACCAGATGAATCGGCTTGCAGCTTATAAAAACCAGCTTCTGCTTATTCTGCTGGTTATTTTTCTATGTCTGGCGCTGGTCGTGAACAGCGTTGTGAAGGTACTTCTGCGGAAATTCTATCACATGCTCCTGGTGGTCCGGAAGGTACAGGAGGGGGACCTGGCACAGCGTGTATCCAACCCCGGCAGTGATGAGATGGGGGAGATGAGCACCCAGTTCAATAAGATGCTGGACCACATCCAGATTCTGATGAAGGAGAACATAAACAGGGAGGTCCTGATCAAGAACACAGAGATCAAGGCACTTCAAAACCAGATCAATGCGCATTTTATCTACAATGTTCTGGAGGCTGTCAAAATGATGGCTGAGATCAACGAGGAATATGAGATCTCGGACTCTGTGACAGCACTGGGCGAACTGCTCCGGTACGGTATGAAATGGACATCCAGCGATGTGACGATCCGCCAGGAGGTGGAGTATATAAAGAACTATATACAGCTTATGAACCTCCGTTATGACTACACCATCGGACTTTCCATCAATATACCGGATCATATCTATGAGCAGCAAATACCGAAGATGTCCCTGCAGCCCATTGTGGAAAATGCCATCTGCCATGGAATTGAGGAGACGGAAGAGGACTCTGTTATCTATATCAAAGCAGTCTGTCATGAGAAGGACTATGATATAGAGATCACAGATTCCGGAAAGGGAATGGATGAGCAGCAGATCGCGCTGCTGAAACGTAAGGTGAGTGGGGAGATTGAAGTGAGCGGCGGCTCAGGAAACGGAATCGGGCTTAAAAATGTACAGGACAGAATCCATATCCGTTTCGGGGAAAGCTATGGCCTGCATTTTGCGTCCAGGGAGGGGTGCTATACAAAGGTGAGTGTGCGCCTGCCGTATTCGGCGGCTCACATTCCGGAGGACAGCGGTACGTTTGGCGGTACAGAGAAAGAAAAGGGGATTGAGGAAAAAAGAGATGAAGACGCTGTTGATTGTGGAAGATGAAAAAATGATCCGCCAGGGAATCGCTGTTATGTCAAAGCGCAGCAAGGTGGAGATTCAGGAGATCCTTGAGTGCAGAAACGGCCTGGAGGCAATGAAGCTTCTGGAGGAGCGGGACATAGATGTAATGTTCACAGATATCCGCATGCCGAAGATGGATGGGATCGACCTGGTAAAGGAGACGGAAAAATTAAGCCGCAGGCCCAAAATAGTGGTCATCAGCGGATATGATGATTTTAATTACGCGGTGGAAATGCTGAAGCACGGTGTCCAGGACTATATCCTGAAACCTGTGAAAAGAGATAAAATAGAGGAGCTGCTGCAGAAGCTGGACGCGCAGATCATGGAGGAAAAGAAATGCGCGGGATTTGACAGACAGGCGTTTTCCAGGCAGATGATGTACTATCTGGAAAATCCCCAGGTTTCAGAGGAGGACCTGGCAGCGCTTAAGTGGAAATTTGAGCAGTATATGGGGCAGGAGTCCTATTACGCGGTGGCAGCGGGCAGAACCGGAGGGGGAAGACCCACCGGTGCTCTGTGTATGGAAAACGAGGGGCAGTGTATATTCTTCTGCCCCGGCAGTGCTGTCTATGAGGAGGAGCCGGATATGTGCGCGGGGATAAGCGGCCCGCATATCTCCTTTGAGGAGGCTGCAGATGCTTACAGGGAAGCCATGGAGGCCAGAATACAGGCCTTTTTGTACGGCAGCTCCCGGCGCTGCCGGTGCGGGGAGGAGAGCGGGAAAATCCCCGGTGATTTTGTGGAACGTTTTGTTCAGCAATTTCCGACAGAACATTTAGACCAGGCATTGATTTCCTTTCAGAATTATTTTTTTGAGGCAGAGCATGGGAAGATAGACGGGAGAGATATGACAGACACTGCCCGGAATCTGCAGAGAGCGCTGGAGGAGACCTATAAAAAGCTGCTCCCGGAAGAAGAACAGGATATTTTTCAAAGGGAACACCCCCTGGCATGGAGATGCGCAGAGGAATACCTGGAGGATTTTGTATCCTGGGTCAGACAGGCAGGGAGCTGCCTTGACCGGGTCTGTGACAGCAACCTGAACCACAGCAGAATCAGGGCAGCAGTGCGCTTTGTGGAGGAGAATTTCAGGAAGGATGTGAATATGGCTATGGTTTCCAATCACGTCTCCATGAACTATTCCCTGTTCTCCATTGCTTTCAAAGAATATACAGGCGTGAATTTTGTCAGCTATCTGAAAAAACTGAGGATTGAGGAGGCGAAACGTCTTCTGGAGACTACAGAGGAAAAGGTCCAGGATATCGGCCGGATGGCCGGATTTGAGAATGATAAGAATTTCCTGAAGTGTTTCAAGGCAGCCTGTGGGGTCTCGCCTTCAGAATACAGGAAAAATACGGCAATGAGAAAGTAAAAGTCAAAAGTCCGGGGACATAAAAAGCCGCACGTTCGATCATAAGATCGTCTGTGCGGCTTTTTCTATTGCTCTTAGATATGCATCCTTTTTCTGACCTCATTTCTCAGGCCGCTTCTTCTCAGGATGGTGATCAGTGCCCCGTCAATTATAACAGAACAGGTTAGCACTACAGCAGACCAGGACAGGGCCAGGGGTTCCTGATAGTAGTGCTGGATCAGTAGCTCAATACAGATTGTCAGAACCGCGATCTCCGCCAGAACCACTGCAGCCAGGGACAATATGGAGCGGTGCCTGTACCTGAGGCAGAAAGCAAAGATGAGGAAGAGCACTGTGATAATACCGATTATGGGAACGGCAAGCTGCACGTACCATCCTCTGCCCGGATGCAGCCAGGCAATGATGCCGAAATACATGGCAATGCTCAGACCGTCCAGAAAAAGGCTCACATAAGGATTTAATTTCGCCGAAAAAAACAGGGGCAGGAAAAAAATCCACAGAACTACACAGATCCCGATCACATACAGGGACCAGCTTCCGAACTGAAAGAAAAACAAATTTAACAGACCGCAGACCACCGCAGTGGTGGCCAGTATAACGGTCATGAGAATGGTGATATCACGCCGCGGCACCTGCTCGGCATGGCCTTCTAAGGAGGGGAAGGGTTTGGGCGCGGCAGTATCCGGCGGCTGTTTTGGATTGATGACTTTTGTATTGCACAGGGGACAGACTTTACAGGTCTTGTCAAGTTCCACCCCGCAGTTCACACAGTATGACATAAAGGATTCCTCCGAATTTATTTAATCCTCGGTTTCTCGGTTGCTCTCTATTTTGACCGAAATTCCGTCTGATACCAGTTTGCGGAAGAATATGCGTTCCACATCGGCTTCCACAATACTGCTGGCAAAACTTATGGTCAGGGTATTCTCGTAGCTGACTACCGCACAGTTGGTCCTGGCTGAAAACGGCTGGCCCATGAGAACATCAAAGCGCTCCACATAGGGTTTCATCTCCTCCGGGACCTGTACAATGCCAAGGTTGGTAAGCCCTGCCGTGGACTGCCGGTCCTGTACCCGGATGTAGAACTGTCTGACCACAAAATCCTTTAAAAAAAGAGGGACAATGCGGATGAAAGGGCTTTGCTGGGTGGCGGCATTGGTGGTGATGTCAGCATTTAAGAATTTGTTGTTGATATAATACCGCATATAGTGGTGTACCTGCACCAGGATTTCCTCAAAGGTGTATTCCCCCATTCTGGGATCAATGGAAGGATAGACCATGGTGATAAAATTCCGCAGCGTGATGGATGGAAAGAATTTGCGCAGGTTCACAGGCAGCGCAAGCTTCACGGGTTTTTCTCGGAATACGTGGTCAGCCTTTTGTTTTTCCAGAAGGGAGTAGAGAAGCACGGCATTTAAATATTCGGTTATGGATGCCTTATAGCTTCTGGCAACCTTAAGGATTTTATCCACGGGCATGATGCCGCTGATAATATTCAGGGTATAGAAGGGTTCCTTGGTTCCCCTGACCCGGTAGGCACTGCCCTGTGTGCGGGCCGGCTTTACCCTTGAGGAGGCATAGCGGATATAGGCGTCTTCCAGTTCCTCGGGGTCCGGCTCCTCATGGATATCCAGAACGCCGTCCCGGTTTGGTATCTCATGGCCCTGCAGGCGCAGATATACGGCTGTGATGGTCCGCAGCAGGTACAGGGCGCCGTTACCGTCGGAAAGGGAATGGAACATTTCCAGGGATATCTTGTTATGGTAATAGTATATCCGGATCAGATACCGGTTATTGGCCTTAAAGGACATAGGCATACAGGGATTCACAATGTCAGGCTGGACGAAGGGCCCGGGTCTGTCATTGGGCTCCAGATATCTCCAAAACAGCCCTTTTCTCAGTGCCACCTTGAAGGCAGGGAAACGGGGCAGTGCCAGGTCCACGGCTTTCTGCAGAAGGGGAGGGTCCACCTCCTCTTTCATGATAATGGTGATCCGATACACGCTGGAAAAGTTTTTTCGCTGCAGCGTGGGATATACATTTGCGGATAGATCTAATTTGTACCATGTAGCACGGTTTTTGTTTGTTTTTTTCTCCATAGGTTTATTATAAGGGGATGCGGGAAAATTATCAATAAAAACAGAAAAGAAACCGGAATGTTACTGTTCACGCAGTGAACAGTAACACCGGAATAGACGGATGGAAGGGACTGTGTTAGAATGAAACTATATTGCCAGGCCACTAAAAGCAGAAGGAGAATCCTATGGAAATAAATCTAAAGAGCAGCCAGAGCCTCATGAAAGCCATCAAAAAGATGCATACACTGGTAGAAAGCCCCGATGTGGAGAAGCAGAGGGCATCACAGGAAAATATAAGCGGCATTTTCTCAAAGAGCAAAGACATGAAATATGAAAATTTTGAGATAGAGGGAATTCCCGCCGAATGGGTCAGTGTGGACCGAAGGCATATGAAAAAATATGTGATCCTCTACTGCCACGGCGGCGGCTACAACACGGGGAGCTTCCGCTATGCCAGAAGTGTTACCAACAAGCTGGCCAGCACCACATCCATGGATGTACTCAGCTTTGATTACCGCCTTGCGCCGGAGTGTCCTTATCCGGCGGCTTTGGAGGACGCGGTCAAGGTCTGGGATCACCTCATGCATGTAGGTTATGGGGCCAGGGACGTAATCGTGGCAGGTGACTCCGCCGGGGGGAATCTGGCGCTTACCCTTGTGCAGAAATTAAAGGAACAGGGCCGCATTCTTCCAAGGGGCATCATCCTCTTCTCTCCCTGGACGGACCTTACAAAGAGCGGAAGATCCCATGAATTGAAAGCGGAGATCGACCCGATCCTTTCCGAGGAATATATCGATAAGGCAATCCGTGACTATGCGGACGGACAGGATCTGAGAAATCCCTTTATCTCGCCGCTTTTTGCGGATTTCACGGGATTTCCGCCCACCTATATCCAGGTGGGTGAGAATGAGATCCTGCTCTCCGATTCCCTGAATCTGCAGAAACGGCTGAGAAAGTTTCATGTGCAGGTACAGCTTGATTATTACAGCGGCATGTGGCATGTGTTTCAGATGTCACCTTTTAAGGCTGCTTATGATGCCATGGACCAGATGGCAGAATTTATCTTTGACATCTGCAGATAGTGTGGTCAGATGTAGTCCAGGATATAGAAGCCCATCATCAGGTAAAGCCGGGTCATAAAATCATCCAGGTTTGCCCCTGTAAGCTGGGTGATGCGGTTCAGCCGGTGGGGTAGGGTGCTTCTGTTTATTTTGAGGAGCTGAGCGGTGAGTGTGCTGTTCCGCTCATTCATGAGATAAGTCTTCAGGGTCTCGTACAGCTCCGTGCCGTGCTCTTTGTCGTAGTGGAGAAGCTGGTGCAGGGTATCCGGGGCAATGCTCTCCTTTGTGAACTCGCCTGTGCCCTCCAGCAGCCAGTATTTCAGCACATAGTCCTGGAATTCATTATACCAGTGGGGGACACGCTCCATCTGGCTGTAGCTCAGGGCGATCTGGGCCTG
The DNA here is from genome assembly GCF_037000545.1 of Blautia sp. JLR.GB0024. Lineage (NCBI taxonomy): Bacteria > Bacillati > Bacillota > Clostridia > Lachnospirales > Lachnospiraceae > Blautia > Blautia sp. JLR.GB0024. The sequence continues at coordinate 140,043 of NZ_JBANBF010000011.1, read as the reverse complement.
TTTTAAGTGGATGGGCAGTGTTGAGAAGCCGTGGAAGGGAAAGGATACGCCCATGCGCAGAAGCCCCTCCCTTATGATATAGGACATCTTCATGCGCAGGTCCTGAGGGGTGACCCGGCTTTTGCTGAGGTTGACCAGCAGATAAATATGGCCTTTATAGTAGCATGCATGGCATGCCTGGATGCGCTCCTCGATCTCATTGCAGATGCTGTACACGGACAGCTTCGTCACGTCTGTGCTCTCAAAGGAGATGATACCGCACAGGTACCGGTCTTCCTCCTCCCAACCCAGAATCTCCAGTTTGCGGCTGATATCAAGCCGGTCGGTCTCTGTGCCGCTTATAGTGTCTATGATCAGCTTTTCCAGCGGATGACGCTCGTCGTCCCCGGTATCGTTGCGCCGCAGAAGCGCCAGCTTAATGATCTCCGCAAAATAGGAAGCTATATAGAGCTGGCCGCGTGTCAGCGGTGTCTCCATCTCTGAGATGATAAATCTTCCCCTGTAACTCCCGTTCATCCACAGATTCACATAGATACAGCGGTCATTGTTGAAGTCGCTGTCCCAGAACTGTCCCCCAATGGTACTCAGTGTCTTTTTGTACGCCGGACTTGTCCGGAAGAAATTGATGGTGTTCAGATCCTGCATATACCGTTTGGTCTGTTCATTATAGGTAAAATTAAGTGCTCCCTCAAAATGGCGGGGACAGGCGAGAATATGGAAATACTCGTCGTGGATAAACACCGGATTGTGAAAATGCTCCAGCGCGGCAACGGTTATATCATACAGGCTTCCGTCCCGGTTCAAAATGTCGTTTAATTTTCTCTCAAGAAGGGCAAAGCACGCAAATATCTGCTGCAGAGTATTGAAGATTTCCGGCAGAGACATGGCATCGGGAAATATAAGGAGGCTGCAGGATGCGTGGAAGGTTCCTTTTTCGGGTTCCCCGGCCACGGCCAGAAAACCGTCAGGCAGCAAAAAAGGATGGGAGGACAGGGTTTTACAGTCAGCAAGATAAAGAAAGGCCCGGGACAGATCCTGCTGTCCGGTATAGAACTGTATGCCGGTCAGGCATGGTTCCTCGTTTGGCGGCAGCAGGGAAACCGGTATTTCACGTTCCTTCAGTTTTTCATATAAGATCTGCATGCTCAGCAGAAGGCCTGCGGACGCGTTGTAGTTTTCACTCATGGTATTCCCTCCAAATCTCAGATAACATGGCAAAATCCATCCGGATTCCGGCAAAGGCTGCGCAGCCCGCCGGAAAATGGACGGATTTTGAAAATCTTTACTTGATTCTTATTTTATCGTATGGGAGGGCATTTTACCAGTGCTGATTTCACGTATCCTGGTCTAATTTGTAGCCAAACGCCAGAATTACGGCACCTAGCAGGATCACAACAGCCGGAATGATCATAAATCCCATGCTGATGCCTCTCTGAAGCTGCAAAGAAGCCATGGAGGGGTCTGTCTCTGAACTGAACTGCGCAAGCGCCAGACAGGCAGAAATCAAAATGCCTCTTGACACAATACCGATTTTGATCGGTACCGTTAAAAGTCCCATGACCGTTCCGGTCACATCGTAGCCCAGTTTTTTTCCGCTGTAGGCCGCGCAGTTGGAGAAGAGCTCCGGGTCACAGGCATTGGTCAGTACAAGTATGAACATGACTGCACACATGGCGGCCATGACCACCCAGGTCTGACTGTAAGCAAAGAACGCGCCTGTGGCGATAACTGCCATCAGAAAGTAGGAACAGACCACGGTCTTCTTCGCGGTGAATCTGCCAACGATGAATTTTGATATGTAGGAAGCCACAACGCCAAGCAGGTTGGCGGCAAATACAAAGGTGGTCAGCAGCGCGGCATTCTGGCCCACATATGTAAAATAGTAGATAGCCAGCCCGTTCACCAGGAAGAGCACAATGTATTTTGTGATGCAGGACAGGAACAGCCACAGCAGGTGCGGATTACACCGGATGGCATCCAGCGCCCGGACTTTCTGGGCATTTGGTGCCGTTTGGGCAGAACGGGCCTGTCCGGCCATCCTCTGCAGTTCTTCCTCTTTGGTCATCTCATAGCCCTTGAACATGTTGAAATGGGCGTAAAATCCCGCTGCCATCAATGCGGAAAAAGCAAATGCAGTGGCAGCATAGGCATTCTTCTCCCCAAGCCACGCGGCAAAGACAGAGACAGCGGCAGGCCCGGCGTAGGAATATACCACAGAGGCCAGGGATGTCCACACCATCCTGGTAGAGGACAGGGTCATTCTCTCTTTTGGAGTCTTACCTGCAATGTTGATCATGGAAACATTGGCAATGAATGGAATGTTCCAGGCAATTCGGCTGGTGATCATAGCCACCGTGACGAAGATGGCGGCAGCCAGCCCGTTGCCTATTTTTATAAACTGCATGGCATACAGGAAGGGGACCATCCAGGGCGTCAGGATCAGCCAGGAGCGGTAGCGCCCCCATCTCTTGGGTTTTATCTTGTTCAGAAATGGACCATACAAGCAGGAGAGGATAGCATCCACCACTGCGGAGATGGTCGTCATCACAGTGATGACACCCAGGGAAAACTTTGCAATATTCGTAAAGAAGTAGGTTGCGTAAAACGTATCAATATTGGACATCAGCGTAAAGCCGAAATCGCCCACGCCGAAGAACCGTTTTAAGGGGGTACTCAGACCGTTTCGCTCTTTTTTATCCGGCATAAATCTGTCTCCTTTTCGGGGGTGTATTTATGTCAGAAGAGTTTAGCGCTGACTTTGGCGATCTCTTCCGTGATCGTGTCATATACGCCCGGGAAGATAGATTCCGGGCCGCCCATGGTATTGCAGGGGATAAAGAATTTTGTGCCGTTTTCTCTGCAGACACGTTCTACTTCCTGAGCAATGTGTTCTCTGCTCCAGTCTTCCCTGTCCACTTCGCCGCTGTCAATGCCGCCCATGAATGTGATCTGTCCGCCGTATTTTTCAATCAGCTCAGGGATATTGTTTGTACTCATAACGCCCTGCCAGATATCTATGCCCATCTCGATCATAGAAGGAACCAGATTGGCTGCATAGGAATCGGAGTGATGGATCACAACCTCAACACCGTGCTCCTTGTAATATCCGTAAACCTTCTTATAAGCCGGCTCATAGAATTCCTTGAACATCTGCGGGGAGATGAAGGAGCTGCTCCTGGAACCCCAGTCATCGTGATGGAAGAGGGCATTCGGTTTTAAGTATTTGCAGATCTCTTCCGCGTATGCCAGCTCCCAGTCTGTGATGTAGTCGATCAGCTCATGCATATATTCCGGTTCTTCATAGAACTGGATCAGACAGTTCTGGATCTCCAGAAGATAATGGCACTGCTCAAAGATACCCGGTGCTACAAAGGGAGCTACAAAATATTCGTCACGGTCAATTTTCTCAGCCTCTGCGACAAAAGGAGCCCATTCTTCTGCGGAGAATTTTACGTTAGGTGCTTTCACATAATCTCTCCAGTGTGTGATGTCCTTGCAGACAATATGCTCCTCATCGTGAACCGGGAAAGGCCCCGGCATTCCTTCCGGGAAGGAAATGGTGACACCCCATGCGTTTTTAACATTGGGGCCGCCCTTTGTGGGCATGGCATTCCTTACGGAGTAAGGGGTACCGAAAAGAAGGGCGATGGCTTCGTACTGATTCACATATCTGTCAGGATGGCCTCCGCGGATGGTTTCTAATAAATTCTGTCTTTTTGATAACATAGTATAAACTCCTTTCTCTATTTTGTATGTCCGTTGGTTTATACTAATATTATAGGGGATGGGGCTTATGTGCACAATTAATCAAATATGGGAAATTATGAGGCAAATATTAGACATAATGGTGGTTTTACTTTATAAGAAGTTTCTCCTTTATCGTCTGATATAACTGATCAAAGTCAACTGGTTTTGCCAGATGACCGTTCATTCCGGCTTCATAAGATTTCACCACATCTTCGTGGAAGGCATTGGCTGTCATTGCTATGATGGGTATGGTTTTTGCCATGGGGTGACCTGATTTTCTTATAATTTCAGTGGCCTGATAACCATTCAATACAGGCATCTGTACATCCATTAGAATAATATCGAAGGCATCGGGAGCAGACAGGAAATTGTCTACAGCCTCCTGTCCGTTGCAGGCACAGGTGACATCCAGCTTCATTATGTTTAACAGTTCCACTGCGATCTCCCTGTTGAGCTCATTATCCTCTGCCAGCAGCACGCGGCGGCCTTCTGTTTCAGGATTTTTGAAATCATGTTTCTTATGGCAGGGAGCTTTGCCGGCGCCTGTGACAGACAGCAGTGTATTGTAGAGTGTGGAGGAGAAAATTGGTTTGGAAAGGAAGGCATTGGCACCGGCCTCACGTGCACTTTTCTCAATGGAGCTCCAGTCATAGGCTGTGATTATGATGATCGTGGTTTCCGGGCCTACATATTCCCTTACCCGGCGTGTTACTTCTATGCCGTCCATATCAGGCATTCTCCAGTCAATGAGACATACATCATAATCATCACCAATTTTATGGGCAGCGATCACCTTGTCCACACACTCTGTGCCGCTCAGTACCCAGCAGGATGATATACCCAGATTTTTCAGCGTCAGTGAGGTATGAAGACAGCTGTCCTGGTCATCGTCTGCAATGAGGACATGCAGAGATTGAATGGCCTGGGGAGAGTGGCTGACCCGGTTCGTTTCCGCGGGAGTATCAAAATCCAGTTCCACCCGAAAGGTGCTTCCTTTACCCGGTTCACTTTCTACGGCAATCGTGCCTCCCATTAATGTGATCAGATTTTTGGTGATAGACATGCCCAGGCCTGTACCTTTGTATGTCTGTCCTGCAGATACATTTTCCTGTTCAAATGGCAGAAACAGACGGTCCAGGAATTCTCTGTTCATGCCAATACCTGTATCACGCACAGTGAAACGGAGACGGACCCGGCCTTTCTTTTTCTGAAGCTGCCGGATCTCCAGGGTAATGGTCCCGCCTTCCGGTGTGAACTTAAGTGAATTGGAAAGGAGGTTGATCAGTATTTGATTTAACCGCAGAGAATCACCAATCAGATCCGTGTCAGAGAGATCTGCCAGAGGGATACTGAAATTCAGGTGTTTTTCCACAGCCTGGGGATATATGATGGAAGTAATGGATTCCACCACGCTTTCCAGATTAAAGGGTTCCTTTGTCAGGGTCATTTTACCCTCGTCGATCTTGGACATGTCCAGAATATCATTGATGAGGGTCATCAGATGTTTGGAAGCGTAGCCTATTTTTTCAAGGCAGCTCTCCACACGGCTGCGGTCTGTTATATAGGTGGCGGCAATGGTGGTCATGCCGATAATAGCGTTCATTGGAGTACGGATCTCATGGCTCATTCTGGAAAGAAAATTCTGTTTGGCAGCATTGGCATTCTGGGCATTTACCAGGGCATCGTTTAAGGTCTGCCTGATACGCATATCTTCAGAACGGTCGAAAACAGTTACAATGCAGCGGATGGTCTTGCCATGAACTGTCTCCGGGAATATCTGAAGGCGCATCCAGTGTATTTCTCCGTTAGGAAACTGCATCCTAAAGTCTATACTCCTTCCGTCTGCATGTTCCTTCAGATGTACAAATTCATCGAATGAGGCCTTATCTTCCTCCAGGACCCGTTCACGAAGCGCATCCAGTTCTTTTGTAAATGCATCTTCTTTTATTCCCAGTACACGCTCACAATTTGTACTGATATACTCCAGTGAATCATTGTTCAGATTGTGAATCAGAAAGACTTCATCTACGTTTGCTGAAAGTATATTAAACAGATGTTCCCGGTAATGAATCTCCCTTACATTTTTCTTCTCACGCCAGAATGCAATTAAAAAATAGGAAGGAAGAAATACAGTGAGGAGAACTGATGAAACCGTTGCTTTGACAGCCATAATCCTTGAGTTTTTTTCCAGACTCTGTACCTTTTGGTCCGCAAAGGCAATGACTGCGGTAAGGGCGTCATTCACGGCATCGTATTTGGGATACAGAAATTTTTCCACATATTCTGAAATGGCAGCATTGTCTAATGTGATAACAATGGGCAGTGCTTCGTTCTGTGTCGTTTCCAGATCCTGCATAGCTTTCAGGAGATTTTCACTGTCTTCTTTCGGTCCAAGGTATTGTCTGGTGATCACCTGAATGGCATCATACTGCATAGTATAACGTTCCTGCAGCGTCTGCTGCAGATCATCCATATCCAGGTCATCCTGCGAAAACATGCTCATGATAAAGAAACGCATATCCAAAAGACGTGAACGTGTGGCTCTTGCTTCGTTGGAGACTGAGTAGGGATGTTCGTATATCTCAGACGCCATTTTCTGCATATGAAGGGTCGTAAATATGCTGGAACCAGATACAATGACAGCCAGTATACAAACTACAAGTATCCCTATCTCGGAAAGTGCAGGGCGTTTTTTTCCTGTTTTCATTGGTTCTTTCTCCTTTTGACATGAATGATACGGAAAGGTCTTCTATTCTGCAGGGCTTCTTAATCTGAAATGAGCAACAAGCTGGCTCAGGAGTTGTGCCTGAGAGGAAAGTTCCTCACTGGCAGCAGCGCTTTCTTCAGCAGTAGCGGAATTTGACTGCACCACATCTGAAATCTGATTCATTTCCTGGGTGATCTGATGGACGGATTCTTCCTGTTTGACAGAAGCTTCTGTTATGTAATTGATAGATTCTGTTATACTCCCAACACCCCTTACGACTTCCTGCAGAGAATCCGCGGTAAGGTCAGCGCTCTTTATTCCCCGCTCGATGTTTTCCAGAGATTTTTTGATCAGCACTGCTGTATTTTTGGAAGCATCAGCGGAATTGTTTGCCAGATTACGAATCTCTTTGGCGACAACAGCAAACCCTTTTCCATGTTCGCCTGCCCGTGCGGCTTCGACTCCGGCGTTCAATGCAAGGATGTTTGTTTGAAAGGCAATGTCTTCAATGGTCTTGATGATCATCTCAATGGCTTTTGAACTTTCACCAATATCCGCCATGACAGAAAGCATATCCTGCATTTGCTGTTGGCTTGCCTCAGCGCTTTTCCTCACTGTTTTTATATTTTCATGGACAGCTTTTGCACTTTTAACATTATTTTCAACCTGATCATATATGTCATGGATCGCAGATACAAGAGTATCTATAGAGGCTGTTTGTTCGGCGGCTCCCTGTGCCTGTATCTGTGCCCCGGATGATACCTGCTCAGAACCGGCGGCAACCTGCTCTGCAGACTGATTGATCTGCAGTAAGGTCTCACTCAGACTGGTGTTGATCTTAAGCAAAGAGGAGAGTACCGAATCTAATTCCCCCACATAGCTGTCCCCTGCCCGGCTGCTGACGTCAAAATTCCCCTCTGCCATTTCATTCAGCAGATAGGTTTCGTCCCGGATCACCGCTGTCAGCGTCATCACCATGCTGCGCATATCTTCTGCAAGGCATCCCATCTCATCTTTGGAATAGTAATTGATCTTGGTGGATGAAAGCTTTCCTTGTGCAATGTTTCTGGCTGCCTGTTCCAGCTCGCGGATGCCGGAGGATATCCCTTTTGAAATGTAAATACCAAAAAGAATGCTGATCACTAAGCTTGCAGCCCCCAAAAATACCAGCATCTCAATGGCAAATCTCTGTTTTTCCTGTAAATCGTTTATCAGTTGCTTTCCTGTGGAATTACCGCTTTCTATCAGTTTGTCCAGCTCTTTCTGGGCTTCTTTGATCACAAGAATATTATTATTTTCCATGTAAGTGGCGGCTTCTTCCGTTTTGTTTTCTGCAGCCAGGGACAGAACGTGTTCCCGCATGGGCGTAAGTCTTGTGAGGCAGTCTTCCAATCGTTCTATGATCTGGCTGTCCCCCTGAAAGTGTTCTTTGATAACAGGAAGCTCGTTCTGGATGAGGTTTGCGGAATCCAGAGAATTGGCAGTAGCTTCACGGGTGATCTTGGTGTCTGAATTTGCTATAGAACGATAGGTAGCTTTCTGCATTCTCTCGAAATTAGCGTTGATCAGACTGGCACTGTCGTTAACAATAAACGGTCCATTGTAAAAAACTTTGACCTTAGAGTTCAGATTAACCAGATTTACAATGCTGACAGAAAATCCTATGACCATAAAAATTAAAATTACCGCATAGGAAATTAATAATTTTTTCCTTATTTTGATATTTTTCATCCCCCAACCTCCATTGTTTTATGTTTTTGTTTTTTTCCCCTGTAATGTGTGAATTTAACTCTGCTCACATACTTATTGTATTTTACCATACCCTTAATTTATAAGCAATTGATTTATTCAGTCTTATGCGGGAAAGCCAAAATCAGTAGCAGGTATACATAAAATGTGGTAGAATAAATTGATAAAATTAAGAGGTGAATGAATGAAAACCAAAAGTGAACTGAACTGTCTTGTTTATGATTTCTATGTAACCAGAATTCTCTTTGGTTATTATTCTTACGGAGATAGCCTTCCGCCTATGCAGAAGATCAGTGAGTATTTTCGGCTGGCTGTGCCAACTGTCAGGACTGCGCTGAAGCTTCTGGAGAAAGAAGGATATATTGAGATTTCCGCTCCGAAAGCGGCCAGAGTGATTTATAAGGCTTCCGGAAAGGACTATCTCAGGAATATCGCACGCTATCGGTCTGCCCGCAAGGAAGGACTCTTGGATATGCGGCAGGTGAACCGGCTGCTGCTTGCTCCATTGTTAAATGCGGGAATATCGGCAGGAGACGAGTCTTCCCTGAAGGACCGCTGGAAGAAAATGAAAGATAATGAATTTGACGGAATGTCCGTCTCCATAGGATTATATACGTCTGCACTTGCCTATCTGGATAATTATTTGATCATGAATTTTTACTGGGAAATGAACCGCTATACTCGTATTCCATATATGTTAGGTAAACTTGAGGCATTGGAAGAGATTATTGAAAAGTTAGATACACTGCCAAAGGAGGAGATGGGGGTATTTCTCACAGAGGAATTAGAGTCTGTTTATGTGAATGTAGATAAGATATTGAATAAAAAGATTCAGAGCGAATATCCCAAACTCCTGGACGGCCAGTATCCGGGGATTCCCTTTGAATGGAATTTTTATTATAAGCGTTCCCAGATTCGCTATACACTTGGGGCTAAAATGCTACAGGAAATACTGTATGGATATTATCCCATCGGAAGTTATCTGCCGTCTCTGCCGAAACTGGCAGAACATTATGGAGTATCGGTTGCCACTATCCGTCGTACGATTGACTTTGTGGCAGGTTACAATATAGTGAAAAGTTTCCAGGGAAAGGGCATACAGGTTTGTCTGGGAAAAGAGGATGTAACGGCATCACAGGAGGTGGTCCGGCTTGCACTGAAATATTTTCTGGACGGTATGCAGTTTGTAGCGCTGACGGTTCGTTCGGTCTGCCGGTATACATTAAAGCGTATTTCCGCTGAGGAGTTAGATAAGCTGGGACAGTTTCTTTTGACGATCTGTGAAAGGAAAAAGGAGTATCTGCTTTTGGATATCTTTTTAACATTCATTGCGGAGCGCTGTCCATCCCCCGCTGTCGGACATTGTTATCTCAAGATATTGAAATGCCTGGTCATGGCGTATCCGTTTACATTGTTTCAAATGGAACAGGCAGAATTTGACAGAATCTATGGTGAGATGATCCGGCAGACCATTCATAATATAGAAGGAAGAGAGATTGATAAGATCACAGATGGATGGGGTGTTTTTTTTGACGAGCAGGAGCGGTATTTCAGGGAGGCTGCCCGTAATCTGACATATGACAGATATAACTGGAAAGTAAAGCTGCCAATCCATTGATCCTCAGGTATATGACAAGAAAAAAAGTCCTGGAAAAATGAATTTCCAGGACTTTTCAGAGGCGCCAACCAGATTTGAACTGGTGATAGAGGTGTTGCAGACCTTTGCCTTACCACTTGGCTATGGCGCCATATCTATATTATTCTGTTTGAAGAAGTGTTACACTATATTATATTACCACATTTTCAAAAATATGCAAGTAAAAAATGACTCCAAGGGGATTTGAACCCCTGTTACCGCCGTGAAAGGGCGGTGTCTTAACCGCTTGACCATGGAGCCGTTAAGATAAATAAATAAAAGAGGCGCCAACCAGATTTGAACTGGTGATAGAGGTGTTGCAGACCTTTGCCTTACCACTTGGCTATGGCGCCTGAGTGACTCCAAGGGGATTTGAACCCCTGTTACCGCCGTGAAAGGGCGGTGTCTTAACCGCTTGACCATGGAGCCGTGTTTTATCGGAGCGACCATGGACTATAATAGCATAAGGAAATACAAATTGCAAGCATTTTTTTCAAAAATTTACACTACTTACATTGTTTCCATGGGTTGTATGGTGTATACTGAAATTGACTGTAGTACACTGCATAGGAAAAGCACTTTTTATGGCACATGTTGACGGGAATGCATGAGAAAGGTGGTTTTATATGAAATTTAAGGGGAAAATAGCAGTATGGTTCTGGATGATACTTCTGGCGGGAAATGCTGCGATGGCTTACGGACTGCTGGTATCCAGCGATGTATCCGCTGAGATCGTGGCTGCCCTGGTCGTCTACAATGCCATATTCATTCCCATTGTTGTGAGGAATTATGTAGTGGTTGACGGAGACAGGATGGCAATTTACTTTGGGATCATGAAGGATTCCATGGAAATTTCAGAGATCAGGGAGATACGCAGGACCTGTAACCCCATTTCTGCCACAGCGGCGTCACTGGACAGGATTGAGATCAGGGGCAGAAGGCAGGAAATGATATGTGCGGTCCGGGACAGGGAGCGGCTGATCGAGGAGCTGGTAAAGTGCAATCCGCAGATAAAGGTGTGAAAAGAGAGCGGGAGAAAAAGTTCTGAATCTAAAGGTTCAGGGCTTTTTTCTATTTTTTTGCAGATAAGTGTAACTTTTGGATGATACTTTCGATTAATAATCAGAAAGTAAACGATTTCGCGGCTGTGAGGGTATTGAAGAGGGTATTGAATGTTTCATTATTTCGTGCACACTTAGTATATTTACTTTCGGAAACAGAAAGGAAACCATATGACCCGGGAAGCGCTCAGCAGTATGACAGATGACCAGCTCATGGAATTGGTCAGGGATAAAAATTTAAGACAGGCCTATGACGTGCTGGTTCTCAGGCATTACCGGGAGGCTGTGCGCTTCTGCATGAAAATGTTGGGGGATGAGCAGGCTGTCCTTGATATTGTACAGGACAGTTTTGCGGATATCTATGTGCATAGATCCAGGGTTTCTCTGTCCTGTGCATTCAGAACGTATCTTTTGGCTGTGGTGAAGCACAAGGCACTGGATGAGATCAGAAAAAATGCCAGACATAGGACAGAGGAGCTGGTCGCATCCAGGATTGAGGTGCCGGGGCAGTCAGAGCAGTCGCCGGAGGAACTTTATGTGAAAAAGGAAGAATACACAGAAATTCTCCAATGGATCGAAGAATTGCCGAGGGATTACAGACAGGCGCTTATATTATTCTGTGTGGAGGGAATGTCTTATCAGGAAATAGCGGCAGCCATGGGGAAAAATCTTGCCCAGGTCAGGATAATACTGTACAGGGCAAGGAAAAAATTGCAGAGGCAGAGGAGGGAACAGGAATGATGCAGCCGGAAAACGAACTTTTAGAAGCTGTGTGGGAAAAAGCAGAGCGAAAAGAAGAGAATCTGAAACTGGCAGGGGAACTGAGCCGGATGCCCAGGCAGGAGGGACTGGATTCTTTTTTGTGGGAGATGTTCTGCGGAACCGGTATCCGGCATCTGTATGCGCATATGACGGATATTTTATTGCTGTCCTTTATCCTTATGGTGCTCTTTTTCTATATCGGGCTGAAGATGGTGGGGATTGGCGCTGTGACTGCTTCAGGCGCTGTTTTTGCTGCAGCCCCGGTTCTCTATGCAGCCATTTTTTATCTCTCTTTGGTGAAGGAAAAGCAGCAGCAGACCTGTGAACAGCATATGAGCTGCAAATATACTTCTTTTTATCCGATGGCTGCGCGTATGTTTTTCAACAGCCTGATGGGGCTTGGATTTGATCTGGGGTATGCATGCATTCTGGCTGTCAGATTTCAGGCGGATGTTCCCAGGCTGCTGGCAATGGCCTTTGCCTCCCTGATGATCTTTTCCCTTCTTCTGGTTCTCGGAATTGTGAGGGGGAAGAAAATCGCGTGGGGGTCGGCAGTGAGCAGTGTCTGGATCATCGGGAACCTTCTTCTTATGGGGCTGGCAGCGAGCTGGTATCGAACGCTGCTGGAACAGGTTCCGGTGGTTCTGTTAGAAGCGGCAGGTGTGGCAGCCGCGTTCATTTATATCCGTCATCTGCTTCTGTTATGCGGGCAGCGGCAGTGATAGTTCTGGGAAGCGGAATAGTGACAGCGGACCTGCAGTTTGCCGCGGAGAGAAGGTGTAACATCCGCCAGAGAGGTTTTAAAATGTATGAACCGGTTAAAATATGTTAAAAATGGAACTGTACGGTAACTTTGCAGCAACGTGTAAAAATCCATACAGAACCGCTTTAAACGCGAATACGCGGCAGCAAGGAGGAAGAAAAATGCTGGAAGAAAACATGATGATACAATTTTTAAAAAAATTTGATGAATATCCGTTTCTGGTGAAAGCATCAGGGAAGGAGTATCTGATCGGAGAGGGAAGTCCCCTGTTTACGGTAAACTGCCATAAAATGATTCCCATGAAGGAGCTGGTCACGAGCACCTCCCTGGCATTGGGAGAGGCGTACATGAACGATGATCTGGAAATAGAAGGGGATTTATACGAGGCGCTGGATCATTTTCTGGGGCAGATGGATAAGTTCTCCACGGATCGAAAGGTTCTGAAAAAGCTCATTTTCTCCTCCACAACGAAAAAGAACCAGCAGAAAGAAGTCAGGAGCCATTATGATATAGGAAACGACTTTTACAAGCTCTGGCTGGATGAGACTATGAGCTATTCCTGCGGATATTTTCTTCATGAGGATGATACACTGTACCAGGCACAGGTCAATAAGGTGGACTATATTTTACAGAAACTGTATCTGAAAGAGGGGATGAGCCTGCTGGATATCGGATGCGGCTGGGGATTTCTTCTCATAGAGGCAGCTAAAAAATATAAGGTCAAAGGCACAGGAATCACTCTGAGCAAAGAACAGTATAAAGAATTCCGGAAACGAATCCAGGAGGAAGGGCTGGAGGACCTGCTCACAGTGGAGCTTATGGATTACAGGGAGCTTGAGAAAAGTGAGTGGAGATTTGACCGGGTTGTGAGTGTGGGCATGGCGGAACATGTGGGACGTGAGAACTACAAGCTGTTTACAGACTGTATCAGCCACGTTCTGCAGCCTGGAGGTCTGCTTCTTCTGCATTTTATCAGTGAGTTAAAAGAGCATCCCGGGGACCCCTGGATCAAGAAATATATCTTTCCCGGCGGTGTTGTGCCGAGCCTCAGGGAAATGGTCTCCTATCTGGCGGAGGACGGCTTTCATGTGATGGATGTAGAGAACCTGCGGAATCACTATAACCGCACACTTCTGTGCTGGGAGAAGAATTTTAAAGAACACGCAGATGAAGTGAGAGAAATGTTTGATGAGAAATTTGTCCGCATGTGGGACTTATATCTTGCATCCTGTGCGGCCACTTTTCACAACGGTGTGATAGATATCCATCAGATACTGGCGTCAAAGGGAATCAATAATGAACTGCCGCTGGTTCGGTGGTACTGAGAAGAAGAAAAAAGACTGCGGCAGCAGAAGGGGATGGTTTCGATGTCCCGTTTCTGCTGCCGCAGTTATTTACATACATGTCTCTGCCATCCCTGCCAGTGACAGCATCTTTTCCTGAGTAAGGTGATTGAACACAGCGATTACCCGCCCCACACCGATCACAGCGATCACGGTGCCGAGACCGATGCCTGTGAGATGTCCGGCAAACAGCAGGCTGACTGCAATGGTGAAGGAGATATTCAGAAGGTCAAAACAGTTTTTGGTAAATCCCACTTTCCAGCCGGTGCAGTCCGCGATCGCCTGTACAATACCGTCTCCCGGGTTGGGGATCACGCGCATGTTCAGGGACATAGCAGCCCCGGCTCCGGTCAGCGCTATGGCAAAAAGTAAAATAAGGATCCTTCCGGCAAAACTGCCCCAAAAGCTGCCTGCGTAAGCCGTCTCAAATTCCGGGATCCTGTCTGAGAAAAGATTGAGAAACCGGGTAAAGACAAGGCTCAGGGGAAGCTGCAGCACATCCATCAGAAGTACCAGCTTCAGATTCGTCCGGTTGGCATGAGCCAGGACCTGCCCTCCTCTGGCAGAGTATTTTTTATTGCGGACAATGTGGAGGCACATTTCCACCAGGACAAAAATACTGTAAAGGATAAATGTCATGTCTCCGAAGTTCAGATTCCAGATGGAGGAGATGCTGTAAGAGACGGATATGATGGGAGAGACACCAAGTCCGGATTTGGTGTTCAGGGAAATCCCCAGGGCCAGCAGCAAAAGTCCTGCCGCGTAATACAGCCCCCGGTAAAAAAATGGTTTTTTCATAATGCTTATGTACACTTCCTGTTTTCTTTTATTTACACGTTCTTATCTTACCACACAATAAAATAAAAATGAAGAACATTTCGTCCCACTTCCGAATATGTTATAGGAGGCAAAAACCGAAACATAAGCGGGAGGTATGAGGATGGCAGAAAAAAACAGCGGTGCAGAGGGGCGGACAGCACTCGGTGCGCCGTTTCCATGTGATTCTAAAATGATATTGTTTTCCGGGAGGCCCACAAGCTGGTATGAGGTAGAGATGGTGACCGGCAGGGCAAAGCTTCGGGGAACCCTGGTTCCTGAGAGAGAGATAAACGCCATTGGCTACAATGTGCTGGATTCTTATATTTACGGATATGACCAGAAAAGCGGCCAGTTTGTCCGGGTGGACAGCAGCGGCGCGGCGGAGGTCCTGACACCCAGGCCCCGGGGACTGCCTGCGGCTTTTTATGATGTGGGGACCCTGGATCTGAACGGGTATTATTATCTGTATGCGTCAGGGGAGCAGAGATTTTATACCGTGGATCTGAGGCCGGGTTCCCCCACGTATTTAAGACTGGTTGAACCGGCTGCCGGTTATGGGGAGCAGACGGAGAACTACGGCACAGCGCTCACACAGCCCCTTAAGATCGGAGACTGGGTGTGGCAGTCACAGGAAAATGTTCTGTATGGGGTAGCGGATGACGGAACCGTGTACCGGATTTTTACTGATGGTCAGGTGACAGCCCTTGATACTACAGGGCCTGATCCGGGCAGTACTTTCGGGGCAGCGGTCATGGACCGGAATGGGGTGCTCTATGCGGTGGCAGGCGGGGACGGAACCATTTACCGGTACCTGATCGAACAGGACAGGGCGCAGGCAGCCCGGTTTTCCGCAACCGTACAGAATGCATACCAGGATGGTACCATGTGTCCGTATGCGGCTTTAGAGGTAGATTTTGGTGATGCGCCTGATATCGGAGGCACAGCGGGAAGCGGGAATTATAATACGCTGCTTGCCAGTGACGGGCCGCGCCACAGAATTGTTGACGGGCTGACTCTGGGACTTCTGGTAACCGGGGAGACAGAAGCACATCAGAATGCCGCAGCGGATGGGGATGATCTGGTGCGCCGGATACAGGATGATGCCCTGACTGTTCCTCTGGCTTCCCTGCATGTGACAGACAGCACATATCATGTACTTGCGGGGGTCAGAAACCTTACGGGCACCCCTGCGAATCTGTACGGGTGGATCGATTTTAACAACAACGGGCTTTTTGAGGAGGAGGAATCGGTACACCGGGTCGTGCCGGCCAGTTCCCAGACCCAGATGATTTCCCTGGATTTTACGGTTCCGCCTTCCGCCAGCCTTCGGCCGGGGCATACATTTTTAAGACTCCGCCTGACCACGGATGATCTGCCGGAGGGGACACTGCTGGGACAGGACACGAGAAGCGTAGGGCCTGCGTCTGACGGGGAGGTGGAGGACTATATCATAGAAATCCAGGCGCTGGCAGATCTATCTGTGGAGAAAACGGCTGAACCGGATTCTCTCAATGAGGGGGAACGGATCACCTACCGCATTGTGATCAGAAACCAGGGTCCTCATCCTGCTCTTGCAGTGCGTCTGACGGATGATATCCCGGAAGAGATTTTTGATCCTGAATACAGCACAGACAACGGAGGAACATGGAATCCGTGGACGGGAAGCCTGGAGATTGGGGAGATGCAGGCCGGCGAGGCGCGGGTGGTTCTTATTCGCGGCATCTTCCGCAGCGGCACAGCCACTGAGGTGGAGAACACCGCCCGCATCACAACAGGCTCCCAGGATGACAATCCGGATAACAACACGTCCACAGTGGTAACTCCGGTTAACCGTTCGGCTGATCTGTCTGTCACTAAGAAAGCAATCCCTTCTCCGGCTGTTGCAGGGGAACAGGTGGAATTCCTGATAGAAGTCACAAATCATGGGCCGGATGACGCGCTGAATGCCAGGATGACGGATAATATTCCGGCGGTACTGGAAAGACCTGAGATATCTTATGACCAGGGCGCGTCCTGGCAGGTATTCAGCGGGCAGACCGATGTATTTCGTGTGCCTTCCGGCAGCAGTGTGACATTCCATATAAGAGGAATGCTTTCGGCGTCGGCCGCAGGCAGTTTTTCCAACAGGGCTGAGGTGCAGTCTGAGACACCGGACCCGGACCTTTCTAACAATACAGATACCATAGAAGTTCCCATTGACCGGTCCGCAGACCTGTCCGTGATAAAAAGGGCAGTCCAGGCCGCAGTATACGAAGGACAGAGAATCGAATTTACCATAGTGCTTGAAAACAAAGGGCCATCGGATGCGGAAAATGTCACACTGACGGATGCAGTGCCGGCGGAGATCGTGAACGCTGAATTTTCCCTGAATGGGGGAGGCGTGTGGAATATCTGGAGCGGCTCCTATACCTGGCCCGATTTCCCGGTGGGAAGCAGTGTGACGGTACAGCTTCGCGGTACGGCAGCCCCCGGATTTACCGGAACAGTGACGAATACGGCGGTGGTGACTTCATCCGTACCGGACCCGAACCCGGATAATAATTCATCCGAGGATACAGTCACAGTGGAACCGGGCGCAGATCTGACAGTGAGCAAGACAGCAGATCCGGACAGCATCACAGCAGGACAGAGAGTTGTGTACACCATAACAGCCGGCAACCTGGGACCCGGCAGGGCTGAAAATGTTATCATCCGGGATGCAGCGTCCCCGTATCTGATGGAGACAGAGTATTCCATAGACGACGGAAGGACCTGGCTTCCCTGGAGCGGTTCCTATGCCGTCACATCTCTGGAAGCAGGGGAAAGTGCGGAAATCTCCCTGAGAGGCAGGACAGAGCCGTCCTTTACGGGCACACTTCGCAACACAGTGTCTGTCAGTTCGGATACACCGGACCCGAACCCGGGCAATAACACAGATGAGGCGGAAGTGGTGGTGGATGTGTCGGCAGACCTGTCTGTGAGAAAGACGGCAAAACCGAATCCCGCCAAACCCGGCGTACCGGTCACCTATGAAGTTACGGTAAAGAATCTGGGACCATCGGATGCCGTGCAGGTGACTCTGGAGGATGCCATGCCGGCCGTTCTGGTGAACCTGGAGGTCTCCGCAGATGATGGGGAGAACTGGGAACCCTTCAGCGGCTCATGGACAACGGAATTTCTGGCTGCGGGTACTTTTGTAAGGCTGCTGCTCAGGGGATTTGTGCCCCATAATGCCACGGGACAGTTGGTAAATACCGTGGAGGTAAGCAGCAGTACCAGGGACCCCTATCCTGACAACAACAGGTTCGAGCTTGTGACCCCCATCGCGCCCATGCCGGAGTTATTTATCACCAAGACCGCGTATCCGGACTGCGCCATACCCTGTGAATATCTGATCTACACCATCCTGGTGGAGAACAGCGGTTCCGCAGACGCGGAAGATGTGGTGCTCACGGATTACATTCCGCGGGAACTTTGTAATCTGCAGTTTTCCGCAGACGGAGGCAGGACCTGGTCAGAGTGGAATGGGTCAGAAGCGATCGGAACGATCAGGAAGGGAGAAACTGTGACCATACTCATTGCGGGGATGGTCCATGGCAGAGCCTGCGGGGTTATCACCAACACCGCATCCGTATTCCGCGCAGGTTCGGAGGAATACTATCCGGATGACAGCGTTACCATAACCACGCCGGTAAAACAGTGCTGCTGCTGTGAACCGGGAAGGCCGATCCCTCTGGAAAATAGCAGGGTGTACCGGGATTTCTTCCATAACATGTGATTAATGACACATCCCCCGGGCTGTCCGGCATATCCCTGTGCGGGGAATACCGGGCAGCCCGGCATAATGTAACAAAATGTTCACGTGACAGAATGGGAAGTTCTGGTATAATAGACATATCACTTTATAATTGTCTATTATTTCAAGGCATAAGGGCAGAGCAGGAGAGGAGAAACAGCATGAATTTTGTCATAGAACATCTTTCAAAAGCCTTTGAGAAAAAGCAGGTACTAAAGGATATTACATTTACTTTTGACAGTGGAAAGATCTACGGACTTCTGGGAAGAAACGGGGCAGGCAAGACCACACTTTTTAACTGTCTGAACCGGGACCTGAAGACGGACGGAGGGGATTTCTTCCTGCAGGAGAACGGGGAGAGAGCGGAATTAGCGGCGGAGGATATCGGTTATGTCCTGTCTACGCCCACTGTCCCGGAATTTCTTACAGGAAGGGAATTTCTGAAATTTTTTATTGATATCAATGAAAAGAGTATTGCGGATATAAAAGCTTTGGATGAGTATTTTTCCATTATGAACATTGATGAGGAGGACAGGGATAGGCTTCTCAAAGACTACTCCCATGGTATGAAAAATAAGATGCAGATGCTGATCAATATCATCGCACAGCCAAAGCTTCTGCTTCTGGATGAGCCGCTCACATCCCTGGATGTGGTGGTGGCTGAGGAGATGAAGCAGCTTCTGCGCTCATTGAAAAAGGACAGGATCATTATTTTTTCCACACATATTATGGAGCTGGCTCTTGACCTGTGTGATGAGATCGTGATCCTCAACCATGGAGAGTTGGAAGTGGTAGATCCGTCTAATCTGGATAATGGCGGATTTAAGGACAAGATCATACGGGCACTGAAGGAGGAAGAGAATGATTAGGACGTTTCGTATTTCTTTTTCGCTGAAAAATACATACCGTGTGAACACGATCCTCTATTCCCTGAAGCAGATTCCCCTTGTCAGGAAGATTCTGCCCCAGAGCCTGTACAGGAGCCAGGGGCTGAAGATATTTGCCAATATACTGTCCGGCCTGTGGGAAATCGCGGGAACTTTTCTGGGGAAGGTTTTATATCTTCTGATCATGGTATTCGGGTTGGGGATGCTCTATGAGAACACAGGGGACGGAAGACTGTTTGTACATATTTTGTTCTTTCTGAGTCTGGTCGGGTCTTATATGAATACCTATATGTTCAATCCCAGTAATGATAAGTATTATGCCATGATCTTAATGCGTATGGATGCCAGGTCCTATACTCTGACGAACTATGCCTATGCGGTGGGAAAGTGCATCCTGGGATTTCTGCCTTTTACCATTTGGTTTGGGGTGGAGAGAAATATTCCGCTGTGGTGCTGCCTGCTGTTTCCGTTTTTTATCGCGTCAGTGAAGATGCTGATAGCCTGGAACTATCTGGTTGATTTTAAAAGGACAGGGGAGAGCAGGGATGAGAATCTTCCCGGTAAGCTGGGATGGATACTGACAGCAGTCCTGCTTGCGGCGGCTTATGGGCTTCCTTATCTGGGAGTGCTTCTGCCTATGTGGCTTATGGCAGCGTTCATGGTGCTTTCCGTGGCGGCGGCTTGCGGGGCGGCAGTTTATATGGGGCGGTTCGATGAGTACAGAACCCTGTATCAGCAGCTTCTGGCAAAATTCAGAAACGGTATGGATTATAAAGCAACAGTAAAGGCCGCGGTTGAGGAGCAGAACCGTAAGCTTATCAGCCAGGACACCGGAATTACCAGCAGCAGAAAGGGATTTGAGTATTTTAATGAGCTTTTTGTGCGCAGGCATCAGAAAATCCTCTGGAAATCGGTGAAGAGGCAGGCGGTTATCTGTCTGTTTCTGTTTGTGGGGATTCTGTTCCTGTTTCAGGTAAACGAGGATATCAGGAAACAGATCAACAGGATGCTTATGGTGTTTCTGCCGTACTTTGTGTTTATTATGTATATGATAAACCGGGGGACAAGTTTTACGCAGGCGCTGTTTATGAATTGTGACCACAGTATGCTCACATACTCTTTTTATAAGAAGCCGGAATTTATTCTGAAGCTGTTCCGCATCCGGCTCAGAGAGATCGTGAAGGTGAATCTGCTGCCCGCGTCGGTGATCGGTGTGGGGCTGCCGGTGCTGCTGTACTTCTCCGGGGGGACGGATAATCCTGTGAATTATTTGCTGCTGTTTGTGTCAGTGATGGCTATGAGTGCGTTCTTTTCCGTGCATTACCTGACCTGTTATTATCTGCTGCAGCCTTATAATGCGGGGACAGAGGTGGTCGGGGGGACTTACAAAATTGTCACCTGGGCGACCTATATTGTCTGCTTTATGTTCATGAACTTAAGGATGAGTACGCTGGTGTTTGGAACGGTCGTTACCTGCTTTTGTCTGATTTACTGTGTGGTGGCCTGTATTGTGGTTTACCGGGTAGCCGGGAGGACATTTCGGATTAGGAATTAGGGTGTTTATGACTCCGGTTCGCTGTTGTCTGTGGGACAATCAAAGCAGCAGCACTCCAGCGCTTCCAGCTTGGCATAGAGTACCTGTTCCAGGAAAGTGACTTTGGTGACAGTCTGTTGGACGGATTGATTGACTTTCAGAAGGTCACAGATGTTGTCGGCCAGTTCGATGGCTTTCTGTAGTTTTTCACCTTCTGCATTCAGGATGTGGGCCAAAGCATTTTCCGTCCTGGCGATTGACTTCAGGATGGCACAGGCAGCGTCGGAACAGGAATTGCAGTTGCAGTCACAGTCGGAATCACAGTCACAGCTGGAATCACAGTCACAGTTACAATCACAGTCGGGTCTGCAGGAGCATTTGGAACTGCAGTTGCAGTCAGTGGTGCAGGAGCATTTGGAACTGCAGTTGCAGTCAGGGTTGCAGGAGCATTTGGAACTGCAGTCACAGTCAGGGTTGCAGCAGCATTTGGAACTGCAGCCGCAGTCGGGTCTGCAGGAGCATTTGGAACTGCAGCAGCAGTCAGGGTTGCAGCAGCATTTGGAATTGCAGTCACAGTCAGGGTTGCAGCAGCATTTGGAATTGCAGTCGCAGCCGGGTTTGCAGCAGCACCCGGGTTCACAATCACATTTGGAACTGCAGCACTTGGGGCAGCAATCGCAGTCACAGTCGGTTTTGCAATTGCTGCCTGATTTGCAGCAACCCTTAGAATCACAGTCACAGTCGGGCTTGCAGCATACTTTAGAATCACAATTGCAGTCAGATTTGCAGCAGCCCTTAGAATTACAGTCCCGATCGGTTTTGCACCTGCAATTCATTTCAGAAATATTCATTTCACTTATATTCATTTTACAGATATCTGCAGCGGATATATCCGTGCCATATATTTCCTCAGCCAAACTGGCTATAGTTAGAGGTTCTATTTTTTGATTCATATATTTCTCCCTGATTAAAAAAAGCCAGAGCGTATTAGAAAATCATTCTCCGCAGACAGTGATAAACTGCGGGCAGGATTAAAGTTTCAAATTCACTCTAAAGTCCGTTTCCATGCAGATGCACATCGGAAAACAGCAGGACAGTTACCGGACAGCACCGGAATGGCAGCATATTTGTATTTAATATATGCGGGTTTTCGGATGACGGTACAGGATGTTTTATTGTCCAATATCCTGTCCTATTAACTGGAGGCAAGTACCTGCATATATATAAATAATGAGCAGATATTTGCTCAGAATATGAATATTTAGGGGGATATTTTATGGGTATGCCCATTATTATGCCGGGGGACACTACGCTGGACCAGGCTGTAACAGATTTGATAATATCAGTTGCGATGCAGGAAACTTCACTTTCCCACATTCTGAACGCGGAGGGGGAAAAGATGGAGACGATTATTTCCATGGAGGGAACATCTCCGGAGGACCTGATGAGGATGAACCGGTCTGCGGAACTCATAACAGGCGCGGTCACAAGGCTGGAGCTGATACTCCAGAGTAAATTAGAGCTGTTTGTCCGTTGTCCTTCTGTGACGAGCAGCAGTATGAATGGAACAGGAGGGGAAAGCTGATGGCAGTAGTAGCAGGCAGAGTGATATTTGACCGGGACAGAAGTGCAACTGTCAACAGCGGAGATTCCGGAATTGCCAATATTCCGGTTGTTTTGCAGAATGTGGACACCAATGAAAGGCTTACCGTTCTCACGGATGTAAATGGAAATTATTCTTTTATCAATGTACCCCCGGGAAATTACAGGGTGGTAGAATCCTACGGAACACAGGGAGGCATTCCATCACCGGGGGATTTTGCCGATGCGGAGACAGGAAGCATACCGCAGGGTGTGAACCCGCCCATCAGTACGGTGACGAATCCGCCTGTCGGTTCAACCAATCTTGACTCAGTGACGCCGGATACTCTGTTTGTGACAGTGGACATGGCAGATGTGATGAATCAGAACTTTCTGAACGGCCCGGTGATCTATACGCCTATTGGGGCACTTGTAGATCTGTGTGCGGTGGTATCAGGGGAAAATCTCATTGAAGCCGCGGATAACGGCACTTTCGGCAGTTTCCCGGCGGGGACGCCTGCCAATACAGGAGTACCGGTTGAGCCATATCCTGATGTGACGCCGGATTTCACTTATGTGCTGCCGAATCCGGATGTTTTTGCGCCTATGGGCGGGGAATATACAGTAGAAAATATTATGAATGATGCCAGAAGTGAGCAGATTGGCGCATGGTGGCGGATCGCAGACCATACGGAAGGCAATGAAACAGGACGAATGATGGTGGTAAACGGATACAACCCCGGCGCTGTATTTTTCCGTGCCGCGGTGGATGTTGAGGAAAACACCAGCTATCTGTTTACTGCATGGATACTGAATCTGTTCAGGGTTACAGGTTATCCCAATCCGGAATTGGGCGTGCGGGTTCTGGACAGAAACGGTAATATTTTATACAGCGCAACGCTGGGCCTGCTGATTCCGCCAAATGTAAATGCACCGGAATGGAAGCAGTTCGGTACAGTCCTCAACTCCGGGAACAATACCAGTCTCACAGTGGAATTTTTGAGTGAAGGCCCCGAGGTGATCGGGAATGATTATGCCATTGATGATGTGGCATTCCAGGAAATAGAGGTACGCCAATTTGTTCCGGTGAAGACTGCCAGTACCTCGGCTGCAGGTATCGGAGAAATTTTTGATTATACTGTCACGTTGACAAATACCTGTGAGAATCCGCTTACAGATGTATTCTTCCGTGATTTGGTACCCCAGGGACTGACATTCGTTCCGGGCAGTGTGACCATCAATGGAACCACATTTCCGCAGGCAGACCCGGCGGAGGGATTTTCACTGCCCGATATTGCCGGCGGTCAGACTACAGCGGTCAGATTTTCTGTAGTGGCCAATGCGGTACCGGAAGAGAATCCCACGATCAACCGCGCAACCATTAATTACTCTTATACGCCTGTGGAGGGCGGAATCCCTGCTGCTTTCCAGGTGGAATCCAATGAGGTCCCGGTATTGATATCGGGGGCGCTGGCGGATCTGTCTGTGGTAAAGACAGCCAGTGAAAGCACTGCGGGACAGGGGGTACAGCTAACCTATACCATTACTGTGTCAAATGCAGGCCCGTCTCCGGCTGAAGATGTTCTTTTAACAGATGCAGTACCCCCATCCCTTACAGATGCGGAATATTCCGTAAATGGTGGTACTGTTTTCAATCCGTGGAGCGGAAGACTGAGTCTTGGCACCCTTGAAGCGGGAGAAAACCGGATTATCCTCATCCGGGGAATCGTAAGCCCTCAGGCAGCGGGAACTATTGTAAACACCGCTGTTGTGACCTCTTCCACACCGGACCCCAATCCGGACAATAACTCATCCACCGTAACGATAAGCATTCTGACACCCAGATGCCGGGCCCTTGTAGATTTGGTAGAATCCGTTGCGCTGCAGGAAGCCGCCCTTGCCCGCATTCTAAATGCAGAGGGACAGAAAATGCAGGCGTTTATCAATTTGGAAGACGTGACCAATGAGGAATTATTCAAGCTCAATAGCTCTGTGACAAGTATGATCGGGACGGTTTCCAGACTGGAGATCGTACTTCAGGCAAAATTACAGAATGTGTCCTGTCAGCTTAATGACTGCCTGGATGCATAAACGATGTTGGCTTTGATGTAAAGACCGGGGCAGAAAGTATTTTTTCTGCCCCCTCATGTTTTCTATTGACTTTGAGGCCATATAAGTGTAAGCTTTAGACAAGCATCCAGAAAATCGTGCCGGAAAAGGCATGATTTTTCTTTGGATTTTAATCTTACAAATGTAATAATAAGGAGGATAGTATATGAGAAACAGAACAACCGAAGGGCGCCGGATGTTCTTCATTCTTATTTTATGCGTAAGTTTGGCGGGGTGCGGGAAGCTTTTGGTGGATGACAATGTCAGGGGGCAGAAGAATGAGAAGGCTGAATTTCTCCCTGAAAACGTACTGGAAGAGTATAGGGAAATATACACAGAGGCAGAAAACGCAGATGAATGGATGGAGATAGGGACAAGAGAGAAGATGGCAGCGTGTATAGGAAGCGCAGGATTTGCAGTCGTGGATATGGAGAATCAGATCAATATGGAGAATCCGGAAATTATGGAAGAATTTTGTGAGAAGGCAGAGAATGGGGAGAAGGTGTCTGCTTTTTTGATCCAGATCCGGAAAAGCGGAGAACTGCTGCGTATAGATTTTGCCGCGGAGGAGAAAAAGCTTGAAGTGAGAAAGACAGCACTCGACTGGCAGGGGGAGAAGCCGGAGATAAAAGAAGCGGATTCTTATGAGGCGGCATTTTGGGCGTATACACAGAAGGGATATCTGCTCTATGAGAAAGATCTTCCGGAGGGGTATGACGGTCCCCTGGGACACGATGCGGTACGGATAAAGCCGCTGGATGAAAAATGCAGGGCATACGGTCTGAAATATCTGATGCCCATAGGATATAAGGGAAATAATATGTTCCTGACAGAATGGAGTGAGGAGGACTATGGGGAGCTGGATTTTTTTGATTTGTATGAGCCGCTGTATCAGTTGAAATATGGAGAGCTGTTGAATGTCTCACTGGATACCCGCAGGGTACCGGCGGAGTCATTGGAAAATGTGATTGTGTCTTATTTCAGGATACCGGCGGATGTGCTCAGGGAGAGGGAACCGTTTGACCGTGAGACAGAGGAATATTTATGGCATAAGAGGGGATGGTATGAGTATTCTTTCAGCGATATGCCATATCCTGAGGTGACAGCGTATCGGGAAAATGAGGACGGGACGCTGACGCTTGTGACGGACGCAGTATGGGCGGAAGAGAACCTGGACCGGGCCTATTCCCATGAAGTCACTGTGCGGCTGCTGGAAGACGGGCAGTGGCAGTATGTATCCAATCATATTCTTCCGTCAGAGGAGAATAGGATTCCCGCATATACGGCCAGGTTTACGGAGGAGGAATGGGAGAAGTATTATGGGGATGTGCAGAAGGGGCAGTAAAATGCAGCGGTCTTTTTGAACATGACAGATAGATGTCGCGTTTGCGTGCTATACTTGTAATATAGATGCAGAAAACAGAAAAAGGCAGCCGGACAACCGGCAGAACGCAGAAGCAGTCCAGGAGGAAAAGTTATGAAATATGATTGGAGAAAACAGGAAAAGAAATTATACAGCCCGGGGGAAATGCCGGAGGAAGTTTGTGTTCCGGCACAGAGATTCCTTATGATAAGCGGAAAAGGAAATCCGAACCATGAGGACTTTTCAAATCGTGTGGGAGCTCTTTATTCTCTGGCTTACAGTATAAAAATGCGGTATAAGGCAGAGCATAAAGGCATGGGAAACAGGGATGCAGATATGGAAGAATTTGCCGTATACCCGCTTGAGGGAGTCTGGGATATGGAGGAAGAGACGGGAGCGGACGCACATGTGCTGGAGGACAAGGAGCATTTGTGCTACACGATCATGATACGGCAGCCGGACTGCATTACAGAGGAGATGTATGAGGCGGCTCTTGCAGCGGTGAAAAAGAAGAAACCAAATCCGCTGCTGGATGAGATCACCTGGGAAATCTGTGAGGAGGGCAGGTGCGTACAGATCCTTCACACGGGTTTGTTTGATGATGAGCCGGAGTCTTTCCGAAAGATGGACCTTTTTCTGGAGGAAATGCATTTAAAAAGGCGCAGTAAGACACACAGGGAAATCTATTTGAAAGATATGAGCCGTACAGCGCCGGAAAAAATGAAAACAATTCTGCGGTATACGGTATAAATCAAAACCGTCTCATTGCATATTTATCCGGAAGCGGGTATCCTTAGAGCATAAAGGAGGTGTTTTATATGGCGAATGAAGACAAGAAGGATTTCAATGCCATGCTTCACAAAGACACAGATATGCCGAAGGTACAGATCGTGACGGATGAAAAAACCATACAGAAGTACGGAGGCAGCAGAATGTATTTTGCACCGCCGGTTCATTACGATGAAGTTATGAAACGGATACCGGAGGGAAGGCTGACCACAGTGGGGGAGATCCGCAGTTACTTTGCGAGGAGCAATGGTGCTGATTTTACAGACCCTATCACAGCCGGCATCTTCGTATCCATAGCGGCCTGGGCCAGCCATCAGAGAACAGAGGATATCACGCCTTACTGGCGGACTCTGAAGGCAGGCGGTGAACTGAATCCCAAGTATCCGGGAGGCGTGGAGGCACAGAAAATAAAACTGGAGGCGGAAGGGCATGTCATTGCCCGGAAGGGGAGAACGAACATAAAATATTATGTGAGAGACTTTGAAAAGTCATTGTTTCCCCTGACATAGAAGAATCGAAAGACGCACCCTCTGCGGTGCGTTTTTTGTGTTGACAAATCTCCGGAAGTGTATTATTATCAAAAATGAGAATATTATATAAATTGAAAACGTTAAGCCGCAGTATAGAATAACAGGAGGTGTGGCAAATGGAAGGAACAGAACTGGCGAAGATCGTCATGAATCCGGTGAGAATACGGATCGCCCAGTACCTCATTCTTCATGAGCAGGGGACGACAGCGCAGATTGGGGAGGAACTGAGTGATGTGCCGAAGGCCAGCCTGTACAGGCATATGAAAATGCTGGAGGACGCGGGCCTGATACAGGTGGTGCAGGAAAATAAAAAGCGGGGAACCGTGGAGAAGGTCTTTAGGCTCAATCAGGAGAATCCCATGGGCGGCAGAGAGCCGGGAAAAGAGGAGATAGCGCAGCTCATACACAGCTCTCTTCTTAGTATTATGGGAGAATTTCAGCGGTATCTGAAGCGGGAGGATGCGGACCCGCAGAAGGATATGGTATCACTGACATCCGTGGTTTTTCTCCTGTCAGACGAAGAATTTCAGGAGTTTTTCGGGAAACTGGGTGAGCTGTACAGCAGCGTCATGAATAACCAGCCGGATGGAAAAAGGAAGCCGAGAAAGCTCACCCTGATTTCATCCCCGGTAACAGAGGAAAAGAAAAAGTAAGAAGGCTCAGGCCGGGAGGAAAGAAAATGTTAGAGATCAGAAATTTTACAAAAACCTACAAAGGCGGAAAACGTGCAGTCAGCGGTCTGAATCTGCATGTGGAAGCCGGAGATATCTATGGATTTATCGGCCATAACGGAGCCGGCAAGAGTACCACTATAAAAGCAGTCGTAGGGGTTCTGGAGTTTGAGGAAGGGGAGATCCTCATTGACGGCAGGGATATCAGAAAGTCTCCGGTGGAGTGCAAGCAGATATTGGCATATATTCCGGATAATCCGGATCTGTACGAACACCTGACAGGCATCCAGTATCTGAATTTCATCGGTGATATCTACGGGGTCCCTGCAGCAGAGAGGAAGGAACTGATCCAGAAATACGGTGATATGCTGGAAATCACCAGCAGCCTGGGGGATTTGATCTCTTCCTACTCCCATGGTATGAAACAGAAGACTGCCATCATCTCCGCTCTGATCCACAAACCAAAGCTTATGGTACTGGATGAGCCTTTCGTAGGGCTTGACCCCAAGGCAACCCATACATTAAAGGAAGTCATGCATGAGATGTGTGAGAACGGCAGTGCCATCTTTTTCTCCACCCATGTCCTGGATGTGGCGGAAAAACTCTGTAATAAGATCGCTATCATCAAAAACGGAAATCTGATGGTTGCAGGCAGCACTGCCGAGCTGACCCAGGATGAATCTCTGGAAAGCCTGTTCCTGGAGGTGATCGACCATGACAAAGAGTAAATGCTGGCTGCTTTTTAAGACGCAGATGAGAAATGAGTTCGGAAGGAGCCTGAAGTCCAGAGGAAGAAAAATGACTTCCTTTGCCATTGGGATTGTCCTGCTCATGCTTGTCTTCTATGCCTATATGCTTTCCTACGGGTTGGGAAGCATGGGAATGGCTGAGGTGATCCCAAGCTACGGCCTTGCCATTACCGGGCTGATCACTCTGTTTTTTACGGCACTCAAGACAAACGGCGTACTGTTTGCCTATAAAGAATATGATATGGTGATGTCCCTGCCGGTTAAGACCAGCACGGTGATCGCCAGCCGGTTTATGACCATGTATGTCCTGAATCTGATGCTGACAGCCGTAATTCTGATTCCCATGGGGATTGGGTATGCGGTTTGGGCAGCACCGGGGATAATATTTTATCCGGAGTGGATACTGGGAATCCTGGCGGCTCCGCTGATCCCCACCACACTTGCGGCTCTTTTGGGAACGCTCATCATACTTTTTTCATCCAGGTTTAAGTATGCAAATGCCGTGGTCACGGTGGTTTCCGTGATCGGAACACTGGCAGTGCTGGTGCTGTCTGTGGGAATGGGACAGTTTGCAGAGACTATTGATATGCCTGAAATACATTCCATCAGTGAAATGATACTTACGCAGGTGCACAGGATCTACCCACCGGCAGCCCTGTTTTTCCAGGGCATAGCCAGGGGAAATGCGGCAGCCATGGCAGCTTTTCTGGCGGGGTCCCTGTTATGGTTTTATCTCTTTGTAAAGCTCATATCCCCGGTTTACAAAAAGCTGAACACCTCACTGGTGACATACCATACCCGTTCCAATTATAAACTGACGGAGCTGAAGGCATCATCTCAGATCCACGCCCTCTATAAAAAAGAGCTGAAACGCTTCTTTTCCTCCACGATCTACTGCCTGAATATGGGGATGGGGTGCCTGATGACTCTTGTTTTGGCCATTGCCCTGATCTTTGTAAGGTTTGACCAGCTTGACCAGATGACGGGAATTCCCAACATGGCAGAAATGGCAGCCAGGATTCTGCCCTTTGCCATCAGTGCCCTGATATCCATGAGCTGTACTACCTGTGTTTCCCTTTCACTGGAAGGGAAAAATCTATGGATACTGAAATCCATGCCCATTGAGGATATCACCATATGCAAGAGCAAGATCCTGATGAACCTTACGCTGCAGATTCCGGCAGCGCTTCTGGCAGCACTGATCATCAATATCCGCTTCCCCATGGTATTATCCATGAGGATACTGATGTTTGTCACCCCTGTGGTGTGCGCGCTTTTTAATTCCCTCTGGGGAATGTTCATAAATCTGAAGATGCCGGATTATAACTGGACATCTGAGACAGCACTGGTGAAGCAGAGCCTGCCGGCCATGGCGGGAACGCTGGGCGGCCTTGTGGGAGGCATGATCCCTATTCTGGCTGTTCTGGCACTGCATCAGATAGACGCAGGCCTGCTTACCGGTGTTATGACTGCGTTGATCCTGCTGGGAGCCTGGGGGCTCTGGGGACAGATCAGGAAAGCAAAGATTTAACGGTCATGCTTTTACATCTCTCTTTTTCAGCAGCAGAATGCTGATGCCGGAAAAGGCCAGGAAAAAGAGAAGGACGCTCAGGAAGAAGGAGAGGGAATGACCTGCCAGTGTATCTTCATTTTTATTGGAGTTCATTCCCATGAGCATCAGGGCATACGGCCAGTACAGACCAAGCCCCTTGTTGCTGATCACAAGTCCTGCCACGCCTCCTGCCAAGGCAATCCCGATGGGGACCGAGAAGCTTCGGATACACATGGAAAGCAGCAGCTGCAGAGCGCCGATCGCCATAGCCGCCAGAGTTCCGCGCAGGATCCAGACGAGGATTTGGGAGGGAACCCACCCGGCAAGCCCGATAAGTTTTCCGCAGAGAAGAAAGAGCACAGCCAGCCATATCTGGGTGATGAGTGTCACCTTAAAGATGACTGCCAGCTTGGAAAAGAAGATATTGGGAATGGAGACCGGCGCGGTCATAAGTACATTCCAGTTGTGATTCAGGTGTTCCAGACGCCAGAGATAGGAACAGTACAGGGCGATCAGGGGCGCATAGAAGAAACTGGCATAAAATAGGGAAAGCTGGGACCACAGGGAATACCATTTTCCGGTGAGGATGCCCAGGTTCTGCTGATAATTGAAGGTTCCCATAATAGCCGGAATGATGGGAATCAGAATACAGGCTGCCCATATAACAAAATGGCGCAGCTTTTTATTTTCCGCTTTGACGCACAATCGTAACATATCTTACACCTCCTTTTTTACAAAGACAGTCCGGCAGACCACAAAGAATAACAGGCCGAACAACATAAACAGCACAAAGGTTTCCGTCGGAAAGGGAATTCTGTAAAAAGACATCACACGGGTCTGGCTGTCGTAATCCATGCCGTAGGGGGAAAAGGCCGAGAAATACCCCCAGAGGATAAATCGTGCCGCTCTTGGCGGAAAAAACATGGAGAACAGCCCCAGAAACGATCCGATAAGCCCCACAAGCAGGGGTAAAATCTGGTTGGGCGACATCAGGGACAGAAAATGCTGCAGCGTCAGAAGTACAAGGCTCACCAGTGTGGTGGTTCCCACATGCAGAAATACCAGGGGCAGAGGCAGTTTCTGTGTAAAATGGCAGAACATGCCTATGAGGGGAACCAGGATTCCTTCGCCTATGGTGAAGATCAGCAGATATTTCAGTTCGTGGATGAATTTCCAGTCGTAAAAGCTGCTTCGCTTCTGAAGGGTGCAGAGCAGTTTCAGTGTATTTCCCTTGATCTCCATATCACACAGCCGGCTGGCAATAACGGCTGTCATAACCGGTACCAGCACTACATTCAGCAGCGGAAACTGATACAGGGTATAGGAATACCCCCTAGCCAGGTCTTCTGCGGATAAAGAGTGTTTCCCTATAAAAGCCCATAGAAACAGAATGACAAGAAAACCCAGGGGGACAATCCAGATTCTGCGGCGGCGCTGTTTTTGCTGTTCAGCAGTAAAGGAACTGCTGATACCACTTTTTATTTTACTCATAGACTGATGCTCCTTCCCGTAAGATTGAGGAAAATATCCTCCAGGCTTTTCTGCTGCTCCTCCAGACGAAGAATCCCCAGTTTGTTTTCAGACAGAATAGTTCCGGCGTGAAGAATATCCTCGTCTCTGTCAGATAAGAGATACAGATTCTCTTTTTCAATCTCCACCGGAAGTCCGGAATGCTTCAGGGACAGGAAGGACTGCCGGTCATCTGTGGTGCGCAGCTTCATGCGGGCCTTGCTGTGTTCATGGAGGCTGGCCAGTTTATCCTGAAAGACCAGGGAGCCTTTGCTGATGATACCCACATAGGTTGCCATCTGGTCAATTTCCGAGAGGAGATGGCTGGATACAAGGACGGTCATGCCGTAACGTGACGGGAGGGTACAGATCAGCTCACGCATCTCCTGGATGCCGGCCGGGTCAAGGCCGTTCGTGGGTTCATCCAGAAGCAGGATGCGGGGATGGCCCAGCAGGGCGGCTGCCAGTCCCAGACGCTGTTTCATGCCCAGGGAATACTGACCCACTTTTTTGTTCTGCTGTTTTTCCATGCGCACTGTCTGCAGAACCTCGTCGATGGCACTTTCCGGGACCTGTTTCAGAGTGCAGATGACCTGCAGATTTTCCCTGCCGCTCAGATGTCCGTAATAGGAAGGGGATTCTATGAGGGAGCCTGTATCCTTCAGGATTGAGAGGCGGTTCCTGCCGTTCACCGTTTTTCCAAGGACTGTTACCGTACCGGAAGTGGGCTTTGCCAGGCCCAAGATCATTTTCATGGTGGTGGATTTGCCGGCGCCGTTTGGGCCGAGGAATCCGTAGATACAGCCCCCGGGGACTTTTAAGTCCAGGTCTTTTACCACCTGTTTTTTACCATATTGTTTTGTAAGGGATGATGTTTCAATGACAATTCCCATATTTCTGCCTCCTTTTTATCTTTTCTGATTTCTGCATTCATGTTACAGCAGGGAACTTAATCAGGACTGAAGGCTGCCTTATTTTTACCTTAAATTTTCCGGTCTCTGTGGATATCAAGCGGGAAATGTTTTATCATAAAGGCAGAAGGAGGGAAGACGGATGAATTTATATGACTGTAAAATTTTATTGATAGATGACAACGCAGAGCTGGTATCCATGATCAGCGGAATCCTGACAAAGAGCGGGTTTGAGAACATATATACAGCAGGAAGCTGCAGCAGCGGGTTGGAGGTTTTCTTAAAGGAGGAGCCGCAGCTTGTGATCCTGGATATCATGCTTCCGGACGGGGACGGATTTACCCTGTTCCGCAGACTCAGGGAGCAGTCCCAGGTGCCTATTCTGTTTCTCTCCGCCAGGGATGAGGACAATGACCGCCTGTTCGGGCTGGGCCTGGGGGCGGATGATTATATCACCAAACCCTTTCTGCCTCAGGAACTGCTATTGAGGATACATGCCATCTTAAAGCGTGTCTATTTCTCTTCGGTACAGCTTCCGAAAGAGGAAAAGGTTCTGATTCTGGGAAAACGTGAAGTTTCTTTTGAAAATGCCCAGGTGACGGCAGAAGGAATAAGCGTCTCCCTCACGGCAAAGGAACTGCTTCTGCTGAAAAAGCTGAATCAGAATCGGGGGAAGATCGTTACATTTGACGCGATTTGCCAGGCTGTATGGGAAGATTCCTATTACGGATATGAAAATACGCTGATGGTGCATATCCGCCATCTGCGGGAGAAGATAGAGGAAGACCCGTCCCATCCTGTCTGGATACAGACAGCCAGGGGCCTTGGTTACAGGCTGAAAAAGGAGGAGGGGCAGAGATGAAAAGTCTATGGAAAATCAGCCGCAGGTATATCCTGACGGCTGTATTTATTACCGTGTTTGTCATTTTTGTCAATCTGGCAGTGTTTATATATATGGCATATACCAGTATAACAGAGGGGGAGAACCAAAACAGCGGAATGACCGTACGGCAGAATATGGAGAAGATAAGCAGCCGGATCCACAGGCAGGGGGAGGGTTACGGGCTGTCACAGGAGGGGTATGACATATTAAAAGAGACATCGTTTCAGTGGGCAATGCTTCTTGACCGGGACGGGAAAGCTGTGTGGGAGTATGCACTTCCGAAAGAAATACCAAGGCAGTTCGGCATACCGGATGTGGCCTCATTCAGCCGCTGGTATCTGGAAGATTATCCGGTCTATGTCTGGCGGCATGGGGACGGGCTTCTGGTATTTGGCTGCAGCAAGGGCAGCATTGTGAGGCTGAGCACAATCTGGGACGGCACGCTGATGAGAAATGCAAAATGGAATGCAGGGATATTCTGTATTTTGAATCTGCTGCTGCTCCTTTGCCTGGCACTGGCATTCGGGTACCGTTTTTACAAAGCCTTAAAACCTGTTGCGGGAGGGATTGAGGCGCTTTCCAAGAAAGAGAAGGTGGAGATTCCGGAAAAAGGGATGATTGATGAGCTGGCGGCGAAACTGAATCAGGCGTCAGAGATACTCTGTCTGCAGAACAGCAAGCTGGAGCAGAGGGACAATGCCAGAACGGATTGGATCGCAGGGGTTTCCCATGATATCAGGACACCGCTTGCACTGATCGTGGGTTATGCGGATGAACTGGAGAAGGAAGAAGGGCTGTCGGATGCGCAGCGGGAGAAAGCGGCTGTGATACAGCAGCAGAGCCTTGTGATACGGCAGCTCATATCAGACCTGAACCTGACCTCCAAGCTGGAGTACCATGCCCAGCCGCTGTCCGTCACAGAATATGCACCGGCAGAGCTATTGCGGGAATGTGCGGCGGATTATTATAATCAGGGACTGGATGATATATACGAGATAGAACTGCAGATCGGGCCAAAGGAGGAGCGCCTGCGGCTGACCGGAGACAGGGGGCTTCTCATGCGCGCCTTTCGGAATCTGGTGGGAAACAGCATCCGGCATAACCCGGGGGGATGTACCGTCTATGTGAAAATGAAAATTGCGGGGGACAGGGCCGGTATTTTATTTTCAGACAGCGGCCCCGGGATTCCGGAATCCATCCTCCGGGCGCTGAAACATCCGGATTCACCGGAAAGTTCCCGTGTGCATATTATGGGACTGCGCATTGTGAGACAGATTGTGGAGGCCCATAACGGCAGGGTGGAATTTGTGAAAAAGGAATGGGAAGAGGGGTATGCCGTGCGGATTTATCTGTAAGGTGCATCCTATGCTTCTTCTTTATCCTCTTTATCCCCGTTCTTCCGGCTGTCCGGGTAATTGTTCCCGTTGTTGTTGCCGCAGCTGACGCCCTTTTTTATGGGAGCTAACAGGAAACCTTTGATAATGCCCAGATAAAAGAAACAGAGAAGGATGAGGAGCTTCTCCGCAAGTGACCAGTCCCTTTTGAAAAATTCTTTGATTTTTTCTAACATGGCATCTCCTTTGCTGAGTTTTTTGTTGTGACAGGGTTTTTCTATTCATTATATAGCTTTGGGGACTGGAAGTACAGGACCTTGGACTTGAATTTTCCCTGTTTTACAGATGATTTGAATGAACATGTTTGATTTCGTGTGTAAAATTAAGGAGTTCTGTGTGATATTTACTTGCATTACAGATAAAATGAAAGAACATGCTGGGTTTCGTATGTAAAATTAAGGGGTTGGAGTGTGGTATTTACTTGCATTACAGATAAAATGAAAGAACATGCTGGGTTTCGTATGTAAAATTAAGGGGTTGGAGTGTGGTATTTACTTGCATTACAGATAAAATAAAAAAAACGCTGGATTTTATATGTAATCTTATGGATTTTACCGATTGCTGCTTCTGTTTTTACAGATAAATAATGGAAAAAAATATAAATTTATACGTACATCCCCCAATATAACGGGCAGGCATCCTTGCTTTGCAGCTCATCTGAAACGCTGGTGCATTCCGGATGATGTGTGAACACTAACTCCAAATGGTCTTCAAAATACTAAACGATCATCAAAACTTGATTTATAAATTTCGGCAGGTTATAATCATGATAAAATAAGCCTTTCAGGAGGATGAGCGTTGAATATCAATGAGATTGCAAAGTTGTCGGGGGTTTCCAGGGCCACGGTTTCCCGTTATCTCAATGACGGCTATGTAAGTGAAGAGAAAAAAGAAAAGATCAGGAAGGTGATTGAGGAGACAGGATATCAGCCCTCCAGCCAGGCACAGATGCTCCGCACGAAGAAGACCAGGCTTGTGGGCGTCATCCTTCCGAAAATCAATTCCGACACGGTGAGCCGCATGGTGGCAGGTATCAGTGACGTGCTGGCGAAGAACGGATATCAGCTTCTTCTGGCAAATACCAACAACAGTGTGGAGGAGGAACTGAAATACCTGAACCTGTTTAAAGATAACCAGGTGGACGGCATTGTGTTTATTGCCACTATATTTACCGCCAGGCATAAGAAGCTTCTGAAGGAGTGCAGGGTTCCGGTTGTGATCCTGGGACAGCATCTGGATGGCTATTCCTGTGTCTATCATGATGATTTCCATGCATCCAGGGAAGTGACACAGTTACTGCTGGAAAAGGGCAGGACCGTGGGCTTTATCGGTGTGACCACAAAGGATGAGGCTGCGGGACTCGGCAGGAAGAAGGGCTTTGAGGCAGCTATGAAAAAAGCGGGGAATGTCTGCAGGCCGGAGCAGATGGCTGAGGCAAAGTTCAGTATTGAATCCGGGTATGAGAAGATGAAAGAACTTCTGGAAGCTGTGCCTCAGGTAGATTCCGTCTTCTGTGCCACAGATAATATTGCCATCGGAGCTATGTCCTATTTAAAAGAAATTGGGAAATCGATTCCACAGGATATCCAGCTTGTCGGAATAGGTGACACACCGCTTGGCAAGCTTGTGACGCCCAGCCTGACAACCGTGCATTTTTATTATAAGACAAGCGGGATGGAGGCTGCGTCCATGCTGGTGGACATACTTGAGACAGACAGAACGGTGAACAAAGAGCTGAAGATGGGCTTTGAGGTGATCAGGAAGAACTCCACCCGTTAATGGGAGAAGCAGAAAAAGACAGCGAAAAACAGTAAATGGAACAAAGTGACCGGGATATCCCATATATGGGGTATTCCGGCTTTTTTCAATTTATTGGACGGGGAAAGCAGTCCTACAGGCTGGAGGAGGTTCTTTGGTAAAAATGCATGATTTTTGCCTTTCAGTTTTGTGAGGATTATCAATTTACAAAGACGGATATCTCGGATATAATGAAAACAAGATATGAGAACGATTCCATATAATAAAAGCATGAATACAAAAAGATGAATAAAAAAATACTAGATATGTATATGGGAACGATAACATGAAAAGGAGAGAAAAGGCATGGATTACAGAAGCATTGCACAGCAGATCTATGACAACATCGGCGGCAGGCAGAATATTGTATCCGCTGCACACTGCGCCACCAGGCTTCGTCTGGTTATCGGCGACAACGAAAAATGCAGCAAAGAGGCTCTGGAGAATGTGGAGGGAGTAAAGGGGGTTTTTGAGGCCTCCGGGCAGCTCCAGATCATTCTGGGAACGGGAACAGTGAACAAGGTCTATGATGAGTTCATTGCCATTGCCGGGATTTCCGCTGCCAGTAAAGAGGAAGTGAAGCAGGCGGCGGCTTCTAAACAGAATGTTTTCCAGCGGCTGATCAAAACCCTGGGGGATGTCTTTGTTCCCATTATTCCGGCCATTGTGGCCAGCGGTCTTTTGATGGGGCTTCTGGAAGGGCTTGGCAAAGTATTCCCGGCTATGACACAGTCGGGGACTTACACGATCATTCATCTGTTCAGCAATGCGGCCTTTGTATTTCTTCCAATCCTGATAGCGATCAGTGCGGCGAAGGTCTTCGGAGGCAACATTTTCCTTGGAGCTGTCATCGGTATGATCATGATCCATACCGATTTGATGAATGCCTGGTCTGTGGCCTCCGCGGAGACAATTCCGACAGCAGATGCCTGGTTTGGCCTGTATCAGATCAACCTGGTAGGATATCAGGGGCATGTGATTCCTGTGGTGATCGCCGTATGGTTTATGTCCATGCTGGAGAAGAAGCTGCATAAGATTGTCCCTGAGATCATTGACCTTTTCGTGACGCCCCTGGTGACCGTTCTGGCCACAGGATATCTGACGCTTACCGTGTTCGGTCCTGTCTTTTCCTGGATTGAGAACGGAGTTCTGGACGGTGTGCAGTTCCTGATCACGCTGCCTCTGGGCATTGGTTCCGCTCTGGCCGGCGCTGTATACGCGCCCACAGTGGTTGCAGGTGTGCACCACATGTATAACGCTCTGGAGGCCGGACTTTTAAGTTCAAAAGGGCTGAATATCTGGATGCCTATTGCCACAGCGGCCAATGTGGCACAGGGGGCCGCGGCTCTTGCCATGGCTCTCAAGACAAAGAACCAGAAGCTGAAAGCACTGGCACTTCCCTCCTCCCTCTCCGCTTTTTTGGGAATTACGGAGCCGGTCATCTTTGGTGTCAATCTGCGTTATATGAAGTGTTTTATCGCCGGATGCGTGGGCGGAGCTGTGGGCGGCCTGATGGCCGGACTTACCGGCGTGGGCGCCTCCGCATACGGGATTACAGGGCTGTTCGGTTATCTGATCACCACGGATTATACAGTACAGTATACTATGGTGGTTGCGGCTTCGGTGATAACAGCATTTGTGATTTCCTGGGTTTTATACAGAGAAGAACAGATACCCGCGGCAGAGAGTATAGAGCAGAAATCTGAGACAGAAAACAGCAGTGAGACGGAAAACAGCAGCGCACAGGCAGAATTTAGATGCGAAAAAAATACGGTTTACAGCCCGCTTAAAGGAAATGCAATTCCTCTGACAGAGGTAAAAGACTCCACATTTGCCGGTGAGATTCTGGGAAAAGGAATGGCTGTGATCCCGTCTGAGGGAACGGTATACGCACCTTTTGACGGTACTGTGGAGACTGTCTTTGATACAAAACACGCCGTGGGACTTACCAGCACAGATGGGGTAGAAATCCTGATTCATGTAGGAATCAACACTGTGGAGCTGGGCGGAAAATATTACGAAACTCATGTCAGTGAGGGCGATAGTGTACATGCTGGTCAGCCCCTTGTTACTTTCTCCATAGAGGATATTAAGAAGGCTGGATATGATATCACCACACCGGTTATTGTCACCAACACAGATGATTACCAGGAGGTTGTCATGGAGGCAGCCGGAGAGATTCAGGTACTTGACAGGGCAGTCACAGTAAAGTAGAGGCGGTAAGATATGAATGTGATGAGAGATACGCTGCTGCGGGAGATACGCCGCAGGGAGACGGAATATCAGAACCGGCCGGGCCCGGATAAGTGGAGGCTTCGCTTCCACATCATGCCCCCGGCAGGGTGGCTCAATGACCCGAACGGACTTTGTTTTTACAGGGGAAAATACCATTTCTTTTTCCAATATTCCCCTTTTGACCCGGAAGGCGGGCTGAAAGTGTGGGGAGAATATACCGGCACAGATCTGGTGCACTGGCAGTATGAGGGGACACCGCTTCTGCCGGACAGCCCCTGGGACTGCCATGGAGTATACTCCGGCTGCGCATTTACGGAGGACGGGCTGCTGGACATCTTTTACACGGGAAATGTAAAGCTGGATGGGGATTATGACTATGTGAACAGCGGCAGAGAGGCCAATACGATATATACATGCAGTGAGGATGGCATTCATTTCCGGGAAAAGGAATGTCTGCTGGAAATGAAAGACTACCCGACAGGATATACCAACCATATCCGTGACCCGAAAGTATGGAAAGCAGGGGATACCTGTTATATGGTACTGGGCGGCAGGAAAAAGGACAACCGGGGAGCCGTGCTCTTATATGCATCCAAAGATAAAAAACACTGGGAATTTGTAAGAGAAGTGACTACCAGGGAGCCTTTTGGTTACATGTGGGAGTGTCCGGATGCCTTCTGTCTGGATGGGCAGTGGCTGCTCTCTGTATCGCCCCAGGGGCTGAAAAGAGAAGAGTTTTGCCGGCAGAATATTTACCAGTCCGGATACTTTATACTACCTGAAAAATGGATGGAAGAAGGGGAGCCGAAAGAGTTCCGGGAATGGGATATGGGATTTGATTTTTATGCCCCACAGACATTCAGGGATGAAAAGGGAAGACGGATCCTTGTAGGCTGGGCTGGCCTGCCTGATATCAAAGAAGAATACAACAATCCAACGGTGGAACAGGGGTGGCAGCACGCCTTTACTATACCGAGGGAGCTTAAATGGAAGAATGGAAAAGTGTATCAGTATCCTGTGAAAGAGGCAGAAATGCTGCGGGAAAAAGAGCTTTTTTCAGGCAGCAGACAGGACCGGGATCCGGAAAAAACACAGGGGATTCTGGTTGAGGATTCCTGCTTTGACTGGGAAATCAAGGAGACAGATTCCAGATCTTTTATCATAATAATAGAAGAGGAATGTGTACTCAAATATGAGGACGGCGTCTTTTTCCTGTCTTTTGAAGGGGCCATGGGAGCCGGAAGAAAGGTACGAAAAGCGCTTGTACCAAAGCTTTACAGTATCCGTATCCTGGCGGATACCTCACTTATGGAAATCTACCTGAACGAGGGAGAATATGTATTCACCTCTAGATATTATACAGAAAGTGACGTAAGGCAGCTTTCGGTCCGGGGCCTGCAAAATGCGGGAAATATCTGGACGATGAAGAAGCAGACATGCTTAACGGGCTTATGATAAATGAAACAATAGGTGCATGTGCCATTTCACAATAATTATGGCTGACATGCAGCATCAAACCAAAGAAAAGGAGAAAAAAATATGGGATCTTTTCATTATGTAATCAAGGACGAAATCGGAATTCACGCAAGACCTGCAGGAATGCTGGCTAAGATGGCAAAAGGTTTTGACAGCGCTGTCACGATCACGAAAGGTGAGAAGACTGTGGATGCCTCAAAGCTCATGGCAGTTATGGGACTGGGAGTGAAAAAAGGCGATGAGATCGTCATTTCCACAGACAATACAGAGGATTTGGAAATACTCAAAAAGTTCTTTGAGGAGAACCTGTAAATAAAGGCGCAAAGCATAGGGAAAAGAAAGGAAAGCTATCATGGAGCAGTATACCGGAAAATCAATTTATAAAAGTGTTGCGATCGGTCCAGTTTATTTCTATTCCAGAGGTGAACAGCAGGTAAAACGCTGCAAAGCGGAGGACAGCCAGGCACAGCTTGAACGCTATGAAACAGCCAGAGACCGTGCGGTGGAGGAACTGCAGCAGCTTTACCAAAAGGCGCTGAAGGAAGTCGGGGAAGTCAATGCGGCGATTTTTGAGGTACATGCCATGATGCTGGAGGATGAGGATTACAATGATTCTGTAAAGAACATCATCTTTTCCCAGCAGGTCAACGCTGAGTATGCTGTGGCTGTGACCGGCGATAACTTTGCCCAGATGTTTGCTGAGATGGATGACGAATATTTCAAGGCAAGGGCAGCGGATGTAAAGGACATTTCCGAGCGTGTGGTGGGTATCCTGTCAAATAAAAGGGCAGGGAGCAGCATAGGCCGGGAGCCGGTCATTGTGATCGCAAAAGACCTGGCGCCCAGTGAGACCGTACAGATGGACAAATCCAGGCTGCTGGGATTTGTGACGGAACTGGGGTCTTCCAATTCCCACACGGCGATCCTTGCCAGGACTATGAATCTTCCCGCACTCATCGGCGTTCCGGTTAAGGAGGAGTGGAGCGGAAAACTGGCCATAGTGGATGGGTACCAGGGAATTCTCTACATTGATCCGGATGAGGAGACACTGGAAAAAATGCGGAAAAAACAGCAGGAGGACAGGGAGAGATCCAGACTTCTGCAGCAGTTAAAAGGCAGGCTGACCGTAACCCCGGACGGCAGAAAGATCAATCTCTACGCCAACATCGGCAGTGTATCGGATGTGGCGGCGGTACTGGAAAATGACGCGGAGGGTATCGGGCTTTTCCGAAGTGAATTCCTTTACCTGGAAAAGGATACATACCCCACTGAGGAGGAGCAGTTCCAGAGCTATAAGCTGGCAGCGGAAATGATGGCCGGAAAGAAAGTGATCATCAGGACGCTGGATATCGGTGCGGATAAGCAGGTAGAGTATTTCCATCTCGGGCAGGAGGAAAACCCTGCCATGGGTTACCGGGCCATCCGTATCTGTCTGGAGGAGCCGGAGGTGTTCAAGACCCAGCTTCGGGCTATTTTCCGGGCCAGTGCTTACGGAGAGATCGCGGTCATGTATCCCATGATCACCTCTGTGGAGGAAGTGCGCAGGATCAAGGCAATAGTAGAAGAAGTAAAAGAGGAGCTGGATGCCAGAAATATCCCCTACAAAAATGTGGAACAGGGAATCATGATCGAGACGCCCGCAGCAGCTGTCATCAGCGATATGCTGGCAAAAGAGGTGGACTTTTTCAGCATTGGGACGAATGATCTGAGTCAGTACACCATGGCGATCGACAGACAGAACGCAAGGCTTGACGCCTTTTATGACCCCCATCATCCGGCACTTCTGCGACTGATACGCATGGTCATTGATAATGGACA
The DNA here is from genome assembly GCF_037000545.1 of Blautia sp. JLR.GB0024. Taxonomy (NCBI): domain Bacteria; kingdom Bacillati; phylum Bacillota; class Clostridia; order Lachnospirales; family Lachnospiraceae; genus Blautia; species Blautia sp. JLR.GB0024. The sequence goes on along the minus strand of NZ_JBANBF010000011.1, from coordinate 97,893 downwards.
TGCTCATGGATGCTGGGTCGGAATCTGTGGGGAACTGGGAGCAGACCTGTCCCTGACAAAAGAGTTTCTGCAGATGGGGATTGATGAACTTTCCGTAGCTCCCGGCATGGTGCTGCAGGTCCGTGAGGCAGTCAGAAAAGCAGAATGACAGGCCCATAATACAGCAGGGGAGCTAAGAAAATATATGAGAATGTGGAGGCGCATATGGTCCGGGACTGTATGCGCCTTTAATTTATTGCAGGGCATCTTGACACCTGTTTGCCCGAGTGCTACACTAAAGTTCCTTTCCCGGTAAAGGGAAGGCTCTGCCACGGGTTTCCCCGGCAAAATCCAGGGATATCGTGGCTTGCCAAAACCAGGAGGAAAAACAAAATGATCGAAGTGCAGCACCTGTGCAAGACGTTCCGTGTGGCAAGACGCGGAGCCGGTTTTGGGCAGGCAGTGAAGACTCTGTTCCATCGGGAATACGAGGAAGTGAAAGCGCTGGATGACGTCTCCTTTTCCATCGGCGAGGGAGAAATGGTTGGGTATATTGGACCAAACGGCGCGGGAAAGTCATCCACCATCAAAATCCTCAGCGGAATCCTCACACCGGACAGCGGTGTGTGCAGCATCAACGGGAGGATTCCATGGAAGAACCGGACTGCCCATGTAAAGGATATCGGGGTTGTCTTCGGGCAGCGGACGCAGCTTTGGTGGGACGTGCCGGTTATTGATTCTTATGAGCTTCTGAAAGATATTTACAGTATATCCGAAGATACATATCAGGCCAATCTGGAGGAGCTTACATCTCTGCTGAATTTGTCGGAACTATTGAAAACACCGGCCAGACAGTTGTCACTTGGCCAGAGAATGCGCTGTGAGATCGCGGCGTCTCTGCTTCACAGCCCTAAAATCCTGTTTCTGGATGAGCCAACTATTGGTTTGGACGCAGTTTCAAAACTGGCAGTACGGGATTTCATCGTCAAATGCAATGAAAAATACCGAACAACCGTGATACTGACCACCCACGACATGCAGGACATTGAGGCGCTGACAGACAGGATCATTCTCATCGGAAAGGGAAAAATCCTGCTGGATGGTACGCTGGATGACATACCGGGGGCGGACAGGGGGCTGGACCAGGCAGTGGCGGATCTGTACCGTCGTTTCCGGATATAAGGGGGCGGTGTGTATGAGAAAATATCTGTCCTTTTTCAGAATCCGTTTCTCCATGGGCCTTCAGTACCGGGCAGCGGCGGCAGCGGGGATCGTGACGCAGTTTGTGTGGGGAGGGATGGAGGTGCTGGTGTTTCGGGCCTTTTACCGGGCAGACCCGGGAGCATTTCCCATGACACTGCAGGCGACCTGTTCCTACATATGGCTTCAGCAGGCTTTTCTGGCCCTGTTCATGGCCTGGCTTATGGAGAATGAGATTTTTGACTGCATTAAAAACGGAAATGTGTCCTACGAAATGTGCCGTCCCATGGATATCTATACCATGTGGTTTACAAGGAGTGCTGCCAACCGGATATCCAAGGCTGTTCTGCGGTGTATGCCAATCCTTTTGGCTGCGGGATTCCTGCCTGCCCCTTATGGAATGACACTGCCGGTCTCCCCAAAAGCAGCGGTTCTGTTTTTGACGGGAATGCTTCTGGGCTTTTTGGTGGTTGTAGCTTTTTGTATGTTAGTCTATGTGGTCACATTTTTTACGATTTCACCGGACGGAGTACGGATGGTGGCTGTCTCCGCAGTAGAGCTGCTGGCGGGGAGCATCATTCCCCTTCCGTTTTTTCCTGACTCTGTGAGAACGGTTCTGGAGCTTCTGCCTTTTGCCTCCATGCAGAATGTGCCGCTGCGCATTTACAGCGGCGATCTGGCAGGCGAAGCCGCGGTTTTGGCGCTGGCGCTGCAGGTGTTCTGGCTGGCAGTTCTGGTCCTCTTAGGCAAACTTCTGATGCGCAGGGCAGAGAAGAAGATCACAGTGCAGGGAGGATGAGAGGATGGGATATCTACGGTTATATAAGAAGTATATGCAGATTCAGATACAGAGTATGATGCAGTATAAAGCGTCCTTCTGCCTGACGGCTGTGGGGCAGTTTCTGGTGTCCTTTAATGTGTTTCTGGGCGTGTATTTTATGTTTCAGAGGTTTCATGAGGTGGAGGGATTTACATACAGTCAGGTGCTTCTGTGCTTTGCTGTCACATTGATGGAATTTTCCCTGGCGGAGGCATTTGCCAGAGGGTTTGATACGTTTTCTTCCATTATCAGCAATGGGGAATTTGACAGGATCATGGTGCGTCCGAGGAATGAAATATTTCAGGTGCTGGCAAGTAAGATCGAGCTTACCAGAATCGGAAGAATGCTGCAGGCTGTGGTGATGTTTGCCTATGGAATTGCCAAAAGCCATGTGGAATGGACCTGGGATAAAGTGCTGACTGTGGTGTTTATGCTGCTTGGCGGAACTGCTGTCTTTACAGGGATATTTCTGGTATATGCTGCGATCTGCTTTTTTACCATTGAAGGGCTGGAATTCATGAATGTGCTTACGGACGGGGCGCGTGAGTATGGGAAATATCCGGTTGCCATTTATGGGAAAAGGGTGCTGCAGTTCTGTACTTTTGTTGTGCCCTATGCACTGATTCAGTATTATCCGATCTGCTATATCCTTGACAAGGACAGCAGGGGATTTTACATGTTTCTGCCGCTTTTGGGAGGCGTATTTTTGCTGCCGTGCTTCGGGCTGTGGAAACTGGGGGTGAGGCATTATAAATCGGTTGGAAGCTGAGAATAAAACGAACCCCTCCCGGCAGCATGGGATGCTGTGCCAGGAGGGGCAGTGATGCAGCTTAAATATCTCCGACGATATCCTGCAGCGCCTCTAAAAAGCGAAGCGCCAGCTTGCTGATCATCATATGTTCATTGCGTATCTGTCCCACAGTAAGTTTTTCCTGGCCGTATATGGGAATATAGACCCAGCTCTCATCATGCAGGGTGCCAGGATAAGGGCCTGCTGTGATACAGTAGGCGTCACTGTTAAGCATCAGACTGGTGGCGCTGGACCGGTCTGACACGATCAGATGTTTTTTGATGTGAAAGGGCTCCAGTATAATTTCCGACATGGAATAAGTATTACTGTGGCTCTGATTATAGGAAAGAAAAGGATACGGAGCCAGATCCGGCAGGGTAAGGCCCGTCCTCTTTCCCAGGGGATGATCTCTCCGCATACAGGCATAAGGCAATGTTTCAAATATGGGTTCAAAGATCAGATGCGCCTCTTTGAGGACACGTCTTATGACCGTGCTGTTTAACGGGCTCAGATACAAAAGCCCCACCTCACTTTTCAATGAATGTACATTATCAATGATGTCCTGAGTCTGTGTCTCAATGTACATAAATTCATATAATTCGTCTTTTACGGAATCAACTACCTTTGAAAACGCCTCAGAGGCAAAGGGATAGTGCTGGGAACTGACCGTAAAATAGTGTTTGTTCACACTTCCGATCTCGTATCTCTTTTCCAATGTATCCATCTGCTGAAGTACCTGTCTGGCATAAGCCAGAAACTCAGTGCCTTCGTCTGTAAACAATACACCCCGGGGTGTGCGGACAAATAATGATTTTTGAATTTCTTTCTCCAATTCGGCAATGGCCTTTGAGAGGCTGGGCTGGGCAATATATAATTCCCGGGCGGCTTTGCTCAGCGAGCCGCATTCGGCTATAGAAGCCACATATCTTAATTGTTGTAGTGTCATAGAAACCTTCCTTCAGCATATCGCTGATAATATCACGAAAAATACACACTCTAAACACAAGATGACTGTAAACTTGATGGATTGGAAATTAGTTTGAATCATTCTATCATAGAGTACCTATAGTTTCAAGTTATGGCTGGTAAATCCTTTTAACTATTTGAATTTTTATTAGTTTCATTTTATCATAAGTTTAATCAGAAAAACATAAAACTATTTCAAAAAACAAAAAAATATTTCATAGAATCACAAAAGTGAAACAAAGTTCTTATGAAAGAAGGGTGTCCGGAAACTTTTCTATTATGAGAATGGAAGAGTTTATGTTTTTTTGCACCGGTTGTGTAAACAGAATCACAATGTTATATCAGCGCTGATATAGTATAACGGCAAGGGCTCACCGTGAAGGTGTTTGACAAAAGTAGGGAGGTAAAAGATGAAGAATGTAGAAACAAAAAAACACAAAAAGGGTTCGATCAACAGTCTGGCGTTCTGGCCCGCTTTTGCAGGCTTAATACTATTACTGCTTATAGGAATCTTTTTTAAAGAACAGTTAGCTTCTGTTCTGAATACCATGCTGTACAGTATGGCGGATAAAATAGGGTGGGTCATTAACCTGTTCGCCCTGGTATGTTTTTTGATCGTCATGTATATCATGATAAGTAAATTTGGCGATATCAAGATCGGAGGAAAAGACGCGAAGCCGGAATTTACCAAATTTCACTGGATCGCCATGACTATCTGCGGAAGCATTGGCACAGGGCTGTTGTTCTGGGCCATGGGAGAACCGCTTTATAACTTTTTTGAGCCGCCGGCATATGCCGGCTGCCAGCCTGGAACTCGTGATGCTGCGATCTTCTCGATCTCTCAGGTTATGTGGCAGTGGTCTTTTGTTGAATTTGCGCTGTATGGAGCCTGTTCTGTGGCCTTTACGGTTGCTGTTTACAACCGCCGTAAAAAACTTCAGTTCAACTCCGTATTAGACCCGGTTTTCGGCCGCCGTCAATGGCTGGAGACACTGATTCACGGAGTCATGATATTTGCCATGGTCGGAGGATGCGCTAACTCCATGGGTGTTGGTCTGATGCAGATCGGTGCCGGACTGGAATCTGCATTTGGAATCAGCCAGTCAAATTTTGTGTATTTTTTAGTAGCTGCCTTTATCGGTGTGATGTTTGTCATTATGAGTGTTTCCGGTATTCATAAAGGACTGAAATATGTATCTACAATCACATTTTTCATTTTCTGCGCCCTGCTGGTTTATGTATTTATCTGTGGTGATACTGCATTTATCGGCAAACTTACCACAGAGTCCTTTGGTAAGATACTGGATAACTGGGGGTCTAAGACGTTAGTCAACAATACCCTTTCAGATGATACCTGGTATGCCAACTGGATCGTCCAGTATTGGTCTTCCTTTATTTTGTACTGCCCGGTATTTGGTATGTTTTTCTGCAGGATGGCAAAAGGACGTACCCTTCGGGAGTTCCTGGTAGTCAATGTTATTATCCCTGCGATCTTCTGTATCACCTGGATAGGTATCTTCGGCGGACAGACCATCAGTCTGCAGACCAGCGGTACCATGGATGTATGGGGGATGGTGCAGGATTACGGAATGCAGGCAACGGTATTCCAGATCATCAAGTCACTGCCGATTGGAAATATCGTGCAGATTGTATTTATCATAGCGATCATTGGATCCTTCACAACAATGGCAGATCCCATTGCTTCCGTGCTTGCCACCATGTCTGTACATAATCTGACCGTGGATGATGAAGCACCGAAAAAATTCAAGATCATCATGGGTCTGCTGATCACAGCTACCGCCTATACAACCGTTGCAACAGATGGTGTCAATGCGGTAAAAGCCATGTATGTTATCCTGGGGGCGCCGATTATGCTGATTGTGGGAATCTGTATTTTTTCCTTCTTTAAGCAGGCAAAAGAGATCCAAAAATATCCCAATGACATGCTGCCGGAATCAGAAAAAAGTGATGAAGAATAAAAATAGTATGAGAAAAGAGAGGTATTCCTATGAAATTAACACCATATGAACAGGACATGCTGGATGGAAAATTCGGCCGTTTTAAACAAATCGCATTGGAAAATGTTTTAAAATATGCCCGTGTCGTGGGCGCGGAAGAACTGGTTGAGATTACAAAATCCACACTGTATTTCGGGGCACATTCCTATCTGGAGACCTGCGATGCAGATACATATGATGAGATATTTGCCAAAATGTATCTCTGTACAGATGAAAAAGTGGAATTAGGCGAATTTGAGAAGACCTGTTACTGTCAGACCTGTGTTGCGCCCTGCGATCAATATGATTATAAAGTGACACATCTTCCGAAAGAATTGTTTGACAGAAATACAGAATATTTAAGACGTACACTGAAGGCAGGCTGCTGCATAGCCGGTTCCTGCACGCCGTATCTGAACGGCTGGGTGCCGTTATTCGGAGAACATGTGGTGACATCTGAATCCAGCAATATCACCATGAGCAATTCTGCATTCGGCGCAAGATGCAACGCAGACGGAGAAGAGGCGATCACATGGATATCCATCTGCGGCCGTGCTCCTAAATGGGGATTTTATCTTCAGGAAAACCGTTACGCGGATACGGTATACCACATTGAGTGTAAATCAGAGACAAGATTTGACTGGGATATCATTGGCTACACAGTAGGGCGTATGCTGCCCTCCGCCGGAGTTCCTGTTTTGACCGGAGATTTCCACAGACCTACCCTGACCATGTTGAAACAGTGCTTTACCGCAATGGCTACTACGAGCGCATGTGAAATGTGCCATATTGTCGGTGTGACTCCCGAGGCGCGTTCCCTGGAAGATGCCAGAGGAAACAAACCGCTCAGAGGTGAATTTACCATCACACAGGAGGATTATGAGGAATCCCGCCGCCAGATCTGCAGTGCGGGAGAAGGCAAGATCAACTTTGTACTGATGGGATGCCCGCACTACAGCCTGGAGGATATCCAGCAGGTAGCAAATTATATAGAAGGGAAAAAGGTAGCGGAAGGTGTAGAACTCCATGTCTGGACAGATATGTCTACGCTTGCCATGGCAAAAGCAAGCGGTTTTGTAAAAACGATTGAGGAGGCAGGCGGAAATGTATTGTCAAGCAGCTGTGCTATGGTCATGGATCCTGCAGCTTTTGCGCATGTCACTGCCATGGTGACGGATTCCGGTAAACAGGGACATTATATGCACTCCTGCTTTGGAGCAGGCAAGCATGTCCCGATCTATTATGGCGATATCTATCAATGTATTGACGCCGCTGCAGCAGGCTATTGGAAAGGAGAAGCATAATGGAAAATACGATGATCAAAGGACGCGGAGCCTATGAAGGAGTCATGGAAGGAGAAGCGCTTGTTCTTCCTGACAGTGTACAGGGATGGGCCGGTTTAGATGAAAAAACGGGTATCATCATAGAGGAAGCAAACAGCAAATTCGGCGCGTATATCGGGGGAAAGATCCTGATCCTTCCCTGTGCTAAGGGAAGCAACGGGTGGGCCAGCCATTTTTATTCTGCCTCTGTGGCAGGCCACAAGCCCATCGCATGGGTCATTGAAAAACTGGATTCCCGCTGTGCTGCCTGTATTGTGGAACTGGGAATACCCGCAGTTGTGGAGACTGAAACAGAGGCATGCAAGATTATTCATGACGGAGACTACATTCGCGTGGACGGCAACAAGGGAACCGTAGAAATATTAAAACGGGCAGAATAAAATTTTTAACTTTCTGAATATTTAAAGAAAGACATCCATAACCTTATGATGAATGAAATAATGAATAAAGTATTTCATGCATTGGAGGGATTATGGATGTTTTTTTATTATGATGCCACATATCTTCTGGTCTTAGCAGGTGTAATACTCTGTGTCATAGCATCTGCAAATGTGAACCAGACCTACAAAAAGTACAGTACCGTGGGAAATGCCCGGCACATGACAGCGGAACAGGCAGCCAGGACCATACTGGACCGTGCGGGAATCAGCCAGGTGAAGATTGAGAGGGTCGGCGGAAATCTCACAGACCATTATGACCCCAGAAGCAAAGTACTGCGGCTGTCTGAAACCGTCTACGGCTCAGAGTCCGTGGCAGCCATCGGCGTGGCGGCCCACGAGTGCGGCCATGCGATCCAGGATGATGTGGGGTATGTACCGATCAAGATCAGAGGCGCGATCGTTCCGGTCGTAAGTCTTGGTTCTGCCCTCTGCTGGCCGCTGTTCCTCATCGGCCTTCTCATGGGAGCACCGGGTCTTGTAAACGCGGGTATTATTTTATTTTCTCTGGTGGTGGCCTTTCAGCTTGTGACCCTGCCTGTGGAATTCAACGCGTCCGGCAGAGCACTCAGGATTCTGGACGGTGCCGGAATCCTGGAGGGAAATGAACTGCAGGGGGCCGGGAAAGTTCTGCGCGCAGCAGCACTGACCTATGTGGCCTCGGCACTCTCATCTATCCTGCAGCTTTTACGTCTGGTACTGCTTTCCGGCAGACGGAGAAATTAGGCCGCTGCTGTTTACAGCCGTTGTCCCGCAGGGGGAGTTATGCACATACGCATAAAAATACCGAGTTTACTTTTTCTCCCTCCGGCAGTAGAATAAAGACAAGAGGAATAGTCCGGAGGAAGCATATGGCAGAGGGATACGAACATTCAGAGGAAAAAGATTACCTGGAAGAGATGCTTGACAATTTCGCAAAGGCAACAGAGCTGGGAATCATAGCAGTGAACACTTACGGGGAGGTCTTCCTTGCCAGTAAAGACTACTACGAGTGCGCATACTGCCGTCAGGTGCAGGACACGGAGGTGGGAAGAGCACGCTGCAGGCGTACCTATAAAAAGGCCTGCAGGCAGGCATTCCTGTGGAAAGAACCGTATTTTTTTGCCTGTCATGCCGGCCTTGTCATGTGGGCAGTCCCCATCTATGCGGATGGAACAGAAGTGGGAGCTGTCATGTGCGGACAAGTCCTTCTGTGGGAGCCGGATCATGTGTTCTGTCAGGACGCGGAAAAGTTCTGTCTGAGCGAAAAGGACCGCAGAGAGATGGAGCAGAAGGTAAAAAAGCTGCGCGTGATCTCCGCAGACCAGTGCCAGTCCTCTGCCAACCTTCTCCAGGTCATGATGCAGTATCTCTCAAAGACGCAGAACGCCATTTTCATGGACCAGAAGAATCTCATGAGCTGGCGTGATGCCATGACCACCAGGATCGAAGAGAGAAAGAAGACACTGAAAAATGAAAAATTCGACTGGTCTGTCTATCTGAAAAGGGAGAAACGGTATCTCCAGTACGTCCGTATGGCGGACAAAGAAAAGATACAGAACATGCTGGAAATGTTGTTCACGGATATCGAGATCCTGTGTTCCTACGACAAGGCTCTTGTGAAGTCAGCCCTGCACGATTTCATGGCTGTGACCGCCAGAGCCATCGTGGAGGCAGGGGCGGACAGCGAAGTCGTCATGAATGGTGTAAAACATTACAGGCAGGACATGAAGCATGTGGAAAACATTGAGGAAATGATGGAGATCACCTACCGGATGCTGAACCGGTGGTTTGACAGTATTTACCTTCTGGGGACAGATGACCATATCAGTGTCATGAAAAATGTCAGGGATTACATAGAAGAGAATTACAATAGGAAGATCACCCTGGATGACATCTGCAGCCACGTATTTTTGAGCAGGTCTTATCTCTGTACCTTATTCCGTCAGAAGACCGGAGGAACCATCAGCGATTATATCCTGAGGGTCAGGATCGAAAAGTCTATAGAGCTGATGGGGAACAGGGAACTGAGCCTGAAGGAGATCATGGAACAGTGCGGGTTTGAAAGCCAGAGCTACTATACAAAGACATTCCGAAGGCTGATAGGAGTCAATCCGGGACAGTACAGGAACAAATTCTTATAGGAGATGCAGAATGGATATATATGAAGAAATCAGGCGGAACCTTCTGGGCGGGAAGGCGGATGAGGTGGTAAATCTGATCAGAAAAGCCATTGCTGTCTGCTATCCTCCGGAGTCAGTGCTCAAAGAGGGACTGATTCTGGGCGTGGATACACTGGCATACAAGTTCCGCAACAGTGAGGTCTGCGTGCCGGAGGCGCTGCGTGTGGCCCGTGCCTTAAATGCCGGCCTCAGATGTCTGACTCCCTATCTGGATCAGGGGGGCGCCAGGCAGTGCACTGCGGTCATCGGTACCGTGGAGGGGGATGTCCATGACATCGGAAAGAATCTGGTCAAGATATACCTCTCCACTCTGAATATAGATATGGTGGATCTGGGGGTGGATGTCAGCAAAGAGGAGTTTGTGGAGGCAGCAGTGGAACATGACGCCAGGCTTGTCATGGCGTCTGCACTTCTGCCCACAACGGTCTGTGAATTGAAGGGTGTCATAGAGGAGCTTACGAAGGCAGGCATAAGGGACAAGGTCATTGTCTTCGTGGGAGGCCTGTCCGTCAGCAAAGAGTATGCGGAAGAGATAGGAGCGGATTATTATACCAGGGATGCCATTGAACTGCGGGACTTCCTGAACAAGAATCTGTCCAAACTCCTGAAAGAAATATAGAGCAATAAATAGCAAAATACAGCAAAAGTAACAGACCCTGTTCTGTGGTATTCTTGATGTATCAAAAGAAGATACGTATCGGGAATGCAACAGAACAGGTTTTTTATGGAGGAGGTAAAACATGAGACCATCAATCAAGTATTTAAGCGACGCGGAAGTAGTACGGGTACATGAAAAAGCATTGGAGATGCTGGAAGATCTGGGAATGAAATTTGAGGGGGCAGAGGCAAGAGAATACTTTGCAAAAGCAGGGGCAGAAGTGTCCGGACAAATCGTGAAAATACCGCGCAGCATCATCGAGGAAGGATTAAAGACGGTTCCAAAGCGAGAGGAATTCGTTTTATATGGAAGGACACCGGATAAAGATGTGCATGTGAAAGACAGGGTGCCGTCACTGGCTGCCATGACCATGGCTACCCATGTGCTGGACCCGGAGACAGGACTGCGCAGGAAAGCTACAGACAGAGACCTTGCCCTGATCACAAGGATCATGGAAAAACTGGACACCGTGACCATCGCCAGTGCACTGGTCACACCCCAGGATGTGCCCATGGCGGCATCCGACTGGTATACCTGGGCGACTTCCATTAAAAATACCACAAAACACATTACCGGTGGAGCTGTAGGAAAAGAGGGTGTGCGGGATGCCATCAAGATGGCCAGTCTGGCAGTGGGAAGCGAAGAAGAATTCCTGAAACGTCCTTTCATCTCCTTCTGGGTCCTGACCATGCCGCCTCTCCGAGTGGATGAAAATACATCCAATGTATTGATGGAGGCAGCCGTGCATAAGGTACCGTCAGTGATCAGCTCCGGCGGAATCCTGGGCATGACATCCCCCATGTCCGTGGAGAGTGCACTGGTGCATACCCATGCGGAGACATTAGCCTGCATCGCACTGTCCCAGCTTGTCAATCCGGGGGCGCCTGTGATCTATTCCAGCTATGTGCGCAGCATGGATATGAAGACCATGTGCATCAATATGTCCTCACCGGAGAGCATTATCATGAAGGTAGGCATGTCACAGATGGGAGATTATGTTGGGCTGCCGACCAAGATGCCGGCCAATCTGCGGGACGGTAAGGTGCTGGATGCACAGGCCGGATTTGAGACCGGTATGGGCGGACTCGCCGGAGCACTGAGCTGTGATTTCATCGTTTCCATGCAGCTTGACATGGACCTTATGGTGGACTTTGCGGATATGATCTATTCCGATGAGTGCATGCAGATTCTGCAGAGGATGGCCCGTCCGCTCAGCTTTGACGATGAGACACTGGCCTATGACAATATGGAGGAAGTGGGCCCCGGCAACACATTCTTGGAGACTGACCACACCTTTGAACATTTCAAGGATGAAATATGGATGCCGAGATATATGGAGAGAGGCACCTGGGAGAACTGGGAGGCGAACGGAAGCCGTGATATCCGTGATATCTGTGCGGAAAAAGTGAAGGATATGCTGGAAGAGCTGCGTGACTATGAGATCCTGCCAAAAGATGTGAGGGATGCCATCGACGCTGTCGCTGCCGGTTCCTCGGAGAAGGCGAAGAACATCAAGCGTTAGAGGGGGGAGGATGCTTATGGATAAGACAAAAGGCAAGACCATAGGGCTGCTGGCCATGGTAGTGGTCGTCACGATTTACGGTGTGTCTTATATTTCCAGGGCTGTAATCAGTGAATACCTTCCTACGGTAGTGATTCTGGTCATCCAGATGGCGATCATGACGATTTTGTTCACCGGATTTAACCTTATGACCGGAAAGAATATGAAAGTGAAGAAAAAGGATTGGGGTATCATCATCCTGTCCGGCCTGGTCGGTACGACATTCTTCCATGGGTTCACTATTTTAAGTGTTACATCTATAGGGGCTACGGTCTCCTCCCTGCTATTTGGATTTGCAGCTGTCTTTGCGCTGATCATGGAAATCGCTCTGTTTCACAGGAAGAAGACAAAGCTGGGAATCCTGGGGATATTGATCTCTCTTGTCGGTGTGTACATTCTGATGGGAGTGAAAATCGGGGATCTGATGGCAACCAATTTCAAAGGATATGCGCTGTGTCTTTTGAGCATCATTTCCTGGGTAGTCTATTGTTTCCTGACAGACAAGATATCGGATGGATATGAGAAGACCGTATTGCTGAACTACCAGGCACTTGTGGGGGCTGTCACTACGCTGCCGTTTTTATTCTTCTATCATGTGGAGCCGTCCGTCCTTGCAAAGCCGCAGGTGTTCATGAACCTGATCGTGCTGGGGGTATTTAATTCTACGATTGCTTATTTTTTGAATATATTTGCGATCAAAAGGATCGGTGTGCTGCTGTCAAATCTGATGATGGATTTTCTGCCGGTAGTGACCATCGTGATTTCACTGGTACTATACAGTACAATACCTACTGCGAACCAGATCATCGGTGGAATCATCATTCTGGTTTCTGTGTTCATGCTGGATAAAGACCAGAGGAACTTGGACGCGCAGGCGTAAAAATGCTCCTTCCTAAGTAACAGTTATTTCGCTTAGGAGGGAGCATTTTATATAATTTAGCTGGTATGGCACTCCTGGTTTGTAAGGACAATGGTAAGTGTGAAGATAAAGCTATCAGATTCTAATTTCATCAGACCATCGTATTTTTTTGCAATGAGCTGCATGGAGGACATGCCAAAACCATGAGGAAGACCGTCGCCGCCCTTGGTTGAATGGATGTGGTTATTGATAATACGGGGGGCATGATCTACTGTGTTGGTGCATTTAAAAGTGAGATAACCACCCTTAGTGTTTACGGTAAGATGAATGCAGGCCCTTGTACGGTCCATTAGCTGCAGACTGCATTCTATGGCATTATCCAGAGCATTTTTCAGGAGAGCAATGATATCTATATCATCAATCCGGATTTTTTCTGTGAGGCTGATATTGACCTGGAAGTCAATTCCATTATTTATGCAGGAATTGTGGATGTCAGTCAAAACCGCGTTCAAAATACTGTTATCGCAGTATTCCTCGTGTTTCAGCTGCAGGGTATGCTCCGTAAGCTTGGTGAGGAGATTCAGAGCCTCTTCTGATTTTCCTATATGAAACAGCGTGTAAAGCGTGGTAAGCTGATGCCGCTGGTCATGCTGAATAATGCGAATGGTTTTGTGGTGCTCCATCAGGTTGTCTGTGTATTGTTTCAGAATCTGGTTCTGAGAAGCGATAATGATTCGGCGTTCTTCCTCCGCCATTTTTTCATTGGATATGACACACATATTTAGAATATCCAGAACAGAAAGTGTGACAATTATTAAAAGCATGCAGGTAAATAAAATTTCCTGAGGCAACTTCCGGAAAAGAAACATATCTCCTCCAAATGAACAGCAGATTAAAAGAAGGAACATAGTTGTGCCGCTGGCTATAGAAGTTTTTCTGTAGTTTTCTTCCGGCTCGGGGAGTATGGTAAAGATTTTCTGTCGTGCAATAAACATACTGACGCACCAAATGACATTAATCAATGCGTTTACTGTAAAAAATACAATAGGTGATACACTTCCTGATAATGCTGAAATACCGGCAAACTTTTCTGCTGCGTAGAGTGCCGCAACGCTGATAATACCCTGATGAAAGGTGCTGTATAGCTTGTGAAATCTTTTTTCTTTGTAGATTAGATTGACAAGGATACAGCAGACGGCTACAGCCAGTACACTGTAAGGAATCAGCAGGGGCGATTTATCAATACTAAAATAACAGTATGTCAATAGAGCAGATACCAAAATATGCAGATAAAAATATACCTTTCTTTTAAGGGTAAGGTACAAAGAGACCTGAAAAGCAGCACAAAATCCTGAGACGGATGAGACAACAAGTCTGTAAATAATCAATTCTATGTTCATAATGAGATATTCCCCACGTAATGCATAAACTGTGTCTTGACTTTCCCCTGTTTTCCTTTGCTGATGGGCAGCAAATCACCTGTAGTCAGAAGTATGTCTGTTTTCTGGATTTGTCTGATATAGTCAGGATTGACAATAAAACTCTGATGGCATCGAATAAAATCCCTAAATAGAAAATCCTTTTCAATAGAATCCAGTTTGCTGTAAAAGTAATAGGTATTTGTATCAGTTACAATTTTAATGATCCGTTTTATGCTTTCAAAATATACAATTCTTTCTAATGGAACGCTGAAGAACCCTCCTTTGAAGGAAAAATAGAATTTTTTATTCTGAAAAGCGGCAATTTTATTGATTGCGCGTTCAAGGGTATCTTTCAGGTGATCGTAGGAAATCGGTTTGACTAAATACTCAAATGGTTCAGCAGAAAAACTGAGAAACACTTTTCCTGCATGGGATGTTACAAAAATAATAATGACGGATTTATCCTTCTCTCTAAACTGCCGTGCAGCTTCTATACCGTTCAGACCTTCCATCTCAATGTCAAAAATAGCAATATCAAAACTATACGGTATTGTTTCGCGAAAAAAGCTCTCACAACTGGTATATTGGGTGAGTGAAAAAGTCTTTTCAATATCTGCTGAAATCTGTTCCAGCATCTGAGAGATACATATCTGATCTTCTTTGCTGTCCTCAATATGGACAAGTCTGTACATAACGGAATCACCTCTTATCAAATGTATCAGCAATGCCTGTGGGGGACGATAAGTTTAATCTATTATATTTTCTTTATTCTGAAAAGTCAATAAGTTCCATGCGATTAATGAAAAATTATAATGTAATTGCTGAATAGAACAGAAAATGACATTTTTAATCCCGAAAATGACATATGTATTGAAGCCTAAATACAGTTTGGATATCATGAATGTATAGTAGAATCGGCAGGTGAATAATGGCTTTGTCCGGATAAGTTCCGGGGGCGGGAAAGGAGGAGAAGATGGGAGACAATGAAAATATGCTGCCGCAAGAGAAGGAGAAGAAAGGGACGAAAAAGGGAATTGCCGGGCCTGGTGATATCGGAGGGGGATTGGCAATCGGATTTGGAACTCTTTGTTTCTGTTTTTGGGCAAATGCTATGGGGTTTTGTGATACAGAAGGTTTTGAACTGGCAATCGGAGTTGTACTGCTGGGATTCTTTGTGATCTATCTCGTAGGAGGGCTTTATTATCTAAGGCTTGGCAATACACTGTCGGGATGCGTCTATGTTGTGTTTGCCACAAGTTTCGGGCTATTCGGCGGCGCTGTGAATGTGGGACATGCATTGTGTTCATATTCGGGAATTCCATTTGATAATACCATTGGCGGCATTAGTTTTCTGATATCAGGTACATTTGTATTGTTTTTGCTTCCGGGTCTGCGGTACAGTGCGAAAGTGGACTTCCTGGTATTCTTTTTTGCAGGAATCGGTGTTTCAGCGTCAGGATTGTCAGGCCTTGGGATTATGACTGTAATGACGGGGATGCTCAGCGGATGGGCCCTTTTGTTTAGTGGAATCTGCGTATACTATTCTGCAGTAGCCGGTGTTTTAAAAACAACAGGAATTGATGTGCCATGCGGCAGGCCGTTTTTTAAACAGAAAACAGTTGACGGCTGATTTTGACGGAAAATTAGAGTACGGATTTACAGGTCATCCGTTATCAGACCTGAATATGAAATAAAGGAGAAAAAGACAAATCATGGATGAAAAGAAATTAACGGCAGTACCGCCCTCAAAAGGGTATCTGGTAGTAGATACAAAAAAGTGTTCCGGATGTATGAGCTGTATGATGGCCTGCACCTTAGCTCATCACGGGGTCATAAATCCGGTATTATCCAGAATTCAGATCAAAAAGAATGTATTTGGAAAATACCCTAAGGATGATATTGAACAGTACATATGTCATCAATGTGAGCAGCCGGTATGTATGGAAGTCTGTCCGAAAGAGGCAATATATGTGGATGCAGAGACTGGTGTGCGCAGAATTGACAAGGAGAAATGTATTGGCTGTAAAAAATGCATTAAAGCATGTCCTTATCCCCCTTCGCGTATTGCCTTTGATCCGGAAGAGAAGAAAGCTTTGAAGTGCGACCTTTGTCTGGATACACCGTTTTGGGAAGAGAATGGAGGCCCATGTGGCAAGCAGGCGTGTATTACAGCCTGCTCATTGAAAGCAATTAAATTTGTCACGGAGATGCCTGAGCAGTCAGAAGAAGGATATCATGTAAATCTACGTAAGAGCCTTCATTATGCACGCATGAACTTTCCCATTGATGATGAAGGAATACAGCCTCCAAAAGAAGCTGTGGAGGCTGCAGGTCTGAAGCCTACAGGTTCTGGTGTTGCAAGAAGTTTCTGGGACGATCCGGACACAGAAAAGGAGGAGTAGACATATGTCATTTTACGGCTATACAGGGAAAATTGCTTATGTAAATCTTACTGACAATGAGATTAGAATGATTGACACTGAAAAATATATGGACTGGCTGGGGGGCCATGGACTGGCCAGCGCACTGTTCTGGGATTACTGCGAAGATAAATCAATCAAACCTTTTGACCCTAAAAATCTGATTGTGGTGGCAGCAACACCGTTTTCGGGAACCATGGTTCCTTCAGCGGGAGCCCGTGTGGAAGTGACAGGAATCGGAGCATTTGGAGAACCAGAGTGGTACAATCGTTCCAGTCTTGGGGGACGTGTTGCGGGAAGCATGAAGCGAGCAGGTTTTGATGCGTTCATGGTTACCGGGAAAGCGGATCATCCTGTCTGGATCAATGTCTATGACGGCACGGTCACCATTGAAGATGCTACTGAAATGTGGAAAAATGAATACGATGCGTATGAGACACAGATTGAGATTCAAAAGATTGTTACAGAGGGGGCTGAAAATGGCAGGTGGTATGATATCAGGACAGAGAAGCGTAAAGCAACCACCATGCAGCGGCCGGCTGTTATGGCAATTGCACCCATAGCTCAAAGGCTTGGACGTGTTGCGGGTATCGTACATGATGCAAGCCATATTGCTGCACAGTGCGGTTTTGCGGCGGTATGGGGGTCCAAGAACCTGAAAGCTGTCAGCTTTGCAGGAACACAGTCCGTCAAAGTGGCAGATCCCAATGCGCTTCTGAAACTGCGGGAAGAAATTATTGACAGGACCGTTTATAAGATTGATAAGCCAGATAATATTCCATATGACTGCCATTTTCAAACACATTTATTTAATACACCTGGACGTGGGCAGGGGCTGTCAAATTTCAGCTATCTTCCTTCACGCCCTGAAGCTTGTGAAGGATGTCATGGTGCATGCCGTGCTATTTATCCGGATGGTAAAGGGAATGAATCCTTTTGTATCATCTTCAACTGGGGAAAAGGTTCTGTGGAGCCGGAAGAAACAGGAAGGCTGAACGCAGACCTGTTGAATCGCTGGGGAATCAATGGATTTGAGATTGATACGCCGTCCTATGTATATGCACTGTATAAACGCGGCCTTGCAGGACCGGGTAAACAGATTGATACAGGTGATCTTGATTTTTCAACATATGGGACGCATGAATTCTCTCGTCAGCTTCTGCTGAAGATGGTAAATCGTGAAGGAGAATTGGGAGATGCGCTGGCTGATGGTGTTGCCAGGGCTGCGAAGAGATGGGGAACCTGGGATGAGGATTCCAGGACAGGTGTGCTGGTACATCCTCAATGGGGATACTATGAGCATTACTCACCTCAGGTGGAAACAGACTGGAGTTATGGAAGTATATTTGGAGAACGTGATATCAATGAGCATTATTTTAATTTTTATGTGTACTGGGTTCCGAAAGCTTGTATTACACTTCTGGATATTCCGCCGCTGCTGTCTGCAAGCCAGATGGCAAATATGCTCGCAAAATCCACAGGCCTGACTCCCATGAGCTTTGATTACAGTGAAGAAGGCATGTATAGTGATGCGAGAATGGATGCGGTTGTATGGGGGCGTCATTGGGCGCGTGTATGGGAACAGTCGTTATGCTTCTGCGACTGGGGATTTCCGCGCATTAATTTTAATGATCCCTATGGCAATTATGAGATTGATATTGATGATTACGGCTGTAAACTCTATAAAGCCGTAACCGGAAAAGAGATGACCCGGGAAAAAGCCCTGGAGCTCGGACACAAGATATTTACACTGGATAAGGCAATCTGGACACTACAGGGCAGACATCGCGATGACGAAGTATTTGCAGGTTATGTTTATGAACGTCCGAATCCAGAGGATGCTTTATATCCAATGTATAAAGATGGGAAATGGGATTACTGCTCCGGTAAAGGGCGCACCATGGACCGTGACAAGTTTGAAGATTTTAAGACACGCTTTTATATAAGAGAAGGCTGGGATACGGCAACCGGCTGGCCGACCAGAAGCACTCTTGAACAGATGGGGTTGAAAAATGTTGCAGATACTCTGGAAGCCGCTGGAAAACTGGGAGCAGAGTCATGAGCTGCTATGAGATGGAATCCGAACCTCTGGATGAGATATTTGGATTCCATATGGATTATCCCACAGCAGATGAAGTACACAGATTTAAAAGGGAAGTATCCTGGGAAGAGCGGTTTGAAGTGCTTTCCCAGGGTTTCCACAGGGGGTGTTATGTTGATTATTGCTATACGCTTCAATCCCTGACTGATTTTGTGACTAAAAGAAATCCGCGCAATCCGACAGGGGGTGTCCGAACTCTGGATGGAGAGAAGCTGACAGCCTGGGTCAATGATATAATAGGAGACCATGAACTGGCCGCTGTACTGGAAAGAGTCTTTTCAGGTAATGAAAGAATGCCCGTTATAGTAGATACGGTTCGTGTGGTGCTGTCTGCCCGCATGAACCAGTATGCGGAGGTCCTGGAAGAGGAGGAATGATTATGCTGGATATTGCGCAGGATTTTCCGATGTTAAGGAATCTGAGGAGTGAGAACTGCCGTTTTGTGTATCTGGACAATGCTGCGACTACGCAGAAGCCGGACTGTGTCATAAATGCGCTGACAGAATGGTATTGCTGGAGGAATGCAAATCCCCACAGAGGGACTTACAATTTGTCGAAAGCTGCCACAGAGCTCTATGAAAAATCCAGAAGAGTGGTGGCAGACCATATAGGGGCTGACGTAGGCGAGATTATTTTCTGCAGGAATACCACGGAGGCAATTAATCTTGT
This sequence comes from Blautia sp. JLR.GB0024, assembly GCF_037000545.1. NCBI lineage: Bacteria > Bacillati > Bacillota > Clostridia > Lachnospirales > Lachnospiraceae > Blautia > Blautia sp. JLR.GB0024. The sequence continues at coordinate 78,510 of NZ_JBANBF010000011.1, read as the reverse complement.
AGCCCAAAGTTTTGCTCTCAATAAAATTACGGAAGGTGATGAAATAGTTCTTCCCATATCAGAGCATCATAGTAACCTCCTGCCATGGCAGAAGATTGCCAGAGAACGGAAGGCACGTCTGGTTTATCTGCTGACAGACCGGTATGGCCGACTGACAGATGCAGAACTGGATAAAAAGATCGGATTCCACACTAAAATCGTAGCGTGTGCAATGGTGAGCAATGTACTGGGCACATGGTTTCCCCTAAAAAAGATTATCGATAAAGCACACAGCGTCGGCGCTTTTACTGTGATTGACTGCGCCCAGGGGCTTCTGCACGGTTCTGTGAATCCTTATGAAATGGGGGCTGACTTTCTTGCCTTTTCAAGCCATAAGGCTTTTGGGCCAAATGGTATTGGGATTTTGTGGGGAAGAAAAAAGTATCTGGAAGAGATGACACCTTTTTTAAGAGGTGGCGAGATGGTTACGGCCGTGACAGAACGAAAAGCTATCTTTGAGCAGGCCCCCCTGAAATTCGAGGCAGGGACGCAGGATCCCGCAGGTGCTTATGCTTTTGCTGCAGCACTGGATTATATTGAAAATCTTGGGATAGAGAAGATACGTGCTCATGAGGCTGTACTGACACAACAGCTTTTGGAAGGATTAAGAAGGATACCAGGGCTGAAAATATACGGCAATCCGGATTATGCGGATGACAGAGGCGGAATCGTGTCATTTAATATTGCGGGGCAGAGCCCTTTGGCAGTTGCTTTTTATCTGGACCGCAGCGGAATTACTATTCGTGCAGGAACGCACTGTGCCCAGCCGCTGCTCACCTATCTGGGAGCTGCAGCCACCTGCAGGGTAAGTCTCAGCCCTTATAATACGGAGGAAGAGATTGCGTACTTTCTGGATTGTCTGGCGAAAGTGCCGGAAACGATAGCAGGGACCACATTAAAAGGAAGATGATTTGTAATAATTAGGCTCCTTATCCAGAGTTAAGATGGAGAAGGAGCCTTTTTAATACAATCGTCCTGTGATCAATCACCTTTTCTACGTTTTCCCCTTGATGATTATCCGCCTACAGAGGAGATACTTTTAATATAAATAGAGCGAAAACAGCAGATTGTGATGGGAGATGTATAAATGAGAGATCCTTATGGAAGAAAGATTAATTATATGCGTATTTCTATAACGGACAGGTGTAATCTTCGGTGTCGTTACTGTATGCCGGAGGATATAGAAAACATACCTGCGAGGGAAATACTGAGTTTTGAAGAAATTTTGATGGTCTGCCGGGCAGCAGTTTCACTGGGGATTACCCGGTTCAAGCTGACAGGAGGAGAACCTTTAGTACGGAGAGGCTGTTCTGAGCTGGCAGGGAAAATCAGGAAAATTCCGGGGGTGGAGCAGGTAACGCTGACGACAAATGGAATTGGACTAAAAAAGAATCTGCCGGCACTTCTGGAGAGCAGGATAGACGGAGTAAATATTAGTTTGGATACTCTGGATTCAGAGCAGTATAGACAGATTACAGGTCGGGACGGGCTTACAGAGATTTTGGATGGCCTGGAGGCGGCAGTGTGGGCCGGAATAAGGGTTAAGGTTAACTGTGTCATGCAAAAAGGGGTCACAGAGGAGCAGTGGCCATACTTGATTGGATTGGCGAAAGAGCACAAGGTGGATGTTCGTTTTATTGAAATTATGCCCATTGGATACGGGAGAGAATATATATCCCTGTCTGCACAGGAATTGTTTTCACTGATTGCCAAAAGAAACCCCAATATCTTATCTGACAAAACGGTACATGGAAATGGACCGGCGGTATATTACCGCATACCGGGTTTTCTGGGCTCAATAGGATTTATCAGTGCTATGCACGGGAAATTTTGCAGCAGATGCAATCGAATCAGAATGACAGCACAGGGGGATGTGAAGCCTTGTCTTTGTTATGAAGAAAGTATTTCTTTAAAACCTGTTCTGCGCTCTGGCGCAGATGACCGGGAGAAATTCCGGCAACTGCGGGGTGCCTTGTATCAGGCTGTTATGAAGAAACCGGATCAGCATTGCTTTGAACAACTTCAGAAGATTACTGAAACCCATAAGATGATTCAAATAGGAGGATAAATCTGTAACCCTGTTCTATGGTATTTCTGATGTGACGGGAATACATAGGACAGGGTTTTGGGGATTATGGGGATAGTGCTACCGCATGACATATCCAAGAGTCGCGGACAGCCTCCTTACAGCAGCGATAAGCGTTTCACTTATTGCATGCTCCTCCTCGGTGAGCGTGGTGCTGTTGATACTGATCACACCCAACGGCGTAGTGGAAAAAAGAAGCCGGAGATGTAGCGGCTCTATGAAGAACTGGAGGATTGTGGAAGGCGCCTGATGAAATATAAGGACTGTTTTGAAATCATGGGGAATGATCGTAACAGATATTCCAAAACAGATTTGAAAGCGACCTTTATGCGCATGAAGGAAGACCATATGTTAAAAGGTCAGCTCAAACTGGCCTATAATGTGCAGATTGCGGTGGAAAACTACTTTATTATCCATGGTTATGTGAGCAGCTATCGGACGGATTATAACACGCTGGTCACAGTTCTGGAAAAACACCATAAGGCGTTCGGGAACATTTTGAAAGAAGTGACCGCTGACAGCGGTTACTGTAGCGAGAAAAACCTGCTGTATCTGAAAGAGCATCTGACTGCCAGCTATATTAAGCTCCAGGACCATATAGATGTGAAGACTGCAGGTCCCATGAGAATATCTAAAGCGAACGAGGAATCCTGAAACGCCAGATCCGTTCCATTCAGACAAAAGGCCACTTTGGGGATAGCAAAGAAAATGAGAACTTCCGGCGTTTTAGCTATCAATCAGCGGAGAAAGTATATAAAGAGTTTATGCTGTATGCGATTGGCCGGAATATAAATATCACCGTTTCCTTCATCAGAAGATTGAGAAATATGAGGGAAAAAGGAGTAGAAAGCAGCTTAGTGAAGGAAGCACCGGCTGAAATCAAGACAAGGAGTTTTTGCGCCCTAAAATAAATAGATTCAGAAAAAAAGAGATACCTCTGTAGAATTTCACGGCTTTGAAAAAGCCTGTATTCTACAGGGGAATCTTCTTCTTATATGTCAAGGGCCAAAAATCGGTATTAACCGACAGCTCCTTCAGATTTGGCAGCCAGGAATCCAGTAATCGATGAGATGGTTAATTATTAAGGACAAATCCATTAGGAAAAGGATCGGTATCCTCCAAAATCCATTTTGTATAGCCGTACACCCAGCACTGGCCACCTACACAGGGAACAATGGCTTTATAGTCTCCTATCTTTGTTTCCTCCGCAATCGTTCCATAAAATCTCAAGTCAAACAGACCTTCATTTACGTATTCCTCCCCGGGTTTTAGATTTCCCTTTACATATTCTAGGGCCATTAGCGCACCGGTCCCATTGCCGCATACCCCCCGATCCAGAGTGGCAATCCAAGTTTCAGGTTTTTTCAGGTTGATTTTGGTCATATTATAAGCGTTCGATGATCGTACCGTTACTCCTTCTTTATCAGAGGGTTCGTATAGCATGGAGATCATATATTTTTCTTCCGGGTATTCCGGATGACAGAACGAAAGCTGCTCTACTGCTGCCTGGGTACAAAGAGCGGAAAGTCGCATAATTTCCTGAGATTGATCCGGAATCAGGGAAAGTTTCGGAAACTGCCGGGAATCAATACACACCGAAAAGGAGCCGCCGCCCCAGACGACGCTAACCGTCACTTTTCCCAGAGTAGGCACTGTTATTTCTTGATCTATCAATAGAGGGAAACAAGGTGCGTTGCAAAAAGATGCTCTTGTCACTTTTCCATTTTTGCAATGACAGACAAAATGGATCAGTCCGGCTGGGGATTCCAGGTCAAATTCCGTAATCGGTTCCTCTATAGGCAAGAAACCAGCTTCCAAAAGCGCTGTAGCCGTAGCCATGGCAGTAGCGCCGCTCATCATGGCATAACCACCTCTTGTCATGATAATAAACCCTGCTTTTGCCCCCGGATTATCTGACTGGACAATCAGACTGGCACAAGTAGCAGGAACTCCTCTGGGCTCCATTGTCAAAAGCTCACACATTTGTATATCATTTTCCTTCAGCCAGATATATTTGTCATAAACTGAGGTGCCCGGGATAGATGGAACACCGGATGTAACAATTCGCAGTGGTTCTCCTTCGTGTACCTCTATACAGTCAAACATTCGCTTTATTGCCATTGTAATTTAGCTCCTTTCAATAGCGTTCTTTCACTTTGCTATGTTCAGGCAAAGTGAGAGAACGTAAAATTATTTTTTCTTGCAGTCCTCCTCTGCTTCCAACGTCTTATCATATTTTTCGGGGTTACGGAAAATCTTAATTGCCGCAAAAGCAAGAGCAATTACCAAAACTGTTGTGGGAATTGCAATAATCACACTGGAAGTTTTGACGGAATTCAGTCCGCCCTTGGAATAGCGCAGCGCAAATCCCATTCCACAAACGATTACACCCCAGAAAATCTTCATAACGACAGAGGCTTTTTTATTACCGCTAATGTCTGAAGTATCAACTTCATTTTGGTTCAGACAGAGATCTGTAGCCGTCATGATCTGGGATTCAAAGCAGGTAATTACAGAAAACAAAACTGCCAGAAAACCTGCTATACAGATTACTCCGGAAAACGGTAGTTGCTTCATCCACGCGAAGAGAGAACCTGAACTTCCAAGTGTTTGGAAAACATCTACAAGCTCCGTATTACCATCCAATACCATTTTGATGGCAGAACTTCCGATGAATCCAAACCATGCTACAGCAAAAATACAGGGAGCAAGCATGTTTACAAGAATAAATTCCCGTAAGGTACGTCCTTTCGCCATTTTCACTTGGAACAGGCCGACTAGGGGGCAGGCGACCAACCACCATGCGAAATAAAAGATTGTCCAGCCACTGACCCAGCCTGTCTGTTGGGCAGGTTCCAGATACAGGGACTGACCGACAGCAAACTGAAAATACTGACCAATGCTGCTTACTGTATTATCAATGACAAACTTGGCATTACCGCCCAGCAGCAATGCCGTAGCGCAAATAAAAATGTAGATATACATATTGGTGGTACTGATGAGTGCAATACCTTTATGCAGCCCGGAGACCGCTGCAAGAATTGCCGGAACCACAAAAATCAGGCAAATTATTACTGCTAGGACATCTGCGCTGATTTCCCATCCAGTAACATATTTCAGACCAACCACAAGCTGATCTGAGCTCAACCCTATTACGGTCGTACAGCCTCCCATGATTCCTGCCAATGCCAGTGCATTGGTCCAGTCTGAAATTCTGCCGTCTGCCTTTGCTCCAAAAAAAGGATATAATCCGGCACCAAGACTAAACCGACGTTTACCATTCCAGTACATAAAGCCGACAGCGATACTGGGAATTGTATAAATAGCATAGGGATGGAGACACCAATGCAGAAATACATAACGTAAACTTTGTTCTGCAGCTACAGCGCTTCCCGCTTCTGCCCCCGAAAAAGCCGGTGGAGATAGAAAGAAGCTTAAAGGTTCTGTCACTCCGTAATAGCAGCATCCAGCCGCCATACCGGAGGTAAGGACGATGCAGAACCATTTCCAGGTAGGGAGATCAGGTACGGCGTCCTTTCCTCCAAAACGGATATTTCCGGCTTTGCCAAATGCAAGCCACAGAAGAACCAGGAGAAAAAAACTAGCAGAAAGAAGCCAAACCCATCCCAGACTGGAAAGACTCCAGTTCAGAGCCGTATTCATTGCGTCTGCGAATTGTGTCGGAAAACCAAAAGCAATTATTAATACAATAATAAAAAATATAGCGGGAGCAAGAAAAGTCCTCTTATTAATTTGTGACCACAACTGTTTCATTTTCATCTTTCCTTTCTCTTCGCTCAAAGCACAGACATTCTCTGTTCCGGAAGTTGAATTATTATTTTGTGCTCACCAACACGCTAAAGTGGCTTTGCAAAAGCTGAACAAAAAATGTTGTGCCCCTCCTATTTATGTTTTATAATAGTAGATGAGAATAGCAATATATGACAGGGCATAGGAGAAGGAGCGGATTTATTTATTTTTACCCCGCTTTTTATGTACCGTTATCCTTTCAAGCGTACCAGGCTTATTTTGTCAAAGGATGACAGTCATGATTGCTATTCTTTTGTTATGTTTCATCCCATATTTCCCTGCCTCCTTTCTGAAAAAAGTTGTTTTTTCAAGTTACTAAAAGTGAACTTGTTAACCTGCTGGTTTGAAAAATGGGGATCAGGAATAACTCTGACCCCGTTATTATTTAATCAGGTACATGCGAATATTCTTTTCCAACAATTCATTACAAAGAGATACTGCTTTTTCATAGACACCCGGTTCTTTATAATCATACATGTGCTTTCGCAGCAGTCCCTCTACTATCAGACAGTCAATCTGACTGACATATTTTGCATCATCAAAATGAATATATCCCTCTGAGGCGGCACGACGGCACCAAATATAATCCCGTTCTTCCATGCTTCCTGTAAATAAGGTCTGAAAGAAAAGTGCCGCATCTGAATTTCTTACTTCTAATGGATAGATTTCATAATACTCCTCCAAAATCGTTCCCACAAATTCTTCTTGTTCATTCCAGAACAGATTTAAAAATACCTGCGGGTGCTGAAATGCGTATTTATGAAACGCTTTCCAAGAACTAATCAGTACTTCAATCGTACCAATCTCGGCCGATTGCCCCAGAATTTCCCAGTTTTCCTGAATGTATGGCTCCACGAACCGATAGGATGCCAGGCCGATCAGATAATTCAGGTTGTCAAAATGCTTATAGATTGCTGGGGCCGTACATCCAATTCTTTTTGCCAGCTCTCTGGCATGAATATTCTCTGCGCCGACTTCGAGGATCATCTCATATGTAGCATCCACATACCGACGCTTAGCATTTTCAGAGACATGCTCCACCATCTTGCCTCTCCCCCCCTTATTAACGCGTTCACCTTGCCCTCATTATAAGTAGTACAAAGGATTTTGTCAATATAAAGAATCTAATTTCGAAAAAGCTGTGGTTTGCATTACCGCATGACATATCCAAGAGTCGCGGACAGCCTTCTCACGGCAGCGATAAGTGTTTCGCTTATCATATGCTCCTCGTCCTCGGTGAGCGTGGTGCCGCTGATGCTGATCGCGCCCAACGGCGTATTGGTATAATTCATGACAAGAGCGCCCACACAGAAGATGTTATATTCATTCTCTTCCCGGTCCAGCGCATAATGCCGCTGCTTGACTTCGCTGATATCCTGAAGTAAAGCGTGGACATCCGTAATCGTATGCTCTGTGAGGGGCTTTACATCAAATTTTTCCCATTTCTCAATGATTTCATTGTTTGAATAGGTTGACAGGATTGCTTTTCCGGCACTTGTACAGTACAGAGGAGAACGCCGTCCCACATTCGTATAGACGGAGAAGGACGGTGCAGTCTGTCCGATACTCTGCACACATAAAAGCTGGTTGTTATCCTCAACGGAGAATTGTGCAACCCGCCCTGTCTCTCTGCTCAAATCTGCAAGTGTGGAGTTGATCAGTGAAATCTGATCCAGATTCTGTACAGCGTTGATACCCACTTCATATGTTTTTAATGTGAGACTGTATTCATTGTTCGGTCTCTTCTCAATATAACCGTTTTCCACCAGTGTATATACTAAACGGGACAGAGAAGCCTTGCTGATATTCATCTTTTCATGTAATTCAGCTAATGTCATATTGCCTGAACGGGATATTGTTTCGAGAATTTGGAAAGCACGGTCTATAGCCTGAATTGTTTCCATTTTTTCTATTGCTTTGCTCAAAGTATATCCTCCTTAATATTTATTTCGAGAAATCATGTATGTTTTATTTCATTATACATTTATATGAATCAGTACGCAAGGAAAATTTTGAATTTTAGCTTGAAATAGTGATTCATAATTTTGTAAATAGAATTCAAAAGTATATATAATGAAATATAAAAAATATTAATGAAATATAAAAAAATAAAATGAAATAAAGGGAATTTCGTACAAGATGCATAAAAACGACAGGAAAACCTTATGCAAAATTAAAAGATATAATGTTTGAAAAATGAATCAAGATATAGTAAAATGAAATAAATAAATAAAACAGAAACCAAAATTAAAAAAATGAAATAAAGGAGAAGAAAAATGGAAGAAATGAGAAGAGTATCGCTGTCCATGTTCAGCGATAAGGATCTGCAGAGAGTACACGATTACTCTATGAAGCTTCTGGCAGAGAACGGTGTCAATATTCCCAGCGACAGAGCACTTGAACTTTTTAAGAAACATGGTTTCCGTGTAGACGGCACACAGGTTTACATGACAGAGTCGCAGGTCAGGGATGCGCTGGAGAAAGCTCCTTCGCAGTTTGTGATGCATGGACTTGATTCCAAGAAGAGCATTAACCTGGGCGGCGGCGATTATGGCGTACCCGGCCCCATCGGACCGGTAAATGTAACGGATCTGGACAACGGCATCCGCCGCGGCACGCTGCAGGATGTGATAAATCTGGTCAAGATCTACCAGGGCAGCAAAGTCATGACCATGAATTCCAACAATGGTGTTGAGGCCAACGATGTGGACCCGGTCAACCGCCATCTTGAAATCATGCGTGCTCTTTTGAACCATACGGATAAACCCTTCTATACCAAGCTGTTTTCTTATGAAGAAATGCATCAGGCGATTGATATGGTAGAGATTGCCGCAGGTGAGAAGTTAGTGCCGGGCGGAAAAGTATATCTGGCACCGGGGTCTGCGCCTTCTATGAGTCCTATGTCCTATAGCCGCGAGGTGGCTGACAATATCATTGCGCTGGCTGAGCGCGGACAGGCTGTTACCATGGGAACTGCCACAAGTACAGGGGTAACCGGTCCTATCCGTATCTTTGGTACGATCACCATGCAGAATGCGGAGATCCTGGCAGGTGTTGTTCTGACACAGCTTGTGAATCCAGGCAATCCTGTAGGCTATGGAGTGGGTGCCTGCCCCGGCAATATGAAGGGTGCCACTTACTGCTGTGGTTCTCCGGGACGTGTGATGCTTCAGATCGGTTCCATGGAGATGGGCAAAAGGTTTTACAATCTGCCGTCCAGAACGATACCTTACAGCACAGATGCCCTGAACTGTGATATCCAGTGCGGTATTGAATCTTATGAAGGCACCATGGCGAATATCCTTTCGGGTGCAGATTACCAGTTATCTGAGATTGGAACCCTGGACGGCCTTATGACTACTTCCTATGAAAAAACCATTATCGATGAGGAAATCACCAGCCGTCTGCTCTATATCAGAAACGGCATCGACGTATCTGAGGAGGCTGCCTCTTTAGAGTCCATCATGGAAGAGGGAAGCGGCGGCCAGTTCATCACCAGTGATGATACCCTTGATTATATGTACGATTCCTGGTATCCGGACTATACTGACTGGAACAGCAATTATAAGAAGAGGCCAATGGAGGATTATACCTATGTTCTCCGCCGCGCCAATGAGGAGTGGAAACGACGTCTGGAGGAAGCACCGGAGACCTTGCTTGATAAGGGGACAGCCGAAGAGATTGACGCATATGTAGAAAAACATAAAAAATAAATGAAGGAGAAGGTATATACTTATGGGATTTAAAAGAATGTTTGATGCGGTGGAGACTCATTGCGGTGAGCCCATGCGTGTAGTCACAGGCGGTATTCCCACTATACCGGGGGATTCCGTTTACGAACAATGCCGATGGCTGGAGAAAAATGATGACCAGTTCCGGAAACTGATGCTGAGGGAGCCCAGGGGATATCCGCCGCTGTGCTGCAACCTGATCGTTCCGGCAAAAGACCCCAGGGCAAAAGCAGGATATATTATTATGGAACAGACGGAATATCCTATGATGAGCGGGGGCAATACGATTTCCGTTGCCACTGTGCTTTTGGAGACAGGAATGATTCCAATGGAGGAACCATTTACGGAGTTTTATCTGGAAGCTCCGGCGGGTCTGATCAAAATCAAAGCGGAATGCCATAATGGAAAATGTACACAGGTGACCTTCTCCAATGTCCCGGCATTTGCTGTATATCTGGATAAAGAGATTGATGTGCCGCATCTTGGAAAAGTGAAGGTGGATGTGGCATGGGGCGGTATGTTCTATACTCTGATCGATGTACGCCAGTTCGACGGCCTGAAGCTCATTCCTGAGATGGGGCGTGAGATCGCAAAGGTGAGCGCACTGTGCATGCAGGCAGCCAAAGAACAGCTTCCCGTGGAACACCCGGATTATCCCGGTGTGGGAATCACCATCTCAGAGCTGCATGGACCTACAGAAAATCCGAATGCGGACTGGCAGAGCGTAAATACGGTATTTACCGGTGATATCGACTTTGACAGGCCTGAGACCTGGACCGGAGCATTGGACCGCTGTGCATGCGGGACCGGGACATGCGCGCTCATGGCCGCCAAATATGCAAAAGGCGAGTTGAAATTAAATCAGCCATTTAGACGAGAAGGACTGATTGGTATTATATTTACCGGTCATGCTGTTGAGGAAACAGAAGTTCATGGTCATAAAGCAATCATTCCGACCATAGGCGGAGAAGCGTGGATATATGGATACAGTAAATATGTGCTGGATGAGACTGATCCATTCCCGAATGGGTTTACCGTAGGCGATATCTGGTAAAACCATAAGCACCCTGGTCTCCCTTCGATTGTCTCCTTTCCCGCTATGATGGCATACGGTAGGCTGCCGTCATAGCGGGAATATATTTTATGCGGAAATATACGTTACGGGGAAACAATAAAAAGACACAGGAGCTGAAAAAGAGGAGGAAACAGAGAATGGGGAAATTCTTTAAAAAAGTAGATAAAGATGCGTTTGTAGTGCCTGCGATATTGACGGTAATCGTTTTGATCATCGGGGTAGCTGCACCGGAAGCCTTCGGCAAAGTCATCAATGTGGCTTTTAGCTGGATCTCAAGTAATCTGGGCTGGCTGTACGATGTGGGGCTGTTCTTCCTGCTTTGCTTCTGCCTATGGGCAGCATTCAGTAAAGTGGGAAAAATAAAATTAGGCGGAAGAGACGCAAAACCGAACATGAGTATGCTGTCCTGGATCGCCATCACATTTACATCAGGCATGGCTCTGGGCGTGGTATTCTATGCCACCGGCGAGGGACTCATGAATTTCATGGACCCGCCGGCGTTCACAGGCCTGGCCTCCGGCAGCCCGGAAGCGGCTGAGGCGGCATTATCCTATGTGTTCTTCCACTGGGGATTCCATCCGTATGCGATTTATACAGCAGCAGGACTGGGATTTGCCTTTGTGTACTGGAACTGTAAAAGGAGCTTTTCTTTGTCATCAGGATTATATCCCCTGTTGGGAGAGAAGGGCGAAAAAGGTCTGCCCGGTAAGCTGGTAAACTGGATTTGTCTCTACATCATGGTTGCCACCCTTGGAACCAATATGGGACTTGTAACTTTACAGCTCTCGGCGGGATTGAAGTATGTCTACGGAAATACCATACCAGACAGCATCATGGCACCGATCATCATCGTTGTCCTGGCCTCCTGCGGTATTCTATGCGCATGTTCGGGCATACATAAAGCTATCAAATACGTGTCCAGTACGAATATGGTTATTTTTATCATTCTTGTGACATGGGCATTCATCTTTGGAGGAACACAGTTCACCATCAACAACATGGTCACTTCTGTGGGACAATACCTGAAGATTCTGATTCCGGAATCCTTTTATCTGGAACCGGCCATTAAGAGCGGCTGGATCGGTGACTGGACTTTATTCTACTGGGCGTGGTGGCTGACCGTGGCACCGCTCACCGGACTGTTCCTGATCAAGCTGGCAAAAGGAAGGTCTATCCGCCAGTTCATTATGGTTAATATGTTTATCCCCATCGGATTCATTGTCATCTGGTTCGGCACGTTCGGTTCCTCCGCTATTTTAAAGCAGATGAACGGACATGACATCTGGGGAGCTATCCAGGAATTTGGATTCCCGGTTTCTATGTTTGCGTACTTAAAGACCCTGCCCTGGGCGCAGATCATGGCGGTTCTGGGATTTGCGGCAGTCCTGCTCTCTTTTCTGACCCAGTCGGAATCCATGACTTACACCATGGCCGGAATGACATCCGCAGATAAAAGTGAGACAGATTCTGGTGAACAGAAGTCACCGGCATTTTTAAAGGTCTTCTGGGGAGCCTCCATCGCGGTCATGGGATACGTGCTTTTACAGTCAGGAGGCCTGAACGCGGTACAGCAGTCCGTGGTCATGCTGGGGCTGCCGGTGCTCCTTATATTGATTATTAATGCAGTGGCGTTTATAAAGGCCGTGACGCATCGGGAGAAATATGATCTGACTCTGACGGAAGAGCAGAGACAGAAGCTGATCGCTGAGAAAGAGGCAGAAGAATAAGATTATAGATGATTAAGGGAATGTGTGATCCATATCATACATTCCCTATATTTGGAGGTTTTTTTATGAATATGTATAACTGGATAGAACAGATGATCTATGCGAGAGACAAAAAACCACTTCCACTGCTAACCTATCCTGTGGTTCAGCAGTTGTATGTGACTGTCAAGGAGCTTGTATCGGACAGCGCACTCCAGGCTGTGGGGATGCGGCTGATTGCAGATAAATACCAAATGCCTGCGGCAGTCAGCTACATGGATCTGTCTGTGGAGGCGGAGGCCTTTGGGGCTTTCTGCGTGTACGGTGTGGATGAGATACCTACAATCACAGGTACTCTTATTGAATGCGAGGAAGATGCCGAAAAACTAAAGATACCGGAAATCGGTGCCGGGAGAACCGGGACAGCTATAGAAGGCGTAGCCAAAGCCACGCGCCTGATAACGGACAGACCTGTTTTTGCCAACTGTATCGGTCCGTATTCTCTGGCCGGCCGTCTGATGAATGTGAATGAGGTCATGCTTCTGTGTTATGAGGAGCCGGAGATCGTACATACCGTGCTTGGAAAGGCCACGGATTTTCTGATCCAATATATAAAAGAATTCAAACGGACCGGGGCCAACGGCATCATCATGGCAGAACCGCTGGCGGGAATCTTATCACCGAATCTCATGCAGGAATTTTCTACAGATTATGTCCGCCGGATTGTAGATGAAGTACAGGAAAGGAATTTTGTGGTGATTTATCATAACTGCGGCAATGCTGTGGAAAAACTGGTGCCACAGATTGTAGACACCGGGTGTAAGGCATATCATTTTGGCGACGCTGTCAACATGCTCACCATGTTGGAGGCAATGCCCAGGGATTGTCTGGTGATGGGGAATCTCAGTCCATCCTCTGTGTTTAACAACAGTACACTTCAGGATGTTAGGCTAAACACACAAAGACTGCTCAATGCATGCATTGACTACAATAACTTTATCATTTCCTCCGGCTGTGACCTTCCCGCGGATACGGATTTTGACAGTATCGATGTGTTTTTTGAAACAGTGGAGGCTGCGTATTATAAAAAAATGTTGTTTGAATCCATAATATAAACAATTTAGACAAAAGTATAGACGAATATTTATGCAAAATTTAGAGATATTGTATTTGAAAAATGAATAATAAAATGGTAAAATGAAATTAGAAATTATAATAATGAAATAAATAATAAAATTATGAAATGAATTGAAAGGAGATTGAATCATGGCAAAAGCAAAAGCAACTGCGGACACCAGCTTATGCAAGGGTTGCCGCCTGTGTGTAGGGGTATGTCCGGTGAAAGCCATTGAGCCTCTCACTGAGATCAACAAAAAAGGATACGAGATCATCAGAATCGATGAAGAAACCTGTATCGGATGCGGACAGTGCTATAAGATCTGTCCCGATTATGTATTTACCATTGAGTAGAAGGAGGCAGAGAAGATGAGTAAAGGATTTCAATTAATGAAAGGCAATGAGGCGATCGCTGAGGCTGCTCTCCGTGCAGGGTGCCGCTTCTATGCAGGTTACCCTATCACGCCCCAGAGTGAGATACTGGAATACATGTCAGCCAACATGGCGGACCGCGGGGGCGTCTTCATCCAGGGGGAAAGCGAGATCGCAAGTATGAGTATGCTGTGGGGAGCTGCAGCATGCGGTGAGCGTGTAATGACAAGCTCTTCCGGTCCGGGGTATGATCTGAAGCAGGAAGGGATCTCCTATCTTTCCTCCTACAATCTTCCGGCGGTCATCATAGATGTCATGCGCTACGGTGTAGGCGACGGTGAGATCACAGAGGGTCAGGATTCCTACTGGCTGGCGACCAGGGGCGGCGGCCACGGAGATTCCAGGCAGCTTGTCCTCACACCGGGTTCCGTGCAGGAATGCGCAGAGCTTACATACGAAGCTTTTGACCTGGCTGAAAAATACCGCACTGTGGTGATCATCTTAAGCGATGGCGGAATCAGCCAGATGATAGAAAAGGTAGTCCTTCCCGAACCGAAGGAACATGACAGAAGTAAATTTGACTGGGCGATCAAGGGTGAGAAGAAAAAAGATGAACCGAAAGTAAAGGTCACCAATCTGGATCGTTCCATGGATTACAGTGCATACGATGCGATGGTACGGAAAAAATTCTCCGATATGTATCACAATGAGCAGCGCTGGGAGAATTTCATGACAGAGGATGCCGAGCTTATCCTTGTTGCCTATGGAATCTCTTCGAGAATATGCAAGTCAGCAGTGAGAAGAGCCAGAGAAGCAGGCATGAAACTGGGCCTCATCCGTCCCATCACGGCATGGCCTTATCCGAAAAAAGCCTTTGAAAATCTCCCGGAGGGATTAAAAGGGCTGGTAACTGTTGAGATGAGCCTCTCCTCCCAGATGGGACTGGATATCCGTCTGGCCACAGAGTATAAGGTTCCCCTCTACGGTTATCTGACATCAAAATATGTTCCCACAACTCAGGGAATCGTAGACTTCTGCAAAGGGGTACTGGCAGGAGATGTTAAGGAACTGGAGGTATATTGATATGGCAGCTAAAATGACAAAACCGGAAATGATCAACCAGCAGGTGGGATGGTGTCCCGGCTGCGGCCATGGTATCATACAGCGCCTGATTGCAGAGTGCTGCGAGGAACTGGGGCTTTGTGAAAAGACCATCCAGGTCGTGGATATTGCCTGTGCTTACTGGTCTATTGACACTCTGAACTGTGACGGCATCGCAGGTCCTCACGGGCGCTGCGCGGCAGTGGCCACAGCAATCAAAAAGGTTTATCCGGATTCCAATGTCTACGTCCATGCAGGGGATGGGTGCTCTTATGTGATCGGCCTTTCCGAGACCTGCTACGCGGCCCAGAGGAATGTTCCAATAACTATGATCGTGGTAAATAACGGAATATTCGGCATGACCGGCGGTCAGATGTGCCCGGCGACCACTCTGGTGGGAGACAAGACAGTCAGCAGTAAAAAAGGAAGAGATGACAAGGTGGCAGGAGAGCCGTTCGATATGCTGAACATCCTTCAGAATTATAAAATCGCATATGCGGCTAGAGGTTCCCTGTGTGATCCGAAACACATTGATCAGACGAAGAAGATGTTAAAGAAAGGCTTTGAGAACCAGAGGGACAAGAAAGGATTTTCCATTATAGAGATCCTTTCCCCATGTCCGACTAACTGGAAATTATCGCCGGCAGATGCCATGAAGAAGATGAAAGAGGAAAATGAAAAGGTATTCCCGGTGAAAGTATATGTAGATAATGGGGGTGACGAATAATGGCTGATATTATGTTTGCAGGTATCGGTGGTCAGGGCGTATTGACAGCCGGAAAGATCCTGATCGAGATCGCGGCAGAGCACGGCAAAAATGTGAGCTGGACCAGCGAGTATTCTGCGGAGATGCGCGGAGGCATTGCCCTCTGCCGTGTGGTGGTATCCGATGAGGAGATAGGAAGTCCTTACCCGGATTACCTGGATGTGCTGTGCTGCATGAATGAGGACGCGTATGACAAATATGTGTCTGATATGCGGGAAGGAGGCTGCGTGATCATCAACCGCTCCGTATTCGGAGAAAAGCAGTTCCCGAAAAATGTGAAGGTATACGGTGTGGATGCTATGGAAATTGCCTCAGAACTGGAGAACCAGAGAGGCCTGAACCTGGTAGTCCTGGGGGCCATGATCAGGGCTACCGGCATGATGGATGTAAATGAGTTTGCAGATACACTGGAAGCTTATTTCAATAAAAAAGGCAAAGCAAGTGACAAAAACGTGCAGTGCTTTATGATGGGATATGAAAAAGCGGAGAAGATGCAGTGAGGGCTGATATATGGATTTGAGAAAATTATTGAAACCAAGGACAGTTGCCATCGTAGGTGCCAGTGAAAAAGCGGGATTCGGCGGTGATACCACCCGCAATTACCTCAAATTCTCCGGGAATCTGGATCATCTGTATCTGGTGAATCCGGGAAGAGATGAGATCTTCGGCCACAAGGCATACCACTCCCTGTCAGAGATAGAGGGAGATGTAGATCTGGTCATTCTGTGTACCCCCCAGAAGACTATACTTTCCTTATTACGGGAAGCGGCAGGGAAGAACTGCGGCGGAGCCGTGGTCTTTGCCAGCGGATACAGTGAGACGGGAGCGGAGGGGAAAGAGCTTCAAAGAGAGCTGGTCCGGGAAGCCGACCGCCTGGGAATCGCGGTCATGGGGCCGAACTGTGCGGGGTTTGCCAATTTCATTGACGGTATCTTTGCGTTTGCCTTTCTGGTGGAGGAACGGGACCGTTCCGGCAATATCGGTATGATTTCCCAGAGCGGACAGATCGTGCTTGGAGGGCTGGACAGTCCGAATATGGGATTCTCCCATGTGATCTCCTCCGGCAACTCCTGTAATGTGAAGGTGGAAGATTATCTGGACTTTCTAGTGGAGGATGAGGATACAAAAGTCGTGGCTGCATACATAGAGGGCGTGTCAAAACCGGAGAAGCTGGTGGAGACATTCCGCAAAGCGGCAATAAAGAAAAAACCGGTTGTGGTATTGAAGACAGGCCGTTCCGGCAAAGCGCAGGAGCTGGCAAAATCCCACACAGGCTCCCTTTCCGGGGCAGATAAAGTCTTGAGAGCTGTATTTAAGCGGTACGGTGTCATAGAGGCCAGGGATCTGGAAGAATTATGCGGTCTGGCTGCTGCATTTTCCTGGCTGGAAGAGCTTCCTAAGGGGGAGAGATGCGTATTCATGAATGTTTCCGGCGGCGAGGCCGGGGTCATGGCAGACCTGACAGACGAGTTCGGAATCCGCCTGGCGGAATATCATCCGGAGACGAAAGCATATCTTCAGACTCTTGTTCCGGATTATGGTTCCGTAAATAATCCTTTTGATATGACAGCGGGAATCGGATACAACACCCCGGTCATGGTTCGGGCCATGGAGGCCATCTCAAAAGACGATCATGTGGATGCCATCTGTATTGCCTATACCATCACGCCGGAGATCTGGGATGACACCATCTCCCATATGGTGGAGGCGGTATCCATTGCCAGAGAGAATCCGGGTATGAAACCGGTATTCTGGATTCCATTCATTGAGCACACAAGGCATCAGGCGAGTGCGGATATCCTGCAAAAAGCAGGCGTGCCTCTGCTCCCGTCAGGGCGCTACGGATGCCGAATCTTAAAGCAGGTGCTGGATTTTGCCAATTTTGAATACCAAGATACAGAAGCGGCGGTTCCCGAAAGAACACATGGGTCTTCCAAAGGACTCAGCGAGTACGAGAGCCTGAATTATCTGAAAGCACACGGCGTTGCGATTCCGCCCCAGGCTGTGGCTGCCACAGCAGATGAGGCGGTAAAGGCAGCCGGGAATCTGGGATATCCCCTGTCCGTGAAGATACATTCTGCTGATATTCAGCATAAGTCTGATGTGGGCGGTGTGAAATTAAATATCAGGGATGAGGCAGAGCTTCGCCTGGCATTTGAGACGGTGATGGATAACTGCAGGAAAAACGCGCCGGATGCGAAGCTGGAAGGTGTACTGCTAAAACCCATGCTCAAAGCCGGAGTGGAGATGATCATCGGTGTGAACAACGATAAGGATTTTGGCCCTATGATCATGGTGGGAATGGGCGGTGTGTTCGTGGAGCTGTTCAAGGACGTGCAGCTCGCACCGGCGCCGCTCACCAGGGAGCAGGCAAAAAAAATGTTGGAGAGCCTGAACTCTTATCCCCTGCTGAATGGCTACCGCGGTAATCCGGTATGTGATAAGGAAGCGCTGGCGGATATGCTGGTGAGCATCAGCGAGATGGCAGCTAAGGGAAAGGACAGCATAAAAGAACTGGATATAAACCCGGTGTTTGTGACGGAAGAGGGCGTAGCCATTGCAGACGCACTGCTTGTACAGTATATAGATTGATAAAAAATAAGCGGAGGAAAGAATATGGAACTGAAAGAATTAGTGAGCATGGAAGCATCCCCGGCACTGGGGCCTTACTGTCACGGAAGAAAATACGGCAATATGATCATTACCTCAGGCCAGATTCCTCTTACAAAAGACGGGGAATATGTATATGAGATCAAAGCGGCCACAACGCTGGTGCTGAACAACCTGCTCAGCATTGTAGAAGCGGGCGGCGGATGCAGGGAAAGTGTGGCCCGTGTTGACGTGTACATCAACAGTCTGGACGATTTTGCTGCCATCAATGAGGCCTATGCGGAGTTTTTCGGCAGCCACAGACCCACCAGAGTGTGCGTACAGGTGGAGGCGCTCCCGGAAAATGTCCCTCTGGAAGCATCCATGATTGCTTTTGCTGAGGAATAGATTGGTATACATATTCCAGAGAACATAAAGGAGATTGATAATGAATAGAATCGCATTAAAGGGCGGCCTGCTCATCGACGGCACAGGGGCCGCGGCAGTAAAGGACAGCCTGGTGCTGGTGGACAACGGTAAGATCACATATGCCGGCCCGGGAAAAGCGGTACCTAAGGGATATCATATAACAGATATTTCCGGTAAGACAGTGATGCCGGGATTGATCGATGCACATCTGCATTTTTCCGGCAATCTCACAGACAATGACAGTGACTGGGTGCTGGAGGACAACATCCAGAAAGCGGTGGTGGCTGTACAGCAGTCACATGAGTGCCTGGAAACAGGTCTGACGACCGTGGGGGAAATCTCAAGATTCGGCATCCATATCCGGAATATGATAGAGGCGGGTGTCATGAAGGGGCCGAGAGTAGTGGCCTCAGGCCTTGGGTTCTGCGCCACATGCAGCCACGGGGATTCTCATAAGGTATCTATAGAGATGAACAGAGAATCTCATCCGTGGGCAGAGTGTGTGGACGGGCCTTGGGATCTTCGCAAAGCCGTGCGTCGGCGTCTCAGGGAAAACCCGGATGCTATAAAAATCTGGGCTACGGGAGGCGGTATCTGGCGCTGGGAGACGGCTATGGACCAGCATTATACCATGGAGGAAGTGCAGGCAGTTGTGGATGAGTGTAATATGCGTCACATTCCTGTCTGGTCCCATTGTTTTGGAAGCGCGTACAATTCTGCTAAGGCAGGAGTTCATTTGATTATACATGGACAGTCACTGGATGACGAGACACTGGATATTATGGCGGAAAAAAATATTGCTTTTTGTCCAACCATCAACTTTATGCCAGCATGGTTTGATACGTTCCCTCCAAAATACGATCCAAAGCTCCACGACAAATATCCGGGAAATTCAGTGAAAGAGAAAGAATTAAACCGTATTTATGATAATTTGAGAAAAGCCAGCGCCAAGGGTATTATTCTCACAATCGGTTCGGATTCTTTTAACTCTCAGATGACGCCTTATGGAGAGACGACTGTCGGGGAATTGTACGCATTCGTAGAGAAAGCGGGAATCAGCGAGATGGATGCCATTGTGGCCGCTACCATCAACGGTGCAAGAGCCCTTCGTGTGGGAGATATTACAGGCTCTCTGGAGGAGGGCAAAAGCGCTGACCTGCTGGTTATAGACGGCAATCCCCTGGAAGATATCAGGACCATAGCGGCAGAGCATATGGATGTGATCATGAAAGAAGGAGATTTTGTAAAAAACCGCCTGGAAAAGTAAATATAGAATAGAAGCAGACCGGCAGGGAATGTATCATTCCGCTGCCGGTTTTTTGTCACTGCATTTCCCTGAAAAGAACATAATTTTACCATATAAAATACAAATTCTCCCCCATATTTTCCAAAGCCGTTTTTTGTTACAATAAATCCATCAAGAAAAGAGGTAACAAACCGCGGAAACTGTTACAAGATGATGGAGGATAAGAAAAAATGGAGAATTTTGTTGCATCACCGGAGCGGCTGATCATCGGCGCCCTTCTGGGATTTGCCGTGCTGCTGTTCATGATCATTAAGCTGAAGGTACAGCCGTTCCTGTCAATTATGCTGTCTGCCCTGATTATCGGCCTGGCAGTAGGTATGCCTTTTACCATGATTACAGATACTTTATCTGAGGGTGTGGGAACCACGCTTCAGACCATAGCCGTATTGATCGGACTGGGTTCCATGTTCGGAGCAATCCTGCAGGTGTCCGGCGGTGTGGAGGTGATCGCCCAGACACTGCTTGATAAGTTCGGAGAGAAAAAGGCTGCCTGGGCGTTAGGCGTCACGGGCCTTATTGTGGGAATGCCGGTATTTTTTGAATCAGGCCTTCTGATCCTCATTCCCATTGCGTTTGGAATTGCGAAGAAAACCAACCGTTCCATTTTCCACTATGCCATTCCCCTGCTGGCCGGACTTGCCATCGGGCATGCCTTTATCCCGCCCACACCGGGTCCTGTGCTGGTGGCAGAGATGCTGAATGTAGAATTGAGCTATGTGATCATCCTGGGCATCATCATCGGGATTCCGGCCATGATCCTGGCCGGCCCTGTGTTCGGAAAATTCGCAGGGGACCGATATAACTTTCCGGTGCCGTCCTCCTTTGAGCAGAATGAGAAGAAGATGGTGGAGGGAAAACTTCCGTCCTTCGGCACCGTGGTGGCCATTATACTGCTTCCGCTGTTTCTGATCATCCTGAATACCCTGTCATCCGTGATACCGTTTATGAAGCCGCTGAATCCGGTACTGACCTTTTTGGGAACCCCTGTGATCGCCCTTCTGCTGTCCACGATCACGGCCATGGTGTTACTGGGAATGCGCCACGGCTACACCAGGGAGGAGCTGACAAAGATCATGACAGAATCCCTGTCATCCGCCGGAAATATCATTCTGCTGATCGCAGGCGGCGGTATGCTGCGCTTCATTCTCCAGAATTCCGGTATCGGTGAAGCCTTCGGAAATTTCGTGGGAGGCCTTCCCCTGCCGCTGGTACTTGTGGCATTTTTGATCGCTGCTGTGGTGAGAATCTCCGTTGGTTCTGCCACGGTATCCATGACAATGGCTGCCGGGATCATGGCATCCATGCCGGCCATTGCGGATCTGTCACAGATTCAGCTCGCCACTATCACCATTGCCGTGGCAGCAGGCGCTACTGCCTTCAGCCATGTAAATGACTCCGGGTTCTGGCTCTCCAAATCCCTCTTTGAGGTGGATGAGAAGACAAATCTGAAGACCTGGACCGTGATGGAAACGATCATAGGCATCGTCGGTGTCATAGGCGCCACGATCATCTGGTTTATTGTACAGTAAGGTAAAAAAAATAAGAGAGGTAAAAAATTATGAAGTTATCATTTCGTTGGTATGGAAAAGAGGACAAGGTTACATTAGAAAATATCCGTCAGATTCCGGGCATGCACTCTATTGTGACTGCAGTCTATGATGTCCCTGTGGGAGAGGTCTGGAGCCGGGAGAGCATAGCGGAGCTTAAAAAGCAGACAGAGGAGGCCGGCCTTCACTTTGAAGTCATTGAGAGCGTTCCCGTACATGAGGATATCAAGCTGGGCAAGCCGGCAAGAGACCGCTATATTGCCAACTACTGTGAAAATATCAAAAGACTTGCAGAGGCAGGCATCAAATGTATCTGCTATAACTTTATGCCCGTCTTTGACTGGACCAGGACACAGCTTGACCATGTGCTGCCGGACGGCTCTACCTCCCTTGTATACTACCAGGAGCAGGTAGACCAGGTAAATCCTCTTGCCAGTGACAGCGACCTGACACTTCCGGGCTGGGATGCCAGCTATACAAGGGAAGAACTGAAACAGGTGGTGGCTGAGTACAACAGCATGTCCGAGGAGGATCTGTGGGATAATCTGAAATACTTCCTGGAAGCAGTGATCCCCACAGCCGCATCCTGCGGTGTAAATATGGCGATCCATGAGGATGATCCCTGTTGGAGCATTTTCGGCCTTCCGAGGATCATCACCTGTGAGGAGAATCTGGACAAGTTCCTGAAATTAGTGGACGACCCGCATAACGGCATCACTCTCTGCACCGGCTCTCTGGGCTGCAGCGCAGAAAATGATGTGGTCAAAATGGCCGGAAAATACGCCGCCATGGGAAGAATTCACTTTGTCCATGCCAGAAATGTGGCTGTCCTGGAGGACAACAGAGGATTTGAGGAGAGGGCACATCTGTCAGCGTGCGGAAGCCTGGACATGTTTGCCATCCTGAAGGCCCTTCATGACAATGGATTTGACGGCTACATCCGTCCGGACCACGGCCGCATGATCTGGGGAGAGACAGGAAGAGCGGGATACGGCCTGTACGACAGAGCACTGGGAGCCACATACTTAAACGGAATCTGGGAAGCCCTGGATAAAATAAACAGATAGAGAATACGGACCGGCATATGGGGAACAGAATGATTTCTCATGGGCCGGTCTGTTTTCCTGTTCCCAAAACCTGTGGTATGATAAAATAGAAAATGGAAACGGAGGGAGCAATATGAGAAAAATACGATTTCTGTCTGCTGTCCTCCTGCTGGCATTGGCCCTTACAACAAGCGGATGCGGCAGCAGGGATACAGAACGGGAAGAACCTTCAGAGACAAACACCATGCAGACAAATGACCGGAAAGTGGCATTTGTACAGAAAAGCATGAACACATATTTTCATCGTCTGTTAGACGCCTCTCTCAGAAATGATACCCAGGAAGCGGGATGGGAATTCCGGGAGGCAGTGGCGGATTACGACCAGACACGGCAGAACCAGCAGATGCTGAACTTCTGCGCCGGTAACCCGGATGTGATCGTGGCGGCGTCTATCGACAAGGACGGTATCAACTCTGCTATTGAGCAGATAAATGAAAAAGGCGTTCCCGTTGTTCTGGTAGATACGGAATCCACAGGCGGACAGGTCAGTCTTACCATAAATTTTGACAACTATAAAGCCGGAAAAATGGCGGCACAGGAGATCGTCAGGCTTCT
This sequence comes from Blautia sp. JLR.GB0024, assembly GCF_037000545.1. NCBI lineage: Bacteria > Bacillati > Bacillota > Clostridia > Lachnospirales > Lachnospiraceae > Blautia > Blautia sp. JLR.GB0024. Next base: position 55,176 of record NZ_JBANBF010000011.1, on the reverse strand, counting down.
CACAGAGAAATACGGGGAGCCAAAAGGCATTGTCTGCCATGGCTACGGCAGTGAGGAGAGCAGCGCCTGGAAAGCCAGAAAACAGGGATTCGAGGAGGAAATCGGAAAATACGAAGAGATCCGGTGTATCTCCGCTGATCTGAAAGGCGACCCGGAGGAGGCCAGGTCATGGCTTACTGGTGTTCTGGCGGATGGCACGCAGATAGACGCAGTCCACTGTTCCAGTGACCATCCGGCAAGAGGTCTTGTGCAGGCTCTTAAGGAGGCGGGAATGTGGAAAAAGACAGGGGAGGCGGGACATATTATCTTTGTCACCATTGACGGGGACCCATTTGCCGGAAAACAGATCCGCGGAGGGTATTACGACGGCAGTGTAGTGCAGGATGCCCTGGCGTACGGGGATGTGCTGGTGCAGATGCTGGATGGTTACATTTTTTCCGGAAAAGCGGTGCCTGTGGGGGAATATGCCCTGGCGGATACCTGGTTCAATACCTATGAAGTGCAGGAGGATGAGCGGGGAAGACACGCGGTCATACCGCCGTATTATATGAACCGGGACAACGTGGAAGACGGGCGGCACTGGTATAAAAAAGCAGAGGAGCAGTGGGGCTATGCATACAATGATTCGCCGGATACGGAAACTGAAAATTGAAAAACGCCTGAGGACCTTCTTCTTCCTGGCATCCATTGTACCTGTCCTGATCCTGGGAATCTGCAGTGCTGTACGTTCCTATGAGGAAATGAAGGGTATGGCTGTGGAATATTCTGCCGCCATGGCAGACATTTCTTCCGGAAACATGGAGCAGCATTTCTCAAAATACATCAGCCAGATAGAGGCCGTGGAGGAGAACGAGACGCTTCTGCGGCAGCTTTCAGTCTACAGCAGCGCGGACTGGGATGAGAAAAAGAGGACGGAGAACGAAATGCGCCTTCTGATAAACAGTATTTTCGGGCAGAACCAGGAGGTAGACACTGTGGAGATCAGCAGTGCCGACGGGGCGAAGTTTTATTATCCATCGCCGGTCACGCAAAAGGAATCCCCCCTGCTTGCCAGGACAAAAGCCTCGGAGGGGCCGCTGTGGAGCTTTATCCCGAAAGAAATCGGTACAGACCGGGAGAATTATATTGTGATCTCCAAGACAATGGAACCCTACGGTAATATTGTCCTGGCCCTGAAAAAGGATTATGCGGAGACGCTGTGCCAAAACGCAGGGGCGGGAAAGCAGTGGAAAACAGCCATATTTGACGGAAGCGGCGTGCTGGTGGCAGGGGAGGATGCCTTTGACCGGATGTCCGGGGAGAAGGGGAACATCACTTCCACGGACCAGGGAAGGATGTTCACCTCCGGCCATGTGATCACAGCCATGCAGTGGAAGATCGTAAACGGAGTGCCCTATTCTTATCTGCTGGGTGGTGTCTATCAGCAGACTGCTGTTCTGGTGGTTTTGCTGGCAGCAGGACTTCTGGTGGTATTCTTTCTCTCGAGGATCATGACAACCAGTATCACGGAACCTCTCGGAAGGCTGACGAGAGCTATGGAACGTGACGGGTGGAGTGAACTTCTGACAGACGGAGGAAGGGATGAATACCATGAACTGATCCGGGGCTTCAACCGGATGAATGAGCGCCTGGGGCATATGGGAAATGAAGTGCTGCAGATGGAACTCAAAGAGAGCCGTCTGGAACGCATTAAAAAAGAGACGGAGCTTTCCGCTCTGCAGAAACAGATCAATCCCCATTTTCTCTACAATACCCTGGAGACAATCTATTGGAACGGGCAGTATGAGGGAGCGGAGGAGATCAGTGACGTGGTGATCGCGGTGGGGAATTATTTCCGCACCATTATCAGCAAAGGGCAGGAGTACACAACGGTAGGGCAGGAGGCTAAGAGCGTGGAGAACTATCTGTTTCTTCAGAACCTGCGCTTTGGGGACAGAATCAAAATCTCCTGGAAAATCCAGGAGGGAATAGAGGACTGTCAGGTAATGAAACTGATCCTTCAGCCGGTCATGGAGGACATGATCAATGAGGCTCTGGAAGAACGGGCAAAGGAAATTCAATTTTATGTGGAGGGAAAGCGGGAAGAGGGCAGGATACGTTTTTTTATAGGCGGTGTGCCGCAGACCACTGCACAGCATTTTCAGGAAAAACAGGATTTGCCCGGCTGTGACAATGTGGATCAGCGCCTGAAGCTTTATTTCGGAGAGGCTTATGGGATAGCAATAGAAGAAAGCGGGATCAACATTCTGGTGCCCATAAAGGAGGGGGATGTATGACGGAAATATTGAGAAAACTATCCATAAAGCGCAGGATGGTCCTCTTCTTTTGCCTCCTCTGCCTTTTCCCTATACTGCTTCTCCTCTGCTTTTCCGGGTGGAGCGGCCGGTATCAGGCGGAAAATGGTGAGCAACGGTTTACGAACATGTATCTGGAACAGGGGCAGAACCAGTTAAATGCCTATCTGGAAGAGTATGAGCAGAAAGTCAGATATCTGACAGAAAACCCGGATCTGCTGGCTGATGTCTATCTGTATCATGAAAACTGCAGTTACCGGGGGGAAACCACTGCGTCCAGAATAGAGAGTATCCTGTACCATGCCTGCAGGGAGGAGGCATTCTTTGACTATGGGATTATTTTATCAGAGGACGGCAGTGTGTTCTTAAAAGGTCAGGATATGGAGGCGGAGGCTAGTTATTTTCAGAAGCTTATGGAATCCGAAGGGGAGAAAATAACTGCGAATAAGCCGGTTTTCCTTACAGGGGAAGACGGAAATGTGTATCTGGCAGGTCTTCTGAGGCCCGGTCTGGAGCCGAAACAGATTACGTGTTATCTGATCCTCAGATGTAATATGGATGCGTTCGGGGAAATAGTTGCACTGCTGAAACGGACACAGGAGCAGAGATTCAGCCTGATGGGGGAAGAGGGACAGGTATTATTTAGTGATGCGGAGGCTGCTGTTGATGCGGAGGCTTCTGTTGATGCGGAGGCTGCTGCTGATGCGGAGACTACAGATGAGGCAGAGTTTTCGGATGAGACAAAGACCTCGGTGGATGCAGCGGCCCCGGAGGCGGTGAATACCATACGCCTGAGAAATGGCTGGAATCTCACCATTTCCGGTGACACTATCTCTTCAAAAAATCCTTTTGGTATTCAAGGGCTGCTGGCCCTCATCCTTCTTCTTTTTTCAGCGGCCTGCATGTATCTGCTGGCAAAAAGCCTGACAATCCCTCTTGGGCAGATCATGGAAAAAATGTACCGTGCAGGTCTGAAAGGAGATATACAGGAAGCCACAGAGGAGAAAAATACAGCAGTTCCGTCCGGCGATGAGCATCACATGCTGGAACAAAAACTGACAGAGATGATCGGAAAACAGCGGGAACTGCGCGATAAGATGTATATGAGCAGAATCGGTGAGGAGAAGATCCAGATGCGCATCAAAGAGCTGGAACTAAATGCCATGCAGCAGCAGATCAATCCTCATTTTCTTCTGAACGTTCTGGAAACCATTTACTGGATGGCTGAGGAAAAAGGATATGAACAGACAGAGGAGATGATCGCTGTCCTGGGTGATTATTTCAAACTCTGTGTCTCAACTGCCGGGGAGTTCGTGACCATCCGGGAGGAGATAGAAAACGCAAAAAGCTACCTGCAGATACTTGCCATATTATATGAAAAGAATTTTGAAGTCCAATGGGAGACAGACCCGGATATCCTGGACGGCAGGACCATCAAACTGATCCTGCAGCCTGTCATAGAGAACGCATTTGAACACGGAATACGCAGTATGAAACAGGGCGGCCGTATCAGAATCACGGGCTGCCGTACGGAACACGGGGTAGAATTTGGGGTCGAGGACAACGGAAGAGGCATGACAGAAGAACGCCTGAAGGAAGTGACAGATTATATGAAGGACAGCAATTATGATCCGGCCAGAAGTGTTGGCACTAAGAACGTGAATCTGCGGATCCGCCTCTATTACGGGGAAGCATATGGTCTCTCCTATGAGTCAAAAGAAGGTCAGGGGACCCGGGCCGTCATAAGGATTCCCTGGGAGACAGGGGCCGGTACACAGGGAGAAAATGTCATCAGAAGCTGATAAGGGAACAGAAAAGGAGGCTTGGAATCATGTATAAGATCATGTTGGTGGAAGACGAAGCCATCATCCGCCGGGGCATCAAAAGAGGTGTCAAATGGGAAGACAATGGATTTGAGATAGCGGCAGAGGCAGAAGACGGGGAGGAAGCGCTGAAGCTTTTGGCGGAGACCGGCGTGGATGTGATACTCACCGATGTAAAAATGCCGGGAATGAATGGGGTGGAGCTGTCCAAAAAGGTGAAAGAACAGTATCCGCAGATAGAAATCGTCATTCTCAGCGGCTTTGCCGAGTTTGAATATGCGAAGGCTGCTGTCTCCTTCGGGGCCTTTGAATATATGGTAAAACCTGTGAGAAAACAGGAGATTGAAGCAGTCTTCGGCAGACTGAAAGAAAAGCTGGACCGGCGCTCCCGTGAGGAGGCAGAGGAACAGCGCCGCATGCTGGTATTAAATGAGGGCATGGAAAAGCTGAGAGAGACACTTCTTCTGGAACTTCTGGAGGGGGAGAGGAAAGCCTATACAAACCTGGAGGAAGAGATCATGCGTCTGGAGCTGGATCTGTCCACCCGGAATGTACAGGCGGCTGTCCTACGCACTGCTGCTTCTCAGGACACTGAGACAGGGGAGCTTAAACAGGCGTACCGGAAAATCTTACAGGAGTATGTCCCGGACGGGGTTTCTGTGATACGCAGTGAACAGGAGACGGTACTGGTCTTCTCTGATGTGGAGATGCAGAGGGAAGAGCAGCTCGCCGCCAATCTGAAAAAGGCAGCAGAAAAGATGAAAGAGGAGTGCTTCGGGGAGGCCAGACCAGAAGTGCGTGTAGGAATCGGAATGGTATACCCCTCCATCACCCATCTGTACAAGTCCTTTGCTCAGGCGAAAAAGGCCATAGATTCCAACTTCCATGAGGTAGGCCAGACTGTAAATCTCTTCAGGGACGGAATTGAGTATGAGTTTGAAAAACAGTGGATTCAGGAATACCCCAGAGAGATAAGCAGTATCACGGAGCTGGTACTGGCGGGAAAAGAGGAAGAGGTAAGGTCTTCCATAGAAAAAATGTTCACAGAATTTGAGCACAAGAAAATGAATCCGGAGCTTATAAAAAACTATTGCTATGTCCTGGGAATCATGCTGAAAAATGCGGTCTACGGCGTTCTGAAACCTGAACAGGAGCAGAGTTATCCAGACGGTTCCTTTGAGACAAGGGTGAAGAACGTCCTTTCCATGGAAGAATTAAAAGAGATCATGCAGCGGGCAGCCGGAGGCATGGTGCTCATGATGAAGGAAAACGGCGTGGAAGAACCGGCCAGGGACAGGCTTGTGATCGGCCAGGCAAAGGCCTATATAGCCGAGAACTACAGCAAAAAAATATCCCTGGATGAAATATGCCGGAATCTGTATCTGTCCACGACCTATTTTTCTTTTATCTTCAAAAAGGAGACGGGACAGAATTACATGGAATATCTGACCGGTATCCGGATGGAGAAGGCAAAAGAACTGCTTGGTACCACCACAAAGAAGGTCTATGAAATTGCCGGGGATGTGGGATACAGTGATTACAAATATTTCACGGCACAGTTTAAGAAATATACAGGGATGTCTCCGAAGGATTACAGACTGGGTGACAGGGCGGGACGGTAACAACAGAGTTTCATTAAAAATCCAGGGCAATGCATTTGGCGGCATTGCTCTGGATTTTTTGAATTTCTGATATATCATATAAGAGTGACATGCTATAATAAATGAAAACTGCCGAATTTTGTAGTGAGAGAGGGGACAAATATGGTAAAAAGAATAAGAAAGCAGATAGGGGTCAGAGGGAAAATATTATTGTCATGCCTGGGATTGATCCTGTGTGCGTTATTCCTGCAGACCCTTGTTTTTCAGTATCAGTCCTCCAGGCTGATCTATAAACAGACACTGGAAATCAGTGAGAATGCGATCAATAATATGAAAGAAGAGATGAATACTACGTTTGATGTTCTGCACAATATGATGATGCAGATATATAATGACAGAGATTTTATCAGTGATCTCTCCAAGTCTCATGACCCGGTAAAGATGCGGATGGGATATGCGGCTTTAGCCCGTGATTTTGCAAATGAAACCTTTGATACCTCTTATGGACTCGGTGCTCTGTATCTGTTCGATGCAGGCGAACATTTGATCAGCCGTTACCTGCTTGCCTCCAACAGCCACATTTCCTATTCCATTGATATCTATGAAGAGAATGAGGAGAATAATATGCAGGCAGTCAGGGAATACATCAATTCCGATGAGAGCGGTTTGCTCATTACCAGCTATTATAACAAGGGGCAGAGGCGGGATATCCTGCGCCTTGTGATGAAACTGTTCACGAATAACGGAAGAACCTGTACCGGATATATGATCTGTGATTTTGAAGAAAACTTTATAAAAAGGGTCATGGATAAATATTTACTGTTTGATGAACAGATGATGTGGATCCAGCCTGTTGGAGACAGGCCGGCTGCGATTTACGATACAGCAGCAGTGGAAGGAAAAGAATATTATGAACAAGTATCGGAAGATACCAGCAAGGGGTTGGATATAGAAGAAAAAGAATACTATTTTACTTCTACGACATTATTCAGTGTGGACTCTGCAAAATATAATCTGAGAATGATATCCCTGGTTCCGGACGCCTTGCTGAAAGAGAGCCAGAAGATTCTGAACCAGGATTTATTCATCACAGCTTTGTTTGTGACCGTTCTGTTCGTCTGGATTTCATCTGGTATCTCCCGACTGATATCGAAGCCAATCGTGTATATGACAGAGATGATGCGGCGTATCAGCAGCGGTGAGAAGAAACTGCGCCTTGACATCAAAACAAAAGATGAATTTGGCGAGCTGGGGCAGACCATGAATGAAATGCTTAATCAGATTGATAAACTTAATTACCGGGAATATTCATCTAAAATCCTGCTCAACCAGGCCCGTTATAAAGCACTGCAGGCACAGGTGAATCCCCACTTTCTATATAATACCCTCAATACCATGGGAGCCATCGCAAAGACTAAAAACTGTCCGGAACTTTCGACCATGTGCAGAGCTCTGTCCAATATCTTCCGCTACAGCCTGGGTATGAAGGAAATGCAGGTGGCGCTGGAAGAAGAGATACGCCATGTAAAAAATTATATGTATATTATGCGCATCAGACTTCAGAATGAAATAGACTTTCAAATAGAGGTAGAAGAACAGCTTCTCCTGGAAAAGATACCCAAGATGTCACTGCAGCCTTTGATTGAAAATTCAATTCTGCATGGACTGAAGAATAAAGAGGGGGACAAGAAGATAGTATTGTGGGGCGGACCAAGAGAAAATCATATAGTGATTACAGTGTATGATAACGGAACGGGTATGGATGTTGAGAGTATGAACAATAAGCTCTGGAACAGGGAATATGACCCGTTAAGCCAGGATAATACTATTGGAGTCGCAAATATCCATCACAGGATACAACTTCTGTATGGACATGAATGTGGGATCCGGTTCAGAAAAGCAGAGAAAGGTGGAACTCTGGCTGAAGTCTGGCTGCCTAAAAACAGAGAGGAAAGCCTGACAAGCCCGCAGAAACAGATATAAGGAGGCATGGAAATGGAAAAATATACGGTTTTAATCGCAGATGATGAATTCTGGATCCGCGATAACTTAAAAAAAATGCTGGAAGAATGTAAATTTGATTTATATGTGCCTGCCCCTGCCAGGGATGGGCTGGAGGCGGTAAAGAGGACAAAACAGGACAAACCTGATATTGTCCTGACAGATATTGACATGCCGGGGATAAATGGAATCGAACTGATACAGATGCTAAAAGACAGTGCGCCGGAGATTGAGATTATTGTAATAAGCGGATATCAGGATTTTGAGTATGTGAGAGATGCGCTGGTGCTGGGAGCTATAGATTATCTGCTCAAGCCAATCAATCTGTCGGCCCTGGAATCTGTGCTGGAAAAGGCAATCATGAACATTATGCATCGTGATGAAGACAATTTAAAAAAGAGCATAAGACAAAAGGATATGCTGCGCTATTCTTCTTATCTGCAGGATCAGGAATACAGTCTGATGGTTTCCCATTATGACAGCTTTTCACTGGTAGAGAACCAGATAGCGGAACTGGAGCTGGATTATGTGGGGTATTGTCTGGTCCTTGTTAATCTGAACGGTTTTACAAGGATGTGCAGAAAATGTGAAGAAAAGGAGCTGCACGAAGAGATTTATCAGGTAAAAGAGTACATCAGAAAGAAACTTTCAGGCAGAATGGGGATTGTATTTCATAATATTTATGTATCGGATGAGTTTGTTATCATCTGTGATACGCCCCAGGAAGAGATGCACAGGCTGGGAGAAGAACTGGCAAAGGAGCTTCCCGTCCGGGAAAAATGCTGCTGCACAGTGGTGGTCAGCAGATATACGTATTCATGGAGAAAGATCAAGGAGGTTTATCTGTCCACAAAGGTAGCCCTCCTCTCCAAAGAATACAGAAATTACAATTATGTGGGTATCGCTGATGAGGATGGGAAAAACGAGGGCAAAAAAAGAATTTCGTCTGAACAGGAGAGGAATCTGACACAATCGGTCAGAATGAAAAATAAAAAAGAGATTATGTCCGTTTTAGAGGAGATACATTTGGCGGACAGCAGCACAGAGAAATGGAGCTTTCTGGAAGTGAAGCAGACTGTAAATAAAATTGCCTGGATTTTTATGGAAGACCAGGAAGTTGTCAAAAATCAGCAGAAGAAGATCGAGATGGAGTATTTGTTTGAGCATCTGAATATGGTGTTGGAAAGCTACAGTATCCGTGATGTCTGCCAGGTGCTTACGGAGATGGCTGACAAACTGCTGGAACAGAACCAGGAAATCTTGGAGGAGAATGAATCCATACAATCGATAATGCTGCAGTGTCAGAAATATATAAAAGAATATTTTTATGAAGATTTATCCCTGTCCGGACTGGCTGACAGGTATCATGTCAGCGCCTCTTACTTTTCCAAGGCTTTTAAGCAGGTTACAGGAGAGAATCTTATGTCCTGTATTTCAAGGGTGAGAATTGAGAAAGCGGTTCAATATATGGAGCAGGGCCTGACCCTGACAGAAATAGCACAGAGGGTGGGATATGACGACTATTCCTATTTTAACAGAGTGTTCCGAAAAATTATGGGAAAGGGTCCCAGAGAGTACAAGATGACAGGTGATCCTGTTTCCCGTGGGTGAGTTAAATAAAAAAGTACCAGTGATCCGGACAAAATAGTCCTAATAATTAGAATGAAAATCTTGTTAAGATAATCCTATCAAAAAAATTTAAGGAGGATTGTTTTATGAAATGGAGAAAGATGACCAGCTTATTGCTTGTTGGATGTATTGCTGCGGGAATGTTGTCCGGCTGCGGCGGCACTGCGGGAAATGACACAGAGGATACGAAAAAGAAGGGAGCAGATGAAACTGCTGCCAGTGATACACAGGATCCCATAACACTGAGGATTCTGCTGGCACAGGGTTCCGGATATGGAATAGAAGATATTATTGACGAGGGCCTGGCAGAAGATTATCCTGAAGTTCAGTTGGAATGGGAGACTATTAACTGGGCTGATTTGAATACAAAGATGCAGACCTATATCCAGTCCGGCCTTCCGGATATTATTGTGGGAAAAGCGACAGACGCGGTAACCTACGGGAATATGGGCGTCTTAGGTGATCTGGCCGGTAAGCCGTACCTGGACGATGTCAATGAAGTGGGGACAGACACGGTCACGGTAGACGGCAAGGTATACGGACTTACCTTTGATGCCATGTACCAGGGCGTTGCCTATAACCGGAAAATGTTTGAGGACTATCATGTGGAGGTTCCAAAGACTTATGAGGATTTGGAGGCTGCGGTAAAGACCTTTGAGGATGCGGGTATTGTGCCTTTTGCCACACACTTTGTGGATACATCACATATAGGCAATCTGGCTATGCAGTTTGCTATGGGCGAGATATTCTGCAAAGATCCGCTCTGGGGAGACAAGTTCAGAAGCGGTGAGGTTTCCTTTGTGGACTCTCCGGAGTACCGCCGGGCATACGAAAATATTAAATTTATCTTTGACCATACATGGAAAGATGAGACCTTTTCCATGGAGGAGACAATATGCAACACGAAATTTATAGAAGGAGAAGCGGCAATGCTGGCACCATACTTCGCTCCCTCAGAGGCCATCAGCAGTATTGATGAGAATTTTGACTTTGGTTTCTTCCCATATCCCAACTCAACGGGGGATACCAAGCTGCTGTTTCAGGCAAACGTTACATTTATGAAGAATGAAAATGCAGACGAGGCTGTCAATGAGGCTGTGGACAAGGTATTCACACTGCTCACGGAAAATAAAGAGATGGTTGGAGAAATCTGTGATGTCATTATGGAATCCCCCCTGATCAAAGATGTAAAAACTACATTTCCGGATTCTACTAAGAGTGATGTGGAAAAATATGTGAATGCCAATGAGATCATTAATGTGGATATAGGCAATAACCAGCTTCAGTGGGGTGGTTTCCAGGATGAAAATGCTAAGGAAATCGCAGAATGGCTTCAGGGCAATATTTCTTTAGATGATGCGCTCAAGGCGGCGGATGACCGGAAGGAAAACAGTCTTCAATAGGTAAGTGACTTACAGAAAGGGGGCCGCACCATTGAGAAAAAAGACACTGGACCGGCGCATGGCATGGCAGTATGCAATGTTTGTGCTTCCAAGTTTTCTATTATTCACCGTTGGTATGATAATACCTTTATGTATGGCATTTTCTTACTCCTTCACCAGTTGGAACGGACTGTCTGCCACTAAGAAGTGGGTGGGGTTTGACAATTATATCAGGCTGTTCCAGGATAAATATGTGAGAGATGCATGGCTGTTTACCATAAAATTTACGATCATCAACACTGTGCTGCAGAATGTGGGGGCGCTGCTCCTTGCTCTACTTATGGACAGCACTATAAAGGCAAAGTCACTGTTTCGCACCATTATATTTATTCCGTGTCTGATCAGTGCGGTCATAGCAGGTTTCGTATGGCTTCGTATTTATGGGAATTTTCTTCCGGCCCTGAATGGTGTGCTGGGAACAGATATCAATTTTATGCTGTTGGGAAACAAGAAGACCGTGCTCACCGGGCTGGTGATCGCCAATAACTGGCAGTGGCTGGGTTACTGGACACTGATCTATCTGGCAGGGCTGCAGTCTGTGCCCAATGAGCTTTTGGAGGCGGCAAGGGTGGATGGTGCCAACGTCATGCAGAGATTTTTTAAGATCACACTGCCCATGCTGGCGCCTGCCATTACGGTCAGCGTGGTGGGGATCACAACCGGATCGCTGAAGGTGTATGACCTGCTGGTCAGCTCTACCAAGGGCGGCCCGGGTTATGCTTCCACCTCCATCATCATGCAGATTTATAATACTGCCATAGCGGGACGCCAGTATGGATACGGCTCAGCCATGTCCATCACACTGATCGCGGTTCTGCTGCTGATCGCGGTGATTCAGTTAAAATGGCTGAAGAAACGGGAGGTGCAGGTGTAATGAAACGAAAGAGATTGGGAAAAACTATACTGCTGCAATTGCTTGCCATTGTGGTATCGCTTTTCTTCTTGCTTCCGGTTCTTCTGGTGATCAATTACTCTTTTAAGACAAAGAGGGAAATGCTCCTGAGTTCGCCTTTTTCCCTTCCGTCCGCGTTTACTTTGATAAATTACAAAAATGCTGTCCATAAGCTGGATTTGGTATATACATTTGCCAACAGTCTTGTATATACAGTAGCGGCGGTCTGTATCCTGGCCCTGCTGTGCGGCGCCGGCGCCTGGGCGATTGCAAGGCGAAGGGAAAAGTTTTTTAAATTTTCATACATATATTTCATTATAGGGATACTGGTGCCTGCCCAGGCATTGTTTATACAGATTTTTACAGTGGGAAATACCCTGCATTTGATCAACAGCAGGATTGGCGTGGTATGTATGTATATTGTGACAGGGCTTTCTTTTGGAATGTTTATGATGAACAGCTTCATGAATACAGTTCCGGTGGAACTGGAAGAGGCTGCGCGGATTGACGGCTGTTCTGTTTTCCGCACTTTCTTCAGTGTGGTAGCGCCGATGCTGAAGCCGGCATACGTAACGCTGATCATTATGCAGTCTTTTCAGTTTTGGAATGAATATCTGATGACCAGTCTGTTTATCAGCAAAAGAGAGCTGCGCACAGTTGTGCTCAGCACACAGGTATTATTTTCTACCTACAAAAATGACTACAGCACGGCCATGGCAGCGATTGTTATCTCTGCGCTGCCAATTACGGTTTTGTTCGCATGTCTTCAAAAATATTTTATAAAAGGAATGACTATTGGAGCAGTGAAAGGATAGAAAAACATGGAACTTATTACGGCAAAAGAGAGAGAATACTTACGGGAACTGGCAAAAAAACAACAGGAATATGCCGGGGAAGAGAGAAACCTGGAGGCAATAAAATTGTGGAAACAACATAACAGCTTCAGGGGTTCAAAGCCTCCTGTTGTCATTGAGGAAGTTGGGTTTTGGGAACAGATCCGTCCCCGATTTTACTGCAGCAGCCAAATGGGGCGGTTTATAGAAGATAAGCTCCTGCAGGCTACGGTCCCTATTTCATTGATTGGAGATGACAGAATCATCGAGGATTACTTTTCCATCGATGCACCAATCGGGACAGATACATATGGTATAATTATGAAGCGAGATATGGCGGAGGGTGCCGAAAATGTGGGCTATCGGGACGTCTATGCGATTGAGGATCTGGAAGAGGATCTTGAGAAGCTGCGCCCGTCAAAATTTTATTTTGATGAGGAGAAGATGAAAAGAGACGTGGACATATGCAGTGATGTACTGGGTGATATTCTGCCTGTCAGGGCGGAGAACCATACGCTTGACTGGAGTGGTATTGCGGAGCGCATGATACATTTGATGAGTATGGAAAATCTCTGTATTGCCATGTATGACTGTCCGGACAAAGTACACGAGTTTGTAAAATTTATCACAGATGATCTGTTGAGCTTTGCAAAGTGGCAGGAGGAGCAGGGGCTCCTCACCCCAAACTGGAACATGCAGCGTTGCTGCGGCATCAGCTACGCGATCACAGACGAACTTCCAAAAGAAGAAAAGAAAAATACAGAGCTTGCGAAGGGGCGTACAGATATCAAACTGGAGGATCAGTGGGTGAACACGAATGCCCAGGAGACAGTGGTGATATCAAAGGATATGTATAAAGACTTTTTCCTGCCCCATTATAAGAGGCTTGCACAGGAGTTCGGACTGGTATATTATGGGTGCTGTGAACCGGTGCATACGGTGTTTGAAGACGGACTTGATCAGATTGAGAATCTGAGAAAACTCTCTATCTCGCCCTGGTGTGATGAGGAGCTCATAGCAGAGCAGCTGCGCGGCAAAAAAATCATATATTCCAGGAAGATCAGCCCCAATTATATAGGCGTGGGCCGGGACCTGAACGAAGAAGCGTTCCGTGCGCATATCAGAAAAACGCTGGATACGGCAAAGGGACTTGAGGTTGAGATCCTGAGCAGAGATGTGTATATGCTGAATGGAAATGTGGAAAAACTGGCACGATCGGTAAATATTATTCGGGAAGAAATAGAGAGATAATACGGGAAACATTTCTTTGATATGTTTCTTGGTACCGTAAACGTCCGGATGGAAAAGCTTTAAAAAGATAAAGCGCATATCAGGAATGATTTGTAAAAACCTGACATGCGCTTTCATGTGCGTTTTGCTGCGGATATTAAAGCTACAGATTACCAATCAAAACAGTAACGGTAAACCGATCATCCGTATAAGCAATATCCAGATTTCCTGCATATTTATCCACCACATCACGGACATTCTGTACCCCGAATCCATGGGCAGTCTTATCTTTTTTCTCTGTCACAAAGCGGTCCTTTTTTACGGTGACGGGATTCGCCTTGGAATTAGAGATTTCATAGCTGAGGAATCCCTTATCATATCTCGCCTTCAGCGAAATCTGCCGTTTGGAGGTGTCCTGTATTTTTTCACAGGCTTCGATGGCATTGTCCAGCGTATTGGAGAATAGGGAACAGAGGCTTACATCATCGATTCCCAGCAGTCCGTCAATGGAAATATTGAAAAAGCAGTCTATCTTTTTATCCAGTGCGGCACTGTATTTACTGTTCAGCACAGCGTTAACAATACTGTTTTTACAGAAAATACGGTTATTCACTGTCAGCTCCCCTGAAAGCTCCCGAAAATATTTCTCAGCGCCTTCAAAATCACGGTTCTGGATAAAAGAATAGATGACACTCAGATGATTTTTCATGTCATGGCGTATTTTCCTGACGGTTTTCTGGTTTTTCGCCAATTCCTCATAATATGACTGCTGGTATTTCAGGTTCTGCATTTCAAACTCGTTTCGGATGGTCTTTGCCACATAGGAAGTCAGATAGAGACATCCTATGCTGGTCAGGATGCAGGCAATACAGGCAGGGTATGTGATATGAGCTCTGTCCAGAGTAGAGTTATAGATAAAAGTAATAAGGCCGGTTGCCGAAGCGAGACAGATGATATCTATGACCAGCCACATACGTTTTGTCAGCTCCCTGGCCCTGGGGACCCATCTGCGGCAAAGCAGCCAGATCAGAAACCAGGCGGGGATGCGAAGATAGATGGTAAAAGAATGCAGGGCAGTCTGTGCCAATGAGGACATATCCCTATTGGCCTGCCAGATCTGGAAACCTATATCTTCCGTCATAAAATTAAGAGTCACCAGTATTGGATACAGCACTATACAAACAGAAACACGTTCCAGTATTTTTCCTTTAAAGAATATCAGCAGATACAACAGAAAGAGGAAAAGAACCGAAATGGTTCCGGTCAGTTCCTCCGGATATATGATGGGTCCGGATAAGGTGGTCAGCATCAGAAAGGATGCCAGGATAATAAGCTTCCTTTCACTTCGGAGAGTGAGAAAACGGCGAATCAGAAGGAAAAGGAATAATACATAGGCAATGGTACCTGCGAAATTGACGATATATTCCAGCTGATCGATTAGTTGCGTTGTCATTTTATCCTCCTAAGCTTGTATAAAATAATGGCGGCTTTACATGGACAGCCGCGGCAGCTCACAGTTCTGTATACTGCAGCATTAATCCAAGTGCAATTTTCATTCCTGTCGGAAGGGAATCCAGGTCCACCCATTCTTCTCTGGTATGGGCATTTTTTCCGGCAATGGTTCCGATGGTGTTGGCTGAAATACCAAGGGAGAGAGGGATATTGGAGTCCGTGGAAGCAGCATTGTATGCAATCTCTCCGGGACAGAACATTTGGATGATCTCGGCATTTGTTTCTGTGAAGGCTTTTAAAGCCTCTGCGGAAATATCCCCGTTTCCGGGACGGACGCCCAAAAGTTCAGTTTCTATGGTAAATGCACCTTTCATGTTTTCAAGGATATCGTCAAAGTTTTGCTGCATGATCTTCAGGCACTTTTGGCTGGTGGAGCGGAATTCATATAATACGGATGCCTCCTGCGCAATGGAATTGACAGTAGTGCCGCCCTGGATATAGCCCACATTATAGGTGGTCCTGGCTTCTGTGGGAACCTGCACATGATATAATTTTTCAACTAACCTGCACAGGATTTCAATGGCGTTGGGAGTGCCGAAATCTGACCAGGAATGTCCGCCTGCTGTTTTTACGGTGATTTTGTACCGGTAAGAGCCTACCGCTTCACAGGTGCAGTTGGACAGGCTGCCGTCAAAGGAATAAAATGCCCGTATCTGACTGCCATAAGTGCGGAAGATCTCTTTGCATCCGTCCAGATTACCCAGACCTTCTTCGCAGGCGTTGGCGACGATGAGAAATCCGGTATTCATTTTCGGTTTATTCTGCAGAAGGAATTTGGCTGCCATGAGAAGATTGACCAGATTGGCAGTGTCATCCCCGATTCCGGGTGCATACAGTCTTCTGCCTTCCTGTTTCATAGTCAGAGGTTCAAGGTCAGGAAATACGATATCCATATGTGCCATAAATACAATAAGGTCAGTATCTTTTTCGGTACCGATTTTACACACCACATTTTTAGCAGCGTCAATCGAAACATCCTCGGCTCCCTGGGAGAGAAGCCAGTCCCGGCAGAATACGGCACGTTTGTCTTCTTGGTGACTGGGGGCCGGGATTTTTCCAAGCTCCATGAGTAGCGTTTCAGCCGTTCGTGTCTGGGAGACGGCATATTCTTCTATGATCATTTTTGTTTTTTCATTCATTTTACTTGCTCCTTTTCTGCTTAGTTCAGCATATATTTTGCAAAGGCGATTGCCAGATCCTGTTTGCAGGAACGGCTCACCGGAAGTTCTTCCTCAGCCATCTGGACGGAATTTCCCTGTATGGACTGTACATATTTCAGATTTACAAGGTAACGGTTATGGATCCGCACGAAATTTTCAGGCAGTTCCGTTTCCAAATCAGATAGCTTTCCGTAAAAGGTATGGGTCTCCTCTGTTGTGACAGCGTTTACGGACCGCCGGTCACTGAAGAAATATTTCGTCTGGCTTAAGGGGAGGCGCAGGGTCTGTCCCCTGGATTCCACCATATAATATTTTTCAGAATCCCTGCCCAGGCGTTCCAGGGCGGTATGCAGGACAGAGATGATCTTCTCTTTCTGATATGGTTTCAATATGTAATTGAGGGCCTGTACCTCATATCCCTGGAATACAAAGTCAGGATAGGAGGTGACAAAAATAATCTCCGGTGCGGAAGTCCTTTTCCTTATCTCCCTCGCGGTTGCGACGCCGTCCAGATCCTTCATCTCTATATCCAGAAATATAATATCAAACACAGAGTCATTAAGCGCACGGACAAGTGATTCCCCGCAGTCAAATTCTGCGATCTTAAATGTCTGCCCGCACAATTCCAGCTCTGTTTCCAATACTTTTCTCAAATCATTGCGCAGTGTCCGCTCATCATCGCAGATTACCAGATTCAGCATAGGTCAGTGATCCTTTCAGTGTAATGTATATTTAAGAATTATATTATAAGATTATAGCTTATTCGGGGTGAAGGTTACAATAGTATTTTGGCAGATTAAGGGTGAAAGGATAGCAGAAAACGAATTACAAAGTGATAATTTACAGAGTTGGAAGTGTGAACATATTTATTGAGAAGTTATTTTACAAAACAGTAAAAGAAAAGTAATCTGAAAGAAAAACATACCACCCACTTGTTTTTCCTCCAGATTACGACATTTTAACCTTTTATAATTTTTGACTTTTTTTCATCCGGCAGAGAATAATAACAGCAACCAATATCCCCAGAGCAATTTTATGTGAGAACAGAAACCCAATCACCCATATTAAGATGAATAATAAAAATAATAAAAGCACCAGAATCTTCATCTATTTTTTCTCCCCTCTGCGAAACGCAGGAATGTATTTATGATTTCGATAAGAACATCAATTATCACAAAAAGTAAGCAGACAGGCACCAGCAAGAAGCAGGAGAGCGCACAGCCAAGCCATATAATTCCGGATGAAACGGTTTTTCCAAAAGGATTTTTATTCCTCATTCTACTTTTAGTGACAGGCTGCCGGTAAAGTCATTGCCCTCCAAAACAATAAAGTTATCCCCGGCGGTCATTGTAAATTCATAAACATCATCATCAGTTGCTTTTGTAATCATATGAACCTCCTTATCTCCGGAAATGATATGGCTGTCAGGACTTCTCAGCCAATATAAGGCTGCAGTACCGGATTGGATCTTTAGTGAGTAAGCTGCTTTCAGTGCAGTGCCGAACTCACGTTTCAGAAAAGTACCACCGAAGATATACTCCTTTCCATTAAATTGTGTATAGGATGCTTCATAACTTCCGGCATATTCATCAACGCCAAGTTTTCGTTCACCCTTCAAATCTTTGTCTTTCGTTATGGCATATTTGCTGGCAAAGCCCATCCATTCATTGATCTCAGCCTTCAAACCGTCTTTCAGTTCTCCCAGTTCACTTTTTATTCCTTCCTTATTATCTTCTAACTCATTCAGTAAGCCGCGGCCGATATCGGAACATCCGGTGAGACAGAACATAAGCGTCACTACGAGCAGTAATGCAGGAATGAATCTGCGCTTTAACATAATTCCTCCTTACAGTTCATTTATAGTTTCCGTAACAACCATATTCCGCAGTCGTTTGGCGGGAGCATAGACAGCGGCGGCAGCAGAGACCAGAATAAACAAAATGATCACGCCCAGTAAGACTACCGGGAATTCCCATGGAATCCCGAAGAAATGTGTGAGCAGCCTGACATGCAGGAAACCGCTGAGCAAAAGTCCGATCACACAGCCGACGATCAGACCGGAAACCGCATAGGTAAAAGCCTCGGCGGCAATCATTCCGGTGAGCTGGTTTCCGTCCATGCCGACAGCCCGCATGGCGCCATACTGTTTTATCCTGGCAGTCACACTCATGGAAATACTGTTGATAATATTAAACAGCGTAATCATGGCAACCACTGCCAGAAAACCATAACCAATGAGGCGTGTGGCCAGATAGGTTGCCTTGATCTCCTGATTACTTTGCCGGTCGTCTGAAAAAATTACATCGTCTTGTGCAAGAACACTGATCTTCTGCACTGTTTTCTCCGTGGCATCTTTATCGAGCTGTATACCGATCAGATTATAATTTTGTTCCCCCATCAGCCGGTCAAAGGTTTCCTGGGAACATATTACGCCCATTTCGCTTGAATATAATCCGTCTGATACGGCGCAGGTGATCTTCATCTCATTTTCGCCAATCCGGATGGTATCGCCCACTCTCATTGGATTGTCCTTATTGCGGATGATCATGACACAATTGCTGTCACCATAGATTGTGGAAATGTCGCCCTGAACGACTCTGTCTTTTGAGCCATCCAGCAGAAAGTCAGTATAAGAAACCAGATTAATATTTTCAATGCCCTCCCGTGAGGAGGTCACAGGAACATCATTGATGTAGGAACTGCCGAATACATGTGAAACACCAGGTATCTGACTGATTTCATCACTGAGCTGCCGGTCAAGTACCAGAGCATTGGCATAACCGTTCAGACTGAGATCCGGCTGCCAGGAACGAAAAGACGGAAGAAGCTGGCCTGCAAAATCGATTCCTACAAAAAAGCAGAGAAACAGGATGATACTGAGGGAAAAGGATGCTGTCATCATAAGCCAGTTTCTTTTGGAAGATATGGCATGATGAACACCTAATGTCCATTCAATTTTGCCGAATCCTGATTTTACCGCATGTTTTACAGAGGGCTTTGTATCCCCATTGCCTGAGACTGCTGCCATCGGGGAAACCTTGGCAGCGCGTTTTGCCGGGGAACGGGCCGCCAGAAGCACAGTTACCACACCAACGGCCGCACCGCTTATGAGTCCGACAGGACTGAGTGCAAATACCGGCATCACGGAAAATTCACCGCCAATGCCATAGTGCAGTATGGCGCAAAGTACCCAACTGACTGCTGTGCCCAGAATCATGCCTACAGGCACTGCGGTTTTACACCAGCTCAGAGCCTCCAGCCGGACAAAACGAATGATCTGGCTGCGGCTTGCACCGATACAGCGCATCATACCAAAGAATTTTGTCCGCTGGGCCACATTGCTGTTCATACTGCTGGAAATCATCAATACCCCTGCTGACAACACCAGTACGAATAAAACAGCCGCTAACCCGTAGAAACTCATCATGGACGTATTCTTACTTTTTCCTGCAATCCCCATGACCGCTGTATTTTCAGAGATACTATCCTTTGGAAGCTGATATTGTTCCTGCAAATTTGACATGGATTTTTCAGCTTTGGCGGCATTCTGATACTGGATATAACAGAATGGAGTGTTTTTTATGCCATTTTGTTCCATGATTCCGGTAAAAGCATCCCGGGTCATGTATACGGCCACCAGATAGGTCTGTCCCTGATAATACTTTTTATCATCAGAGCCAAAACCGGACACAATAAAGTCTGTATCACCGGCAGGGGTGCGTAAGATTATGCTTTCACCAATCTGTGTATGGAGAGCAATCTTTGCATTGCTGCTGAGAAGAATCTCGTTATCCTTCTGCGGAAAACTGCCTTCCTCAAGTCCATCTGTAAGCCGGGTCATATAGGATTCATCGGTGCCGCACAGGACTGCTTTTTTTTCACCGATATAATAAAGCAGTTCCCCGTCATCATTAAATTTCTCTGACCAGCCCACGGCGGTAACATCAGGACGCCGGATGATCTTGTCGACAGCTTCCTTTGGCGGATTTTCTAATTGAATATGCCAGCTCCCATGCTTTTTCTGCAGAAAGATACTTTCTGTCCGGATCATCATATCCGCTCCGCTGAAAATAGTTGTCACCAGCAGTACGGATATGATGATGCATAATATTGTCATCCGATTCTGCCGTTTATGCACTTTCGCTGAAATGGGAACAAGGTTCAGATAGCTTTTCATTCATGGCACCTCCCCAGATCAGTCAGTACACCATCCGTTACCTGCAATACACGGTCAGCCGTCTGTGCGATACTCCGATTGTGTGTGATCATGATAATGGTCTGCTCATATTTTTTCGATGCTTCTTTCAGGAGCGCGATTACTTCACTGCTGTTTTGAGAGTCCAGGTTTCCGGTAGGCTCATCCGCCAGGATGAGGGAGGGCCGGGTGATCAATGCACGCCCTATGGCCACTCGCTGCTGCTGGCCGCCGGATAGCTGACTGGGAAGGTGATGGCGGCGTTTTTCCAGATTGAGCACATGAAGAAGCTCCTCCAGATATTTTTTGTTGGGCTTCTGATAGTCAAGAAGCACAGGGAAAATGATATTTTGCTCCACTGTCAGTTCCGGAATCAGGTTAAACGCCTGGAAGATAAAGCCGATATTCCGGCGCCGGAAAACCGTAAGGTTATGCTCTTTCATGGAAAAAGTATCCTTACCGTCGATAATGACCTTGCCGGAGGTTGGGGTGTCCAGGGCGCCCAGCATGTTGAGAAGTGTACTTTTGCCGGAACCTGACTCACCGACCACTGCCACAAATTCGCCTTTTGGTATGGAAAAGCTGACTTTTTTTAAAGCGTGTACGGCTGTTTCGCCGCTGCCATAAGTTTTTGAAATGGATTTGACTTCCAATAAGTCCATAATGAAACACCTCTTTCTTTCTTGATAAGGAAAGTCTACCATGTGAACCTTACTGGCAGATGACAATAAGCCTACAATTTTGTAGGAATTAAGAAACTGAGTGTAAATGTGGTACCTGCCCCCAGTTCACTGTCAACCTCAATGGTTCCGCTGTGAGCTTCCACAATAGCCTTTGCAAGAGACAGCCCAAGTCCGATACCCTGGGTATTTTTGGAGAAGCGGCTTCGGTAAAATCTTTTAAATATATAATGTAAATCCTCCGGGTGAATGCCGCTTCCGTTATCCTTCACTATGATCTGAACGACCGATGCGGACTGTTTCCATTCAACCGATATGGTATTTCCCTTTTCTGTATGGTCAAATGCATTTTTTACTATATTACTGACTGCTTCCATCATCCAGGTATGGTCGCACAATAATGTGACCGTGTCATCACCGAAAAGAGAGAAGTTCTTTTCTTCCTGTTCCGCACGGTAGGAAAAGTGGCTTTCGATTCTGCTCATCATCTCAGATACATTTTCCACCTTTTTTTCCAGCATGATAGTACCGGAATCCAGCTTTGTGATCTTCAACAGGTTCTGCACAAGGGTTTCTATTCTGTCCAGCTCCTGTTCCGAAAAATCCACAAATTCTTTGATCGTGGGGTATTCCACTGCTTCTTCCTGTAATATCCCATTGTAGATATTAAGGGCAGCGAGCGGGGTTTTTAGCTGATGGGAAATATCGGATATTATGTTTTTTAAAAATTTCTTTGTTGCCTTCTCGTTGTCAACATGAGCATTCAGGATGGCTGCCAGCGCATTGACCTCGTGGAATAAACGGTATAATTCGCCTTCGTCGTTACATTCAATACGCGCGTTTTCATTTCCGGACACATATTCTTTCATCTGTGTGACTGCATCTTCCATGATCTTATTCTGGTCATTGAAATACCAATACCCCACTGCCAGTATAGAAAGCCCCATGCACAGAGATAAGACCAGCACATATATGGCGGCATGTTTCACATTCAGGCAGATCAAAAGAACAGAAAGCAGGGAAAAGATCATGACAGACAGAACGGACAGGGAAAAAAATAATTTGATTTTTCTATTCACCAGTATTTTCACTTTGCACCTCCATGATTTAATCCACAGTATTCCATTTGTATCCCATACGCCGGACGGTCACGATCTTCTTCGGCTGGCTGGGGTTATCTTCAATCTTTGTGCGGAGCCTGCGGATATAAACGGTAAGCGTGTTGCTGTCAATATACTTTTCGTCGCAATCCCAGAGTTTATTCAGAATCTGTTCAGGCGAAAGGACAATGTCCGGATTTTGCATAAACAAACACAAGAGTTTATATTCACTTGCCGTTACGTCAAGCAGTTCATTATCTTTATAGACTTCGCCTTTTAAGAGCTGAACTTTTATCCCGTTGGAATCAAGCTCTGCATCGGCCTGGTTAAAATTGTCACTCCTGCGGAGCAGGGCATTGATCCGGGACAGGAATACAGCTAGCTTGAAGGGCTTTGTGATATAATCATCACCGCCGATATCAAGTCCCATGATGATATCCGTCTCCTCGTCAGCCGCGGTGAGAAAGATGATCGGCACCTTTGATGTTTTGCGGATATTTTTACA
Source organism: Blautia sp. JLR.GB0024 (assembly GCF_037000545.1). Classification (NCBI taxonomy): domain Bacteria; kingdom Bacillati; phylum Bacillota; class Clostridia; order Lachnospirales; family Lachnospiraceae; genus Blautia; species Blautia sp. JLR.GB0024. The sequence goes on along the minus strand of NZ_JBANBF010000011.1, from coordinate 32,279 downwards.
TAAATCATAGCCGGAACCATCGGGGAGAGAGACATCTAAAATGATTAAGTCATATTTACCGTTTATCCACATTTTCTCCGCTTCAAGATATGTGCGGGCTATGTCTGTTTCGTATCCCTGTTTTTTGATGGCAAAAGACAGACCATTGATCAAACTCAAATCATCTTCTACAAAAAATATACGTTTCATTTATTTACACCGTCCTTTTTCGCTTTTCCTGTATTGTTTGGTACTGTCTTAATCTTCTCACATATATGGGGAATCTGCAACTGTAGGTAAAAAACTGACAGTTTTTAAATTATCTATTGTTCCGGGAACTATGAGTAAAATGTTGGTTGACCGGGAACTGGAAACAGATATGTGGTATTAGGTGTCAGCGTTGATAAAGTAGGTAGAAAGGGTTATTATTGATATACAGAAAGAAGTGTTAATAGTTAATTTAAAATCTAATAGATTAAAAGATTTAGAGATTGGTGACTTCGTGTTTGTACCTGTTGGATAAGATTGTCACGAGGCAGGTGTTGAGGTGGTAAATATCGAATACTTTCTTGAAGACAATGTTATGTTTCTATTGAAAAGACGAAGCAAATTATTCGCAGAAGTGTTTCGGAGCAGAGAACAAAAAATGATATTCTTTGTTCCCCGCTTTCTTAATGAGAAAAATTACATATATTTCATTACAGGCAATGCAGCCGCCTCTGTACATCAGTATATCTGATAAGCCATCACTTTAACTTTCAGATTTTAAATTTTCTGACACACAATAAACCTTCCGAAACTGCGAGGGAGACATATAACAGAATCTTTTAAATACCGTAGCAAAATACTGGCTTGAGGAAAATCCATATTCAAATGCTATTTCTGTAATGGAAAGTCTGGTTGAAAGCAGTAGTTCTTTTGATTTCTTGATTTTCTCCTGCAATATATATTCTCCTGGCGGAATACCAGCTATTCGGACAAAATTTTTCTTAAATGCAGATAGGGACATATTTTCCATCTGTGCAAGTTCTGAAACATAAATCACCTCTTTTAAATGATTTTGTATGTAGGACATACTGTTCTCAATCTCCCCGTTATGTGAATCCTTGCCGGGGATAAATGGGGTCGAAAGGGAAATCAATACTTCGGATAATGCATTTCGTATATGTGTATCAAAATGCATATCCGGTATTATAAAAATTTCCAGCAATCGTCTCAAGGCTGTGGTAAGATGTGGCGACGGTTTGAAAATACGTGTTCCAATATTTCTGAAATAATTGTCCATCTTTGTGTATTCATTTTCGGATATAAAAATATCTAATTCAGAGATTAAACACAGGTCTACGATAAGATAATACAGGACAGATATCTCTTCCGGCAGGATTCCCGTGCTGTGAGGCTCATTAGGCTGTGTAAAAAATACCTCCCCCTGATGGACAGTGTATATCTCATCTATGGTCTGATAGCTCTGCGTTCCTTTTTCAAGAAAAACAAATTCCGTCATATTGCCATGTTCATGAAGCGGTATCGGAGGCTGGGCTTTCTGATAGCGTTTATGACCAAGACGGAAAAGAAAATGATTATGGTAATAATAATCATATATTTGTGCGTATTCTCTTCCCATTGAACTCTCCTTTCTGCTGCAAAATCCGGGGGAATGGAAATGTTTGAAAATGTATTTTAGCTAATGTTATAAGACAAAATTATACAGATTTATTATACTTAATATATCATTTATTTATTAAGAAAGGAAGAGAAATACTATGTATGACAGAGATAATGTTCTAAAAGCCATACGCTTTGAAACTCCAAAATACATACCCATGAAATTTGTTATAAACGATTCCTGCTGGAATGCATATCCACAGAAAGAACTGTTTGACCTGATGGAAGAGCATCCATTCTTGTTTCCGGATTTTGAGAGAAAAGAGATTCCCTACGTGCCTGATTATTCCAATGTAGCACAAAAAAATCACCCCTATATGGATGATTGGGGATGTCTATGGGAGACAACAGACGATGGTATTACTGGTTCCGTAAAGCAGCACCCACTGGCTGATTGGGAAAATTATGATTCGTATCAGTTTCCTGACCCTGAAAAATGTATGGGGATTGGAAAAATAAATTGGCAGTCAGAACAGAAAAGGATACAGGAACGGCAAAAAAAAGGACTTTTGACCATGGAAGGACTGCGGCATGGACATACTTTTTTACAGCTTTGTGATATCAGAGGGTATCAGGAGACGATTTTTGACATGGAGGATGAAGAGCAGAAATTCAGCGATCTGCTGGATAAAATTGTAGCGTTTAATACTTATATTATTGAGCGCTATGCAGGAATGAATGTGGATATTATGACTTATGCGGAGGACTTGGGTATGCAGGTGGGACCTATGCTGTCTCCGGAAAATTTTGAACGTTATATACTGCCATGTTATGAAAAGATGATGAAACCGGCAAAGGAAAAAGATATTTTAATCCATATGCATTCAGATGGTGATATACGTACTCTGATTCCATTTCTCCTTAAAAGTGGAATACACGTTATAAATTTACAGGATTTGGTAAATGGTATTGACTGGATCAAGGAAAATTTAAAAGGAAAAGTTTGTATTGACCTTGATATTGACAGGCAGAGGATAACACCATACGGAACGGAGCAGGATATTGATGATCTGATATTGAAGGAGGTGAAAGAACTGGGTTCGGCAAAGGGAGGGCTTATGATGATTTATGGGCTTTATCCGGGAGTACCGCTGAAAAATATCAAAGCTTTGATGGATGCAATGGAAAAATATGCGTTTTACTACAATTAAACAGTTATCATATGGATACCAGGTGGGGTTGTTTCAAAATGGAGGATTAAACTATGGCAAGGAAAAAAGTTATAGCAGTTATAATATCATCGGTATTGATGGCAGCTATATTCTCAGGATGTGGAAGTGCAGAGGGGGATAACGCAGGGAATAAGAGTAATTCTGAAACAAAAAAAGAGGACGAAGGTATAGTGCTAAGTGTATTTGACGCACAGGCATACGGACTGGAAGAGTATGCGAAGGTAGTGGAAGCTTTTGAAAAAGAGCATCCGGGAGTTACTGTAGAAGTACAGCATGCTGCAAATGACAGCACCACTATATTACAGTCACGCATCAATTCCAATAATATTCCAGATGTATTTGCAGTAGAAACGGGAACATCCGCAAAGCTTTATTATGAGTATGCATATGATTGGAGTGAAGATAATGATGTGACTGGTCTGTTCCTGGAAGATGCGTTAAAAACAGGGATGGATCAAGAAGGGAATATTAAATCGCTGCCATGGTCCTATGCTAATATGGGTTTACTATATAACAAAGAATGTTTTGAGAAAGCGGGAATTACGGAACTACCTGTTAATATGGATGAGCTGGAAGCGGCATGTGAGAAATTAAAGGCCTCCGGAATAACTCCTATTTCTCTGGCTGCGAAGGAAAGTTGGGTTCTCGGGCAATTGGCAACACATTTTATGATAGACAAGGATCTGGATGCAGAGGGAACAAATGATGCTTTAATGTCAGGTAAATTAACATTTGCAGACCTGCCAAATTGGGATAATCTTTTTCGCTTTTTGGATTTGGCTGTGAAATACGGAACGAATAAACCGCTGGAAATAGACTGGGAGCAATCGGAAAATATGCTGGCAAACGGGGATGCTGCTATCATTCATATGGGAGACTGGTGTCAGTCCACATTAGATTCCTTTAATCCTGATGCAGACCTTGCGTTTCTTCCTGTTCCGGTGGGAGAAACAGAGGAGGATGCAACGGTTCTCTCCTGCTGTAACTGGACATATATAGTAAATAAAAATTCCGAGAATCTTGAGCTGGCAAAAGAATACACAGAATATATATTAACCTCTGAAATGGGACAAGAATGGACATGTGACGGAGTCGGTGCAGCACCAGCGGTGAAGACTGACAGAGAGGTAAAAGGGTTGCTGGCAAATGATGCAAATAAATATATTACTGCAGGCAAGACAAATGGCTGGATTCACCCAATTGCTCCCAAGAGTTATTCAGAGACTTGCGGACCGTATTTACAGGCTTATATGACAGGCGAAATGAGTCAGGACGAAGTAACAGAACTTTTTCAGGAATTTTTCACAAACTAATATATAAAACCATAATATTGAAAGGATGCTAGAAAAACATCCTGATTAAAAGAGGAAATCCAACTTGATTTAATGAGCTGAATTTCCTCTTTTTATGATGTAATGGAAGTCCGTTATCTGTGCGTATCCTGTTCTAAAGCCTAATCATGAAGGAAAATCTCCGAGATTTGCAGTTTGGAGGTATGCTGATATTAAAAGAATAGCATATAGTTAAAATACACTAAACCTAACCTTAAAAATTTTAATGTTCATAGAAAAATATTCTATGTTTTCTTTTTCTTACATCAGATATACTGTCAATATCAACAAAAACAAAGAACACGGAAAAAAGTGTCAAAGGAAAGGGAGAGAATAAGTATATGAAGAAAAAAATTGTTTTGATCACAATGGCGGTACTTTTTGGACTTTCAGCTACAGCATGCGGCTCTGGCGGTTCTTCGTCAGAAAAGACAGACACAACAAAAAAGACAGAAACAGAGGAACCGGCAGCCGAGACATCAGACGTGGCAAACAAAGACAAACCTTTAGTATGGTTTAACCGCCAGCCGTCCAACAGTTCTACCGGGGCACTTGATATGACAGCACTTTCATATAATGATAATACATATTATGTCGGATTCGATGCAAACCAGGGCGCTGAGCTTCAGGGCCAAATGGTAAAAGATTACATCGAGAAAAATATTGATAAAATGGATCGCAACGGTGACGGCGTGATCGGATACGTTCTGGCGATCGGTGATATCGGACATAATGATTCCATTGCTCGTACAAGAGGTGTTCGGAAAGCCCTTGGCACAGGAATCGACAAAGACGGCGATATCAACAGTGAACCGGTCGGAACAAATTCAGACGGATCAGCAGCAGCCGTACAGGATGGTTCTATAGAAGCAGGCGGCAAGACCTATACAATCCGTGAGCTGGCTTCCCAGGAGATGAAGAACTCCGCAGGTGCTACATGGGATGCGGCTACAGCAGGCAATGCAATCGGAACATGGGCATCCTCCTTTGGTGAGGAGATTGATGTTGTTGTTTCCAATAATGATGGTATGGGCATGTCCATGTTCAATGCATGGTCAAAGGACAACAAGGTTCCGACCTTCGGATACGATGCAAACAACGACGCGGTAGCAGCTATCGCGGAAGGATACGGCGGAACGATCAGCCAGCATGCAGATGTTCAGGCATACCTGACCCTTCGTGTTCTGCGCAACGCCCTTGACGGAGCAGACATTGACACCGGTATCGGCACAGCGGATGAAGCAGGCAATGTTCTGGGCGATGACGTATATGTATACAAAGAGGACGAACGTTCCTACTACGCACTGAATGTAGCAGTTACTGCTGACAACTACCAGGACTTCACAGATTCCACAAAGGTTTATGAGCCGGTTTCCACTCAGCTTGAGGAAAGTTCACATCCTACAAAGAAGGTATGGCTTGACATCTACAATGCATCCGATAACTTCTTAAGCTCAACATACCAGCCGCTTCTTCAGAACTATGATGGTCTTCTTAACCTGGATGTGGATTACATCGGCGGTGACGGACAGACAGAGTCCAATATCACAAACCGTCTCGGAAATCCAAGCCAGTACGATGCATTTGCCATCAACATGGTGAAGACAGACAATGCAGCTTCTTATACATCCTTGCTTAATCAGTAATATCCAATAACTGTTCAGTCAGGTCTGCGCATTTACTGCGCTGACCGTGCAAAAGAGTAGTTACAATATCCATTGAAATGCAGACTATTAGGGAGAAGAAATTCTCCCTAATAATTTACGAAAATAGAAAGCCTGCGAAGCATGTTTTCTATTGTTTATGACTATAAAAATCATACAGGAGTAAAAATATATGGAAGATAAGAAAGATGATATCGTCTTATCCATACGCGGTATGAGCAAGTCCTTTGGCCGAAACAGAGTGCTGGACCATATCAACCTGGATGTGAAGCGCGGAACGGTCATGGGGCTTATGGGTGAGAACGGTGCCGGTAAGTCCACAATGATGAAGTGTCTTTTCGGTACCTATCAGAAGGATGAGGGCAATATCTTCCTTGAAGGCAGGGAAGTGAGCTTTTCCGGACCGAAAGATGCTCTTGAGAACGGTATCGCAATGGTTCATCAGGAATTGAACCAGTGTCTGGAACGAAATGTGATCGATAACCTGTTCCTCGGACGTTATCCTACCAATTCCATGGGAGTGATCGACGAGGGCAGAATGAAAAAAGAAGCCTCAGAGCTTTTCAGAAAACTGGGCATGACCGTAAACCTCACACAGTCCATGCGTCATATGTCTGTATCACAGAGACAGATGTGTGAGATCGCAAAAGCAATTTCCTATAACTCAAAAGTGATCGTTCTCGATGAGCCCACATCCTCACTGACAGTACAGGAGGTGGATAAGCTCTTTGAGATGATGAGAATGTTAAAAGAGCAGGGAATCTCCCTGATCTATATCTCTCATAAAATGGATGAGATCTTTGAGATCTGTGATGAGATATCCGTACTCCGTGACGGTAATCTGGTCATGACAAAGAGTTCCAAAGACACAGATATGAATGAACTTATTGCAGCTATGGTTGGACGTTCTCTTGAAAACAGATTCCCGCCGGTTGACAATACGCCAAAGGATGTGATTCTGTCCATTCAGCATTTGTCCACAAAGTTTGAACCTCATTTACAGGATATTTCATTTGACGTAAGAGAAGGCGAGATTTTCGGGTTGTACGGCCTGGTTGGGGCAGGCAGGACAGAGCTTCTGGAAACCATCTTCGGTGTGCGCACCAGGGCGGCCGGGCGTGTTTATTTTAATAACCGTCTGATGAATTTCAGCAGCGCCAAGGAAGCCATGGAACATGGATTTGCCATGATAACAGAGGAGCGGAAAGCAAACGGCCTTTTTTTGAAAGGAGACCTTACGTTTAACACTACGATCGCCAACCTGGAACAGTATAAGTCGGGGGTGGCACTCTCCGATTCAAAAATGATCAAGGCAACGGCAAACGAGATCAAAATCATGCATACCAAGTGCATGGGCCCGGATGATATGATCTCAAGCCTCTCCGGCGGCAATCAGCAGAAGGTCATTTTCGGAAAATGGCTGGAGCGCGGTCCCCAGATCTTCATGATGGACGAGCCGACGAGAGGAATTGACGTGGGTGCAAAATACGAAATTTACGAGCTGATCATCAATATGGCAAAACAGGGAAAGACCGTCATTGTTGTCTCTTCTGAAATGCCCGAGATTCTGGGAATCACGAACCGCATTGGAATCATGTCAAACGGACACCTTTCCGGAATCGTGAACACAAAAGAGACAGATCAGGAAGAACTTTTAAGACTCAGCGCAAAATACCTATAATGAGGGAGATGGAAGGATATGGCGAAAGGAAACAGTAAGATTCTTACGGCTGAACAGGAAATACAGCTGCGTCAGCCAATCGAGGATTATGTCGGCAAGATTCAGGCAAAGATCGACAGCTTCAGAGTGGATGGAATAGACAAAGTGATCTCTCTTCAGAATAAAATCGACAGTATAAAGAGAGACCGTAATTTTACAAAAGAAGAGAAAGATGCCGAGATTGCCAAAATCCGGACAGAGATGGAGAAGGCAAAGGCGGTCGAGGCAAAAAATAAAGATGAGGTTTCAAAACTGATCTCCGATGCGGAGGCATATCTCAAAACGCATTTTGACAGGGATTATTATCAGCCGGTCAAAGAAAGCTGTGAGCAGGAAAAAGTAGCCGTCCAGGAAAAACACCGCAGAAGGATTGCGGAACTGGAAAAAGAGCATCAGCAGATCATGTCAAAACTTACGGATCATCAGGAGATAAAAGATGAAAAGTATGTTTATAAGAACCGGCTGTTTGACGCCAAAATGCAGTTGGAAAAGGACCTTCAGCAGGTAAAAGACAGAAGACATATGGCATATAACTACAAATATCATCTGATTGATATGCTTCGTATGTCAAAATTCACCTTTGTGGAGTCAAGAGCGCAGAAATGGGAAAATTATAAATATACATTCAACCGCAGAGCCTTTCTTCTGCAGAACGGATTGTATATTGCCATCATTCTGATCTTTATCATGCTGTGTGCGATCACACCTATGGTAAAAAATGTACCTCTGCTTACCTATAACAATGTATTGAACATTCTTCAGCAGGCTTCCCCCAGGATGTTCCTGGCGCTGGGTGTTGCCGGACTGATCCTCCTTACCGGTACGGACCTGTCCATTGGCCGTATGGTTGGTATGGGTATGACAACCGCAACGATCATCATGCATCAGGGCATTAATACAGGCGCGGTTTTCGGACATGTGTTTGACTTTACAGGTATGCCTATTGGTGTGAGAGTGATTCTGGCTCTGGTGGTTTGTATTGTTTTGTGTACCTTCTTCACAGCAATCGCAGGCTTTTTTACAGCCAGATTTAAAATGCATCCGTTTATATCGACCATGGCGAACATGCTGGTCATCTTCGGACTTGTTACATACGCGACTAAAGGTGTATCCTTCGGTGCCATTGAGCCCACGATACCCAATATGATCATTCCTAAATTAAACGGTTTCCCCACCATCATTATCTGGGCAGTTGCAGCAATCGCAATTGTGTGGTTCATCTGGAACAAGACAACCTTCGGCAAAAACCTGTACGCAGTGGGCGGCAACCCGGAGGCAGCGGCAGTTTCGGGTATTTCTGTATTCGGTGTAACGGTCGGGGCTTTCATTCTGGCAGGTATTCTTTACGGATTCGGTTCCTGGCTTGAATGCGCACGAATGGTTGGATCCGGTTCCGCAGCCTATGGTCAGGGCTGGGAGATGGATGCGATCGCAGCCTGTGTTGTGGGCGGTGTATCCTTTACCGGTGGTATCGGTAAGATCTCAGGCGTGGTAGTTGGTGTTATGATCTTCACAGCGCTTACCTATTCCCTTACCATTCTCGGTATTGATACGAACCTTCAGTTTGTATTTGAAGGTATCATCATCATTGCGGCTGTAACACTTGACTGTCTGAAATATGTGCAGAAGAAATAAATAGATATACTTGCCAAAAGGGTCAGAGATTGTTCTGACCCTTTTGGTCGATTTTGGAAAGGCTGACGTTTACATTTATTTTTGGATTTGCTATACTATTACAATACAAGGCGGATATACACGCACATGGAGACAAAAGATATGGATACATACGCAGTGCTTTTGGTAGATGACGAGGAAGAAGTGATCCAGGTCATCATGAAAAAAATCAACTGGGAAGGCCTGGGCTTCTCAGTCATCGGATATGCCAACAATGGCATGAAAGCCCTGGAAATGATGGAGGAATTCCAGCCCGATGTGGTGATGACGGATATCAAAATGCCCTACATGGACGGCATGGAGCTGTCCAACCGCATTAAGACGGAATATCCGGCAACCAAAATCCTGATCTTCACGGGATTTGATGAATTTGAATATGCGAAAGAGGCTGTCCACCTGGAGGTGGAGGAGTATATTCTGAAACCGGTCAATTCCATAGAACTGACCAATGTGCTCACCCAGCTCAAAATAAAACTGGATCAGGAGATCAGTGAAAAACGAAATGTGGAAATCCTGCAGAAATGTTATATGGAGTCCCTGCCTCTTCTGCAGGCGAACTTTTACTCCACGCTGGTGGAGGGAAGGATCCATGAAGATGAGATTCCGAAGTATCTCACAGATTATCAGATTTCTTTTCCGGGACCATGTTTCTGCTGTCTTGTCATACATACATCATCCAGTCAGGTGCCGAAGGATATGAATCCTTTGTTGCTGTCCACGTCTGTCCATAACCAGGCCAGGGAACGTCTGGGCGAAAAGTGGCAGGCAAAATGCTTTTCTTATCTGGGAAATACCATCCTGATCGCACAGCTTAAAAATGAATATGAAGTCTCGGAACTGACCGATGAATGTGACAGGTTCTGCAGATATGCACATCGTATCATCGGCGCTGTGGTCACAGTGGGAATCGGCCAGGTCTGCAGAAATATCATGGATCTGCCCCAGTCTTACAGCGGTGCCAGGGAGGCGGTTTCCTACCGGGTGATCTATGGTGCTTCCAGGGCGATCAATATGAAGGAGATCGCTCCCCAGGAGATGAGCACAACGGATTTCGCCAGCGATGCGGAATTGTCTGAACTGTTTAAAATGATCCGTTTAAAGTCAGCCGATGATGTTGTCCGGGCAGTCAATCAGTATCTGGATCATATCTCTTTTCCTGCAAAATCCCTGCAGCAGCACCACATTGATATCATGGAACTGGTAAGTGCTCTGTACCGATTTTCTGCAAATAATGATATTGCGCCGGAGGATTTTTCGGGGGATATGCGGACACTGTATGGCAGCCTTCTTGATCTGGGACCTGATGCGCTGCGGAAATGGCTCGCTGATCTCAGCCTGTCCTTCCGTGAAAAATTGATCAGTGCCAGAAGCAGGTCCACGAAATCCATTGTATCCAGAGCCATGGAATATATCCGCAGCAACTATTCGGATGAGGAACTTTCACTGGACAATATCTGTGAGGTTCTGGGCGTGTCAAATTCCTATTTTTCTACGATTTTTAAAAAAGAGACCGGCAATTCCTTTATCGGCTGTCTGACGGATTACCGGATGGACCGGGCGTCACGCCTGCTGATCGAGACAAATGAGAAAAGTTATATCATAGCAAAGAGTGTGGGGTACACAGATCCCAACTATTTTAGTTATGTATTTAAGAGGCGGTTTGGAGTGTCACCTTCAAAGTACAGAACGGAGCATACAGAAAGTGAAAAATAAGTTTTTCGGACGTTTGAAAAGCGCGAAGCCCAGGGGCATACAGTCAACGATCATGTTTGCCATCTCCGTTATATCTATTTCCATCATGCTGATCCTGGGAATCGTGATGTACATCAGGTTTTCCGTTTTATCCCGGCAGGAGATCATACAAAGCACGCAGAAACTGATGGAACAGGCAGGAGAGAATCTGGAAGATTACCTGGGCAGTATGCGGCAGATTTCAGACGCGGTCTATTATAACGTTATAAAAGAAAATGATCTGTCCAATCAGGATATGGATATCCAGAGAGGGATGAATCTTTTGTATGAGGCGAACAGAGACAGCCTGCGCAGCATTGCCATTTACAATAATTACGGCAGCCTGATGGCAGCGGAACCCCTTGCGTCCCAGAAAGAGGACCCGGATGTGACCAGGCAGGACTGGTTCAAACGTGCTATGGGGGAAATGGAAAATATGCATTTTTCCACACCCCATATCCAGAACCTGTTTGATGACGGCACCTTCCGGTATTACTGGGTGATTTCTCTGAGCCGCGTGGTTGAGCTGACCAATAAGGGGGATTCCCAGTTAGGCGTCCTGCTTGTGGATATGGATTATTCCAATATCTCCCGGATGATGAAACAGATCAATACCCTGAACAACGGACAATATTATTATCTGTGCGACAGCAACGGGGAAATTATCTATCACATGCGGCAGATACAGATCAGCGATGGAATCGGCAGTGAGAACAGTAAAACAGCCGCAAAATACAAGGACGGTGTCTACGACGAGACCTTTGAGGGGGAACACCGCAAGGTGATCGTCAACACCATAAGCTACACCGGATGGAAGCTGGTCGGAGTGATCCCTTATTCCACATTTACACACGGAATGGTCAATATCCGGTATTTTATCATGGTGCTCATGCTCTTGATGGCAATGATGCTTGTGATCATCAACCGCGTTGTGTCTGTCAGGATTTCCAGCCCTATTTTGAAACTGAATAACTCGGTCATGGAATATGAGGCGGGGGAAAAGCCGGAGATTTATACGGGAGGCTCCCTGGAAATCCGGCATCTGGGGGATTCCATACAGCGGTCCTATGAGCAGATTGACACCCTTATGCGTAAAATCGTGCTGGAACAGAATGAAAGAAGAAAAAGTGAGCTGGATGCTCTGCAGAGCCAGATCAATCCCCACTTTTTATACAATGCCCTGGAATCGATTACGTGGATGGTGGAGGGGGAGCGGAACGATGAAGCTGTATTTATGATCTCACAGCTTGCAAGGCTCTTTCGGATCAGCCTTTCCAAGGGCCGCACGGTGATCAGTGTAAAAGATGAACTGCAGCATGCCCAGAGCTATATGAATATTCAGAAGGTCCGGTATAAAAACGCGTTTTCCGTTACATTTGACGTGGATCCTTCCATATATTCCTATTGTACGGTGAAGCTGATCCTACAGCCGATTCTGGAAAATGCCATTGCCTATGGCGTCAGCAGCATGGATGACTGCGGAGAAATCAGGGTGACCGGAACCATGAGAGGGGAAAATATTGTTTTCTCGGTGGCAGACAACGGAATCGGAATGTCAGAGGAAGAGGTGAGCCTTATCCTTACGGACAGCAAACGGGTGCATAAACACGGGTCCGGTGTTGGCCTTGTGAATGTGAACAACCGCATCCAGATTCTCTTTGGAAAAGAATACGGCCTTACCGTTGAAAGTGAACCGGATGAGGGGACCACCGTCTCCATCTGTATGCCGGCGGTTCCTTATACGGAGGAAAACAGCAGGATTCTGGAGAAGGGCTATATCTTCAGCCGGGAAGAAATGATTGACAGGAAAACACAGGGTAAATAGAGATGAAAAACAGCAAAAGATTGTTTATTCTGATAGAAGCGGTTCTGGCCGCAATGGTGATTGTACTGGCCTTTGTCATGCTTCAGGAGAAAAACGGCAGGGATCTTGACAAGGTCTCCGTGATCATCCAAAATTCTGATGACAACCAGTGGTCCGCATTCAAATACGGGCTCAGAATGGCAGCGGAGGACCGGAAAATAGAAATGTTTGTCGTCAGCACGGGGGGCACACTGACTGCAGAGGAGGAAAAGAGCCTGATCGAACGCGAGATCGAGAACGGGGCAGATGCAATTATAGTACAGCCCGCTCCGGATGCTGACACGGAAAACATGTTAAGAGATGTGGAAAAGAAAGTCCCGGTCATGCTGGCAGGGTGTACAGCGTCAAAGGAAAAAGAGGACTCCGCCCTGCCGGTCACAGAGCCGGACCACTATGCCATGGGCACGGCCCTGGCGGAGGAACTGCTGAAAGATTACAGTGGAAATATAGAAGGTAAGACAGTGGGAATCCTCTCAGAGACCGCTGATTCGGAAGCGGCAGCCAACCGGGAGAAAGGATTTCTCGATGGATTGAAAGACACAGGCGCTGTGATAAGCTGGTCTGTATATGATTCCTTTTCGGAGACAGACGAAAATGCGCTGGAGTTCCGTTCCAGAGTGGATTTTGTCATTGCGCTGGACGACAACAGTCTGAGGACAGCCGGTAAATATTCTGCAGCCAAGAATCTGCACGGAGCTCTGGTGTATGGAATCGGCAATTCCACGGAGGCGGTCTATTATCTGGACACAGGCTTTGCGGAATGCCTGGTGGTGCCCGATGAATTTAATGTGGGATATCAAAGTCTTACCGAGACGGCAGAAAGTCTGGATGATTATTTTCACACAATGCAGAACAGAACTGTTTCCTATACGGTGATCCGCAGGGATACACTGTTTTCAAAAGAGAATCAGGAAGTTCTTTTTACAATGAGCCAGTAGAGTACGCTTTAAGCGGCCGGAAGAAATCAGGGGTATAGTATGAGAGGAAAAAACATATTGGCAGCAGGATTGATCTTCTGCATGAGTACACAGCTCTTATGTGCCTGCCAAAAGCAGCAGCCGGCTGTGTCTGACAAGGTTCACGCGGGGGTGATCTGCTATAATCAGAGTGATACCTTCCTGGATGAGCTGATCACTTGTTTTAAAGAAAAGCTCAGTGACTATGGAAGTGAGGAGTTTAAGACCACTGTGACACTTAGGGACGCCGCCGGTTCACAGAGGACCCAGAATGACCAGGTGAAGGAACTGATTGACGCGGGCTGTAATGTCCTCTGTGTAAACCTGGTGGATCGGGCGGACCCATCGGAGATCATTGACCTTGCCAGGGATAATAATGTGCCTATCATATTTTTTAACAGGGAACCCGTTGCTGAGGATCTGATGCAGTGGGACGGTCTTTATTATGTGGGCGCAGAGGCAAAGCAGTCCGGAGTCATGCAGGGGGAACTGGCAGTAGACGTAATACAGGCAGACAGCCGCATAGACCGCAACAAGGACGGCAGGATCCAGTATGTAGTGCTGGAAGGAGAACCCGGCCATCAGGATGCCATCATCCGCACGGAAAATGCGGTGGATACCTTGAAAAACAACGGCATTGAACTGGAGAAACTGAGCTATGGAATCGCGAACTGGAACCGTGCCCAGGCACAGAACAGGATGTTATTGCTGATCAGTCAGTACCAGAATAAGATAGAGCTTGTTTTAGCCAACAATGATGATATGGCGCTGGGCGCCATTGATGCCTACAAGAAGTTGAATTATTCAGAATCTGCCCTTCCGGTATTTTTGGGGATCGACGGCACGGATGTGGGACTCCAGGCAGTCCTGGACGGGGAAATGTCCGGAACGGTATATAACGATAAAGAAGGACAGGCAGAGGCTATGGCAGAGCTGGCAGTTGCCCTTGTGTCAGGTAAGGGGATGGAAGATATTAAGTTCGAGAAGGATAAGTATATCTATCTGCCTTATTCTAAGGTTACGATGGATAACGTGGAGGATTATCTGCCGGAACCCGCAAATTACAGATAAACGTAGGCTGCGGTCTTTCTGCATGGAGATACGCACAGGAAGGAAGTGAACCCGTGATGGAATTGCTGGGTAAATGCAATCTATAACGGGGACTTATTAACAGGCGAACTCTGACCGGGGAATGCATTTGGCATTCTCCGGTTTTTATTAAATTAAAAAAATACAAATCTGTCATCAAATGCAAAACTTTACAAAAATCATGTCAAACTTGTCATTCACTCATCTGTAATCGATTCCCTTTTTTCGATAGAATAAATACATACAAACAACAGCCGTCCGGCTCATCAAAAGCTTCTTAACGGCTGAATTTCCGTATCAGTTCAAGATATTTGAACGACTACAAATTTATAGAAAACAGGGAGGATTACATATGTTACAGGTAAATCATTTATACAAGAGCTACAAGACAGGGAACACCACTTACGAGGTGTTAAAGGACGTTTCATTTTCCATAGAGGAAGGCGAATTCGTGGCAGTTATGGGGCCGTCCGGTTCCGGGAAAACAACCCTTTTAAACTGCATTTCCTGCTTCATCCCTCACGACAAAGGAGAAATCCTGCTGGACGGGGTCAATATTTCCAATATGAAAGAGGAGCAGATCGCCAAGATAAGAAACGAAAAGCTGGGATTTGTTTTTCAGGATTTTATGCTTCTGGACGGGCTGAATGTTTTTGAAAATGTATGTGTCCCGAAAGTCATCCATCAGGAACCGTACAGGCAGATGGAGACAAAAGCGGAGAAGCTTCTGAAAATGTTTGAGATCTCCGATATCGCCGGCAAATTTCCGGCAGAGATATCCGGCGGCCAGAAGCAGCGTGCCGCAGTGGCAAGAGCGCTGATGAACAATCCGCTTCTGATCCTTGCGGATGAGCCTACCGGCAATCTGGACAGCCGTTCCAGCGAAGCAGTGATCGGAGCTTTTCTGGAGGCGCAGAAGGAATTGAATGCAACCACATTTATGGTGACACATGACAGTTTCTCTGCCAGTTACTGTGACCGGGTGATCGTGATGAAGGACGGAACCGTTTATACAGAATTGACCAGTAATGGAAATCACAGGGAATTCATGGAAGAGCTTTTAGATGTTTTGAGAAAAATGAACGGTGGTGAATAGAATGAAACTGAGCGGATTATTTGCAAAATTACGGAAAAACAACAAAAAGGAATATATGCAGTTCCAGTTCTGCATGTCCCTGTCCATTCTTTTGATCACCTCGTATCTTGTTATGTATGGGAGTGACCTGGTGCAGAAAACACTGCCCAATGGGGGTGACTCCAGAAAAATAGCGGATATGATCTTCTTCCTTGCAGCAGCAGGCTGCATTATGTTCAGTATCTACGCGGCAAGTCTGTTTTTGAGATATAAGAGCAGAGAGACAGGGATTTTCCTTGCACTTGGTGCCGGGAAAAGTAAACTTGGCAGGGCTTTATTTACAGAGATCGGCAAGATGATGGTCAGATGCTCCGTTGTGGGAATTCTGCTTGGCATTGGTCTTGCAAGTGTTATCGGTGTTATTTTTGAGCATATTGCAAGCAGCGGGAATGATAACCATTTTTCCCTCTCATTTTTGGGAATTGCAGGAGGAATTGTCTACTGTATGCTCCTGATTATCTGTGTGGCTGTGATGTGTGTGCGTTTTATGAAGAGAAGCAACGTTATGGATATCATCAATGAGCAGCGTAAACAGGAGCCGCTGCGAAAGGGCATCACATTATCTTACCTGATATCCGGTATCGTGATGATTCTTGTGGGGGTTTTTATAGGATATTTTGTGCCTATCCTCTCCGTTAACATCAGCGGACACTGGATGGGGGCCTGGACCAATTTGTTTTATATTCTGGCCGCTGTTGGGCTTTACCGGATTTTAGTCTACTCCATCGCCTCACACAGGAAAGGAAAGAATGCGCAGAAATATTATGATAACATGATATCTTACGGCATGTTAAAATTCCAGGGAGGTTCCATTGTCAGAAATATGCTGGTGATCGCATTACTGCTTATGGGAGTACAGTTTGGCGTTTTTTATCTGCCGCTTCAGGGGGGCGACAATTACGGAGAATATGAAGACGATATCTCTTACCGCTATCCCATGGATGCAGATGAACTGTCAGAGGAAGAAGTGTTTGCCATGGCTGATAAGTATCAGGTATCTGTGCAGGATTACCGGGAGGCGGAATTTATCCAGGTTCTGGGGGACGGTGTAAACCGTGAGGACATGGATGAAAATAATAATATGATTGAGGAATACAACGAAAAATATTTTTATTACGAATGCATCAGCGCAGCGCAGTTTGAAGCCATGACAGGAAAAGAGACCGAGATCGCAGAGGGGCATTACAGGGTAATCCAGTCAAAATCGGGCTATGAAAATATTTTTAACAGATTTGACGATACAACCAGGCTTTATCTGCAGAATGAAGAAGATTTTATTTCTATGGAATATGACGGACTGGAGATATACCGCTCTCTTGTGATAGGAGCAGGGTATGGTGAGGATTCCAGGTATATTCTGAATGATGCGGACTATGAAAAGCTGAAGGCAGATATCAGCCAAGACAAGATCATCCGCCAGGTACTGTTTCAGGTGGAAGACAGCAAAGAGACCTACGCATTCAGCAAAGATCTCTATGAACAGTTCTGCAGCAGGGCCCCCGAAAGCATGAATCATATTGGGGCATACAATGCATATCAGGCAAAAGTGCGGGGAGAGGAATATGGATACGATCTTCCGGGTATTTATGACGGCAAAAGGCCTGCTTTAGAGGCAGACTGGCTCTACAAGCCCTCCATTGTGCCGATGGAAAAGGAAAACAGTATTATGAGACGTGCCATCTTTTTACTGCTGTTTGTATACATCGCTGTGATATGCCTGGCTGCTGAAAGTATTATCTTATACACAAGAAGCCAGAACGCAGCCATGAAAAACAGCCAGATATTCAAAGATCTGGAAAAGCTGGGTGCAAATAAGAAATACCTGCGCAGGCTTCTGAAAAGCCAGTTGGCAAAAACCTTTGTACTGCCTACGATCATGGGATGTCTTCTGATGTTTTTATATGAGCTGCTCCTTCTGTGGCAGAATGACGGCATTCTGACAACGGGTGAAATAAAAGTTGCCGGATTGATGCTGACAGTCATTGCCCTGATAGGACTCTATCAGTTTGCTTTGTACAAGATTTCCATGAAGAACGCAGCAGGTGTTCTGGAAATTTAAAATTACGGTTTATGTTTTGCTGTACCGGGAGGTGTTTTCGGGCCAAAAGTGGTTATGCCATTGCACAAGCGGATCCTATCCCCTATAATATAAGAAAGACGGAGACGAAGAGGGGGAAGGATATGCTGAAAATAGCAGTCTGTGACGATGAGGCATCCGCAGTTGCCCTGTCGGAGAAATATACCAGGCAGTGCCTGAAGACCTGCGGGGCCGCGGCAGAGATAACGACCTATACAAGCAGCCGGAATCTGCTGTATGACATTTCCGAGGATGGATTTCATTATGATCTGATCCTTCTGGATATCGAGATGCCGGATACGGACGGCATGGAACTGGCGGCAGAAATAAAGCCTTTTCTGCCGGATGTGAAGATCATTTTCATCACTTCCCATCTGGAATATGCCATTGATGCATATGAACTGTCCATATTTCGCTATGTTCCGAAAAATGATATGGAAAAACGCCTGACAGCAGCCATCACGGACGCTGTCAGGCTGCTTTTGCTTGAAGAGGGGGATTCCTATACCATAAAAAACGGCAGTTCTCTGGAAAAGGTAATGTATCGTGACATTTATTACATTATGAAGGAGGGAAAAAATTCTGTGTTTCACACTTCCAGGGGAATCTCG
This sequence comes from Blautia sp. JLR.GB0024, assembly GCF_037000545.1. Taxonomy (NCBI): domain Bacteria; kingdom Bacillati; phylum Bacillota; class Clostridia; order Lachnospirales; family Lachnospiraceae; genus Blautia; species Blautia sp. JLR.GB0024. The sequence continues at coordinate 13,611 of NZ_JBANBF010000011.1, read as the reverse complement.
AAAGTCCGGAAAAGTCTGCAGCAGGTATATGAGGAACTGCAGGCAGAAGAATTTATTTTCACGGACAGGGGTTGTATCGCAAATATCATCCACATTATGCAGCTACAGAAGCAGTCACTGGTTTTAAAAAACGGGGAGGAGCTGCCTGTCAGCCGTTCCCATATACAGGGGGTAAAAGAACAGATCACAGCGTATTGGGGGGCACATATATGATGGGATGGATGGTGTTGGTTTCCGGCTTTTTTACAGACAGTATCTGCATTTTGCTGTACTTCTTTCTCATCCGTACCTGGGACGGCGGCAGGAAAGAAAAAAGCCATACAGCGGTATTGGGGACAGCGTTTTTCCTGGCAGCCTTGTCAGGTCTTCTTTTTATACTGAAAGTGCCGGAATTTCCGGTATTGACTGTGCAGGTTATTCTGGCGGCATCTGCCGGAGCATGGATTTATGGAATCAGGAGAAAAAGGGCTCTGTTTCTGGCTGTGGAATATGCAATGGCACTCAGCCTGTGGAAGTTTATCCTTTGCGGAGCCATTGGTGTTATACTGCGCATGGATACTTTGCCGGGCAGAGGTACAGGAGGAAATCTGGCTGCGGACTGGATCGTTTGTCTGCTCACAGGTGTGTTATCCTTTTTTCTTTATAAGAAAAGGGAGGAGGAGCAGTCTGTCCGGCAGATACTGTCCAGGACCGCAGTTGCGGGACTGATACTGACAGTGACGCTCACGGAGCAGAATATTCTTCCCATAGGAGAAGAGGAAATGCTGGCTCCTCTCATATTTGCTATGGTCCTTCTCATGGGAATGCTGGTGTATTATACGCAGAGGCAGTACGAGAGGGAAAAGGAGCTGGCAGAATTAAAATCCACCCAGAAGGAGCTTTTAGAGAGGGATTACAGGCGGCTCAATGAAATCTATGCGGGTAATGCAAGGCTTTTTCATGATTTTCACAACCATATGACAATTCTGGGACAGCTTCTCAGGGAGGGAAAAACAGAGGAGGCATCCGCTTATCTGGAGGACATACAGGGGCCTGTCAAGAGGATTGCCAAAACAGTATGGACCGGGGATGAAACCATGGATTACCTGATCAACAGCAAATTAATGGCGGCAAAGGAAAAGCAGATCCATATGGAGATCAATATAGAATTTCCCAGGCAGACGGGCATACGCAGCGCTGATTTATGTGCGGTTCTCGGGAATCTGCTGGACAATGCACTGGAAGCAGCAGGGCAGGCAGAGGATGACAGCAGACGCATCATTTGGCTGACCATACGGCGCATCAACCATATGCTGGTCATAAAGGTCCAAAATACCTGTGAAAAACAGCCTGTGTGGGAAAAAGGGGAATGGATGACCACAAAAGAGGACAAATCCCTTCACGGATGGGGATTGAAGAGCGCTGCCGCCGCAGTGGAAAAATATAACGGCACCCTGCTGAACCGTTGGGAGAACTCTGTGTTTACAGCTACGGCGGTCATGTATTACCGGGAACAGGAGGAAATGTAAAGTTTCCATTTGCGGACAAAATGCCTCCATTTACGCCCAAATCCGTACAGCGGATTTCTCTGTGCTATGATGAGACCATAGAAAAAAGCAAAGAGGAGGAATCAAATATGCGTCATTATTACTTTCGTTTATTCTTTGGAATCATCTGGCTGTTGGCAGCATTGGTAAGCTTTCTCTCGGCAAATATCTGGTTTGGTATTCTGTATATAGTGCTGGGAGCTTGTTTTCTTCTTTCGGCATATCATTTGGGAAAGGACAGGGAGGACAAATGAAAGCAGAATTTTCCGTAAAAGGCCTTACCGCCTGGTATGTGAAAGAGAAGCCGGTTCTGCAGAATCTGACCTTTCAGTTACAGAAACATGAGGCAGTGGGGATAATCGGGCTGAATGGTGCAGGTAAGACCACCTTGCTCAATTGTCTCTGCGGCCTTCATGACCGGTTTCAGGCAGAACACATCCAATGGGAGGGCGAAGATATCTCTTTGAGGAATCCTGCATTTATGTTACGCAGATATGCTGTTTTTGACGGGGAGGCGCCTTTCGGATATTTTACATTTCGGGAATATCTGGCCTATGTGTTCGGCACATACAAGAGGCAGGTTCCTGATATAGAAACGCTGGTGCAGGGGTTTTCCTTTGAGAAATATGAAGATGTACTGATAAAAGAGCTGTCCACCGGTAATAAAAAGAAAGTGTATCTCATCACAGCATTTGCGCTGCGCCCGGAGCTTCTCTTCCTGGATGAACCGGTTAACGGGCTGGATTTTCAGAGTACGGAATTTTTGTATACGCAGATCAAAGAATATAAGGAGCACGGGACGGTTTTCTTTTCTTCCCACGTGCTGGAAAGTGTGTCTCTTACAGCGGACAGGATTCTGCTTCTGAAGAACGGAAGCATGGAGGAGCTTAAGGACAGGGAATGGAAAGAAAACGGGGATATAAGAGAGGTGCTTCGTCATGTATGAGACTTTTGCAGTGTTCTTAAAAAAGCTGCTGGGTAAGCGCTGGGAACGCGCTGGCAGGTCTTTTTTATACTGTGGGATCGGAGTTACCGCCACTTATGCCGTCTGGGGCAGCATAGTCATCAGGGAAGAGATTTTTTATCTGATCCTGCTGGTGTTCTCGGCTGGTGTTATGTGGAAAGCCCTGTCTTCAGAGGAGAATCGTGTGGATCTGCGCGGTGTTCTGATGCTTCCGGTTCCCGGCAGTAAGGCAGTGCGGGCCTTTGCTGCGGCCCTTGCCGTCTATACTGTGGTGACGAAAACAGCGTTTCTGCTGACCGTTCTTCTTGCAGTGTCCGGCTTTGAGCCGTGGAAACTTGTAAACGGCCTTATCTGCGCGTTTCAGGTCTGCTTCTGTACGGCGGCGGGATACTGGCTGCTTTGTAAAAAAAGATTTCCGGCAGCAGCAGTGCTGGCAGCGGGAGAAGGATTCCTTGTTTTGGGAGCGGGAAAATACAGCCGGATGTTTCTGGTGCTTGCCTCTATGGGCGTACTGGCGGTGCTGCTTGGAAGAGCTGACCCCTGCTTACTCTGCCGGTCCCGTACAGGAGCTGCAAAACGGGTGGGAAGCCTGACAGGAGACGGAAAAAAGGGAAATGTACTACGGTACCTGTTCCGGTATATGGCCTCACACGGCAATTATATGGTGAACACGCTGGCTCTGTGCGGACTTGGCCTGATGTTCTCCTTTTTTATTCCTAAAATGGGCGGCATAAGCATGATGCCCATGGGATTTGCTCTGTTGTCCCTGAACACGCCGGTGTCGATTCTGTTGTCCTCAGACCGCAGGCTCTGCCGGGGGATTCGCATGCTGCCCGGACAGATTGGGCGGTTTGCTGTTCCTTATGGCATATTTATAGCATGTAATTTACTGGTGCCGGAATCTGTATTTTTCCTTTCCTGTGCAGTACAGTTCCCGGAAGTGGGGATGGGAGAGGCCTTTACCGCTCTGCTTTTTATCCTGCACAGCGCCCTGCTTCTCACAGCGCTGGAGTGGAAATTTCCGCTGACAAAATGGAAAATTGAAAGTGACCTGTACCATTATCCCAGGAAATACTGCGTGCCCGTGATCATGCTCCTGTGTGCAGTCTTGGTCAGCACATGGCCTGTGATGAGTTATGTGATGCTTGGTCTTCTTGCCGGGGAGGCGGGCTGGCTGGCAGTGAAAGTGAGAGGTGAGAGAATATGAAGGAGACACATAAATGTCCGAAGTGTGCATCACACAACATTGTACGCATACCGGATAACTTCCGGTATGCCAGCGGAAATAATATCTATACCACAACAATGACACTCTTGGGAAAAATACCGGTGATCCGCTACGTCTGCTGCGACTGCGGATACGTGGAGAACTGGGTAGAACAGCCATGGGAGCTGGAGAAATTAAGAAAAACCTTCGGTGGGAAATGAGAGGGAGAGTTACTGTTCACTGCGTGCCCGGCAGCACGCTTCGCGATGCACAGATATGGAGCATTTTGCTCCATATCGCGCCGGCTGCCTCGGGATTTTCATGCCTTCGGTCTGAAAACACCTCGCGGGACAGTGGCATGTGAACAATAACGGGAGGAGCTTCTGTCCGGTCCTTTTCCTATCTTTGCCCTTGCATATCGCTGTTAAAAGAGATATAATAAGACAAAAGTGCGTGCACGAGTACATTTTGGGCAGGAGGATTATTATGCCAGTAACATTACAGCAGATAGCGGAAGCGGCCGGGGTGTCCAGAGGGACGGTGGACCGGGCGCTGAAGGACAGAGGAAGAGTCCGGCCGGAAGTGGCGGAGAAGATAAAGAATATAGCGAAGGAAATGGGGTATCAGCCCAGTCTTGCGGGCAGGGCCCTTGTTATGGCAAAGCGGAATCTGAAAATCGGGATCATCATGCAGTCAGCCCAGACCCCTTTCATGGTACAGGTCTATGAGGGGATGAAAGCTGCCAAACAGGAGGTGGAAAGTCTGGGCGGTACTGTGGAGATTTTTCGTGTGGACGGCGTGGATGCAGGCCGTGTCATGGAAATCATGCAGGAAATGAAGGCGCAGGAGTATTCGGGTATTGCCCTGTCTCCGTCCGAAGATACCATGCTCAAGAAGATGATCAATCAGTTTTCCGAGGAGTATGGCATTCCCATTATCACCTTTAACTCGGATATTGAGGATACGAAAAGGATATGCTTTGTGGGACAGAATACCATCCAGAGTGGAAGGACTGCAGCCGGGTTAATGGGAGAGATCACAGGCGGCAAAGGGGAGGTGGCTGTGATCTCCGGCCATATTTCCAACCCTGCGCTGAACAACAGGATCAGGGGCTTTCAGTCCGAGATATTGGAGAGCTTTCCCGGCATCCAGCTTGTGGGAACAAAATATTCCTATGATGACGAGTGGGTGGCAGCCAAAATCGTGGAGGAGCTGCTGGAGCAGTACCCGGATCTGAAGGGAATCTACGTGACAGGAACCGCAGTAAAGGGCGTCTGCGAAGCATTGGTAAAACAGGAAAAGGAACGGGAGATCAAAGTAATAGGCAACGATTTTCTGGATGAGAATAAAAAATGGGTAGAACGGGGAGCCATCAATTTTCTCATCGGCCAGGATTCCTATATGCAGGGATATGAACCGGTGATGATGCTGTTCCATTTACTTTTTGATGATGAAAAACCGGAATCTGTTTACCGGTATGCAGAGATTGTGATAAAAAACAGATATAATTTGTAACAGTATGACCGCTTTTCAGGCGGTCATACTGTGGTTAACACAGAAAAATGACATATCCGCCGGAAAAAAGTATCTGAGGCACTTCAGCCGATTATTCCAAATGAAAAGAAAAAATATACGTGCACGCATCTTACATTACTAATATATACTCAAGATTTAATCATTATAATCCATAAATAATATAAAAATTACCATAAATATAGCTTGGAAAAGAATAAATAATAATGCTCCATTACTAAGTTAAAGTAAAAATAAACAAAAGTCCAGTCTGTCATCCAGGATAAAACTGGAAATAATAAACAACATGCACAAAAACATTGTTTGTTTTTTATCAATTAGCAAAAGTTAATAAAAATAGACTGTGAATATTGTACAAAAAAACTATTGCGTTCACGTGAACGCTATGGTATGATTGCATCATCAAGAAAGAACAAAAACAAAAAAACAAATAACTGGGAAACAATGAAAAAGAGAAATGGAGGATATGTATTATGTTAAGAGTAGGAGTTATCGGATGCGGCGGAATGGGTAAGGATCACATCAAAAGACTGACAAACAAGATTCAGGGAGCTGAGGTAGTCGCAGTATCAGACGTATTTGAGGAGAGTGCAAAACAGGCGGCAGCCATCTGCGGAGCAAAGGTATACACAGATGCAAACGAACTGATCAACGACCCTGATGTGGACGCAGTGTTTATTGTATCTCCGGGATTTGCACATGTAGAATCTCTTCTGGCAGCCATCAAGGCAGGAAAGAGAATTTTCTGTGAGAAACCGCTCTGCACAACTGCTGAGGACTGCCTGAAGGTAGTTGAGGCTGAGGTGGAATCAGGAAAACATCTGATCCAGCTTGGATTTATGAGAAGATACGACAAAGGCTATATGCAGGTGAAGGAAGCCCTCACATCCGGTGAATACGGCGAGCCCCTGATTCTTCACTGCACACACAGAAATCCGGAAGTCGGAACCAACTACACAACTCCAATGGCTGTTCATGATACAGCAATCCATGAGATTGACGTGCTTCACTGGTTAGTGGATGATGAGTATGAATCCGCACAGGTTATTATGCCGAAAGTGACAAAATATTCTCACTCTGAATTAAAAGACCCGCAGATCATGCTGCTCCGCACTAAAAAGGGTGTATGCATCGACGTTGAAGTATTTGTAAACTGCAAATTCGGATATGACATCAACTGTGAAGTGGTTTGTGAAGACGGCGCGATCAAGATGCCTTCACCGATTTACCCAAGCATCCGCAAAAATGCAGCCGTTGCCACAACCATCGACACAGACTGCTTCGTAAGATTCAAAGACGCTTATGATACAGAGGTTCAGGACTGGGTTGATGCTGCAGCTGAGGGCGTGATCAACGGACCGACCGCATGGGACGGATACCTGGCAGCTATCACAGCAGACGCACTTGTGAAAGCACAGGAGACAGGCGCAGTAGAACAGATCAACGCTGCAGTTGAGAAACCGGAGTTTTATAAATAAGCCGAAGTACGGCAATAAACCAAAATACAATAGAAATGAAGCCGGATGCACCAGACAAAGCATCCGGCATGAATAAGACAAAAACCGAAAGGATGGTATATATTATGAAACTTGGATTTAATGAGGCAACAGCACTGGAATGTAAAGGACAGTCCCTTCTGGCTGATATGGAAATGTGTGAAAAATACGGATTTGATTATATTGAGATTCGTTTTGACTGCGTAAAAGATTATCTGCAGGAGCATACCCTGGAGGAATTGGCTGACTGGTTCAAAAACCATCATCTGAAACCATGGGCATACAACACCCTGATCTATTTCAACCAGAGAGACGAAGCAGGTAAAAAAGAAATCGACGATGAAGTGGATTTCATCCTGAAAGTTTCCAAAGCGATTGGTATGAAAATGCTGATCACAGTTCCGAATTTTGACGTAAAAGACAAAAGTGTCAGTGAAATCAAGGAAGAAGCTGTGGAAAGACTCCGCTATTTATCAGACAAAGTAGGCGCTGATATGAAAATATCCCTGGAGTTCTGCGGTGCACCAAACTGTTCCATCAATCAGTTCGGCACAGCATATGATGTGGTAAAAGCAGTAGACCGTGACAATGTAGGTATCACAGTTGACACCTTCCATTTCCATGAAATGTGCTCTAAACTGGAAGATTTAAAAGCAGCAGACGGCAAGAAAATCTTTGCTTACCACTTAAATGACTGCGAAGACCTGCCCCTTGGCTCCTGCGGCGATGACAAACGTCTGTGGCCGGAAGAAGGTGTGGTAGACCATGCAGGAATCGCTGCAGCTTTAAAAGAGATCGGATTCGACGGCGTGTGCACGATCGAAGAGTTCCGTCCGGAATATTACGCTATGTCCCATGAGGAGAACGTGAAAAAAGCTGCTGAAGTGACCAAGGCATTTGTAGAAAAATATTTCTAAACGATATATGTGCCCTTTGCAGGGCATAAGGAGATGGGATAAGCAAAAATGACAGGCTGTGCAAACTCCAAACGCTGAATGTGAAGACAGAAAAGCGCAGGACTTGTCACAGAATGAGAGGAAGGAGCAGGGCGGATGGGTAAGCTCCGCCCTGTAAAAGGTGATAGTATGGCAAAGGGAGGAATTCCCGAACTGCTGAATTTTAAGCAGAAGGGTAAAGATATGAATGAATTCATCAAAGTCCCAATGTCGGAAAAGCTGGCGTACTGTTTTGGTGACCCGGCGCTGACTTTGATGTATACGATGACAACAACACTGCTGATATATTTCTACACGAACGTGGTAGGCATATCTGCAGGCGCAGTGGGTATGATCATGCTGCTCTCCAGGGTATTTGACGGATTTTCCGATGTGCTCATGGGAACTATTATTGACAGGACCCATTCCAAATACGGAAAGGCCAGAATCTGGATTCTCCGACTGGCGATCCCGTATGCATTGGCAGCCATTTTGCTGTTTACCATGCCTCCCATGGGGGATATGGGGAAGATTATTTATGCATTTGTAACTTATAACATTATGAACACAGTGGTATATACCGCAATCAGCCAGCCTTTCCATGCACTTGGTTCACTTATGAGCCGTGACAGGAGAGAGAGGGACGTGATCTGCAACATCCGTATGGTGCTTTCTATTACGGCAAGTATGATCATCACAGCATTTACCCTGCCTCTGATCAATAAAGTGGCAAAACTGATTGACAACCAGCAGATGGCCTGGATTCTTGTGACTGCGGCATATGCCATTGTATCCGTATTCGTTTTGATCAATACATACTGCACCTGTACGGAACGTGTGCAGGCATCCGGCGGCAAAAAGGAAAAAGAAAACACTCCGTTCTGGACTGCTTTCAAAGTTACGGTTACCAACAGATATTTCCTTATCGCCCTTGGCCTGATGGTGTTCTATACTGCTTATCAGATCATCATCGGTACAGATCTGACCTATTATTGTCAGTACGTGTTAAATGATGTGGATCTGGTTATGCCGCTTTCCGCAGCAGAGAAGATTTCCACTATCATCGGTATCGCAATGCTTCCGAAACTGCTTCCGAAATACGGCAAGAGAAACCTGATCTGTGCCGGATGTATCCTGGGTATTGCAGGACAGCTTCTCTTCCTGCTGAACATCACAAGTGTTCCGTTAGGTGTCGCAACCTGTATTATGAGAGGATTTGGTATCGCACCGTTCTACGGCGTACAGTATTCCCTGCCAAGTGATGCCATTGAATATGGCCACTGGAAGACAGGTGTCCGCGTGGAAGGCCTTATGTTCTCCTCCATGAGTATGGGACAGAAAGCAGGTTCAGGCTTTACATCAGCTATCATGGGCGCAATTCTTTCCATGGCAGCATTTGACGGACTGAAAGCAACAGCAGCGGAGCAGACAGCATCTGCCATCTCCGCCATCAAGACCTTTTATCTGTATGTGCCCATCGCCATCTGGGTGATCATGTTTATCATAGCAGCATGTTATAAGCTGGATAAAATGTATGATAAGATGATGCGCGAGCTGATTTCCAGAGAAGGAAAGAACGGGCTGGAAGAGATTCCGGTGGCAGCGCACTCTGAGAATAAGATCAATGTGGCCATTGGCCGTGTATATGGCAGCAGCGGAAGAAAGATTGCGGAGGAAATCGCAAAAGAACTGAACTGCCGTGTCTATGACCGTCAGATCATCTGTCTGCTGGCAGAGAAGATGGGAATGGAAACTTCCAATCTGGAGGAAGTGCAGAAATATCTGGATAATTATAACTATGGGGACAAAGAGCCCACATTCTCTCCGTATGCCTACCCACAGGCAGGTGTAGCGGATGATATGAACGCTGTCAAAATGTTTGAAGAACAGAGCCGGATCATCAAAGGCCTTGCCAGAAGCGCGCCCGGCGTATTCCTGGGAAGATGTGCAAACTTTATCCTTGGCGGACAGGAACACACCTATTCCTTCTTCATCTATGCAGATGATGAATACAGGGAAAAAGAAGGCAGGGAATATTACGGCGGCATTTCTCTGGAAGAACTGAAAGAGAAGGATGAGATGCGGAACAGCTATTATGAGAAATTCACCGGCATGCGGCGTGATGACCCGAAACATTACGATATGGTTGTCAATGTATCAAAGACCGGTGTACAGGGCACAGTTTCCATGATTCTTGATTACATCAGGAACAAAGAAGAGAGCAGTAAGGGAGGAAATTGATAATGTTGGATAAAAGCAAAGTAAGACTGGGTATCGCTCCCATTGCATGGACCAATGATGACATGCCTGATCTGGGCAAAGAAAATACATTTGAGCAGTGCGTCAGTGAGATGGCTCTGGCCGGATTTACAGGCTCTGAGGTGGGCGGCAAATATCCCACAGATACAGAGGTACTGAAAAGAGCCCTTAATTTAAGAGGAATCCAAATCTGCAACCAGTGGTTCTCCTCCTTCCTCATTTCCAGACCATATGAGGAGACAGAGAAGGAATTCATCAAAGCCACGGATTTTCTGAAGGAAATGGGCGCAAAAGTGATTGGCGTATCCGAGCAGAGCTACAGCATCCAGGGAAAGATGGAGCAGCCTGTCTGGGAAGGCAAATATGTCATGGATGACCGAGAGTGGAAATTGCTTGCGGAAGGCCTGAACAAGCTGGGAAAAATAGCGAAGGACAAGGGCATGACACTTACTTTCCATCATCACATGGGAACTGTTGTGCAGACAGAGGAGGAGATTGACCGTTTCATGGAAATGGTTGACCCTGAGCTGGTATTCCTTCTTTTTGACAGCGGACATCTGTCCTTTGCAGGCATTGATCCGGAAAATGTGCTGAAGAAATATGTAAACAGAGTAAGACATGTACATCTGAAAGACATTCGCAGAGAGATGGTGGAAAAATCCAGAAACGAGAGATGGAGCTTCTTAAAAGGTGTCCGTGAAGGCGTGTTCACCGTACCCGGAGACGGAGATGTGGACTTTGCACCAATCTTCAAAATTCTTGAGGAGGCCGGATACGAAGGCTGGGTTGTTGTGGAAGCTGAGCAGGACCCCGCAAAGGCCAATCCTCTGGAATATGCAAAGAAGGCAAGAGCTTATATTGCGGAAAAAACAGGTTTATGATCAAAACAGTCTGCACCTCCCGGTATTCTTACCGGGAGGTATCAGAGAATAAAGATTAGGAGGAAATCAATATGAAGATCGCATTTGACGTGGACGTACTGGCAAAACAGATGGACATCAACCGTATGGTCCATCAGGTTGCAGATTGGGGATATAAATATATTGAACAGTCACCCCATCCGAGAATCAATCCGTTTTACAAACATCCGCTTTTTTCCAAAGAGTGCGAACAGGAATACAGGCAGGCTCTGAAGGAGACAGGCGTGGAGATCTCATCTTTCATCGTTGTATACCGCTGGTCAGGCCCCACGGAAGAGCAGAGACAGTTCGCGGTTGCCAACTGGAAACGTATGATTGAGATTGCAGTGGACATGGGTGTCCAGGTTATCAACACAGAGCTGTCCGGTGACCCGAACCAGCAGGAAATCTGCAATGGCATGTGGTTCAGATCCATGGAGGAACTGCTTCCTATTATAGAGAAGGAGGGCATCCGTGTGGAAATCCAGTCCCATCCCTATGATTTCTGCGAGCTGAACAATGAGACCTGTGACCTGGTAAAATCCTTCCGTTCCAAAAATCTGGGATATGTATATTCTTCCCCTCACGGCTTCTTCTATGACGAGGGCAAAGGGGATGTGCGTTCCATGCTGAGATATGCGGGAGATGAACTGACCCATGTACTGTTTGCAGATACCTTTAATCAGACACTGGACTGCCGTTACATCGCCAATCCGCCGTGGCTGAACGGCCGGGGAAAAGCAGATGTGACCATTCATCAGCACCTGGCAATGGGGGAAGGAGATGTGGATTTTGACGGCATCTTTGAAACTCTGCGTGATATGGATTTTGCAAATAAACAACTGAAAGAAAATGCCCCGAAAGTGGGCGGTGACAATATCGCCTGCGTCTCCATGTTCGGTTTTCCTGAGAAAATGGATAAACAGGCACCGGAGGCAAGAGAGAGGATCGAGAGAGAACTTCTGGGAAAATAATATATAATTAACGACTGACAGCAAACCGGCTTTTTCATATGGCAGTATACCATATGGAAGGGCCGGTTTTTCATTGGGCAGTGCCGGTAAAATGGTTCTATATGCTGTCCTTCAAAATGTGAAAATAATGTGAATTCTAAATCGTGTGCTTGACAATATGATATATAAGTGTTATATTACAACTAGAACAAAGGAAAAGAAAATTTATTGATATTGTTCACATGTCATTGTCCCGCGAGGTGCTTTCAGGCCGAAGGCATGAAAATCCCGAGGCAGCCGGCGCGATATGGAGCAGAATGCTCCATATCTGTGCATCGCCAAGCGTGTTGCTGGGCACGCAGTGAACAGTAACAATTTATTTCCTGGTTCATAACAACAGGGATTCTCTGAAGAAGTAAAAAAATAATTTGTCATAGAAAGAAAGGAGAAATGACTTATGTTGATGCCCAGTATTTTTGGAGAAAATTTATTTGATGACTGGATGGATTTCCCGTTCGGAAGGGGTCTTTTTGGAAAGAACAATTCTCTTTTTGAAAATGGCGGCAGTTATGGCATGAGCACAGATGTGCGGGAAACAGAAAATGGCTATGAGGTGGACATGGAACTTCCCGGATTCAGGAAAGAGGATATAAATGCCCAGTTAAAGAATGGTTACCTGACCATCCGGGCCGCGAGAACTTCAGACAAGGAAGAGAAAGATGAAAATGGCAGATATATCCGTCGTGAGCGGTATTCAGGAAGCATGAGCAGAAGCTTCTATGTGGGTGAGGATGTGACAGAGCAGGATATTCATGCAAAATTCGAGGATGGAATTTTGAAACTGGCTATTCCGAAAAAGGATGCCAAAGCTGTGGAACAGCAGGAATATATAGCTATTGAAGGCTGAAACTATTTGAATCCGCTGCGCCGAAAAGTGCGCAGCGGATTTTATGTTCCGTCCTGACAGTTATACGTTCCATCTGGAATCATGCGTGTCTTCGGAGAAATCTACGTTCCTATGGCTTTGTCGGGTGATAATATGACAGACAGAGTTTCGCATCATATTTTTTTGATTTTGTGGAATTTAATGATAGAAATATTCAGACAGGCGGATGGTTCGCATCCGCCTTATATGATTTGAAAATAACAGAGCCCCAAAGGGCAGAAAATTACATGGAGAGACGGTGAATATAAGATTATAATCCGTATTCCTGATACAGAGATTCCAGCAGATGTACGTCAGAAGCGGCTTTTACGATCTGATCGTTCTTTCCATCATCTGCCAGAAGGAGAATTAACCGGCTGTAACGGCTCTGTTCTTTGCTCTTTCCTTCAGCAAGGCCTTTGGCAAGGCTTTCAGCAGCAGCTTCTTTCTCGGCACTTTTGATCAGCTCATCTAACAACATATACTTTACCCCCATTTCCCGATTCTTTTTCAATTCTTTGATCTTATTATGGATTTTATGAACAGTTTCACTTTGGGTCTTCGCTGCGCATTGATCTGTGCTGTTCTCTACATACTCCAGAAATGCAGCCAATTCTTCTGAGATATCCTCAGGATTGTTCCCTTTTGTGCTGAAAAAGATTTTCTGTGTCTCGTCTCCAAGTGCCATATCTGTTTCCAGACAGCGGTTTTCAAAGGTATACCTGTACAGACCCTTGCCAAAAGGGTCAAACGTGCAGATGAAAATAATGTAATTAGGCTTCAGATCGTTGTAAGTTTCCCCGGGTTTCAGGGAGGTTACATCCAATTCACTCTGATAGTATCTTGACCTTTTCGATAAATTGTTCTCATTTTTATTCTGCATTTCGAGGAAATTCCGATATCGGGATTTTATT
>NZ_JBANBF010000010.1:0-173493 GCF_037000545.1 Blautia sp. JLR.GB0024 | reverse complement strand
TTTTATATGTTACATCATATGCTCATTACAGATATGATTCAAGTTTTCTATCAATATTGTTAGATTTACTTTTTAAAAAAAGAATGACCCCCTGTAGTCCAGCAGTCATTCTTTTACTAAAATACATTATACTGAAATTAAAGAGATGCAGCAGCCTCACCGAATTCCTGTTTCCATCCTAAAATGTTTCCCTGATCATCTGTCACTGCAGTTTTTTCTGAATCAGGGTTGTTTGGATTCATTACGCCAAAGGCTGTTTCCTTTACGTCCAGAACATCTACATCTGGTATTATCCACGTTTTTCTCATACTTGTCACCTCCTTTTGTGTTACCTATATTATCCTGTTTAAAATCACTAATCAACTCTTCTATCAACATTGTAAGACTTTTTCGCTTCGAGATATTCCAATAATATATTAGTAAAAATATGGCGCACAATCTCAAAATCCGTCATATCCTTTATCCCCTTTTCCTCCAATCCTGTCAGTGCCTTTTTGCAGTCAATACAGGTGCTGCCGGAGAATTTTTTGTAGTTTTCCTTCCACTCTTCTTCAATCTGACTGCTGAAGGGAAGCAGGCGTTGTTTTAAATCTGCGCTCTGCCTTCCCATGCCCTTTTCTTTCAGAATATGAGCCGGCACAATATCCTTCATATATTCAGCGATCAGACGGCGCCTGACACCATTATGGGTAAACTGTCCGTACGGCAGGGAGGTCACAAATTCGATCATCCTCTTATCCCTGGTAGGGTCCCGCATGATCACTCCTGTAAACAGAGAATTTTTCTGCATATACTCTCCGTAATGACGCAGAGTATCTGCTGTGAGGAATGCCTGCTGATAGGCCTTATGGGAATAGGAGCATTTCTGGATTTTTTTATCCAGCCGCAGCAGCCTTTTGTCCGAGCCGTTTTTTTTCAGATAGTCCCTTCTGACAAAAGATTTCCCGAACAGGGCTTCTCTGTCTGCCTTTTTCACTTTTTTGTGAAAAGAATCCTTCACAGCTGTCTGCAGAACGCTTTTTTTCGTAAAATGCAGTTTTTTATTGATTCCGCAGACTTCCCTGTACAGGGTTATCCATCTTCCCCTCCTGAAAAGCCAGGCCAGATATACCATCGCATTATCAAAAGAAACCGTTCCGTTGCCAAACATACCGCCCAGCATAATCCTTGCATTTTTCTCGTATGCCTGTCTCATCCCCTCATAAATCCAAAGCATATTCTGAGGCGACTTATAGGGTATCTCCGAAATCCTCATATATTTTTTTCTGTCATACCAGCAGTTCATTTCCGGCATGTTCATAAAGGTACATTCCAGATTCTCCACCACATCTGCCGTTTTTTGAACAAGTTCTGTCTCGTCCGTGATATAGCCCTTCCCCAAGTCCGGTTCATACCCGTGAAAAGGTACAGAGGTGAAGGAATAAAGCTTTTTTCCGCACTTTTCCAGTTCCTTTGCTGCCAGACAGGCAACCGAAGTGGAATCATAACCTCCGCTTAATAAAACGGCTGTTTCCCCCGGAGAACGCAGAAGACAGGCTGTACATTCTCTGTACAGATCCAGAAAATGCTTTTTATACTCCTTATCACTTTTATACACTGTTTTTTTCTTTTTCTGATAAGGCTGCCAGTAACAGCGTTTCTTAATATCTTTCTGCGTAATTTTCAGGAATCCGGCCGGAGCCGTACGGTAAATCCCCAAAACCGGTGTCTCTTCCGCCTCTGTAAATGCGTTCAGATTATCCTGCCCTATGTAATCTGCCACCCACCGGTCATTTATTTTCAGCTCACCGCACAGCTCCTCCAAAGGTCTCATCAGAGAAGAATAATAAAACACATCGTCGCGGATCAGGTAATACACATACCTGTAGCCAACGGCATCTGCCAGAACCGTGACTTCTTTTTTTCTCCTGTCATACCAGACAGCAGCATATGCTCCCAGCAGATCATTTTGACAGCTTTCCCCATATTTTTGAAGCATCAGGTATAACAGTCTGCCATCTGTCACAGCATCCTGCTCTTCAAAATGAAGGCGCTTTAATAATGCTTTGCGGTTATCCAGGATAACGTCCGCGTCGAAAAAAAATTCCTGCGCTTTTATGGGTAACTGCTCACTTACAGCTTCTTTGGTAAAATACTGTATTCCGCACCCCATATAGATATCGTCTTCTTTTATCTCTTCCCACCGGTCAATCACACAGTCGGAAAATGCGCTTTTCAGGATACTGCACTCTTTTGCTCCGATCTTCTTACCATTCAGACTGACAGCGCCACATATTGCAGACATAAGATCCTCCTCTTTTGGAAACGTTTCCGGCAGCAGCAAATAACATTACTTTGCAATAATTAATTGATAATTTAATGTTTTTCGTAATGTTATCACTAATTTTATTGTTTTTTATTATTTTATCTAATTAATTCCTTGCCGCTTTTCTTAAAATAAGGTACAATAATTTTATAATAAATTCATTTACATGGAGGTAAACAATGGATAAATATACCATAATACAACTGAAGAAAAAATTGAATGTAACAGATTTATCCGGTGAAAAAGTCATGGTAGACTTTGATTCCGGAAAGTATTTTATGATCAAAGGTGCCGGTAATGATATCTGGAATTTAATACAGACGGAAATTACGGTGGGGGACATTATTAAGAGACTTATGGAAGATTATGAAGTCTCAGAAGAGGAATGTACTTCTGCTGTTATAAAATTTCTTCAAAAAATGAAAGAGCTGGATTTCATTTATTGATCACCATAGATCTTATCTCTATGTCCGGCAGCCATCCGCTTCAGGAGATTTTACTCCTGATCCATTCAAGCAAATACTGCCGGTCATCTTTTTCCAAAATAACAGCAATGTTTATAAGCAGACCAATACCGCCTAAAACAACCGCTGAAAAAATCAATCCTGGCCATGAGCCGTCAGGAAGGATTCTCTTAACTAAAAAACCAACGAAAATCAAAATTCCTGATGACCCTACTGTCATAGCCACCTGAGAATAAAATCTGTTCCACTTAAAACCCAGATATTTTGATGCAGCCGGCAGTGTAAATACCATATTTCTGGCCAAATTACATACCGTACTCACCCCTGCCACTGCATAAATACCAAAATCCGTAAATTTTACGAATATAAGAGTGATCAGACAGGATATACATCCGCTTATCAACATGGCAGCCGCATTCTCTTTTACTCTGTTCACTGTTGTAAAAACATTGTAAAGTATCTGAATTCCACTGGTGAACATGTATCCTAAAATAGACAGCACTGACAATATCTGCAATAATTCCGCATCCTGAGAAGGAACCCATAATTGAAAGAACTTGTCCCCTAAAACAACTATGACTGCAATGGGTATGGTCATGACAATGGAAGTCAGCTTCATGGCCCGGTTCATGTCACGAAAGATTGCCGTCTTATCGCCCTTTGCATAGTTAATGGTAAGCTCCGGGGCAAATGCACCACGAATAGCCGCCGATAACTGCTGCATGTAATTCGGCAGTATTTTCGATAAAGACAATATCCCCATAGCTGCTGCTCCTAGAAATAAATTACAGATAATCAGGTCCAAACCACTCAAAAGTATATTTCCCACATTAGAAATTGTATTCCAGATTCCTGAGCCAACAAGTTTCTGTATTGCATCTTTGGAACAGATCATCTCCTTCGGACGCAGAAAAACTTTTAACTCCGGTGTCAATTTGTGCGTATTATACCAGTTAAACAGCAGCAGAAGCACCGTCACCGCGGAAGAAGCCATGCCCACATAATAAACCTTTGGGGCCATGACAGTGAATATCAAGAAAAGAAACAGGCAGCGGAACAACGCTGTCCCCATCTGCGGAATATAGGAACGGTCCAGCCTGTTGGCAATATAAGTTCCGCATTCCCAGTTCGGAACCCCTGTTGTAAGCAAAAAGTTAAAAAACACAAAGCTGAATAACACTTTAACATCAAATATAATATTTTCAGGAATCCGGATCATGACTTCCAGTCTGGCAATCGTAAACACTGCGGGTATCAAAAAAAGCACAGTAATGATCAAATTCCCCCAAAAGACTGAATTATAATAGAGATTTGCTTTTTTATAATCTTTCTGCACATATGAAATAGAGATAAAGCGGGCTGCCATACTGTTCAGAGCCGCTGCCACTAATTGTGCATATGTCACAAAATTATTTGCCAGTGTTATAAATCCGTTAGCCTCCACTCCTATATTTTTTACGATATAGGGAGACAGCCAAAAATTGATTATCACATTTGCAGCCAAAACCATAAGGCTGCAGATAACATTGATCATTGTTTTTTTGTTTGTTCCCATTCTTACCTTCCGCGATCCATCCTTTACTTATTAATATTTATGATGGTTTTTATTTTTCGTTTACATCCGGACAGGAATTGATAGATTGGATGGTAACCTAATTTTTTTATATCCATCTTATAAAACCACTGCAGCTCTTTTGGCAGTACTGTAACTTCAATCTTTTGTCTCATGGTATCCTGTGCCCTTTTGTAAACGCTGTCTCTTCGATAGGGCGGAATATTTCTTTTGTCATAATAGATTTTCGGAAATTGTCTCAGCTGCTTTTTTGTATAAGGAAACCCATATTCTTTGGCGTCCGCGCCTTCTGCGGTAATCTCCAGAATCGTTCTCCAGCACTTCTCACATTCACAGCAATTTTCGCCGCCGTCTGACTGCCAGCATACTCTCAGAGGAATGGCAATCCCTGTTTTCCCGGAAAAAGAAGTAATATTATGTACCTTATCCTGACGGTCAAACTCATATCCATCATGAACAACCTTAACTTGGCAAAAACGCAGATGGTTATCAATCGTGGGATCCGAAGCACAGGTAATGATTCCTTTTTCCTTACTTGTAAAAGAAGATGCAAAATATACTGTGGATTTTCCCATCAGGCAGGTAATAGGTGCAGCATGGCCTATGATCCCAATTCCATGCTGAAACCCATGCCACCAGCCATCACCACTTTCCACAACTTTTTTATTTAATTCATCATCATTTAAAAACAGCCTGAAGCTTGATTTAATAGTCACATAATCAAGCTGAAATTCCTCTGCTGTTTTCTCCAGGTGATGAAACACTTTCTGCCATCCGGTTTCATCCTCAAACTTTATGTCTGCTCCCCATACGGTTAACAGAACCGGTTTCTCTTCCAGATGCTCCACCAGTGTATGAAAAGCATCCACTCCTCCGCTGAAGAATGCGGCTGCGCCCTTATTCCTTGGATTTTCATTTTTTATAATGTTGTATGCAGTGAAGGTTCCGGCAAACCTGACCGAAGGATACATATCCTTATATCCCTGCTTAACTGCCTCTATACAATGATAAAAATCCCAGTCACAGGAAGGGACCTGTATTTCCGCATTCCAGACCCAGGAAATCGGCAGTGTGTTACATAAAAACGGAATCACTGCTATACTCTCCGGTATCTCTGAAATGTCAGCAGAATATTCCACAAAAAACGGTTGTTCCGGCCGAAATACCTTCTGCCATTCTCCCTCTGCATGATAGCTGTATGTAATACGGTTTCCCTCTATCAGCGGTGAATCCAATATGATTCTATTTTTCATCTCACGCCGTCTCCTATTATTTTCCTGTTCAATATGCACCTTTTCTTTCAAATAAAACATGTACGGTGCAAAACAATATTTTAAGATCCAATAACAGGGACCAGTTGTCGATATATTTCAAATCCAGTTCTACTACCTGTTCAAAATCCGTTATATCATTTCTCCCGCTTACCTGCCACATTCCTGTGATCCCCGGTTTAATACTGATTCTCCGCCACTGGCTCCTTCGGTATTTTCCCACTTCATCAAGTGTAGGCGGTCTTGTTCCCACAAGGCTCATTCTTCCCTGTAAAACGTTGAACAACTGAGGAAGTTCGTCTATACTGGTTTTTCTGATGAATTTTCCCACTCTTGTTATTCTGGGATCATCCTTGATCTTAAACATAACTCCGCCTGTCATCTCATTTTGTTCCAATAAATCTCTTTTTTTCTCCTCCGCATCGGTGTACATACTGCGGAATTTATACATATGAAAGTGACGGCCATTTTTCCCGACGCGTACCTGTTTAAAAATAACAGGCCCCGGTGAATCCAGTTTTATGGCTGCCGCAGTGACAAGCAGAACAGGACAGGCTGCTATGATCCCCAATATACTGACTACAATATCCATGACTCTTTTCAAAAACTGTTCATAATTGTTAAGTGTGATGGTATGGTAGGTGACTACAGGATAGGTGCCTACCGAGCTGACATAACTGCTGAGCCTTCGCCGTGCAGAAGAGTCGATCACTACTTTGACCGTCACTCCCATCTCCATACATATATCAATATACTGCTGTATCTCAGATATACTCTCATGATTCCTTTGAATAAAGTAAATCTGGTCAATTTCATGGGTCCGTATAATTTCCTCCAGTGATTCTAAATATCCCAGAACATTATACATCCCGTTTGCTTCTTCTCCGGCCCTCAGAATATACCCTATTTCGTTCAGCCTGATACTGGTCTTATTGAGAAAATAAGTGAATTTCTTATATTCATCAAAGACTCCTACAAAAGCTGCACGCGGTGCCTGAGCGCTGCATTTTACAAACTGCAGCAGTCTGCTGAAAATGATATTTATACTCAGAAGAAAATAAGAAATCATCAGAAAAACAAAATAGAATCTTCTGATATTCTTTCCCGGATTAAAGACAAACAAAACCATGGCTGTTGTAACGGCAGCCAGACCCCAGGATTTTGTTATGATCCGGTAAAACCTGTCCAGATAAAAAAACAAGGTAACATTATAAATACGTGCTTCCTTGTTGGACAGAATGTAGATCACTGCAAACGCTTCTACCATTGTCAGGCAATATAGCGCCTCCGTCTTACTTATCTTGTTAAAAAAAATAAAATATTCCACTGCAAAGGCCCCTGCCAATACCGCAATATCAAGACAAATCTGCAGTACATTTGTCTCTGCTCCGCTATTTTTTCTATTCATTCAAGTTTCTCTCTTATAACATTATTTTTAATTGCCCGCTATTCAAAAATTTTAAGGTAATCAAGAATAATATCTTCAATTTTTCCACCCTGAATTATATAAGGGGCAAACTTATGGTTTTTTGCTTCTTCTATATATTCCTGCAGTCTGTCCAGGTCCCTGCAGTATAAAACACAGTCCTTGCCTGCAAATGCTTCTGCAATCTGCTGCTGATGATCATCCACATGTTCATGATACTTTTCTAACCGTGGGACAACAATCACCGGCTTTCCTTTTAACAGACCCGACATAATGGAGCCTACTCCTGAATGCGTGATCAAAATGGAACATTCCTCTATCATCCCATTAAACTTTTCGCTGTCAACAAAATCTGCATAACGGCAGTTTACCGGTACATAAGCAGAAGAACCTGTCTGTATGAATACTTCTTCCTCTAATTGAGGAGCGATCTTATCAACCGCCTCTACAAGCCGGTTCATCTGGAACTGCTGGGTGCCCAATGTAACTAAAATCAAAATATCCCACCTCCGAGCATGGCCTTCGGATATAATTTCAGCATATCTTCCCATTGGACAATAAACAAATCCGTAAAGCTATACAAGAGTTTCCCTGTCAAAGAGGGGGTCTGGACCCTTGCAAAAGACTCCACATATATTATTTTAGTGCTCATCAGTTTCCCTATTACGCAAAAGGGATATGCGATCAAAGCTCCGGTTGTTATAATGAAATCCGGCTTTTCCATCAAAAGTATATAAATTGCTTTTATAAACAACCAGAAAAATTTCGGCAGAAAGGTGAGCTGTTTTCTGTTGGTTTGGGAAGTCATATATTTTCTGCTGCAAAAGTTTTTTAATTCAAAGTCACTTTTTTCCGTTATTAAAAAGCAGTCATTTTGCTGTTCAATTGTCTTTAATTTTGATATTTCTTCCAGATGCCCCCCTGAGGATGCAATAAACGCAATTTTCCATTTTCTCATGATTTTCCCTCTCCCACTCAATAATATCCGGTCGTTTTGAGATTCTACATTATTTTGCATTACAATATGCATTACCCCATTAAACAACTTTTCTCAATTTTTTTGCAATTTTCCTAAACAAAATACAATTTTTCGTATCATAAATTGTCTGTTTTTCTCTTAAAATCACTGTTTTTAGCAAAATAAAAATTGCAGCGACTTTTCCATAAATCGCTGCAATTTTATATAATTTTATATGCTTACAGTTTTGTTAGCTTTCAAATTTGTAAGCTTTTTAAGGGTTTCTTCAGCAAAAACATTAAAAACAGATTGGGCAGACAGGCAGTTATCCTTTCACTGCCGAAAGACTTCTGTACTCCCTGGGCGTCATTTTTACAATTTTTCTGAAAATGCTGTTAAAAAACTTTTTATCCTCATATCCCACTGCCCGGGCGATCTCCCCAATCCGCATATCACTGCCCGCCAGCAATTGACAGCTCTTCTCTATTCTGACCTTCTGCAGATACTCCCGAAAAGACAGGCCTGTATCCTGCCGGAATATTCTGCTGATATAAGACAATGTATAATGATATTGCCGGCAGAACATTCCCAGGTTAACATAATTTTGATAATTTCTGTCAACGTACTGAATCACTTCCAAAACTGCTCTGTGTTTTGGATGCCTGGGTTTCTTATGAATGCCTTTTCTAAGAGTCAGGATCAACAGCTCGATCAGCCTGCATCTGAACACCTCCGCATATCCTTCTTTTTTCTCCTGGTATTCCTCCAGCATCCCCATGATCAATTGTTTGATTCGGCCATCCTCATCATGAAAGATACGGTCTACCGGAGTCTCCCCGGATATGGATGCATAATATCGGATCAGACACCCATGAAGAAGTTCATCCAGAGAACGGCACCCCGTCATGGTTTCATCTATGACCTCAGGCAGGAAAATACAGTTGACCAGTGTAAAATCTTCACTTTTCGCGTAACTGTGTACACTGCCGTAATCCATGATAAAATAATCGCCCTCTGTCAGAACCCCTTCCTCCTTATTCAGAGTATGCACAGCTGTCCCCTTCATCACATAAACCAGCTCAAAAAAATCATGGTTATGGCTTTCCATATCCATCTGCTGGTATGGCATCATGACCAGCCGCTCCTGTTCCTCTTTTGACACTTCCCTGATATGTATGGTAACCGACTTATCCATAAAGACAAATTCACCCCCTATTTTAGTAAAATACAGGTGTTTCTTTCCATTTTATTCTCTGATATCATGAAAGTCAAGAAAAGAAAAACGGAGGTACTTCTTCAATGGAATGGTATGCAAAATGGATCAAACCACAGACGGACACAGGGGATGTCTGCCCCCTTTTCCAAAAATATTTTTTTCTGGAAAAACCGGTAAAGACTGCCAGACTTTTTATAACTGCCCTTGGTACATACGAAGCGGTATTGAACGGAAGCCGCGTGGGAGAATTTGTCCTGGCCCCTGGCTGGACTTCTTATGAAAAACGTCTTCAGTATCAGGCTTATGACATTACAAATCTGCTGGAAAAAGATAATCATATTTCCGTGACCGTGGGAAAAGGCTGGTACCGCAGTCCTATGCCCGGCTGGAGTAAATCCTCCGTCCAGGAGGAATTGAAAAAAAGCCCTGCAGGACTTCTCGCCCAACTGGAGATCACCTATGAGGACGGTTCTGTGGAATACACAGTAACGGATGAGACCTGGACATTTACGGAAAGCCCTGTCCGCTTTTCGGAAATCTACGACGGGGAGATCTATGACGCCTCAATGGAGTGCGGCAGCTCTTCTGCAGGCAGCGGCAGCCGGGATTACGGTTCCGCCAAACCTGTATGTGCATTTGAAGGCCCGACACACACCCTGATTCCCCAGCAGGGTGAAGAGATCCGGGAACAGGAAAGACTGGCTCCTATCCGTATCTTTACCACACCGAAAGGAGAGATCGTGGCTGACTTCGGCCAGGATATCACCGGTTATGTAGAAATCAATCTTACTGCCAAAGCCGGGGAAACGGTTGAACTCTCCCATGCCGAGGTTCTGGATAAAGAAGGCTGTTTTTATACGGAAAACTACAGAACAGCCAAAGCCCAATACCTGTATATCTGCCGTGACGGACAACAGTCCTACAAGCCAAAACTTACCTTCTTCGGCTTCCGCTATATACGGATCGATCAGTTCCCGGGCGGTACATCTGCTGCAAAACCGGAAAATTTCACAGCAGTAGTGATACACTCCGCTATGCGTCGGACCGGGTATTTCAACTGCTCTAATCCCTTGCTGAACCAGCTCTTCGACAACGTCATCTGGGGACAGAAAGGTAATTTTGTGGATGTGCCCACAGACTGCCCCCAGAGAGATGAGCGGCTTGGATGGACCGGGGATGCACAGGTATTCATCCGCACAGCCTGCATGAATTATGATGCGGAAAAATTCTACACCAAATGGCTTGCAGATATGATGGCAGACCAGGGCCCGGACGGAAGAGTCGGCCACGTGATTCCCGACCTGCTCTCTGAGGAACCGGCAAGTTCCGCCTGGGGTGACGCGGCAGCGATCTGTCCATGGGAACTCTACCTTGCATACGGTAATAAGGAATTATTATCCTCTCAGTTCACCCTCATGAAGAAGTGGATCTCCTATATTTCGACTCACACAGAGACAGAATATCTGTGGACAGGGGGAACGCATTACGGAGACTGGCTGGGTCTCGACGCTCCATCCGGAAGCTATAAGGGCTCTACGCGGGAGGATTTCATCGCTTCCGCTTTCTATGCCTATTCCACTTCACTGGTGATCGAAGCCGGAAAAGTGCTTGGTGAAGATGTGGCAGAGTATGAAGAACTGTATACTAAGATCGTGGCTGCGTTCCGGACAGCCTATCCAGAGTACAAGACACAGACGGAATGTATTCTGGCTGCCCATTTCCACCTTGCAGAAGACTGCCGGGCTGCCGCTGATCAGCTTGCGTCTATGATAAAAGAATGCGGTGTAAAGCTTCAGACCGGTTTCGTCGGTACGCCCTATATCCTGCATGTACTGAGTGATTACGGCTATTCAGAACTTGCCTACAGCCTGCTGCTTAGAAAAGAATACCCCTCCTGGCTGTATCCGGTCACAAAAGGCGCAACAACAATCTGGGAACATTGGGATGGGATCATGCCTGACGGAAACTTCTGGAGTGCGGATATGAATTCCTTCAATCATTATGCCTACGGTTCCGTGGCTGACTGGATCTACAGTGTAGCCGGGGGAATCCGGAGAATTCCTGAATTTCCGGGTTATGAGAAGGTAAAGATAGCACCCGTCCCTGATGAAAGACTTGACTGGTTATCCGTAACTCTGGATACACGCCACGGAAAAATCTATTCCGGATGGAAAAAGGCAGGAAATGTATGGCGGTATGAAATCACTACGCCGGTGGATGCTGTTGTGGTTATTGATGGAAAAGAACAGCAGGTAACAAAAGGAACTTATCTGTTCTACAGTGCAATAGAAAAAGCATAGTCTCTGCCTTATTAAAAACAGACAAAAACCGGAGATTGCACAGCAGCTCATATAAGCAGCTCCGTGCAGTCCCCGGCTTTTAAATCTTCTATTTCTGTCCTTTATTTCTCATGTAAAAACTTAACCATTCCCCCTGTGGGTACCACAATATCCGTCACAGGAACAGCATCCCAGACCCCTTCTTCTACTATCCCTCCCATACAATTTCGTATCTCGTAAACAGTTCTCGAATCGACATCCAGCCGTATACAGACTTCTTCCTCTTTTACTGCATGAATATAATACATACACTTATGAAGCCGGCGCAGATCAACAGTTCTGCCTCTGCTGTACTGTACCAAAATCTGTATTTTCTCATCCTCCACCATCACCTGCGGATAAAGGTTCTCAGGTTCCTGAGGCTTGATCTGGGATTCCTGTAAAAGCTGTTTATGCTCCTGCATAAACGCCATCCAGAATAGCAACATTTTTTTCATTTCTTCGGTAAGCTTATCCAAACTTACTGATATCTGTACCGTGGAAAAAATACAGCTCAGCACTTGCAGCGCGGCATCCTGGGCGGTTTCCGCCTCATGCCACATCAACATATCTGAATGAACTGCTGTCTTCCCTGAAAGAAGACGCAAATCCACAATTCCCACCCGGTTGCTGATGCCAGATCCCGGACAATCGGAAACCCTTAACAGATTCCCATACTTTCTGATCTGCGGACCGATATATCTCTGGCGGAACTCAATCAGTATATCCGGCCGGACAGAAGTAAGCTCCTCCATTACTTCTGTCAAAAGGACATCCAGCGCTTCCTGCACATCCGCATAATCCATTCCTTCGGAAAAGGACGGGCTATCCGGATGAAGATAAAATTCATCTATAAAATCCAACTTTAGTCCGTCGATTCCCCATTCCTTCACTGCTTTCCCATAAATACCCTTCAGGTATTCACGCACCTTGGGATATCGGATATCCAGAATTCCGGCCTGCTGAAATTCATTCCAATACAGTAATTTGTCTTTAAATAACTCCCATGCCCGCGACATTTTTCCAACATACGGAACAGAAAACCACATAAGATATTTGAGTCCCATATCCTGAACGTTCTTTACATGCTGTGAAAAATCCGGAAATTTATCTGCTGCCGGTTCCCAGTCTCCGCAGAATGCATAACCCCGGTTATTATCATCCGTCTGCCATCCATCATCTATGATAACAGTGGAAAATCCTAATGCTGCGGCCATTCTGCACTCCTTCTCCACACTCTTTGCGTTCACCGACTGGTGCTGAGAATACCAGAAAGAGTAAAAGGGATTTCTTGCCGCCTCGGGGACTTTCATCATACGCCATCCGGGAGCGCTCTCCCACCATTTTCTCACTCCCGCCAGTGTATCCCAGTATGGCTCGTTCTCCCGGCTTTCCCATATTTTAAGCTTATATTTCTCCGGGAACAAACCTCTTGGGAGAACCATACTGATTCTGCATAACATGGTTCCATCTTCTTCATGAATGCCGTACTGCATGTTTACTTTCTGTTTCACTTCAGACAAGGCTATGGTATGTCTGTTCTTCCCTTTTCCGTTAAAAAAACAGATAACAGGAGCAGAGATAGAGGTCATAGACTCCACTCCCGGAAACCAGTCTGCCTTTATTGACCTGTCAAACCCACAGGCAGGATACCATCTGCCGCTTATATCCAGAACAGGAAATGAAAACTCTACCATGATTTTCCGTTCTGTCTGCTGTTCTTTCTCCGGCGCATAGGAAAATTCCACTTCCCTGCAGATTACATTCTTTTCATTACAGAGCACCTCTGTCTTATACTCTGCCGGAAAATTACTGGATATTTTCCAATTATCATCAATATATTTTTCCATACTTTCCTTCTCCTGTTTCCAATCATTTCACTGCACTGTCGACCATACCCTGGATAAAATACTTCTGTAAAAATACAAAAATCACCAGAACCGGCAATACCCCCAGCAGTGCAGAAGCTGCGGCCGCATTCATATTATTTGCTGTCTGGGAAAAATAGCTGGCAACTGCCAGGGTAATTGTTTTAAGTTTGGGGGCCTGAAGAAAATATAAGGAAAACTGGTAATCATTCCAGCATCCAACTCCTGTCAGGATCACAACACTGGCTACCACAGGCTTTAACTGCGGCAGAATGATCCGGAAAAAAGCCTGAATAGGACCGCATCCGTCAATAAAGGCAGCTTCTTCCAATGCCTCCGGTATCCCTGCAATAAAATTGGAAAACAGGAAGATACTCATAGGCAGATTAAAGGTAACTAATACAATGATAATCCCCCAATAGGTTGAGATCCCGTGTATTTTTACCATAGTGCTGTAAAGGGGTACGAGTATGCTCAGCCCCGGTATCATCATAATGCCAAGAATAAATCCTTTTACTCCCATATTGAATCTGGAACGGTTTCTTGCCAGGGGATAAGCGGAAAAGGCACCGATCAAAGTAATAAACACAACAGAAAACACAGTGATAACAGCCGTATTTTTTAAGGCCATCAGCATGTTTCCTCCATCCAGGGCTTCTTTAAAATTATTCCATTCAATATAAGCGGGCATGATCCATCTGGAACTGGTATCCATGGAAGATTTGGCTGCCACCCCCACCAGGATATAGATAGGAATGATATGTACAATAATAACTACTGCGCCTATCAAATAGAGCCACCAGTTTCTTTTTCGTATTTTTTTATTTTCCATTACATATATACCTCCTTCTTATTGAAATAAGAAGTCACCACATTACTCAGTATCATGATCAGTAAAAATGAGAACAGCCCTATCGTAGCAGAATATCCCGCATTTGTAGCCTGGAAATACTGATTTGCAACAAGCGTAGAAAGTGAATGGGAAGAGTATCCCGGTCCTCCTTTTGTCAGAGCCTGAATCACATCAAACAACTTCAGCCCTCCGATGAGATTTAAGGTTACGGAGGAAGAAATAGCAGGAATCAGAAGCGGAACGGTTATGTAACGGAATTGCTGCCATCTGCTCACACCGTCAATTGCTGCGGCTTCATAATACTGGGAAGATATATTCTGCAGGCCGGCCAGATAGATTACCATGGATATTCCCACATACTGTATGCTGTTAATCAATGTCATTATGATCACAGCCCTGCTGCCGCTGCTGAGCCAGTCTACCGGAGCCTGTCCAAAAGCTGCCATAATATCATTGATCGCACCGCCGTCATACTGCACCAGGAAATACATAATATATCCCATGACCAGGCCTGATATCATAACCGGTGCATACACTACTGTACGGATGATCGTTCTTCCTTTGATTCTGGTATTTAACAATATTGCATAGCTTAATCCCAGAATATTTTGAATAATCGTACTGCCAATTCCATAAATCAGAGTATTTTTCAGCGCTGTTAATATATTACTGTCGTGAATGAGTTTTATATAATTTGCAAATTCCACATAGGTATATTTCTGTGAATAGCCATTCCAGTTGGTAAATGAAATCCTGATTCCCTCTGCAAACGGATAAATAACAAAAAATAAAAACAACAGTATAGCCGGAATGTAAAAAATATTAATTACAGATTTCCTGCCTTTTTTCATCTTGCCATTCCCCTCCTTTTAAAAAGGGCGCTGTCACAGACAGCACCCCTGTATCTGATTTTACTATTGCTGTGCAAGTTTTTCTTCGTAAGTCTGCTTCATATTATTTACTGAAGTTTCAACTGCATCTTTTTCTCCGGCCAATATACTTGTTCCGGTTGTGCACATTACATCATACAACCCATTTGGCAGATAAACTCTGTCAAAGTATGGAATCGTTAAGATGCCCGCATTCATGTATTTTTCATAATAAGGCTGTAATATACCTGTCTCACTCTCTACACCTTCCAGACCTGCAGGCATACCGCATGCTGCGGCTAATTTGGAACATACCTCAGGGCGGGCCATATAGTTCAGTAATTCCAATGCTTCTTTCTTATGAGGACTGTCTTTCCATACGCCTACGGCCAGATCTTCACCGCCGATCATACATGGTTCCTGTCCCTCTTCTGATGCCGGAATCGGCATAATTCCCAAATCAGCATTCGGATTTGTCTGCAGGGCCTCAGCCACCGCTTTTCCCGTGTAGAAGGTGAATGCAGCTTCGTCTTGTGCCAGCGCTTTACAGCTTGTAATATAATCTGCAGTCAGACAGTCTACATTGAAAAATCCTTGATCGCTCCATTTTTTTACCATTTCACTGATAGGTTCCCAGTTATTCCAGTCAAAACTGCCATCCAGAAGTGCTTTCCCCCATCCTTTTTCCTCATCATTTGTAAGGAACGTTGGTGCGATCAGATCCAGCATGGTTCCGATTGTCCAGTTATCTTTTCCTCCCACATGAATCGGCGTTTTGCCGCTGTCTTTTACTTTTTGACACGCCTCTTCAAAATCGGCCCATGTCTGGATATCATCCACATTGACACCTGCATTATCCAACACCGTCTTATTAAAAGTCATTCCACTCAAGTCCGCATCTGCAGGAAGCACATACATATTTCCCTCTGCATCCGTTATCATATCTTTAATGGAATCCACAATCTTATCCGCAAATGGCTGGTCATTGATGGGTTCCAGATATTCAACATATAAAGATGTTGACCATCCATGGGTAGAGAATAAATCCGGCATATCATTGGAAGCCATTCTTGCTTTGATCATCTCACCGTACGTTCCCGGCGCAGATACCTCAACAGCTATTCCTGTTTCCCTAGTAAAATCATTACACACCTCTTCGATCGTATCCGTGATTACGCCTGTCATATTGTGCTGAAATTCCAGTGTGACACCTGTACTCTTTGCTGCCTCTCCATCGTCTGACGCATTGTCTTCTTTCTTTGTTTCTGTTTCACTTTTTTCTGTCTTTCCGCTCTCCTGTGGACGCTGGGAACATCCGCTGATTGCTGCCGCTGTCATTACAGCCGCCATAATTCCTGCCAATAATTTTCTGTATTTCATTTTTTTCTCCTTTTTTATCGGGCCCGTTTTATGAATTTATTATAACAACTCCCTTCGTATTTTAAAATGTACTATTTCTATCCTCCAAGTACCTTTTTCTACAGTACATTTATTCATATTATTAAAATTCTTCTCATATCCTTTTTACATTCTGCACAAAAATATCCTTTTGTTCTTTTTATTATTGTAATCATTTTCAAATCTGCTATGATGGTTATTAACTGAAACGGAGGTAACTTATGAAGAAAATAAAAAACAAAAAACGTTCCTTCCAAAAAAATATTTTTCTCCTCTTTCTGTTATGTGCAGTCGTTCCGCTTATGATTAATACATTCCTCAATGTATCCCTCTATTCTCTGAGACTGTCTGATGATACGACACAGAAATATAACAATGTATTATCTTCTCTTGGCAGCAATATAGAATCTTATCTGGAAGAGATGGAACGCCTTTCCCTAAGCCCATATCAGTATGACGATATGATGAATCTTTATACCTATATCAGTACGCAGGGAAATCATTCCGAATCCTCTCCAAGCCGGTGGTCTCATTATGTCACACAGTATGAACGCATAGCCACGAGACTGACTGCCCTGAGTTCTGCGGAAATTCTGGGTCTTGCATTCTTTCCCACAGGCCCAAACAGTGACAAAGGATATGTCTATCGAAAAAACGACTGCAGACTTCACGAATTTTCTGCCAAGGACTACCCTTTGGACTCCTGGTTTTCCTATGAACCATCCGCTTATAAATATGTAACATACTGTGCGCCGCACACAGTTTCTTACTATGAAAATGAAAAAGACTGTTCCGTTTTCTCTGTTATAAAACCGATTCGGGTTCTGGATTCAAAAAAAGATGTGGGTTTCTTAAAAATAGATGTGTCTACCAAATTGTTTTACCATTTATTTTCAGAAATATCCATTTCTGATCTGTCATGTATCACCATATTGTCAGAACAAGATAAAATAATTTATGCTACAAATGAAGCGACAGGAAAAACGTTTTTGGATGCCTATCTATCCAATCCGGATTCCTCGGGAGTAGTATGTTCCTATTCCCTGAAAAAGAACGCATGGAAAATGTTATATTTTATATCTTACACGGAATTTTATAAACCTGTTCTGGAAACACTTCTCGTTTCTTTTGTTTTCGGAATCCTTATTTTTCTTTTTTCCATCTGGAATTACAGAAAAATATCTTCTCGTTTTACAAAACCGCTGCAGAATATTCTATATATTATGCATGAAGCGGAGGATGGAAATCTGGACGCAAGAGCGGATGAAACCCTGCCTATGAATGAAGAATTTGAACAGATCACCATACAGCTTAACCGGATGATTGAAAGCCTGGATGAACATATCAAGAAAGAATTTATGGCTGTTATCAGTCAGAAAAATGCACAGTATCAGGCATTGCAGGCACAGATAAACCCTCATTTTTTATATAATACTTTAAACAATTTCGTTGCGCTGAACCGTATCGGTGAACGTAAATTGCTGGAAGATTCCATTATTCAGCTTACACGTATTTTCCATTACACCTGCTCAAATTCAGGCTACAGTACATTACAGGAAGAATTTTCATTTATAGAACATTATCTTTTTCTCCAGAAAATCCGTTTTGAGGAAAGGCTGGAATTTTCCCTGCATCTGGATCATGAGGCGGAAACTTTCCTGATTCCCCGTCTGCTTATACAGCCTTTAGTGGAAAACGCCATCGTCCATGGAATGGAGGATTATGACAAGCCTACACGTGTAGAAGTTGATGCTTCGCTGATTACCTTAAAGGGAATCGGAACATGCATTTTTCTGGCCGTTATGGATAATGGAACCGGATTTGATAAAAAGAAACTGAATATAAAAAACAGTGTGGGCCTGCTGAATATCCAGGAACGCCTTCAGCTTTTCCAGACGGAAAGTTTTTTTGAAATACACAGCGCAGTAGGAAAATATACGGGAAGTTATATGATTATCAGAAATATCAATACCAGTCTGATAAAAGAAAGGATGGATGGACAACATGAAAATATTGATTGCCGATGATGAACGCATGGTGCGTTTAAGCTTTATCAGTATGTGTGAAGAACTCTTTCCCGGAATGCATGAGTTTTTAGAGGCACGAAACGGAAAGGAGATGTTTTCCCTTGGTAAAGAACACCAGCCGGAACTGGCTTTTGTAGATATACGCATGCCGCTGATGGACGGACTGACTGCCATAGAAGAACTTTCCGGCCTTTGTCCCCGGACACAGTTTATCATTCTAAGCGGCTATTCTGATTTCTCCTATGCACAGAAAGCCATACAGCTTGGCGCACGCGATTATCTGCTGAAACCGCCTTCTCTGGATGATATCAAGAAAATTTTCATACAGGCAGAAGCAGACAGAACCCAAAAGACATATGAAGATAATCAGGTCTTTTTTTATGAAACGGTTGCACAGTTCAATACATACTGTATTTTCCCAAAACTCGACCAGGATATTGCCGGCAGTTTATCTGCCTATCTGTTCTGTGTGGATTACAAAGAACCGGAAGCACAGAAACAATTTTACAAGGAACTGTATAAAAATATCCAACGGGATCTGAACCCTTTAATCCGTCTTTCCTGCCGTTATTCCCTGTTCCATCTTCCGGAAGGTGAAATATGCCTGATCATAAAAATGCCGCAGTCCTCCCGCCGTCCGAGTGATATTTTGCAGAAAATTTCCTCTGCATTCGGTGTTCCTGTAACAACCTTTTATCTTCAGGGAGGTTCTTTGGAAGAAATATTCCATAAAATAACCTCTGCCATGGATCTGTTCTCTCTAAGGATCTTCTGTGGATACGGCGGCTTTCTGGATGAAAAAATACTGCAGACTTTTTCAAAGAAAAAGCAGCTTTTAACCCTCAGTGAAACCATAGAAAATCTGCAGCTTGCCTATCAGGACAGGGACATCATCCAGTATGAAAAGCTGTTACAGAATCCGTTTTCCTTTTCTGATCCTTATCTGGAAAAAGAACTGGACTGGGAAGGTGTCCGTAAATATCTGCAGCACTATTTTCAGCTAAACGGCACGGTAAATGACTTTACATCCCTGTACCATTTTCTGCTGCTGGGCAAAGAAGATATGTATAAAACAGCCCCTGTAAACAGCGCTCCGAACATCACCGAAAAGGTCAAACAGTATGTGGAGGAGCACTATATGGAGGATATTGGAATTAATACCATATCCTCCATTTATGGGATAACCCCTAATTATCTCAGCAAGATCTTTCACCAAAAGGAAGGACTGCGCTTTATGGATTATCTGACGCTGGTCCGTATCAGTCACGCCAGGCGTCTGCTCACTTCCAGCAGCACACTGTCTGTCAATGAAATTGCTGAACAGGTAGGATATCGGGGAACCCGCCACTTTTCAAAGGTCTTTCAGAAACTGACCGGGCAGACGCCTTCCGACTACCGTAAATACAGGCCGGAACGCTGATTACAGACTCTCCTTCACCATCACATGAATCTCCGAATACAAATGTTTCCGGTAAGGATTTCTGTCGTAGATCAGTTTGTCCAGCAGAACCTCTATACTTCTTTTCCCCTGCTCACTAAGGCCGCTGCCCAGTGTCATGGTCACAATATCTTCTTTCATAAGCTCCAGAATTTCCGGATAATCCTCGTAGCAGATGAGGCGCACGTTATTTCTGCCGCTGGCTTCCAGCTCCTCGCCTGCTGCCTGGACACATCCGCAGGTGATCAGTATGCCGTCTATATCCTTTTCCTCCCGCAGGATTCTCTGCATCTCCCGCCGCATGATAGCCGGATCCTCTTTTGTGGTCACACTGGGAAGCATCTCTATCTTGGGATATGCCTCTGTGATGACTGTGCGGAACCCGCCCTCACGTGTGCCGAAGGGGAAGGACTGATGCTCATCCCCATCGCTGGTTATGACCACGGTTCTGCCTTTTCCACCCAGAAACTCGCCCATAAATCTGGCTGCCACTTTTCCCGCTTTATAACCGTCCTGTCCGATAAAGCAGAAACGCCTGCTGCCCTTGATATCTGAATTGACTGTGACCACAGGAATCTTTTCCTCTGTGCAGCGGTCAATTGCTTCGACGATCTCGTGTGCGTTGATGGGACTTAAAATGATGCCGTCCACCTTTTCCTCACGATACCGGTCCAATAGATCCGCCTGCTTCTGTACATCGGAATAGGCAATGATCTGAAACTCCAGATGCACCTGAAAGGAACTGTACTCTTTCAGCTTCTCCTCGATTCCCTCTCTGATATAGGGAAGCGCATCCACCTTCAGGAGCAGCACTGCAATACGCAGCTCTCTGTTCTGCATCTTAAGGGCTTTTCCGATCGGATTCGCCTCATAATTATTTTCATCTATGATCTTCTGTACCTTTTTACGCACATCATCACTCACGCCCGGTCTCTTATGAAGCACTTTGTCGACAGTAGACCGGTGCACGCCCGCCATTTCCGCTATCTGTTTAATGGTTACTCCCATATTTATCAACCTCTTTCCTGTCTGTCCGGTTCCGAAAGCGTGCTGACTGCCGTGATGGGTTTTCAAACACGCTTTGAGAGAGAACGTACTCTTAGACTAAGTATAGCGCATTATCCGGAAGATGAAAAGAGAAAAATGGCATGCCCCGGACGTGTTATCTGAGACATGCCATTTTAAATTTATTTTGATTCTGTCTTTAATTCTCAGCCTTTTTCTTTAAATCAATCTGCGCCTCTCTTTCCAGAAGCTCTTTCATGATCGTCGGATATTCCTTATCCAGGTGATAGAACAACAGCAGGATGATCATGATTACACCCAGAATCGTCACACCGTAAATGAACAGGTTGGAAATGGTATGCAGGGCCTGCGCGGACTGTGT
The DNA here is from genome assembly GCF_037000545.1 of Blautia sp. JLR.GB0024. Classification (NCBI taxonomy): domain Bacteria; kingdom Bacillati; phylum Bacillota; class Clostridia; order Lachnospirales; family Lachnospiraceae; genus Blautia; species Blautia sp. JLR.GB0024. Next base: position 152,122 of record NZ_JBANBF010000010.1, on the reverse strand, counting down.
TCCAAGGTCACCATTGTACTGGTTTGCTTCCATAATGAAGCCAATCAGCGCGGAGCCGATACCCTGGCCGAACTTCTGACCGGATGTGGCTGCTGATTGTATGGCACCGGCTGTGCGCAGCCCGGTCTTCCACTGTCCGTATTCTATGGCATCTGCGATCATGGTAAAGATCATGCCCAGAATAGGCGTCATTCCGATTCCCCTAAGCAGGCCGCCGAAGGTTACAACCGCAATGCTGGTAGGGTTGACCAGCAGAACCAGAGAACCGGCGATGATAAAGAGCGCGCCTACGATACACCAGTTTCTCTTGCTTGTCAGGTGCATAACCTTGCCTAAAAGCAGAGTTGCAACTATGGTGATACCGAAACAGGCTGTGTTTACATTTCCGATAATCTTTGTATCACCCACGATCCATTTGCAGTAATAGGTAGCCATGGTTCCCGCAAAGGTCTGGTACATGGCAAAGAATACAAAGAACAGGAACAACATAATGAAGTATTTATTCTTAAACAGAGCAGGCAGGGCCTTTTTCAGAGGAATCTGTTCGCCGCCCATCTCATCTTTTACCACGACTCTCTCACGGACTGTTGCAAAGCAGAACAGCATCAGGGCTGCAGCGCCGACTGCATAGATTGCCGTCAGGATGATCCAGTTCTTCTGAGAATCCATGCCGCCGCCGGGCATCATGTCCAGAATTCTTGTGAAGAGAAGAGTTACAAGAATATTTCCGATGGGGCTCATTGCCATACGGATAATATTGATTTTTGCCCTCTCATTCTGGTCACGTGTCATATAAGTCATGGTCGTGGCAAAGGGCAGCTGGAACAGTGTGTAAACAACTGTCAGCATCAGGTTGTATGTAATAAAAATGTAGATAGCCTGCGCCATTGCCCCGATTTGAGGCACGGTTATCAGAAGCACTGCTGCGATGGCATATGGAACGGACATGCGCAGCATCCACACACGGGCACGTCCGTATTTGGAACGTGTCCTGTCTATAATAAATCCGGCTGCTATGTCCGATACTCCGTTGAATACCTGGGAAATAGCAATGATCATGCCGATTACGGCTGCAGATACATGGGCCACGTCTGTATAGAACATGACGAGGAGACTTGTCGCTATGGTAAATACGATGTTTGTGGAGATTTCACCGCAGCCATATGCAAATTTTTCAAATCCTGTTACCCTGTCTTTCTGTACCAGTTTGTTAAATCCGTTGAGATTCATCCGGGCACCTCTTTCCTTATTTGCTTATTGTCTGATTCAGGGCGTCGATGGAGGTGTTCAGGCCTGCTTCCACACTCATAGTCAGGTCTTCCATTTCCAGAGAAACATATCCATCATATCCCATCATGTGACATACTGAGAAGAATTCTTTCCACCACTGCAGGTCTTTTCCGCATCCCACTGCCACATAGTTCCATGTTCTGTTCTCACAGTCTGTTACCGGTTTTGATTCAGGAAGCCCGTTCACATCGCACAGACCTCTCTCAATGCGGGCATCTTTGCCGTGAATGTGATACAGTGCGCCTTTTAAAGCTCTTGCTGCTGCGATGGGATCTGCTCCCATAACCATCAGGTGGGACGGGTCCAGATTCATTCCGATCATGGGGTCTACTGCATTTCTCAGCTTCCAGAGAGTCTCCGGGTTATAGACAAGCTGGCAGGGGAACTCTTCAATGGCAATCTGTTCCACACCGTTTTCCTTGCAGTGAGCCACGAATTTTTTCCACCAGGGGATTGCCACATCCTCCCACTGGTATCTTACGGTTTCCACCATATAATCCGGCCATGAAACAGTTGACGTGATCCAGTTAGGAGTTTTGTCCTCAGGTCCGCCTGCCGGGAGTCCTGACATCATGACAAGTTTCTTCACACCCAGTTTTCCTGCCAGCACTGCTGTATCGTAAATCGTCTTAGTGTGAAGTTCTCCCATCTCACCCGGACACAGAGGATTTCCGGAGCAGTTGAGAGCCGCGATTTCCATACCCCTTTTCTCGATCTCAGCCTTATAGGATTTTAATTTGTTCTCATCTGCCAGTAGCTCCTGTGTTGGAACGTGTTTGCAGCCGCCCCAGCCTCCTGCTGTCATTTCCACTGCATCTATACCTAATGATTTTACCTTATCCAACATCTCAGTAAAAGACAAATCGCCTAAAACATCTGTACAAAGTGATAATTTCATGATCTTTTCCTCTCTCTTTCCTATTTTTATCTGCCTAAAAGTTCTCTTTCGATTCGTTCTCTGGCTTCCGGTGCCTGTTTATCCATTTTTTCCGGGAAACCAAACATGGAAACACAGGCAATATTGTCACCGCCTACTTTCGGGGCATTTTCCTGCAGCTGTTTATTTGCAAAATCCATGTCACGAAGGGTCTCAAAAATACCGTCAAAATCCACGTCTCCCTCACCCATTGCCAGATGCTGATGAATGGTCACATCCGCTTTTCCACGTCCGTTCAGCCACGGGGGATTGGCAATATAGCGGCAGTCCAGGGTCTGGTTAAAGGTATCCGCGAACAATACATGAGTCAGCTCGTCGCCTGCGTATCTCAACATGGAACGCACATCCCCTTTGCCCTCGTCATAGAAAAAGCCGTGGGGGGAAGAGTATACATATCCGAGATTCTTTGAGCGGAAGGATTTTACCAGATCACAGGTTTCGTTATTCAGCTCACAAAAATCATAAGGGTGGGACTGGATTTCCACACGGATGCCTTCTCTCTCTATGATAGGAAGAAGCTCCTCCATGGACTTGAACCACATGCCATTACAGATTTCCTGCTGATTAGGGTCTCCGGACAACTCGGTGTTGATGACCTGGACGCCCATGTCCACTGCAATCTCGATCATACGTTTCCAGTTGGCAACCGCGAACTGTCTCTGCTCCTCAGTAGGACCTGACCAGCGGTATACAACAATAAAGGATGAAATTTCTACACCGGTCTCTTTTAATGCCTGTCTGTATTCCTGCTCGCATTCTTTCGAGAATAACGGGTGTTTGTAAAAGGGATTGATCCTCGGGTGTGGGGACTGCTCAATGTATTTGTATCCCCAGTCAGCTACCTGATGGACCATGCGGTTGATGTCCATCTGCTTTGCCAGTACATCTACATCAAATGCTATTTTCATATTCTGTATCCTCCTATGGATTTAAGAGTTCGTGCTCTCTTCCAGGTAAAAATAAATGAGATTTCTTTTCCGCAATTGTCTTCCAAAATTCTCCCTGGCGGACTTTTTATTTTTTATAGAATTCAGGCATTTCGTCGAAGGTTATTTCCACTACTTTTTTCTCATCACGTGCTTTGGAAGCTGCTTTTGCAGTTACCTGTCCCACATATCCGTCCCAAGCTGTAGGGCCGTCTACTCTTCCTTCCTTTGTGGCATCGATCCATTCCTGGATTTCCGTGTTGTAGGCATCCACGAATCTGGTGGACCAGTCACTGTGGATTGCATGGCCTCTTGTGGCATTGGCACATACTTCAATATTGGAAGGCTCCGGCAGATTCAGGATGGCATCCTCGCAGACAACCTCACATTTAATATCATAGCAGTGACCTGTGTTGACAAAAGCCTCCACATCGATGCGGACACCTGATTTTGTTGTCAGGATCATGATCTGCGGGTCCATAAGGTTTGCGTGGGTTCTGCGGGTGTTCTTGGCAAATACAACCTCTGCGGTTGCGTAATCTTCGTTCAGCAGCCAGCGGAGAACGTCGATTTCATGGATCATGGAGTTTTCTACTGCCATAGGTGTGTCATAACTCTCATCCACAGCCGGATTTCTATGTGCGCAGTGCAGCATCAGGGGTTCTCCGTAGGTGCGGTTCTCAATCGCTGCCTTTAACTGACGGTATCCGGTATCGTATCTTCTCATGAAGCCGACCTGTACAAGCTGTTTTCCGCCTGCAACCTCTGCCTCCACGATTCTCTTGCAGGCTTCTGCCTCAGGTGCCAGAGGTTTTTCACAGAATACATATTTTCCTGCTTTGATCGCTGCCATTACATACTGCTCATGATATGGGTCAATGGTGGTGACGATCACTGCATCAATATCGTCCGATGCAATCATCTCTTCTCCGTCTGCATAGAATTTGCAGTCATACTTTTCAGCTACGGATTTTCCAAAATCCACATTTACATCTGCACATGCAACTACTTTTGCACCCTGCAGTTTGTTGTTAATTCTCTCAATGTGTGTTCTTCCGATTGCTCCTGTTCCTACAACACCAATTCTTAAATCTTTACCAGCCATAATCTTATCTCCTTTTCTTCATTCCTGAGAACATTGTTTTTTGTTGTTAAGAGCTCGTGCTCGTACTTTTGTAAAAAAGAGTGCGGCTTTCACCGCAGGTAAATTTTCTTTTGTTATATTGCTCATTATCTCTTGTTTTGCTCGCTTGCGAGCTCGTGCTCTCTTTGATGAGTTAATAATACAACTTTATTTCTTTTGTGTCCATTGACATTTTTACTTAATATCATATTTCATTTTTGTATAATTTTAACAATAATAGTTTTCAAGAGATTTGCTTCCGAATACAGGAAGAGCAGCGGGCTGTGCTCATCGAATTGAGGCCAAATATACAGCAAGGCGGCACGTGCACGCCTTTTTGCAAGGCATGCACGTTTATGTATTGAGCAGCAGCAGGCCACCCAGACACAGCATGATTCCGCAGATTTGTTTTATACTTATCAGTTCTTTGTAAAAAATCACACCAACCAATATCAAAATCACTGCGAGGCCGATATTGGCGACCAGAGAACCGACGCTGACTTTCCATCCGGCCCTGTATATTGCAATATATCCAAATTCCAGCGCAACGACAGATGCCCCCAGGACAACAGATGCCCAGTTCAATTTTTTTAACTCAACAAAATAATCCTTTCCGGCTGACGTCAGAAAAAACATGCCTATGGACAAAAGCGCACCTACCAGATATGTGATAGAAAGTGATACAAATGAATTTGCCTCTGCAGGTGTTGATTTGGCGCAGATGTTATAGACCGTGTTGGAGCCGATCACCAAAAGAATCGGCCAGATGTAATTCCACATACTTCTCTCCTCCTCTCTGATTCCTGAACACTATCATGTACCGTACCAAAGGCCGGCAATATACTGTATATAACAGGCGGTATATGCAGACCTTCACTGTAAATATCAGGCTTTTTCAAATAAAAAAACCGCAAACTAATGACCTTAGTTTGCGGTAGGTGTCCACCCAATTTTTATTTTACGTCAAATTCTCTTATCCGTCAAATGTTTTTCTCTCAATCTTTTCTTCTCAGGCAAACCACAAGAACCTGATTCTGTTTTCTTCCTGCCCATCCTCTGTGTTTTACAGACTGATGGTCTGTTTCAATGCATCAATGGATGTGAGAACGCCTGCCTCGGTGCTCATAGTCAGGTCTTCCATTTCCAGGGAAACGTATCCGTCATATCCCATCATGCGGCATACAGAGAAGAATTCCTTCCACCACTGCAGGTCTTTTCCGCATCCCACTGCCACATAATTCCAGGTACGGTCTGCCACCTCTGTGACAGCTTTCCACTCAGGCAGTCCGTTGATCTCGGCAAGTCCTCTCTCAATTCTGGCATCCTTGCCGTGCAGATGGTAGATTGCCCCCTTCAGTGCCCTGGCAGAGGCAATGGGGTCTGCCCCCAAGGCGATCAGATGGGATGGGTCCAGGTTGATTCCGATAATAGGATCCACTGCATTTCTCAGTGTCCAGAGTGTTTCTGGATTGTACACCATCTGACAGGGGAATTCCTCTATGGCTACCTGCTCGATACCGTATTTTTTACAATGTACGGTAAATTCCTTCCACCAGGCAATGGTTGTTTTCCACTGGTACTCCACCGTGGGCTGCATATAAGCTGTCATTGTGACGCTGGAGGTGATCCAGTTCGGTGTGGTATCGTGTTCGCTGCCTGCAGGAAGTCCTGACATGCAGACAATTTTCTTTACGCCCAGTTTACTGGCAAGCACAACACAGTCATACATGGAATCAGAATATTCCCTTCCCAGTTCACAGGGCCAGAGCTGGTTGCAGGAGGTGTTCAGCGCTGCAATCTCCATTCCGCGTTTTTCCAATTCCGCTTTATAGGCAGCAAGTTTACTGTCATCCTCCAGCAGTTCTTTTGTGGGACAGTGTGTCCTGGCTCCCCACCCTCCGGCTGTCATCTCCACCGCATCAATTCCCAGAGATTTTACCTTATCCAACATTTCCGTGTAACTCAGTTCTGCAAATACATCTGTGCAAATAGAAAGTTTCATGTTCATTTCCTCCGTCTTAGATTACTTTTTATAAAATTCCGGCATTTCTTCGTATTCAATGTTCACCACGGTCTGTGTGTCGCGGGCTTTGGAAGCTGCCTTCGCTGTCACCTGTCCCACATAACCGTCCCAGGCGCTTGGACCGTCAACTCTTCCTTCCCGGCATGCATTGATCCATTCCTGGAATTCAATATTGTACGCGTCGATAAAACGCTCTGACCAGTCATGACAGATAGGTGTGATGCGGGAATCATTGCTTCTCACCATAGTGTTGGCCGGCTCAGGCAGGTTCAGGGAACCCTCCTCGCAGACAACCTCACACTTGATATCATATCCGTACCGGCAGTTTACAAAAGATTCCACGTCAATGCGAACCCCTGATTCCGTGGTCAGATACATGATCTGCGGGTCGCGCAGTTCTCCCTCCGCGTTGCGTGTTGTCTTTGGAAATACTACCTCTGCTGTTTTATAATCCTCTCCCAGCAGCCAGCGAAGCACATCTATCTCATGGATCATGGAGTTCTCCACCGGCATGGATGTGGTGAATCCCGGTGCGTCGTAGTTCCTGTGTGCACAGTGCAGCATCAGAGGCAGACCGTATTTTCCGGAGTCGATCAGCGCTTTTAACTGGCGGTATCCCGGGTCATAGCGGCGCATGAAACCAACCTGCACCAATTGTTTTTTACCTGCCATCTCCGCTTCCACAATACGTCTGCAGGCATCCGCCTCCGGTGCCAGCGGCTTTTCACAGAACACGTATTTACCTGCTTTGATGGCCGCCGTCACATACTGCTCATGGAAGGGGTCAAGCGTGGTGACGATCACCGCGTCCACTGCATCAGATGCGATCATTTCCTCTCCGCTGTCATATGCCTGAATGCCGTATTTCTCAGCTACAGATCTGCAGAAGTCCATATTCACATCTGCACATGCCACAACCTTCGCTCCCTGGAGTCTGGTGTTGATCCGCTCAATGTGTGAGCGTCCGATCGCACCTGTTCCTACTAATCCAATTCTCAATTCTTCCATTTTTTTATTCTCCTTTATCTTTGATTGATTGAATTTGTTACATTTCTCCCCGCAGCTCCCGCTCTGCCAGTTCCTTCATGATTCGGGGATAAATCTTATCCAGTTTATAGAAAATAAGGACCACCACTGCAATGACCCAGATAAATGTGGTTCCGTATTTGTAAATACTCATGATCATGGCCTTTGCCGTTTCCGGCTGCACAGCGCCGCCTGTGGAGGAACTGATGTAGCCGCTGGCATTTAATAAGCCGCTGATGATAGCGCTTGTCAGGCCTACTCCCAGTTTGAATCCCAGAGATCCGCCGCCAAAGACAAGGCTTTCCTGGCGGATATGGCTCTTCCACTGTCCATACTCAATGACATCTCCCATCATGCCGAAGACCACCGCCGTAAGGGGTGCCTCCCCCAGCGCTCTTACAATGGTAGTTCCCATTGCCAGGCCAAAACTGTGAGGGTTCATAAAGAATACCATCTGTGCCGCCACTGCCAGAACGCATCCGGCCAGGGACAGATCCCTTTTGTTGAATTTCTTCAGAAGTACAGGGCAGATCAGTGCCCCTGCAATCAGTGTGACGGCCTCTGCCATGTACAGTGTGCTGTACATCCAACTGTCATTTCCGAAAATATATTTGCAGTAATAAGGCAGTACAGCTCCCACAAGTGTCTGGTGCACACAGGTGATAGTCCAGAGGATCAGCGTTGCCCAGAAATAAATATTTCCCACAAGAGCCTTTACATTTTTACCGAAGGACGCCTTCGGTGTTTCTTTCTTTACTTCAATATGTACGTGTTCTTTACAGTTTGCAAAACAGATAAGCAGCATGACAAACGCGATCACACACCACAGCATCATGGCTTTCACCCAGGCTGCCTGTGTATCTCCGAATAATTTCACCACCGGCATGGTGAAAGTTACTGCAATGAGCCTTCCCACCGGAGCCATGGACATGCGCACAATGGAAAGCAGGTCCCTCTCGTGAGATGACCTTGTCATCATGGTGGACAGTGTTCCGTATGGCACATTAATGGCTGTGTAGCACACCGTGGTGCACAAATTATATGTGACAAAAATGTACCAGAACTGTATCGTCTCGTTCGTCTGGGGGACCGTAAACATAGCTATGGCACAGAGCACATAGGGAACCGCCATCCACAAAAGCCACGGCCTTGATTTCCCCCATTTTGATTTTGTTTTCCCTACAATGACTCCCATGATAATGTCTGAGGAGCCGTCAAATACTCTTGATATCAGCATGACCAACCCCACTGTCGCAATGGGGATTCCCGCATAATCTGTGTAAAACAAAGTCAGCAGAGCATTGATCATGCCGCAGACGATATTACATGCTGTATCTCCGCATCCGTATGCTATCCTGTTTCCCCAATTTAGTTTGACAACTCCGCTCACTGCGGCTGTCTGTCTTTCTCCTGTTATTTCTCTGTTCATAATCACCTCTCCTGTTTTTCATTTTTTCACCGAAAATTATATAAAATTGCCTTCTGTTTTTTTCTGTTCCAACCTATCTTCAGGTTCTGATATCTGTGTCATAAGCTTTCTGCCACTTTGCCGTATTATAGCTCTTTTTTCATCACCTCCATGTCTATTATGACCAGTATTTCCCTGTTTTTGCTATATTTGCGTTGCCCGTTCATGAACTTTAACTATATTAATCATATCAAATCCGGCTAAAATCCGTTATTATTTTCTTGCTGTATTTCCTGCCTTTTTTCGCCCTCTATGAGATTTTGTTATAAAATCTTGCAAATATGTTAAAAAAAAGACATCCATTGCCCGCACCGGAATCATGATTCATGAAAATGATTCTGACACGGACAATGGATGTCCTGTTATTATAAACTGCTTTCATTTAAAATGGCTGCGAAACTCTTTTGGGGAGATTCCCACATATTTTTTGAACATAGCGCTGAAGTGACAGCTGCTGCCAAACCCAAGCCGTTCCTCTATCATATGGATGGGAATGTGGGTATCCATCAACAGCGTCTGCGCCTCCCCGATCCTGCGGTGTATCACGTACTGCATGGGTGACACTCCTGTCTCTCTCTTATATATATGCGAAATGCTGGAGGGGCTGATGTAAAATCTGTCACTGAGTTCTTTCAAAGTCAGCGGTTCTGTGTAATGTCTGTCAATATAGTCTGTGATCTGCCTCACCAGAAATTCCTTTTTCTGGTCCTCCACCTCCCTGCCGCTGTCCTTGTACTGCTCCAGGCGTTCCTTTACAAGAAGGTACACTGCCTGGGCCAGATGCTGACAAACGTCTTTTTTATACATATTTTCTGTGAACAGCTCATGCATGGTACGCATGAGACATCCCATATGCCCTGCAGCGTTTCCCATAGCAAGTACCGGTTTATATCTGGAATCCATCAGACAATTTTCCGGAAGTCCGGGAATCATCACCTGCGAAAGCGCACAGCAGTATGTCTGGATCTCATGTTTTTGAAAAGGGGCCTCCCCGTGTATCATGCCGGCATTGCAGATCACTACATCCCCGGCAGATACCGCATATTCCCTTTTTCCCACAATATACCGCCCTTCCCCGCTGTCAATGTACAGAATTTCCAGTACATCGGGATGCTTGTGCAGCATATGAGCGTGATTCTGGCTGTAGTTTACATCTACAAAGTATGTTTGCATCAATTTTGGCATAGTGGTCATCCTTTACGCTTCTATATGTGTTAAGGTAAATATACTATGCCTCCAAAGCAAATACAAGTAAGAATCAGACTTCCCGGCTTCTGTTTTCCGACCCGAAAATCCTCATCTTTACCTTTGCCGCCGCTGACACGGCTTCCACCTGATAGGGAATGATGTCTGTCAGGCAGGTTTTTCCCTCTTTCCATGCCTGCTCTGCCGCTTTTGCCGCCGCTATATTGATATCCGTGAAGATATTTACTTTGCTGATCCCGCAGCCAATTGATTTTTTAAAGTCCTCCTCCGACAGCCCGGAACCTCCGTGGAGCACCAGAGGGACATGCACCATATCCGCGATTGTCCGGATTCTTTCAAAATCCAGCTTTGGTTTGAATTTGTAAGCTCCGTGGGCCGTCCCAACGGCTATGGCAAGGGCATCCGCCTGAGTTTTCTCTATAAAATCCTTTGCCTGGGCCGGGTCTGTATAGTATGCTTCCGGCATTTCCGCCTCCCGGCCTCCTGCCTCCTGGTTATCCCCCACATGTCCCAGTTCAGCCTCCACAGTTGCACCGAAGCAGTGGGCAATCTTTGCAAGCTCCGCAACCTTTCTCACATTTTCTTCATAGCTGTCCGTGGAGCAGTCATACATAACCGAAGTGAATCCCAGCTTCAGCGCCTCCATGCATTTCTCAAATGTAAGTCCGTGGTCATAATGGACCACAACAGGGACTGATGCTCTATCTGCCATGGAAACGATCAGTGGTGCCAGATCCTCCAGCGGCCCGCTGGGAAGCAGAATCTCCGCTGTACCGATGATAACCGGGGACCTGAGTTCCTCCGCAGCCCTCAGCACGCCTCTTGCCAGTTCCAGATTCACGGTATTGAACAGTCCCACCCCATAGCCATTCTGCCTGGCCGGAAGTAATACCTCATTTAAATTTGCTAACATTTTCCATGCTCCTTATCTTCTGAAATTCTGTTTTTTCCATCCCTTTTCAATCCTGGACGCCAGTTCCTTAAGCGGCCGGATTCCGCCCAGTGCGTCATAAGCCTCCACACAGGAGGCCCCTTCTGCCGCTGCCAGATGGATACACATTTCAAAAGGATACCCCTCAAGCATAGCTGTCAAAAATGCCGCAATGGTGGTGTCGCCCGCGCCTGTACCTGACAGCACCCTCTCTGGCTGATAGCTGGCCTCAAATCCCTCTCTGTCCGACCAGTCCTCTGCAGAGATCCCAAGGGCTGTCTCCAGTCCTTCCAGACGTTTTACTTCTGTGGTCCTGTAATACAGGCCGGGAGCTCCGCATTTCAGCAGAAGGACCTTTGCCCCTAATTCCATGCACTTATCTGCCAGAGGCCTGATATCTCTCTGAACATCCAGGGAGAAAGAAATGTCTTCATCCCCTGCTTTTGTCTTCCAAGCCTCATATCTGTCACGGTCCAGCATAAAACAGAGTTCTTCGATACTGGGCACAAAAAAGTCTACATACGGCAGCACCCGGCTTAGAATCTCCTTCCAGTCCGCCGCTCCTGCATCTGACTCCCCGTCCACAAAAGCCAGATCAAGGGAAGTTGCCGTCCCCTGGGCTTTCATATATTTCATCATCCGCACCAGTTCGCTTCCGGTGTCCTCATACATTTTCTTCATCAGCGGGGGATAGCCGAAGTGGAACAGGTCTGTCCCCAAAAGCTTTTCCTTCGGCAGATCTTCAAAGGAAAAAGTGTGGTTGCACCCCGGATCATGAAGAAATATCCTGTCTATACCCGGAAGTGCAAGGACCACCGAATAGGAGGTATTCTGCCCTTCCTGCACAATGATTCCGGAATCTGCGCCCTGTGCGGCATAAATATCGGAAATGATCTTTCCGAATTCATCGCTGCCTGTCTTTGCCATGAGACATACGTCTGCCCCCAGCATTTTCATTGCCATACCCGTGTTGGATACCGCACCTCCTGCATGGATATCAACACCCTCCATCTGTATCAGCTTTCCCGGCGACAGGATATTTCCTAATTTCGCTGCCTGCTGATTATGAGGAAAGAGAGGGGTAATATCCAGACAGGCATGTCCTGCTACAATTACTTTTTTACCCATACGATCACCCTTTTTCTGAACTGTCACGTTTACTTTTGCTCTCGCTGTAAAACGAAAAGTCTGCATTTTCTGCGCAGAAAATTTCTTTATAAACTATCTTCAGTTTAATCGTTTTTTCTCTGCGGGGCATTTCCATGTTTGTGAAAATACGGCGATTATCCTGCGCTGGTTGATTTCTTGGCTGCAAGGCTTATTTTATGGGAAGTTCAGCTAATTATCCGTTCCACAGGCTCGATTTATTTGCTGTTTATCAACGATTAGTTTGTTGTTTTCGTGAATATCTTGAGACAGTTCTTGCCTCTTTTCTGAAATGACATTAGAATAGAAAATAAGAAATTATGAGAAGGCAGTGACGGAAATGGATAAAGAATTTGAATTGATCGCACACCCGCAGATCCACGCGTTCAGTGCTATACTGGTACGCCTTTTTTCCCGTGCGCCGCACGCACACAGGGAGATGGAAATCGGGCTTGTTCTCGACGGAAATGTGGAATTTACAGTAAACGGAAATACAAACCTGCTTCACAGCGGTGACATGTATCTGCTGAACCCCATGGACCTCCATGAGATACGCGGACTGGATGGCAGCGCCCTGATTCTTGCCATTCAGATGTCCCGGCAGCTTGTCACATCCTATTTTCAGCACGATGAAAATACATGTTTTCTGGAGAACTGTGTGCGCCCCTTCTTCTCCCGGCATGAGACACGCTACGAAATTATGAAAGGTCTGCTTATTGAGCTGGCCTACAACTACTTCGGGCAGTTTGCCAATTATGAATATAAATGCATGAGTCTGCTGAATATGATTCTGTACAGCCTTCACACCTATGTTCCCGAGAAAATATATACAGACGCGGAGATGACGGCCCGCAGGCACAGGCAGGAACGCATGAGCCGCATTACAGACTATATAGAAAAAAATTTCCGGCAGAAACTGCTGCTGAAGGACATTGCAGAGCACGAAAATCTGTCGCTGACCTATCTGTCACATCTGTTCCGCGATGAATTAAACCTGTCCTTTCAGGAATATCTGAATCTGAAACGTTTTGAATACGCCTGCCGTCTTCTGCAGAATACAGATAAAAAGGTGCTTACCGTGAGTATTGAGAGCGGTTTTTCTGATGTCAGATATTTAAATCAGCTCTGCCAGAAATATTACGGCTGCCCCGCCTCCGAACTGCGCCAGAAACGGCCGGGACCTGCCCGCGCGGACAGGCAGGCTGCTTCCAATACACAGAATATCTTTACAGCCGGGGACAGTATGCTGCTTCTGCATACGCTGCGGGAGAGCTGCAGGGAAAAATACGGGGATTATACGATATGGGAATTTTATGGGTAAGCGGATACTGTAATGGAATGGCGTTTCTATTACTCCTTGTAGATATTTTTTCCAAAATCGTATGCCTTCTGCAGATGATCTGTTTTGTCAATCTGCGGCCTGCCGTTTGTATCTCCACATCCGCCTGCAAGCAGCATGCCTTTGTCCTTGAAACCCATGTAATTGATGACGGCAAACTTATAGTATGACACAGCCTGCTCATATGTCCAGAAAAAATCATCTGCCGATGTCATCAGTAAAGCAGCATCTTTTACCGGATATCTTTCATATCGGCCATAGGGAGGATTCGGGTCCTCCTCTGCTATGCAGTAGAATCTTTCTATAAATGCCTTTAATTTAGAGGATATTGTCCAGAACAAAAGCGGTGATGCGAAAACAAGCAGATCCGCTTCTTTTATTTTGGGGACTATTTTGTTGAAATCATCCTTTTGTATACAGGGTTTCCCGTAGCGGCATGCATTGCAGCCGATACAGCCTTTTACCTCGAACTTGTTCAAGGATATTTTTTCTGTTTTATGGCCTGCTTCTAAAGCTCCTTTTAGGAAGGCATCTGCCAGTTGGCTGGTATTTCCGTTCGGACGCCCGCCGCCCTGGATTACTAATATATTTTTCATAGATATCACCTCTTGATATTCTGATTCTGGTTCGTCTTTGTGTGTTGCCAGATAGGGGAATCGTAGGAGACATACTATCTGTTTTCCTGTGTATTTGTTAGTCCTATTCTATCATAAGCCTATAACAAAGTCATTTATTTTCGGGTAACATTAGTCTGATACCGTAAGAACAAGCGGGCGAAATCCCCGCAAATTCAAAATTTCACAGCATCTATTGACAAAATGGAACATCTGTCATAAAATATAAGTATCAATTGATACCTTATCAGAGGATAAAAATTTGACACATGGAACAAAGATACGGATTGAAAGTGAATTAGAGATAAAGGCTTACATACAGAATTTAAAATTTGCACTTAACAATGGAGCCGAAATACAGTTTCAGGCCAAAAGACGTGTAGATGATAATAGAGAAGAAAAGTATACAAATCAATATACTGTAAATACCCTGTTCCCGGATGAAAATCCGGTAGACGCGCTAAGGAGGGAGTTATTAGCATTAAGTGTGGAAGACTATATGCAGACAGTCAAAGACATTCGTTTTCCCAAAAGAAGTGAAATGCGTGAGTTTGGTAAGGTTTACAATAGTAAAGATGACGTATATATTAAAATAAGGGTAGAACTTCTTGGAACATATGGCACCCCCGCAACATTTGTAATGTCTTTCCATTTTGCGGAAAAGGCATTTACACCGGAGATGTTTCCATATAGGAAGAAATAGAGGAGGTGTTTCCATGGATATGAAGATTATTAAAAAGGAAAAACGTTTGTGCACATGCTGCATGGAAGAACATGAAGTGAAGACAGTTCTTGTGAAAGACAGGGCTACTTTTAAGAATTTAAAAGTTGATTATGACGCTTCTTATTTGTATTGTGATGCGGCAGATGAACTTTATATGGATGGGCAGCAGATGCAGGAAAATGATATGCGCCTTAAGGATGCCTACAGGAGAGCAGAAGGACTTTTGACATCCGCCGAAATCAGCGGTATCCGTGCAAAGTATGGAATCAGTCAAAGCGATTTTTGCACTCTTCTTGGCTGGGGCGGCAAGACCATTACAAGGTATGAGAGTCATCAAGTGCAGGACAAGGCACACGACACGATATTAAAGAAAATTGATCAGGATCCGGAATGGTTCTTATCATTATTAAATAATGCAAAAAGTAATCTGTCAGCCGAATCTTATCAGAAATATTTTGATACAGCTACTGCTTTATATGAGAAAGCTCAGGATTCTTATATGCGTAAGGCCATTGAGGCAATTTATGCTGGATTTCAGGGAAATCAGATATTTCACGGGAATACAGAACTTTCTCTAGATAAAGTTGTTGATGTTATCCGCTATTTCGCAGCATCTGCGCAGATAACCGATCTTTATATAGTTAAGCTTATGAAGCTGATGTGGTATGCAGATGCTCTCTCTTATAAGAATAGGGGTTTTGCAATAACAGGTTTGATTTATCAGGCTCTGCCAATGGGAGCCGTACCGGTAGGGCATAACTCGATTATTGATTTGAAGGATGTTCCATGTGAGGAAGTGGATATGGGAGAGACGAATGCATATCATTTCTCTTTAAAAGGAGCCGTTGCTTTCCCATCTCTTTCGGATGCAGATAAAAATATTCTTGATGCAGTTATTTGTAAACTTGGCAAGATGACAAAAAAAGAAATTATTTCTTTTATGCACAGGGAAAAGGCATATATTGAAACTGCTCCCAGAGATGTGATTCCATTCAAATATGCAGATACTTTACAAATTTAAAAATGGTAAAACACTTGAATTGACCTATAACAAATCTTTTCTAACAAGGGCGGTGCCGGAGCTTAATCTGCTGAAATCATATAACAGCTTCTGCCGCCGCCCTGCCCGATTACCAGGATATAGGCAGTATATAAAAATCAACGAATTACACAACATCTGCATATACTGCCTTGCGGTTATTTATCAATCCAAAATAATCAGCGCCATAAACACCAGATCCACATCCCCTGTATTCACCAATCCATGCCCATGAGCATCCGGTGTAAACGTAACGTCCCCGGCTTTGACCGGGCGGACCACACCATTGTCATCA
Organism: Blautia sp. JLR.GB0024; assembly: GCF_037000545.1. Taxonomy (NCBI): domain Bacteria; kingdom Bacillati; phylum Bacillota; class Clostridia; order Lachnospirales; family Lachnospiraceae; genus Blautia; species Blautia sp. JLR.GB0024. Next base: position 136,035 of record NZ_JBANBF010000010.1, on the reverse strand, counting down.
TAATCGCCCTGCCCGGACAGGATATAATATGTCTCACTCTCCTTGTGATGCTCATGGTATCCGAGTGAACATCCCGGCTCAATGATCACTTCCGCGTACAGTCCGCATTTTCCATTCAGTTCTTTTTCCCCTAAAATGTGCTTGATAATCACATGGCCCTTACCACCACACATGTTTTCTACTATCTCTGTTTTTATCATACTTCATCCTCCATGCAAAAAGGTCCCCAAAGGTGGGTTTTCGCCTTTGAGAACCTTTTTTCCAACTTTTATTTTTTCTATATCTTAGACCAATTTCTTCCTGTTGTCAACATTTTACTGCAGGCACTTAGAAAATATCCGGTTTTACCCCTTAACTTGAAAACTATTCTCCTCTACCACAGGGACCTGTTTTGCTTCAACGCCCTCAATCCTTATAAAATTCCCCATGGACAGGCGGTCCAGAAAATTGGATATCTCTTCCTCTCCGCCCTGAAGCTCAAGCTCCACGCATCCGTCCCAGGTGTTCTTCACCCAGCCTGTCAGCTGCAGCAGCCTCGCCAAATGCTGTGCCCGGTATCTGAGCCCCACCCCCTGTACCATACCGGTCAGTATAAAATGCTTTCTAATCTTCATCTTTTACGCCCCATTTCTCCCGATTTCTTTCCATTGCCTTCCGGGTTTTTATTATAAAACCGGATCGGCTGCAGCACCTGCGCTGCTGTTTTATTCAAGGATTCTTCCATCCTTTTTTTAAAGGCCGGAAGAATTGTACAACTTGAATTATACCACTTTCTGTAATGTCTGCAACTGTCTTTTTTATATATGCTTTCCCGTAAAACTGCCAGACAGAACCACTCTGCCCTATGTCAGGGAATTCATACGCCTGTGCCGGGAAACTCCCGGCAGACAGCCGGAAAGCGTACCGGTACAGGAGCAAAAAAAGGGTTCTCAGGAATATTCCTGAAAACCCTTATCTATATCATCTTTCATACGAATGAAACGGTCCCGCAGCCTCTTTTATCTCACACTCGCATTTTCTTCCTGAAGCAGTGATTGATCAACAGCTTCACTTGGTACCTCTGTGCCTGAAGAATAGTCCTCTGCCTCTGCAAGGTTATTTTCATTCATATTCTGTGTTTCTCCGTTCACTGACGCTTCTGCTTCCGTTGTTTCTCTTAAAATTATATCTTCCGCTTCCCCATAAGCACTTACTTCCGGAATTTCCTGTGCTTCTCCATAAGCATTTTCTTCCGGAATTTCTGTTATCTCTTCCACTGCACCATTTTCGGGGATTTCCTGTGTTTCTTCCGCATTCGATTGGGCCTTATTCTCTTCAATTTCTCTGGCCTCTTCTATCACATTCAACTGCGGCTTTTCCCTACTCTCTTTTGACTCTTCACTGCTTTTTACAATGGTTTCACCGTCACGCATTCCCGCAAAAATCTGGTTTGAAAATCCCAGCAGCAGCGCAAAGGAAAATACAATGCTCCCCATGAATATCTTCCCGGCGATTCCTGTTCTTTTGTTTGATTTTTTATAATTCATTATAGCGATCACTCTCCTCTTCAGACTTCCTGCTGACAACTGGGATGTCATCCGGCTGAGACGGCAGTACAGGCCCGCAAAAGCCACAAGTGTGCCTGCATAGGCTGCCCTTCCGTCCTCTCCTATGCGCCGAAGCACCTCCTCGTCACAGGATAATTCCACTTCTCTAAGAAACGTAAAATAAAAAAACCACAGATACGGATGCTGCCAATAGGCACATAAAAGAAAAAGCGCCAGGAATTTCCACAGGTTGTCCCTTCTCTTGGCATGGATGAATTCATGCAAAACAATCTGTGTATATTTTTCCTCCTCCTCATCCTTCAGATAAGAGGGAATCAGTATTTTGGGCATGAAAAATCCCCAGGTCACCGGCGCACTTATGCGGTCACTCAGCAGAATCCTTCTTCTGTCCAGGCCCAGTTCTTCAAAACTCAGCTCCCGTGCGGCCTCTCCCGGCACCGGAACAGCCTCTCTTAAAATACTGCTCTCACGGCAGTAGCGGATAAACAGTATAAAAAATATCGCACAGCCCACAGCGAATGCGGCCGCCATTCCCCACTTTACAAAGTGATAACTCTCTGCCACTTTCTGCGGAGACATCCTGGAAACGATTCCCATGGTCTGTGCTGAAACAGCACGCACCGGATATCTCTCCACCGCAAGCATCAAAGGCAGTGCCAGGATACCGATGCAGATGAAGATCCGGTCCATCCTGTACTTATCGCTGCTTCCGAACTTTTTTGAAGCCAGACGGAAAATGCTGAAGACAAGGCACATTACCGCAAGAACCACATTGATCTTTATAAATACCATGCTACCTCCGCTTCCTTTGAATCAGCGATTCAATCTCCTCCAGGTCTTCCTTCGTCAAATCCTGCTCCGCGAAGAACGCTGAGATAAAATTTTTCTTGGAACCTTTAAAGGTCCTGGAGATCAATTCGTTCACTTCATAGGATTCAAATTCATGCCTGTTGATCAGGGGCCTGCACCGAAATCCCGGCTCTGACCGCTGAACGGCTCCTTTTTCTATACATTTCTTGATGACTGTGTAAGTTGTATTCTTGTTCCAGCCGACTCTCTCACTCAGCACTTCAACAACTCTTTTTGCCGGTATCTCACCTTCTTCCCACAGGACTTCCATTACTTTCTGTTCTGATTCAAATAATTTCATAAGCATAACTCCTTTGGACTATTGCAATCGTCTACATATAGACTATTACAATAGTCCGCATTTGTCAATGGTTTCTTTTAATCTTTTTTCTCTTCTATGATATCCAGCAGGATTTCTTCCCACACGCCTCTGTTCTCCCGGAGGATTCTCCGGTAGGCAGACTGCGGCAGGGGAGAATCCGCTCTGCCGATCTCTATAGTTAGACTGGGAATCCCCATCTTAAGCAGCGCCCAGTCCTTGTATCCCGCCGGGTCCAGTTCTTCATAATTGCCGTCCGGTTCATAGCCCGTGACAGCGGCAATGCGTTTTGCAAAGGTCTGGGTCCTTGATGCCAGCTCTCCCTGCTGTCCAAATGCCCAGTATATGACACCGCCGGAGGAGTGATAGCTGACTGTGCGGCAGAACAGTTCCTTTTTTGTAAGATTTACCAGTGCCTGTGCCTCTTTGGTGCTCTCCGGCGCAGTTCCCTTGTATTTTTCTCTGGAAGGCCTGCCGATCCCATCCACATACTCTTCCCACAGGGCATCAAAGTTCCGGTTCACATCCACGCCCTCCGCATTGGACTTCCAGCGGCGGAAATAAGATTTCCAGGGCATTCTGGCGCCGTCCTCGTCCGCAATCTCCCACACCTGTTCCCGGATTCCGGGAGACCGCATACCCTCGGCTCCGAACTGGCTCACTGTCACACCGTCCGGATTCGCCATGGGGATAATATGCAGAGCCCGATCTCTCAACAGCTCGCTGTAAGAGTATCCCTTGTAGGTTCTGTCCTCATGAAGCAGATTCTCCACAAATTCCCCCAACTGTTCCATGACAAGCTGAGTGGTCATATATTCTCTTCCATGGATTCCCGCGAAGATCAGAACCTTGTCAGCCGCGTTTTCATCCCCCATACGCACGTGATATAGTTTCCTGCCGTCCACCGTATCACCAACTGTTTGAACTTCCATAATTCCTTTGAAAATTTTGGAAAATATGTGCAAATCATTCTCCATTTCTCGGTAAGTGTAGCCTGAAAATTGGACAAATTGTCGATTTTCTCTTTGATTTCGGGCATTTATGCACATTGACGGATACCTCAAAACTCATTATAATTAAAGATATTCTATGGGAGGGAGAATAAGAAGTGAAGAAGCTGAAACAAATTGCTGCACTGGTTGGAGCCGTACTGCTGCTTGGCATGTACGTCCTGGCTTTTATTTTTTCTCTTTCGCACAGCCCAAATGCCGGTAATATGCTGCTGGCCGCAATCTACTGCACGGTACTTGTTCCCGTGTTTTTGTATGCCTGCCTGCTCGTATACCGCTACACAAGGCAGAAAAACGGTATTCCCAGGATAGATGCCAATTCCTCTGTGGATACCTTTATCTTTGACCTTGGAAATGTGCTGGTCCGTTATGACTGGAAATCATTTTTAAAAAGCATGAAGTACAGTGGGGAAACAATTCAGGCTGTGGGCGATGCTGTGTTTGACAGCCCTGACTGGGTGGATGCTGACCGTGGTGTGCGGAATGAAGAGGAAATTCTCCAGGCCTTTATTGATAATGACCCGGAATACGAAAAAGAAATACGCGAGACATTTGCCAAAATGAGCGGTGTCATACATACCTACTCTTACACAGTGGACTGGCTGAAATATCTGAAAAAAAGAGGGTACAAAATTTATTACCTGTCCAACTTTTCACAGCCGCTCTATGAACGCTGCAGGGAGGAAATGGCCTTTCTGGATCTGATGGACGGCGGCTACATGTCCTGGCAGGTAAAAATGCTGAAGCCGGAACCTGAATTCTATCAGAAACTGCTGAAAGATTTTCATATTAAACCTGAAAAAGCTGTATTTATTGACGATGTCCTGGAAAATGTGGCGGAAGCCCGCTCCCAGGGTATTCATGCTGTCCATTTTAAAGGTCGGAAAGAGACAATCCAAAAATTATTGGAAGAATACGATGTGCAGTAAAAATAAGTGCACCCAAAATAAGACAACGCTCCATTATAAAAACCAATGGAGCGTTGTCTTATTGTTTTATTTATTGCGGTAGATAATATCCTCACGGCTCGGACCATTGGAAACCATGGTGATGGGGAAGCCAATCTTCTCTTCCACAAATTCAATATATCTGCGGCAGTTTACGGGAAGGTCATCGTAGTTTTTGATGCCGCGGATGTCACAGTTCCAGCCCGGAAGCGTCTCCAGAACCGGTTTTGCCTTTTCCAGCCTGCCGGTTGTGGGGAATTCTGTTGTAATCTCACCGTCAATATCGTATGCCACGCACACCGGAATCTCCTCCAGATATCCAAGTACATCCAGGACCGTGAAAGCTACATCCGTAGTTCCCTGCATACGGCAGCCGTATTTAGATGCCACACAGTCAAACCATCCCATACGTCTCGGGCGTCCTGTGGTAGCGCCGAACTCTCCGCCGTCTCCGCCGCGTCTTCTCAATTCATCTGCCTCATCGCCGAAGATTTCAGATACAAATGCGCCTGCACCTACTGCACTGGAGTATGCCTTGCAGACTGTGATGATCTTTTTGATCTCATATGGCGGAATCCCTGCACCAACTGCACCGTAGGCAGCCAGTGTGGAGGAAGAGGTTACCATGGGATAGATACCGTGATCCGGATCTTTCAGGGAACCTAACTGTCCTTCCAGAAGCACTTCCTTACCTTCTTTCAGAGCGTTCCACAGATACAGAGAAACATCACACACATAAGGAGCAATCATCTCTTTATATTCCGCCAGCTCTTTCATGATGTCATCCGGGTTCAGAAGCGGTTTGTGGTATAAATGCTCCAAAGTCACATTCTTTGTCTCGCATACACGCTCCACTTTATCTCTCAGTGCCGCGTCATCATCGAAAAGCTCGCTGACCTGGAAACCGATCTTTGCATATTTATCAGAATAAAACGGTGCGATTCCAGACTTGGTGGAACCAAAAGATTTTCCTGCCAGGCGCTCTTCCTCATACTCATCGAATTTGATATGATAGGACATTACCATCTGCGCACGGTCGGAGACTTTGATCTTCGGTGCTGGTACACCCTTGTCCACAATAGACTGAATCTCTTTAAACAGTACCGGGATATTAAGCGCAACACCGTTTCCGATGACACTGGTTGTGTGGTCGTAGAACACACCGGACGGAAGAGTATGGAGCGCAAATTTTCCGTAATTGTTTACAATTGTGTGGCCCGCATTGGCACCGCCCTGGAATCTTACGATGATATCGGATTCCTGTGCGAGCATGTCAGTGATTTTGCCCTTACCTTCATCTCCCCAGTTAGCCCCTACTACTGCTTTTACCATTTTTCATTCCTCCTAATGAACTTTTTGTACCCATGTATCATACTACATTTCTTTTAAGAAATAAAGTTCTAATTTGTAAATTCGGACGAAAAATTGCGGATTTTCATGGGAAAGGAGCCGTTTTCCCCGCGTTTTGGCGACTGAAAACGGCTCCTGCATCCGGGCAGAATAAAAATTGGGGTTCTCATTCTACCGTTTTTTATCAAAAACTGTTAGTCAAAATGCACTTCTGCGGCAAATTTTGCCCTTTCATCCATCAATGTCTTGAATCCATCCTCATTTCTGGACCCCTTCAGCTCATCCATATATTCATCATAATCGCATAAATAAACATAGACGGTAGATGTGTCATGGTTTTTCACGGATACGGTATTTACACTTCCCCCTGTGACATCCATAACTTTGCCCTGGGCATCCAGGATCACCGGGAAATAATCTGCTCTTTTCGTTTTATCATCATATGACTCATTGACTGTGATCTCAAATGGAGTTTTGACAACAGATGCAATGCCTGCGCCATCCTCATTCATCTCATTCACTTCGGCAGTCTGTGTTCTGGAGTAGTCTGCGTTGATATTAAGCTCAAACTGCCAGGAGCCGTCCATCCACCAGTTTTCATGGCTGTTGGGGAAGCTGTCCCAGCCGCCTTCGTCTTCCGCTTCTGTCATGACCCGGTTCCACTCTTCATCGGACATGGCTTCCAGTTCCTCCGCCGTGTACCCTGTACTGAAGGTATCGGGATCAGCCAAATCCCCTATGATCTGGCTGATGTCCAGATTCAGGGTGAACTGTTCCGGTATCTCTATTTTGGTGCTGTACTGATCCAGTACTTCCGCGTCAACTATAAATTCTTCCCCGTTTGCCTCAGCCTCTGCCTGCTTTGCCTGCAGCCCGCTGTCATCTGTATTCTTCATGTTCAGGTCTATACGCATAACCCCTGTGTAGGTATTTTTATCCAGAAACTCGCCTTCCAGATAGACAAGATCATTCTGTTCCTGAGGATTGAAGCTGTAATTTTCCTTCGTTTTCACACTGATCGATGGCTGTCCGTTCCCATCCAGACGGGTATCCTGAAATGGCTCTTCTGATTCTATGATAAGGGAAAGGTACAGGGCCGAGCCGCTGCAATAACTCTCAGACATGGTAACTGTAGTGCCGCCAACCGTTTGACGGAAGGCTCCCGCACCGGTATTTCCCTCATCGCCGCTGTCTTGCCCGCCGCCTTCCCGGTTTTGTGCTGCTTCCTTATCCAGTGGTTCTGCATAATCCTTGTAATCTTCCCCAAAAGAAAGCTGTCCTTCCATGCGCTCAAATATGTGCCCGATCAGCGGCAGATTGGAAGCCCATACCGGATTCTGATAGCAGGCTCCGATAAAGACTGCCATAGCGGCTGCGGCGGCTGTACAACCCACAACTGCTTTCTTCAGATGCCTGCCCCTGCGCTTTGTCTTCCTGTTCATTCGGATGATCTCGGCACCTGCCGGTGCCTTCTCCCCTGCTTTTTTCTCTATCAGTTTCAAACTCTCCTCAAATCTGTCATGAAATTCCTTTGAAGGTACCGGTGCCCCGTCTTTCCATTTTCCCTGTTCTAACATAATGCTTCCTCCTTATCACCAAGACTTTTTCTAAGCTGATTTCTTCCCCTGTAAAGCCGTGTTTTCACTGTATTTTCCCTGGTCTCCAGCATCTCCGCGATCTCCGCAATGGAGAAACCTTCTATATAAAATAAGGTAACCGCAATGCGGAGGTCCTCCGGCAGATCATCTATGGCTGCATAGAGGTCTGTATACAGCTTGTCCTCCTTCCCCGGTGCGTTCTCCACATACTCCTCGTAAGGAACCAGACGTTTACTTCTGCGTTTCATTTGGTAGCACTCATGGATAAGAATGCGTATCAGCCATGTTTTAAAGTATTTTTTTTCCTTCAGGGTATCTAATTTTTCAAAAGCCTTCAAAAGCGCTTCCTGTACAGCATCCGCACTGTCCGCATCATTCCTTAAAATGGACATTGCAACATGGTACAGGGTAGCTTCTGCGTCCCTGACGGCCTGTATAAATTCCTGCTGCTGCATGGGCTCCTCCTTTTTCTGTTTTATCTCTTTTGTTATCTATTAGATACCCGGGGTGATAAAAAGGTTCTGATAAAAATATTATAAATTGTTTGGGGGAAGGGCTGCAATATGAAAATCCACTTTTCTGTTTACTTCAGTGCCGGAACATGCTAAGATAATAAGCAAGTTAATAAGCAAGTTAATTTGGAGGTGAAAATATATGAACCGTTATCAACCGCCGTTTACCATTAATAATACCATGCTGATATATGTCTCATCCATATCGGAAAAACTCGGCAGGATCAGTATGCTGCAGAAGATGGAATCCCGCCCCTATCTAAGGCGTAACAACAGAATCAAGTCCATTCATTCTTCCCTGAAAATTGAGGCTAATTCCTTGTCACTTGGACAGGTCAGGGATGTGCTTGCCGGGCACATGGTTCTGGGTGAGCAAAAGGAAATTCAGGAAGTAAAAAACGCTTACGCTGCTTACGAAAAATTGCCTGAGATCAATCCATATAGTTTGAAAGACTTAAAAAAGCTGCATGGAGTCATGACCCAATATACGGTAGATGAGTCCGGCGTATTCCGTAAAGGAGAAGAAGGTGTGTTTAATGGGGATAAATGTATTTTCATCGCACCTCCGGCAAGATTGGTACCGGGGCTTATGGAAGAATTGTTCGACTGGATGTCTCGAGAACAGGCATCCGTACACCCTCTTATCCTGTCCTCAGTCTTTCATTATGAATTTGTATTCATTCACCCTTTTTCAGACGGAAACGGCAGGATGGCAAGGCTGTGGCATACGGCGATTCTTTCCAAATGGAAACCGATTTTTGAGTACATCCCGATTGAAAGTCAGATTGAAAAATTTCAGGATGGTTACTATCAGGCAATTGCCCAATGTCATTCAGAAGGGACTTCCAATATCTTCATTGAATTTATGCTCAAACAGATTGATATGGTTCTTGATGATATCTCCAAACAGATATCGGATGATACAGAACAGATGACAGAATATGTAAAGAAGCTTTTGTCCGCAATGGAAATGGATACTTCATATACAGCAACCTGCCTTATGAAGAAACTGGGATTAAAATCAAAGGAAACCTTTCGTAAAAATTACTTAAATCCGGCAATGGAACTTAATCTGGTCGAAATGACTGTACCGGAAAAACCAAGAAGCAGAAATCAAAGATATATTCGGAGATAACAGAAAAAGGCAGCTATATTCCCAAAAGAATACAGCTGCCTCATCCATATTTTTTATTCCGCCACTTCTCTCCTGCGGAAAATTATAAATATAATTGCCGATACCCCCATCAAAATAGGATAGAACAGATACGGCATGATCGCTATAGGCGTAAGCCCGGACAGACTGGCCGCGGCCAGAAGCTGGGCACCGTAGGGAATCATTCCCTGGCCTACGGATGCGAAGATATCCAAAAGGGACGCGCTCCTTTTGGGGCTTACCCGGAATTCCTCGCTGATCTCTTTTGCAATGGGGCCTGCCATAACGATAGCCACCGTATTGTTGGCTGTACAGCAGTCCACGAGCAGGGCCAGAACGGAGATACCGAACTCTCCGCCGCGCTCCCCGTTGATCTTCTTCTTGATCACATTCAGAATATACTCAATCCCTCCGTGTTCCTTTACCAGAGCCACGATGGCAGCAACGATAATGGAGATCACTGTGATATCATACATTCCGGTGATGCCGTCTCCCATCTTCTGGAACATCTCACTGACAGCAAACGCCCCTGTGCCTACTCCCACAATGAGGGACAGTACAGTACCGGTTATAAGAACAATGAACACATTGATGCCGATGAGCGCACCGATCAGGACCACCAGGTATGGAATCACCTTGATGATCTGAAACTTCAGGTCATCATCAATGACTCCTGCATTTCCCCTGGCGATCACGAAGAAGATCACAGCCGTGATGATGGCTGCAGGCAGAACAATAAAAAAGTTCTCCCTGAATTTGTCCTTCATCTCACACCCCTGTGTCCTCACCGCCGCAATCGTGGTATCGGAAATCATGGACAGGTTGTCACCGAACATGGCGCCGCACACAATGGCTCCCATGCAGATCGGGAGAGGAATGCCTGTCTTCTCGGCAATTCCCACGCCGATGGGTGCCATAGCGGTAATAGTGCCCACACTGGTTCCCATGGAAATGGAAATAAAACAGCCGATGATAAACAGCCCCACCACTGCAATGGAGGACGGCATAATGGAAAGCCCCAGATTGACCGTGCTCTCCACCCCGCCTGCCGCCTTTATGGAACCGGAAAAGGCTCCGGCTGCCAGGAAGATCAGGCACATGGTTACAATATTTTCCTCACCGATGCCCTTTGAGATAATTGCCACCTTTTCCTGAAACCCTACTTTCCGGTTCTGAAAAAATGCCACGGTAAGCGCGATCAAAAATCCCACAATGGCGGGCATGGTATAAAAGTCATGGAACAGGATACCCGCTCCGATAAAAATGATCAGAAACACCCCAATCGGCAAAAGCGCTATGGGATTCCCCCTCTTTTGCTCCTTCATGTAAAAACCTCCGAACTGTATTTTTATTATACGTTGATCTCTGCAGTCATTCCCAGGATCTCTTTATTTTCATCCAGTACCGGCTGTACCACATTTTTCAGGAACGCCTCCACCTGTACCTGGGCACGTCCTGTGTAGCGGGACGGCTCCATGGTCTTCTGCAGGTCTTCCAGACTCATGTTAAATGCGGGATCAGCGGCAATAAGCTCCAGAAGGTTGTTCTCTTTGCCTTCCACCTTCACGTTCCTGCCTGCCTCCATGGACAGCTCACGGATTCTCTCATGCAGCTCCTGGCGGTCCCCGCCTGCCTTCACGGCATCCATCATGATATTCTCTGTAGCCATGAACGGAAGCTCGCTTCTCAGACGTTTCTCAATAACCTTAGGATACACGACAAGTCCGTCCACCACGTTCAGACACAGGTCCAGGATACCGTCAATAGCCAGGAAACCTTCCGGAACGGAGAGACGTTTGTTGGCAGAGTCATCCAGTGTTCTCTCAAACCACTGGGTAGCGGAAGTGATGGCCGGGTTCAGGGCATCCACCATAACGAAACGTGACAGGGACGCGATACGCTCACTTCTCATCGGGTTTCTCTTGTAAGCCATGGCGGAGGAACCGATCTGGCTCTTCTCAAACGGCTCTTCCACTTCTTTTAAGTGCTGCAGAAGCCTGATGTCATTGGAGAACTTGTGGGCACTGGCTGCAATGCCTGCCAGTACGTTCAGCACTCTGGTGTCCACTTTTCTGGAATAGGTCTGTCCGGATACCGGATAGCACTCCTTAAATCCCATTTTCTCCGCGATCATGGGATCGATCTTGTCAATGGTCTCCTGGTCACCGTCAAACAATTCCAGGAAGCTGGCCTGTGTTCCGGTTGTACCCTTGGAACCCAGCAGTTTCATAGTGCTGATCACATAATCCAGGTCTTCCAGATCCAGCATAAACTCCTGCATCCAAAGAGTTGCTCTCTTGCCTACCGTAGTGGGCTGTGCAGGCTGGAAATGTGTGAAAGCCAGGGTTGGAAGCGCTTTATGCTCATCCGCAAATTTGGAAAGCTCTGCGATGACGTTGACCAGTTTTTTCTTCACAAGCTTCAGGGCCTCTGTCATCACAATGATGTCTGTGTTGTCACCCACATAACAGGATGTAGCACCCAGATGGATGATTCCTTTTGCCTTCGGACACTGCACGCCGTATGCGTATACATGGGACATTACATCATGGCGCACCTGTTTTTCTCTCTCTTTTGCCACGTCATAATTGATGTCTTCTGCGTGGGCTTTCAGCTCGTCGATCTGTTCCTGGGTAATATTTAATCCCAGCTCTTTCTCTGTCTCTGCCAGGGCGATCCACAGTTTTCTCCATGTGCGGAATTTCATGTCCGGGGAGAAAATATACTGCATCTCTTTGCTGGCATAGCGCTCAGATAATGGACTTTGATATCTGTCTGTACTCATTTGAATTCTCCTTTTTATTTTATATTGAAGTAAACACAAAAAAGGGCGCCGCGAGGCGCCTTCCGAGCCGGAAGGTGTCCCGGGCACCCCTCTGATTTAAGCCAGGCCCAGACGTTTGAACACTTCGTTATATGCCTCTTCTACGTTGCCCATGTCTCTTCTGAAACGGTCTTTGTCCAGCTTCTCATTTGTCTCTACATCCCACAGACGGCAGGTATCCGGTGAGATCTCATCAGCCAGGATGATGGTTCCGTCTGCTAATTTACCGAATTCGATTTTGAAGTCGATCAACTTCATTCCTGCGTTCAGGAAATATTTGATCAAAAATTCGTTGATTTTTCTTGTATAATTTTTAATGGTGTCGATTTCTTCCTGCGTAGCCAGTCCTAATGCAAGTGCATAGTCATCATTGATGAAGGGGTCGCCCAGGTCATCATCTTTGTAGCTGAACTCTAAGATCGGGCAGAGAAGCTGTTTTCCTTCTTCTACTCCCATTCTCTTGGAGAAGCTTCCTGCAGCCACGTTACGAACAATTACCTCTAAAGGAACGATGCTCACTTTTTTTACGGCTGTCTCGCGGTCGCTCAGTTCTTCTACGAAGTGAGTCGGAACGCCTTCCTTTTCCAGCTGCTGGAAAACATAGTTTGTCATGCGGTTGTTGATAGCGCCTTTACCTGTGATCGTGCCTTTTTTCTCGCCGTTGAATGCCGTGGCATCATCTTTGTAATCTACGATCACTACGCCGTCTACATCTGTTGCAAATACTTTCTTTGCTTTTCCTTCATAAAGCTGCTCTAACTTCTTCACCTTCGTACACCTGTCCTTTTTCCATAATATTGAGTTCTCTCAAAAGAGAAACGTTACGATACACAAGGAATTATATAACATCGGTTTTCAAAACACAAGCCTAAAATCCGGTACTTCTGTGATATTCTTTTGTGTATTTTTCCAAAAGAGCCCCCATGTCTTCCTGTTTTTCCCGGGAAGCATCCGGCTTTTTGGCTTCCATCTCTTTCTGGATCTCTCTGCAGGTATCCAGATCCGCACCCATTCTGGCACATTCTCCCTGCCACTGGGCTTCCTCCATCAGCATCCTGCAGGCGCACAGGTAATGCTTCAGGATCAGCTTGGTGTGAAGCTTTTCATATGCCTTTTCAAAGCATTCCTTAGCCTCCTCTATCTGGAAGAGGTGCAGATAGGCACAGCCCATATTGTGGAAGATCTCCCCCTCATACTGTCCGCCAAGACCTCCGGTATCCACACTTCTTAGGGCATCCTCGTAAATGCGGATGGCATTCACATACATCCGGTTGTCCACCAGATAGTCGCCCTTTTTCTTCTTGCGGGCCACTTCGGGAAGCTGTTCCAGGACCACAAGCTCCTCATTTAATTTTTTAAACTGCTCATGGGTCAGGTAATTGATCTCCCTGAAAACAGCCAGGATGAAATCCCCTGCCCCACGCTCTTCCTCCAGAATCCGATACAGTTTCTGGTAGAGCTTTAAAAGTCCCAGCTCGTTTTTTATCCAGTCACAGAGATGTTCATTGATGATCGTCTCGTCCAGCAGATAGATGTTGTGGTAGAGATAATAACATAATTCTTCTATACTGTAGATATTTGTGCTGATGTTTTCAATATAAAACGGAAGGGAAGCCCGTTTTATCTGACATAATATGTATCCGCTCATCTGTTTCCTCCTACCACGCTGCTCTCTCGGTCCACATCAGGCCGCTTGAGGGGAACATCTCCCCGAATCCCAGATCCTGTACCAGAATAATGCAGGTATCCGCTGATTCATACATAATGTGCACACGAAGCCTCGTGGTCCTGTCAGGCCTTTTCGGAAGCCCCGGCAGCTTCATGCAGTAATGTCTTACTTCCCCGCCGTCCATGGGCTTCACCATGAATTCCAGGTTCTCCCTGCCGTCCAGAAGCAGTTCAAATTCGTGCTCTGTCTCATACCAGTTTCTTCCGGCCTCAGCAACGGTATAGTTCTTCTTTTTCCCCTGGATGAGCATTTCCATGCTCACATGGTTCTGGACCAGGGCATTTCCCACATACAGATATGTGCCCAGAAGCTTCTCCTCGGTCCGCTCCCTTGCCGCATAGCAGGCCCCTTTCACATACATGTTGTTTCCATAGTATACATGGCGCTGGTTCTTGCACAGAAGCGGTACACTCCTTACAGCCCAGTCCTTGGAAAATCCATCCCCTACCAGGTAAATCCCCGCGTATGTATCATTTCCGCAGGAATCTGCAATCAACTGGTAAAAGTCTACGTCCTTCTGGTCCGGGTCTTCCGGCAGGGTTATGGTCTTGCCGTGTTCCACTGTGACCAGCATGGGCTTTTTCTGGCTGTCCACCACCATGCGGGAAAAAGATACTTTTCCTTTATCAAATGTGAAGAGTCCTGTCATACGGTTCCAGTTATCCAGTCTCTTGCTCATCACATAATAGTAAAAGCTCTCCTCGTAATCCTGCAGAAGCACCTGCCCGGAAGTAAATTTCAGGCGGCTGCACACTCTCTGCAGCTTGCGCACCAGCACCCGGTTCAGGTCCGGAACCGTGATCATCAGGGTCTTGATCTGTCTCGCCGGCTCTGCCACGCCAAGCACGGACAGACAGCCTTTTAAGTAGATCTCCAGCAGCTCCTCCGGCCTGTACCAGCCGCCGTCAATCTCCACCGGTTCCCCCTGGCCCCAGATCTCCAGCAGGTTATCCACCGGGATTTCCCCCTCGTGCATGGAGAAATAATCCGCCTCCATACCGAAGTGCCACACTTCTGTCCTGGGCCTTTTGGAAAGTCTGGTGGAAAATGTATACTGATTGCTTCCTGTCTTCACGGAAAGAGAGACCGGTTCTTTTTCTTTTCTGTCATAATAGCAGATCTGGGAAAACTCCTTCCCCAGTTCCAGGCCCGCGATAATATTTCTTGTCTCATTCATGCCCTTGTCTGCCTCCTTATTCTATCAGTTCAAAGAGAGAGGAAACCCACGCTTCCTGCTGTCTGTACTGTCCCAGCAGTTCCATAAGCTCCTGTTCTCTTCCCTGCTGTTTCGCCGCCAGCATACGGTTGATCATCTGGTATTTTGTAGTCCCCTCCAGCTTTGCCTCGGGAACGGTGAGCCTGTTCTTTTCCGTCTGCTGTATCTCTCCGCGGCCTGCCACAGTGAAATAGTACTCCAGTACCTCCCCGTAAAACAGGATAAATTCTTTATTGTAGATACCCTGATACAGATTTTTCAGCGGTTCGCTTTTGAACTCTCCCGGCTCCCTGTCCGGCTGCAGCATGCGGTAGTGAATGGTCACATCCGCCCTGGGACTGGCCTGGCACTGGGCAAACACCTTGTCCTCAAGCTGCATACTCTGCAGAAGGGTTCTGGGAAGCTCCTGGAAAAAGGCAAATTTAAGCCCTGTCCTGGCACATACGGATAAGATGGCGCGGGCCGTCTCCAGCCTGGTTTCCTCCCATTTCTTTTCCTGTGCATAATATTTGAGAAGGGCCAGGTCACAGATAATATCATACTCCCATCCTTTTTTCCTCACATGCTCCAGCGAGCGGAAAATAAACGTCTCCGCCTCTTTTCCCCCGATAAAATACTGGAAGGATGCAAAGGTCAGGTAAGCCAGTATCACCTGTTCCTTACCGCTTAATTTTACATAGTCCTTCAGAACCGCCGCATCCCCCGGATGGTAGATTCTTGTGAACATGCTGTAGGTCAGGATGTCCTCCTCCAGCTCGTAGGCCTCTATGGAAAATCCCATGGAGCGCTCCCACACCCGAATCATCTCATCCACAGGTCCCTCAAAATACTTGGTCAGATATTCGAGAACCACCTCATCATAGGTGTTCTCCTTAAATATATGGTGAGCCAGAAGAAGAAGCTCCTCCTCATATTCAAACTCCAGATTGAGGATCATGCGGCTGCACAGCCTTAACAGGTCTCTTGGGTCGATCTCTTCATAGCCGTACTCACACAGCAGGTCATAGGCCCCCACATACATGCCCTGTTTGATCAAAATGGTGATGAGAAGGCTCTTGTTGACTTTTGCAAAGCTGTGAAAATCCATCTCCCGAAGGTAATCCTTCAGATTGTCATTATCCATATGCTCCTCATAGTAGAGAAGCAGGCGCCTGCGCACCCTCTGCCTGTAATCCTCAGAAAAGCAGTCCTCCCCGGACACATCCTGGATACAGGAGATATTTTCTCTTGTTATGGGGTTCTCATGGTTCAGTTCCCCGCAGGTATAGAGGAGAAGCCCCGGTGTCCGGATTCCCTCCGCCAGAAGCTGCCTTGCCAGCTCTTTTCTCTCCAAAAGCGGCTGGATATTGTAATCTATGGTCTGGATATAGCGCCTCTGCCTGTCATCCTCAAAGACAATCCTGGCGTCCGGTGTGTAAATGGACACATAGGCCACTTTATCCGTACAGGTATACGTCTGTTCTTCACAAAATGCCGCATGGCGGACAATCACCCGCCGTATCTTGGGATCATCACAGTAAAGCCTGTGGGTGAAAAGCACCTTCGCAAGGGCTCTCTTAACTGCAGGATCATGGGAGCTTAAGCAGAACTCCTGGTACACCACAGCAAAGTCCTCATTCATCCTGCCTTCCTTGAGCTTCTCACAGGCGAACTGTTCCATACTGCTTTTATAGCTTAAATAAGTAGTTTTATCCACTTCCTTGTTACGTATCACATTGCTGTACACAAATGCCTTTTTCGCGTCGCTCAGCGTATTGTTATAACTGAAATACATGCGTATCATGCGTGGCAGCATTTTCTGGTAATTGCGGCTCATGGTCTCAATATAATACTCGTACAGCCTTGTGATCTTCAGCTCTTTCTCCACTGCCAGCTCATACCACCGGAAATATTCCTTCTTCCTGGGGTCGCCCTTCATGATCAGCATACAGATAGAGCGCACCACGGCTGTGGAGGGATATTTTTCGTAGATGTATTCCAGTATCTCATATACCTTCTGGCTGAAATCCTTCATCTGCCCCGCCAGGTCTGTGGCGCGGAAGGCCATCTCCTCTGTCATAATATCATGCCGCATGGCAAAGAGCAGCACCTGAATGGTGAAGGGACTGATCCTCCTGAGCAGCGCTCCGTCCGCTGCTGCTATCCGGCATGCTTCCAGATACAGAAACGGGCTTCTGCAGCCGGTTCTGTACTGCTCCTCCAGCAGATAGATCTTCTTTGACTGGGTACGCACCTGCTCGGAATCTGTTTTCAGAAGAATATATAACAGAAGGAAGCTGTCCTCCCTGCGCTGGTAAAGCTGATGGAGGCGCACCACCATCTTCTCCCGGATCTCCTGACCGCATCCCAGCACATCCTCCAGGTAGAGATATACGCCCTCCAGCTCCTCCTCCGCCTGAATCCGGCTGTTGTCTTTTAACTTATCCAGGGCGTCCTTTGCTCTGCTGTCCTCCCCGCATTCATGGTAGAACCAGACCTCAAACAACTGGTGCTCCGTGGTGTAATGCCCGGTCTCCCGCAGTTCTGTGAGAAGTCCCAGTGTCCTGCTCTCCCACTGGCTCTTTGACAGCTTCTCCAGACTGTAGTCCAGGTAATCTCTCAAAAGCTCCAGTTTCTTTTTCTTCTCGTATGCCGCAACATTTACCTGGATCTTACCGCTTTTGGAGGCCATCACTTCATAAACAAGGGTCTGGTAAACGGTTTTGATACAGATTCTTCCGTAATTTCTGCCTTTTCCCAGATTCTCTCTGCGGATAATATACTGCAGCTCATATACACTGCCGATGAAATCCTCGTCCCGTATGGACTTTTTCTCTACTTCCAGGAAATCGCCCTCCACGGTCACACTTGCTTTCAGATAGCCCCAGCCGCTTCTGCGCACCCGGACAGTATCCATAAGGGAACTCTGCACCTCATAGATCTCCAGATTCTCCTGTTCCAGATGCAGCTTCACAGGGTCCTTTTTTCCCGTGCCGATGAGAAATTCCTCCAGATGCTGCCAGGTCACAGGATTTTTCGCCATGGCATAATAATAGGGCAGTACCTCCTGCTCTTCTTTCAGAAGCTCCGGAAAGGAATCATCCAGGAACAGATGGTACGCCTCCTTAAAATCTTTTTTCGCCAGCTCCGCAAAGGCATCCAAATCCCTGATGGAGCCTGCAGATGTCTTGATCCGGCACGGTTCCACCTGTATGGCAAAGGGAACCCTGTACTCTCCGATGCTGGTGCTGAGAACCAGCTCTCCCTCAAAGGAATCTCCGGGGTTCAGGCCCTTTACATCTGCCCCGTAGGGAATCTCTATCTTCTCCCCGGTAAAACGCTCTTTTCCCAGAAGAAAACGGCGATGGGAGGAATAGGCGATCCCTTTTATCCGGCTCCCATTCTCTGCTGCTATAATCAGCTCTCCCCTGATATTTTCCCCGGCCTTTGTGCTCTCCCTGATATCTTCCCTGGACAGCAAAAGACCCGGAACCTCGTATTCAAATCTTCCATTTATCAGTTGTTCTATTCTTCTCTTCAATGTATTCTACCCCGTTATCTCCCTGCCCGGAAAGGGCGGGAGAATCTCCGATTGATTATTATTTGTAACAGTTCAGGCAGGTCTGCGCATTTACTGCGCTGACCGTACGAATATGTAGTGCTGGCAGGCATCCAGCCCATCGCGAAGCGATTTTTAATGGATGGATGCGTAACAGTTCAGCTTGTCTGAACTGTTACTATTATTTATCTTGTTGAACTATTTTCTATATCCCGCTATAATATGTGTTAGTATATATTATTTCAGGACAGAGTCCTGAATAGTACAATTATACACTACAAATGCAAGGGGTGCAACCTCTGCCGCCCCTTCAACAACTCTATAAATAGGAAAATCAAAGGAAACGGAGGCATTTTCATGCTGAAACATAAAGACCATTTTCACGGCAGCGACCTGGAAAAAATCGAAGAAATCTACGGAATCAAAAAAGAAGACATCACCAGTTTTTCCGCAAATGTAAACCCCCTCGGCATCTCTCCCCTCCTGCGGGAGACACTGGCAAGCCACGTGGACGCCATCACCACCTACCCGGACAGAGACTACACAAAGCTGCGCAAAAGTATCTGTGCATACACCGGCGCCCAGTTCGAGAACATCATTGTGGGCAACGGCTCCACTGAGCTTATTTCCCTGTTCATACAGACCACACACCCAGAAAAAGCGCTGATCCTGGGCCCCACCTATTCAGAATATGAGCGCGAGATTGCCCTGGAAGGAGGCCACACGCTCTATTACCCCCTGAAGGAGGAAAATAACTTCCAGATGGATGTAAACGACCTGTGTGCTCAGATGAAAGACGGCCTGGACCTGCTGGTACTCTGCAACCCCAACAATCCCACAGCTTCTGCCATCTCCAGAAAAGACATGCGCAAGATTCTGGACGCTGCCCTGCAGTTCGGCATTGCTGTCATGGTGGACGAGACCTATGCAGAGTTCGCCCCTGATGACAGGAAGATTTCTTCCATTCCCCTTACCAACAATTACAACAACCTGATCGTCCTGCGCGGTATCTCCAAATTTTTTGCCGCTCCCGGTCTCAGGCTGGGCTATGCAGTCACGGGAAACCCTGATCTTTTGAAATACATCAACACCAAAAAGAACCCCTGGACGATCAACAGCCTGGCCGAGATCGCGGGCTGTATCATGTTCTCCGACAAAGAATACATTGAAAAGACCCGCACCCTCATCACTACGGAGCGGGAACGTCTTCTCAAAATACTTTCTGCCTGGGATACTGTGAAGGTGTATCCTTCCTGTACGAACTTTATCCTTATGAAAATATTGAAGGAGGATGTGACATCGGATATGCTGTTTGACTGCTGCATCCGGAAGGGACTAATGATACGTGACTGCTCTACGTTTCCGTTTTTGGATTCTTCTTATGTGAGATTTTGTGTTATGAGTCCTGAGAAAAATGATGCGCTGATAGAGGCGTTTGGAGAATTGCTGGGGTAAAAGACAGATGGCGGGAGGGGGATAAAGAAATGAACGGGTTGTGTGGAGGGGGCTGTGCTCCCGCCCCCTCCACACAACCCTGGTTTTCTCTGCCACTGCGTTTTTGAGAAATAGAGGTGGAATGGCCCGTCCATCCGCTTTCGCTTATTTGAGTTCAGCCTCCAGCTCTTTTATGGTTTTCAGAAGCACCGGATGCCTTTTCCATGGCGCGATCTGCGCCAGCGGCTTCAGCACAAAATCCCGCAGATGCATTTCCACATGAGGCACGATCAGTTCCTCTGTATCTATGATCTCATCGTCAAATAACAGCAGATCCAGATCCAGCGTTCTGGGCCCCCAGTGTACCAGGCGTTCTCTTTTGGCGGCCTGCTCGATCTCGTGCATGCGATCCAGAAGCTCGTGAGGATTGTACAGAGTCCGCATACTGAGGCAGGCGTTCAGGAAGTCATCCTGTTCCACACCGCCGTAGGGCGCTGTCACCAGGTAATCTGAGACTTTTAAGACCTTGCAGCCTGTCGTCTTGTCAAGCTCCTCCACTGCCATGTCCAGGTATGCCTTCTTGTCTCCCAGATTGGAGCCGAGAGCGATGTAAGCGGTATGCCATCCCCTTGTTATCTTTACGGATACGGTTTTCAGCGGGAGGCCTACCGGCGCCCAGGGTTTCTTGATCTCCAGGGTGACTGCTTCCAGATGGGCAATGCTGCAAAGCATTTCCTCTGCCAGATGCTCCGCAGCGGCCTCCAGAAGCTTGAAGGTGTGCTTCTGCATATAAGAAGTTATGAAATGACTCACAGCCCCGTAGTCTATGGACGCTGCCAGCTCATCGGTCCTGCCGGCGTGTACGGTATCTGTGTACAGTGTGGCTGATACCATGAACTTCTGACCCAGTTTGTTTTCCTCCGGAAATACGCCGTGGTTTGCGAATATTTCCAGATCTTCTATGTTTATCTTATCGTATTTTTCCAGATTCATATGCTATTATCCCTTTCTCTCGCAAAGAATGGCCTGTGTCATGCGGATGGCACGGAGGTTTTCTTTTACGTCGTGGACTCTCACAAATGCCGCTCCCTTTTCTACACCCATGACTGTGGTTACAAGTGTTCCCTCCACTCTCTGGTCAGCGGGCAAATCCAGGGTATTGCCGATCACGGATTTCCTGGAAGTTGCAAGAAGAACAGGGTATCCGATCTCCTTCAGCATTTCCAGGTGGTTTATGGCAGTCAGGTTTTGTTCATAGGTCTTTCCGAAGCCCACACCCGGATCCAGGATAATTTTGTCGTCTGCAACGCCTGCTTCTTTTGCGATGGCGGCACATTCTCTTAAATCCTCACACATTTCCTGCATGAAATCTGTGTACTCTGCCTTGTCTCTGTTATGCATAAGACAGCAGGGTACCTGATAGCGGGCGGTGAGTTCTGCTGTTTTTTTGTCGTATTTGAAGCCCCAGATATCATTTACCATGTCAGCGCCTGCCTTCAGGGCGGCTTCCACTACCTGGCTTTTGTAGCTGTCTATGGATACGGGGATATCAAAGTTCTGTTTCAACATTTCGATGACAGGCACTACCCGGTCGATTTCCTCCTGTACGGTGATCTGCTGATGTCCCGGGCGGGTGGATTCTCCTCCCACGTCAATGATGGCTGCCCCTTCGGCGATCATTTGGGCTGCATGCTGTTTTGCACGCTCCACGTCGTTCCATTTTCCGCCGTCTGAAAAGGAGTCCGGGGTTACATTTAAAATAGCCATTATGTAACAGTCATGTTCTGTGTCAAAAATTCTGTTTCCGATTTTCATTTCCTGTTGTCTCCTTTTTCCTGTATTTTTGTCTGCCGCTGCGGTCTGTATGCCGGTTCATACGGTCAGATACATATTTTTCTTCTCTGCACTCCAGCTGCACTGCGCCTGGGCAGGGCAGGAAAAGCAGCAGCGGGAACCTTTATCAGCCCGGTATAGGATGCCTGCCAGGTTCCTTTTCCCTTTGGCCGACGTGTCGCGGTGGCCGCCGATGGCATCCAGGATCTCCTCTGACTCCGCATCTGTAAAGCCGCAGTCCTTCAGTATGGGAGCGGCAAGTTTTACTCCGCCCTCGTGGTGGGGAATGCCCTCAGTGTACTGCAGGCCCCTGCCGATGTCGTGCAGAAGAGCTGCCGCATAGATCATTTCTTTGGAAATTCCCAGATTCCGCTCCAGGTTCTCAATATAAGCCAGTCTGGCGGTATCCAGCAGATGCTGTGCATTGTGGCCGCAGAAGATGCGCTCCTGCTCCAGCTTTTCTATATTATGTAAACTTTCCCGGTAAAGCGGATGGTTCCGGATCCGGTTTACCCTTGTCATATCCTGCCTGTTGTCTTCCACTTTTCTTGTCCTCTTTTATCAGCCGCCGCGGCAATTTTGTCAGGCAAATTCCTATACATGGTCAGTACGGGAAATGCGCAGGCCCGGCGGAACCCTTGTCAGCACTCCAGCATTCTGTAGAAAGAATTCTGCAGGCTCTCATTGTCGTCAAAGATACCTCTGGTCACTACAGATACGGTTCTGGTTCCCGGTTTTTTGATGCCGCGCATGGTCATGCACATATGCTCTGCCTGGACCAGCACCATCACGCCCTTTGGCTTCAGCTCCTCCATAAAGGCATCCGCGATCTGGGCGGTCAGTCTCTCCTGAAGCTGGAACCGTTTTGCGAACACCTCCACAGTCCTGGCAATCTTGCTCAGGCCCACCACTTCCCCGTTGGGAATGTAGGCGATAGCCGCGTTTCCGTAGAAAGGGAGCATGTGATGCTCGCAGAAGGAATAGAAATGAATATCCTTTTCCATCACCATATCATTATTATCCACATGAAAACGTTTCTTCAGATGCACTGCCGCATCGTCGGTATAACCGGCAGCCAGCTCCTCATACATACGAGCAATCCTGTCCGGTGTCTCCAAAAGCCCCTCTCTGTTTATATCCTCCCCGATTCCTTCCAGAATCAGGCGTACTCCCTCTTTTATCTTATCCTGGTTCATGTATTACTCTCCCTCCATGGCCTGTACTTCCCGGTCCAGCTCCCCTAAAAAGGACAGAGAGCCAAACGCTACGATCACGTCATCCTTCTGTGCATTTTCCATACTCTTCCTCACAGCTTCCCGTATGCTTCCCGCTGCCTCTACGCTGGGATTCACCTTTGCCACAGCGTCTCTTAACTGTTCTGCCGGAAGTGCTCTTTGGTTGTCCGGTGTCTGTATGGTGATGATGTGTTTTGCCAGAGGCGCTGTCATGCTGATCACGCTCTGATAATCTTTGTCCGCAAACACACCGAAAATAAAATGCAGGTCTTTGCCCTGAAAATATGTCTCAAGTGAATCCTTCAGCACCTTAGCCGCCGCCGGATTATGGGCACCGTCTATGACTACCACAGGATTTTTGTGGATAACAGAAAAACGCCCTCTCCAGAAAGCCTCCTTCATTCCTTTTCTCACCTGTTCCTCTGTCAGGGAATATCCCAGATTTCGCAGGGCCTCCACAGCCTCCAGTGCCAGTGCCGCGTTGGTGACCTGGTAAGTGCCTGCCAGGGTGATCTCCACGTCCTTCCAGTCCTTGTAAGAAAAAGTCTGCCTGTCATACCCGTAGTGCACATCCTGAAAAGCATCCGGGTCCACCACTGAAAGCCTGCACTCCTTCTCACGGCAGACGCGCCTGATCACCGCTGCCGCCTGGGGGTCCTGCTCCGCGCTTACCACCCATGTGCGGGGTTTGATGATACCTGCTTTATTCTCCGCGATCTCCTGAAGGGTACCGCCCAGAAACTCCATGTGGTCCATGCCTATGGAAGATATCATTTCCATCACTGTCGTCTTCACAACATTGGTGGCGTCTAATGTTCCTCCGAGTCCTGTCTCTAATACCACGATGTCGCATTTCTTCTCTTTAAAGTACAAAAAGGACAGGGCGGTCTCCACTTCAAATACTGTGGGACTCCCCTTCTTCTCCGCCTCCATGGCGTCCACTGCCTCTTTGACAACCGTCACCAGAGCAGCCAGGGATTCCCTGTCTATCATTTTCCCGTCCACCTGAATCCGTTCCCGGTAGGCATATAGGGTTGGAGATATGTACCGGCCTGTCCGCAAGCCCGCACCGGAAAGGATTGTGGACATATATGAGAGTGCTGACCCCTTTCCATTGGTACCGGAAATATGGATAAACTTCAAATCATCCTGGGGATTTCCAAGCCGCTCAAGCAGCTCTCTCATGTTATCCAGACCAAGTACACTTCCGTATTTGGACACTTCGTCCAAATATACTCTTGCTTCTTTGTAATTCATGTTTCTCCTATCCGAGGCGGCCCTCTTTTTTGTCCGTCTCTATATCGTTCCCATTATATTACTTTTCCCCTGTGTGTTCAAGAAATATATCTATTGTATGGAATATTATGCCAGATGCAAAAGTACCGCACTCACTGTTTGCCAAACAGTGCTGCGGTACTTCCAAACTCCTGAACCATATTCATACACACGCTAATATTTTTTCAGGTCGTCCTCATCTTCATGGTCAATCTCCTTCAGTCTGATAAAGAGCACTGCCACCAGGACGCCCACGCCCCCGATCCCCGCCAGCAAAAACAGCAATCCGGCTGAGGAAAATCCATCCAGGCCTGCCGTCTCCCGCAGCCCCGTACAGGCCCACAGAATGATCAGCAGGCTTACTACAATTGTTATGATCACAGGTGCTATCTTTTTCTTCATGGCATACCCCTCCCGGCTTTGCTTTTACTGAAAGTCAAACAGTGACATCTGGTTGGAATCCGGCAGATCCCCGAACAGACCCAGATCATCCATCAGATCGATCACTGTCTTGCTGACCTTGGTTCTGTTTCGGAAATCGTCTTTTGACAGGAACTCCCCTTCCTCCGCGGCCAGCACCACGGCGTCGGCTGCCCTGTCCCCCAGTCCCTCTATGGTATCCAGGGCGGGCATCAGCTTATCCTCCATGATCTGGAAGGTATGGGCATTGGCTTTATACAGGTCAATGGGTACAAACTCAAATCCTCTCGCGTACATCTCCTGCACGATTTTCATGTCTCTGTAAGTATCCTGCTCCTTCTTGCTCAGTGTATCCTTGCGCTTTTCATAGTCATCCATGAAATATTCCAGCTTCTCTTTTCCCTGGCACATCAGTTCATAGGAAAAAGCCGTTGCGCGGATACTGAAAAACGCCGCATAATATGCCAGCGGATAATAGATCTTACAGTAGGCGATTCTCCATCCCATCATTACATAAGCCGCCGCATGGGCCTTTGGGAACATGTACTTGATCTTCTTACAGGAATCAATATACCAGTCCGGCACATCGTGTGCCTTCATATCGTCAATCCACTCCGGTTTCAGGCCCTTTCCCTTACGCACGCTCTCCATGATGGTGAACGCCTGCCCGTGTTCCAGGCCCTTGTTGATCAGGTAGATCATAATATCATCACGGGTACAGATACATGTAGTAATAGTTGCCGTCCCTGATTTGATCAGATCCTGCGCGTTTCCAAGCCACACGTCTGTACCATGGGACAGGCCGGAAATACGCACCAGGTCAGAAAAAGATGTGGGATTGGCGTCAATCAACATCTGCATGGCAAAATCCGTTCCGAACTCCGGTACCCCCAGGCAGCCTAACGGACAGCCCCTGATATCATCCGGTGTGACACCCAATGCATCCGTATTTTTGAAAAGAGACATAACCTCTTTGCTGTCCAGAGGGATCTCCCTGGCATTGATGCCGGTCAAATCCTCCAGCATACGGATCATTGTGGGATCATCGTGTCCCAGAATATCCAGCTTTAACAGGTTGGAGTCAATGGAATGGTAATCAAAGTGTGTGGTGATAATATCGCTGCTCATATCATTGGCCGGATGCTGCACCGGGGTAAATTCCTCGATATCCCAGCCGATGGGAAGAACGATGATACCTCCGGGATGCTGTCCCGTGGTTCTGCGGACGCCTGTGCAGCCCTGCACGATTCTGTTTATCTCGCAGTAACGCTTGCGGCTTCCCCGCTCTTCAAAGTAATTCTTCACGTATCCGAACGCCGTCTTCTCCGCAAGCGTACCGATCGTGCCTGCCTTGAAAGTCTGCCCGGCGCCGAATATAACCTCCACATACCGGTGCGCCTTTCCCTGGTAATCACCGGAAAAGTTAAGGTCAATATCAGGCTCCTTGTCCCCCTTGAATCCCAGGAAGGTTTCAAAGGGAATGTCAAATCCTTCTTTTGTCAGCGGCTTTCCGCACACGGGACAGTTCTTATCCGGCATATCACAGCCTGCCCTGCCGGAGTACGCCCGCACTTCATCGGAGTCAAAATCACAGTAGTGGCAGGAGGGACAGTAATAATGGGGACTTAAAGGGTTTACCTCCGTGATACCCGACATAGTGGCCGCAAAGGAGGAACCTACCGAACCTCGTGACCCTACCAGGTAACCGTCACTGTTGCTCTTCCATACCAGTTTCTGGGCAATCATGTACATAACCGCATAACCGTTGGAGATAATGGAATTCAGCTCCCTCTCCAGGCGCTCCTCAACCACTTTCGGCAGCTTCTCTCCGTATATCTCATGGGCCTTGCTGTAGCAGATCTCCCTCAGCATCTCATCTGAATTTTCAATGACCGGGGGACATTTTCCCTTGTGGATGGGAGATATCTTCTCAACCATATCCGCGATCCTGTTGGGGTTGGTGATGACCACCTCCTCGGCCTTCTCGCTGCCCAGATAGGAAAATTCCTCCAGCATTTCCTCCGTTGTGTGGAGAAACAGGGGCGGCTGCAGATCCGCGTCGTCAAAGCCTTTTCCCGCCATGATGATCCTTCGGTAGACCTCGTCCGACGGGTCCAGAAAATGCACATCGCAGGTGGCAACCACCGGCTTATTAAACATTTCCCCCAGCTTTACGATCTTCCGGTTGACTTCCCGCAGATCGTCCTCTGTCTGAATATCCGTCCTGTCCTCATCCCGCAGCATGAAGGCATTGTTGCCGATCGGCTGAATTTCCAGATAGTCATAGAAGTTCACCAGTCTGGCGATCTCCGGCTCGGGCCTGCCATTTAAAACAGCCTGGTACAGCTCTCCGGCCTCACAGGCGGAACCGATCATAAGACCCTCCTGATATTTCAGATACAGGCTCTTTGGTATTCTCGGCCTTCTGTGATAATAGATCAGATGGGAATCTGACACCAGATGATAGAGATTAACCCTGCCCGTATCGTTTTTAGCCAGAATAATGGCATGGTAAGTGGGCATCTTCTGCACTGCGTTTACAGAGACAGCGCCCTTCTCATTCAGCTCATCCAGGGTGCTGATCTCCCTCTCCTCACACATGGTAATGAACTTCTGGAAAATCTGAGCCGTACACTCCGCATCATCCACAGCCCTGTGGTGATGCTCCAGGGAAACGCCCACCGCCTTTGCGACGGTATCCAGCTTAAAACGGTTTAGCTGGGGAAGCAGAAAGCGGGCCATTCCCACAGTGTCCACAGATGTGTAATCTGTCTCGATCCCCAGATCCCCGCAGTTTTTCTCGATAAAGCTCATATCAAATTCCGCGTTGTGGGCAACCATGACTGCCCCTCTGCAGAACTCCACAAACCGCGGCAGGATCACATCTATACTATCAGCGCCTGCCACCATACTGTCATTGATGCTGGTAAGCTTTTCAATCCTGAAGGGAATGGGTATCCTGGGGTTTACGAACTCGGAGAAACGCCCCACGATCTTACCGTCCTCCACCCGGACCGCTCCGATCTCGATGATCTTATCCCTGAGAGCGGAAAATCCTGTTGTCTCAATATCAAATACCACAAAGGTTCCGCGCATGGACTGCCCTTTGCTGTTCTGCACGATTCCTTTCATGTCATCCACCAGATAAGCTTCCACACCGTAGATCACCTTAAAATCCGCATCCGGCGGTACAACACCGCCCCAGGAATCAAAGCAGTGGTTGGCCTCCGGGAAAGCCTGCACCACACCGTGGTCTGTAATGGCAATGGCTCTGTGTCCCCACTCATAGGCCCGTTTAATGATGGCCTTCGCATCAGACACACCGTCCATGTCACTCATCTTGGTATGGCAGTGAAGCTCCACCCTCTTCTCCGGGCTGGTGTCTGCCCTGGAACTGGTAAAGGGGGCAATCTTCTTGATTCCCACCACACTTCCGATGGTCAGCTCACTGTCATACCGGTCAATGGTGGTCACACCCTTCAGTTTCAGAAAGGCTTTCTCCTTCACGCCCTCCAGGATCTCACTCACCTGGTCATTTCTGGCGAACATCTTCACTGTGATGGAATCCGTAAAATCCGTGATGGCAAAAATGATGATGGTCTTCTCATTTCTGATCTCCCTGGTCTCCAGTGTCATGATCTGACCGCGGATGCAGACCTCTCCCATCTCCGTCTGGATGCTTTCCAGGGGAATGGTCTCATCTTCAAAATCTCTGCCGTAGATCACATCCGGATTGTCGGAGCGCTTGATGCTGCGCTTATAATCGCCGAAACCGCGGTCTCCTTTTCCGAAACTCTTCCTGCCCCTTCCGTCCTTCCCTTTGTCTTCCTTCCGGTCTTTCGGGGCTTTCTTCTCCTCCCCGGATGTTTTTCCCGCAGGAGCGTCTGCCTTTTTCTCTTCCTTTGAAGTCTCCCCGGCAGAAGCGGCTTCCTCCTCCGGAACTTCTCCGCCCTCCTCCTGCTGCCCGAAAGAAGACTGCTCAATCACGTGAGCAGCCTCCTGCATAATACGGATCTCACTGTTTTTACGGACTTTACTCTCACTGGCCTCCACATATTCCGGCTCCACGATCAGGGAGAAGGGACAACGCTCGCAGAATACCTTCTCGATATAGGAGACCAGCTCCTCCTCCCGGCTCTTTGCCAGCACGGAGGACTGCATCTTAAGCTCCATCTTCTGTTCCTCCGGGAAGGTTATCTGGGCTGTGCGGAACATGTTATACACCAGAATGCTGTAGTTTTTCAGTTCCATGGACATGGAAGTGCGGTACGCGTCAAAAAACAGTTTTGGAGTGTACTGCCCGGTCAGAGTGAACTTTTCAATGATCTTCACCGACATGGGCACACCGGGAAAGAACTGGTTTCGTATGGTCTCCTCCAGGGAATAGATGTATTTCTTATGGATCCACTGCCTGCTCCGGATATAGATTCTGATATGGTCTTTTTCCGGATTGACGGCAACTTTTGTCACCACCACCTCTTCCAGCAGGGCGGCAAGTTCCTGCCCCATTTCCAGATTGGGGAAGACATCCAGAAAATTCTTTTCCATCTTTAAGCTTCCTTTCCGTAAAACACTATTTCTCCCAGTTTTCCAGTTCCAGCCGAAGGACATCTAAAAGCTCCGCCTCCGGAACTTTTCTGATGATCTCGCCTTTTTTGATCAGCAGACCCACACCTTTGCCGCCTGCAATGCCGATATCCGCCTCTTTTGCCTCTCCCGGACCGTTGACCACGCAGCCCATGACAGCTACCTTGATGTCCAGCGGGAACTTCTGCACCATGGTCTCCACCTGGTTTGCCAGTCCGATCAGATCGATCTGCGTCCTTCCGCAGGTCGGACAGGAAACCACCTCGATACCGCCTTTTCTCAGATTCAGTGTCTTTAAGATCCTCTTAGCGGACTTGATCTCCTCCACCGGGTCTCCGGTGAGGGATACACGGATGGTATCGCCAATCCCCTGGTATAAGATAATGCCCAGGCCAACAGCGGATTTGATATTGCCGGAATACAGGGTGCCTGCCTCTGTGATGCCCACATGAAGGGGATATGCTGTCTTCTCTGCCAGAAGTTCATGGGCTTTGACGCACATAAGGACATCTGAGGATTTTATGCTGATGACCAGGTTGTCATAGTCAAAGTCCTCTATGATCTTCACCTTGTCAAGCGCGCTCTCCACAAGTCCCTCCGCGGTCACGCCGTGATACTTTTCCACCAGCTCTTTTTCCAGGGAGCCGGAGTTGACGCCCACACGGATGGGGATATTCCTCTCCTTCGCTGTGTCCACCACTGCTTTTATCTTCTCAGGACCGCCGATGTTTCCGGGATTGATACGAATTTTATCTGCCCCGTTCTCCATGGCTG
Organism: Blautia sp. JLR.GB0024; assembly: GCF_037000545.1. Classification (NCBI taxonomy): domain Bacteria; kingdom Bacillati; phylum Bacillota; class Clostridia; order Lachnospirales; family Lachnospiraceae; genus Blautia; species Blautia sp. JLR.GB0024. The sequence continues at coordinate 105,885 of NZ_JBANBF010000010.1, read as the reverse complement.
CCACAGCCATTCTGTAGTCAAAATGAATGTCCGCTGCCAGAGGGATATGAATCTGTTTCTTGATCTCCCCCAGCGCCTCTGCCGCCTCTTTCGTGGGAACCGTACAGCGAATGATCTCACACCCTGCCGCCTCAAGAGCATGAATCTGTGCCACTGTGGCTTTCACATCCTCTGTTTTCGTGTTGGTCATGGACTGGATCAGGATCGGATTGCCCCCGCCTATTTTTTTATCACCTATCTGTACCACTTTTGTATGGTCACGATACATTTCACTGCCTCCTGTATAAAAAGCGTGTTCAGGCTTTTCTGACCTAAACACGCCCGTTCTGCATTTACCGGTTAATCTCTAAAAGCTTATTCTTCAGTTCGCCTTCCAGACGGTTCATCTCCACCTCAGCTTCCATACGCTTCTGATGGCCCTCTTTCTGGATGTTCATGATCTCATCAAAAGTGCTGATCAGGGACTCGTTTGTCTTCTTCAGCGTTTCAATATCCACAATGCCCCGCTCGGATTCCTTCGCGGCCTCGATGGTGGCCATCTTAAGTGTCTCCGCATTTTTCTGGAGAAGAGCGTTTGTCATATCGGTCACCTGTCTCTGTGCCCTTGCCGCCTCAGAGGAATGGGCAACGCCCAGTGCCAGAACCATCTGGCTCTTCCAAAGAGGAATGGTATTGACCAAAGTGGACTGGATCTTCTCTGCCATCAGGGTGTCATTGCCCTGTACCAGACGGATCTGGGGTGCTGTCTGGATGGAAATCATGCGGGTCAGTTCCAGGTCATGGATCTTCTTCTCAAATCTCTGGCACATGGAATCCAGGTCCTTGGCTGCCTGGGCATCCTCCGGAAGACCGCTTCTCTGGGCTTTCTCCATAAGCTGGGGAAGGTCTGTGCTGCGCACTTCCTGGAGTTTCTTCTTTCCGGCCAGAATGTACATGGAAAGCTCTTTAAAATAATTCAGGTTCAGCGCATACATCTTGTCCATGGTGGCAGCGTCCTTCATAAGCTGAATCTGGTGCTGCTCCAGGGTCTGTACGATCTTCGCGATATTTGTCTCCGCCTTGGCATATTTTGTCTTCATAGCTTCTATTTTATTGGAGCCGCGTTTGAACAGGCCGCGCAGTCCCTTTTCCTCCTCGGCTGCATCGAAGCTTTTGAGCTGTGTCACCACATCGCCCAGAAGGTCCCCCACTTCACCCAGGTCCTTTGTCTTTACCTTTTCCAGAGCCTCCTCGGAAAAATCCGCCATCTTTTTCTGGGTTCCTGCCCCGTACTGCAGAATGGCTGCGGAATTGCGGATATCAATCTGTTTTGAAAAATCATCCACCATTTTCCGCTCCGCATCGGAGAGCACACTCTCGTCAAGCTGCGGTTCCACCGGCTCTTCCTTTTTTATTTCCACAACCGGCGCCGCCTCCTGGGGCGCGTCAAATGTCAATGTGGGTGTTACCGTAAAATCTTTGAATTCGTCACTCATCTCTTACTCCTTCTTCGGTTCATTTCCATTCACAGCCCGGATCTCACTTATCCTGCTGAAAATCCTTGCCGCCTGTGAGACCTTCCTGTGCCAGCATGGTCTTCAGGACCGAAATATCTGTGGCTACATCCCACGCCGTATCCCTGAAAAAGCTGTCCAGAAGATTCTCAAATGCTTCATTAATAGTGTCCAGTGTATTTTCAATTTCTTTCTTTGCCATTATGATGTTGTCGCCTTCCACATCCTGTTTGTCCAGCTCTTCATAGGCCTGCAGAAGCTTCACTGTGGTGGGCAGGTAATAATCCATGAATTTGTGCAGGTCATCGATCAGTTCCGGATGCTGTTCCACACGCTTGAAGATACGCTTGATCACATTTTCCAGATGATACATCTTGTTGGATATCTCCACGCCCGGGATGGCGTCATTGCTTTTTCTTATCTGCTCAATGTAGGCATTGCCCTCCTCTATGACCTGACGGGCCTCCTTGGACAAATTCTCATCGCTGTCTGTTTCTTTTTCCTGCCGGATCTCCTGCTCTTTTTCTTTCTGCTGGATCTCCGCCTGTCTCTTTGTCTCCAGATATTGTTTATAAGACTCATCACTGGTGATCAGGCAGGTGCCCGACTCATCCAGATGTCCCTCCAGAAACATATATTTCTTGATCATCCGCTTCAAATCCCTGCGGACAAATTTCTCCGGCTTTCTCACACCCTTTGCCAGCTCCGAGATCTCCGCATACGTCCTGCCGTTCAGGGTGTGTATGTAGGAACGGAAACGGTTTATTTTCTTTCTGAGCTTATTCCCGCAGATTCCCATAATTCCGCTGATGCCGATAGCCGGACCGAACACGGACAGAAAGATTCCCATCTTATCAGCCAGGGAACCGATAAACAGCGAACAGATTCCCAGCACCGTCAGCGTGACGCCGAACATGGCGAACAGCGCAAAACCCAGGGTGGTAAAGAGTATGCCCATGGCTCTCGGCCCGCTGGTATTAATATAGAGGGCAAATTTTTCCCTTGCCTCTTTTACCCGCTTTGTCTCGGGGTACCGGTATCTTGGTCTTGACTGAAACCCATCCGGGGAATAGGTCCTGTCATTCCACGAAGAGCTGCCTGTGTAAGTCCTGCGGGAGCCTGCCCCGCTGTTTGGTCTTCGGATCCTGTCCCGCCCGCCGCAGCATGAACCCTGGTTCATACTGTTTTTTGCCTGGTCCATGCCGCTTTTTGCCGCGTCTTTCACGCTGTTGGCCACATTGCCCAGCGCATCCTCCAGCGTGGCTCCCAGGTCTCGGTTCAACCGGTTAAAATTTCCTGTATCCAGGGCATCCTGTACGATATCTTTAATATCCCTGCCCAGATTATTCCAATCATTATTTGCCATCTTTTATCTCTCCAGTTTTGAATAAAACTATTAGCTATCAGACATACTTGTCCGTTTGATTACGATTATATATGAAATAAGAGAAAAAAGCAATGCGGCATCTCTTGCAATTCATACGTTAAAGTTTTATAATGATAAAAAATTATGATTACATACCGTATCTATCGGCAGAATGGAGGAACTACTATGGAAAAGAAGAACATTGACTGGTCTAATCTCGGATTTTCATACCTGAAAACCGACTACCGCTATGTTTCTAATTATAAGGACGGAGCCTGGGACGAGGGCGCAATGATCACAGATGACACAGTGACCATCAGCGAGTGCGCAGGTGTCCTGCAGTACGCACAGACGGTTTTTGAAGGACTGAAGGCCTACACAACGGAAGACGGACGCATCGTCACCTTCCGCCCTGACTTAAACGGTGAGCGCATGGAGAATTCTGCCCGCCGCCTGGAAATGCCTGTGTTCTCAAAAGAGCGCTTCATACAGGCAGTGAAGGAAACTGTAAAGGCAAATGCTGCCTATGTACCGCCCTACGGCTCAGGAGCCACACTGTATATCCGTCCCTATATGTTCGGAAGCAACCCGGTTATCGGCGTAAAACCAGCCGATGAATACCAGTTCCGTGTATTCACCACTCCTGTTGGCCCTTACTTCAAAGGCGGCGTAAAGCCTCTGACCATCCGCGTCAGCGATTTTGACCGTGCAGCACCAAACGGCACGGGCCATATCAAAGCAGGCCTGAATTACGCCATGAGCCTTCACGCCATCGTGGATGCCCACAACCAGGGCTTTGATGAAAATATGTATCTGGACCCGGGCACAAGAACCAAGGTGGAGGAGACAGGCGGCGCCAACTTCCTTTTTGTCACCAAAGACAACACCGTAGTAACACCAAAATCCAGCAGTATTCTGCCGTCCATCACCAGACGTTCCCTGATCTATGTTGCGGAACATTATCTGGGCCTGAAGGTTGAGGAGAGGGAGGTTCTCTTCGAGGAAGTAAAAGATTTTGCCGAGTGCGGTCTCTGCGGCACAGCTGCAGTTATCTCCCCGGTAGGAAAGATCGTTGACCACGGCAAAGAGATCATACTGCCGGCAGGCATGGAACAGATGGGCCCTGTAACCCAGAAACTGTATGACACACTCACAGGCATCCAGATGGGTAGACTGGAAGCTCCTGAGGGATGGATTCAGGTTATTGAATAATTATTGAATAAATCAGAGGCCTCCGGCGGGAATTTTTCCTCCGGAGGCCTGTTTTGTGTCCGCGGCAGAGCCGCAGGTATTATTTGCCGTTTTTCTTATATTTTACGAACTGGTATTCCAGGTCAAAATAGGTCTGCTCCTCGCTGGCCTCAGCTGCTGACCAGTCCTTTCTCTCATCCAGATTTGGGAACCAGGTATCTGCCTCATAGGCGAAGTCGATCTTCGTTACATAAGCGGTATCACAGTAGTCCAGCAGGGCGCTGTATACGCTGTCACCGCCGATGACATAAACCTCTTCGCTGTCATATTGTTTCAGTTCTTCCATAAGCGCATCCACACTGTGCACGATCACAGCGTCTTTTACCTTGTAATTTTCATCCCTTGTGAGCACAATGTTCGTGCGGTTTTTCAAGGGCTGTCCGCCCGGAAAGCTCTCCAGAGTCTTTCTTCCCATAACAACCACTTTGCCGGTGGTTGTGGTGCGGAAAAATTTCATGTCAGCCGGAATGCTCACAAGCAGACGGTTGTCTTTGCCGATTCCCCAGTTCTTATCTACAGCTACGATTATATTCATCTTGTCTCTCTCCTTTGTCATGCAGATTCTCGGACTGCCGCCTCAAACTGCTATGGGTATATTCCTGATCTGCGGCCCCGCCTGGTAATCCTCCACGATCAGATCCTTTGTGGTAAAGTCATAAAAATCCTTTATCTCCGGATTCAGGGTTACCTTTGGCGCCGCATAAGGTGTCCTGGAAATCAGTTCCCTGACAGCCGGCACGTGGCGGTCATAGATATGGGCATCCGCGATCACATGCACCAGTTCCCCGGGGATCATGTCATTTACCTGGGCCACCATCATAAGAAGGATGGAATACTGGCACACATTCCAGTTGTTTGCCGCCAGAACATCCTGGGAGCGCTGGTTCAAAACACCGTTCAGTACCAGCCTGTCCTCTGCCGCGTCCTTTGTCACATTATAAGTCATGCTGTAACAGCAGGGGTCCAGCGCACCGCTGTGCAGATATTCAAACTGGTACAGATTGGTCATGATCCTGCGGCTGTACGGGTTTTCTTTTAGCTGCCGCAGTACATAATCCATCTGGTCTGTCTCCTCCCCCTTGTAGATGAACTTCCTCCCCACCACATCGCCGTAACAGGTTCCGATGGAGCCGTCCGCATCCGCCCAGGCATCCCAGATATGGGAATTCAGGTCGTGGATGTTGTTGGACTTTTTCTGGTATATCCAGAGGATCTCATCCATGCAGCTTTTAAGAGCTGTCTTCCGCAGTGTCAGCGCGGGAAACTCTTTTCTCAAATCATAGCGGTTCACAACTCCGAAACGTTTGATCGTGTACGCGCTCTCCCCGGTATCCTCCCATTTTGGGCGGACCTTTTCGCCTTTTGTGTCCGTGCCGTTCTCCAGAATATCGCGGCACATATCCATAAAAATATGATCTGCCAGACTCATGCCTTGTCCTCGCTTTTCTATAATAGGTTTCTAATCATCTTTTGTCCTATACAGAATATCATTAATTATTGAAATTGACAATAGAAGAAAAACCGCCCGGATGCGGCTCTGCTGCCATGCATCCGGACGGTTCCTGTCCCGTTATTACTTAAACAGATTGCCAAACAGATCTTCAAACAGTTTTTTTATCCATTGGTTGGAGGTTACAAAGATAATAAAGATCACAACCGGCAGTACAAACTTCACCAGCACTGACCAGGCGGAAACCAGCTTAAAGCTGATCTTTCCGTCATTCGTAACTTCCTTCTCTGCATTTTTCCTCTTCCATACCCATCCGATAAAGATACAGGCCAGAATCCCGCCAATCGGCAGAGATACATTGGACACCAGATAATCTCCCAGGTCAAAGAAGGTTCTTCCGGCGATCTTAATATCGTTCCAGATACCGAAGCTGAGCGCGCAGGGGATTCCCAGACAGGTGATGAGTGCCGCGGAAATGACGGATGCCTTTGCACGGCTTACCTTGAATGTGTTCACAGCAAAGGAGACCACTACCTCTAAAAACGCAATACTTGTGGAAACCGCGGCAAACAGCACCAGCACAAAGAACACCACTCCGAAAATCTTTCCGCCTGCCATCTCATCAAACACTGCAGGCAGTGTCTGGAACATAAGACTCGGTCCGCTCTCCGGTGAAAATCCAAATGCGAACACAGCAGGAAGAATGGCAAATCCCGCGATCATGGCCACCATGGTATCGAAAAACGCAATGCTTGCGGCACTCTTGGGAATATTCTGATTTTTCCCCAGATAGGCCCCGTATGTGATCGTGGCCCCTGTACCCAGTGACAGGGAGAAAAATACCTGTCCAAGTGCTGACAGGAAGGCTCCCGGCGTCAATTTTGAGAAATCCGGTTTCAGGAAGAATTTGATTCCCTCCCCGGCACCCGGAAGTGTACAGGAACGAATGACAATGACGATCAGGCAGACGATCAGAAGCGGCATCATGATCTTGCATGACTTCTCAATCCCCTTCTGGATTCCCATTACAACAATAGCCACTGTGATGACCATAAACACCAGATAATAGATGATCTGGCTGCCCGTATTGCTTGTAAACGATGTAAAAAAGGCTTCACTGCTCTTTGGCAGCCCTGTCACGGAGACAAAAATATACCGGATCACCCAGCCGCCCCGCACGGCGTAGTAAGAAAGGCCGATGAAGCTTGTGATCACCGCCAGAATACCCACACCGCCCCATTTGGAATTCAGGGCCTTATAGCTTCCGAAGGCGTCTTTTCCTCCGGCGCGGCCAATACTGATCTCGGCAATGATCAGCGGAATCCCCACCAGAAAGATGCAGATGAGGTACACAAGAACAAAGGCTCCGCCTCCGCTCTCCCCCACAAGCATGGGGAAACGCCATAAGTTTCCCATTCCCACAGCAGAACCCGCTGCTGCCATAATAAATCCGAAGCTGCCCGACCATTTGGGCGCTCCTCCTGTTTCCTGTGTCTGTTTACTCATAATCTCCTCCTTTTCCGGCAAAAAAAATCTCCCGTCCATAATTGACATACAATCAGGACGAGAGCATTATGCTTCGTGGTACCACCTTGATTCATCCGCGCCTCACGGCACAGACCTTTGCAAGTACGGGAAATCCAAACCACTCCATGGATATCCTTATACTCCGGCGCTGTAATGGGCGCTCCCATCGTAGCCTATACTTCTGTAGTCGGTACGCGGCTCCAAGACCATCTTCCATCCAGCCTGCTGCACTTCTTCCCACCGATCGAAGCTCTCTTTGCCAGTCTGCAGAATGTACTCTTCTTTTCTTTGCCTTTTTCTTTATATTTTAATAATAGTATAAAGCGGTTCTTTTTCCTTGTCAAACGGTTTTTAGGTAATCCAAGGGGGTTTTCTCTCCCGGTCCGCCTGTCCCCGGCACTTTACACATTTCCTGAAACGTGATATAGTCACCAGGAAGCAACCTATAACCTGATAAGACGAAAGAGGAACCCAACATGAAGAAATTTTTCATATTGCTGCTGAAGCCCTTTTCTTTTCTGCCGGCACTTCTGGTGATGTATTTGATATTCTCCTTTTCCAGCCAGACGGGAACCGAATCGGGAAATCTCAGCTATAAAATAAGCCATAAGATCATAGTGACCGCAGATACTGTACTGGATAAAAATATGAGCGAAGAACAGATCGCCTATTACACGGACAAGATCCACACACCTGTCAGGAAGCTGGCGCACATGAGTGAATACTTTGTGCTGGCTGTCTGTGTCTCCTTCCCCCTGTACGTATACGGCCTGCGCGGGATTCTGCTGATCCTCTTTGCAGGATTCATCAGTGTGGGCTTTGCCTGTACGGATGAGTTCCACCAGTCCTTTGTGGCGGGCAGAGGCCCTTCCAAACGCGATGTGATGATAGACAGCATCGGCGCTTTTGCCGGCATCCTTCTGGTCCAGTTTGTCTGCTGGAATACCCTGCGCAGAAGCCGAAAGAAAAATCGTTAATGCAGATTCAGGGACACATCGCCGCAGGGGAGGATTTCCTCCTCTCCCTGCTCATTTTTAACAAGCAGCCTGCCGTCCGGCAGGATTTTTTCTGCCTCCACACTTCTGACCCGGGTCCCGTATGCCACCCGCACACGTCTGCCCGGCACGATATTCCTGGAAATATACGCTTCCGGGATTCCCTCCTTCTCCGCCTCTTCGAGGAGATAATTGATAATGCCTGCAGTCAGCAGATTCCTGTCCACATACACATCATCCCCCAATATAGCTCCGGCAACCTCTGAAAGCTCCCCGGGAAAACCGCCGGCCGGCATACGGAGATTCAGTCCTATTCCCACCACCACCAGCTCAATATCTCCTGTCTCAAAGTCTGTCACAGCCTCCGTAAGGATTCCGCAGACCTTCCGCTCCCCCAGATACAGATCGTTGACCCACTTGATTCCCAGAGATACCCCGCAGACTTCCTCCACAGCGCGGCAGACAGCCACCGCAGCGGCGGCTGTCAGGGTCAGACTCTCCTGCGCTGTCCTTTTCGGCCGCATGAGTACGCTCAAATAAAGACCGCTGCCCGCCGGTGAGTAAAAGGTACGCCCCCGCCTGCCCTTTCCCTCAGTCTGAGCTTCCGCTGCCACAAAGGAGCCATGGGGCAGATTTTCCTCAATCCCCTTCCTTTTCAAATACTGGTTCGTGGAGGAGATTTCCTTTTCCACCTGCATAAACACATTCCGATGTTCCAGATGCATTTTCACTGCCTCCACGGACAGAATATCATTATCCGTCTCCAGGGCATACCCTCTGTTATTCACAGCCAGAATCCGGTATCCCTCCTGGCGCAGGTTTTTCATGGCTTTCCACACCGCTGTCCTGGAATATCCAAGCCTTGATGCCAGTTCCTCCCCTGAAAGGTATTCCCCTCTGTGACTCTCAAGCAGCTTCAAAAGCTCTGATTTTGTTGACATTTTCCCGCCTCCTATCCACTGATTTTGCACATTGGCGAAAAGCCAGACTCCCATCCGGGAATCTGGCTTTTCTTTCGTATCTTGTAACGATTCTATCTCTCCTCACGGAAATAATTCACACCGCAGGACTGCGGCTGGGAATTCTCCTTTGAGGAACGGATGGAAGTGATGATCAGCACAAGTATTGTCATGAAGAACGGCACCATATCGAAAATGGAATCCGGTATCCTGATGACTGACTTCGGTACATAGTATTTCAACACGCTGAACGCACCAAAAACCAGTGCCGCGAAAATAGCCTTATTGGGATTCCAGGTGGCGAATATTACCAGAGCCACAGCGATCCATCCAAGACCGTTTACACAATTGCTGATCCATACACCGTTACAGATGATCATGGAACAGTACGCACCGCCAATCCCGCAGATGCCTCCGCCAAGCATCAGATTGATATATTTCAGCCTTGTGACGGGAAGGCCCGCGGCATCCGCAGCCGCCGGATTCTCCCCCACTGCCCGGATATTCAGTCCTGCCTTGGTCCTGTGCAGATAAATGCCGCACAGAATGGCAGCCACGATTCCGAGATACACAAAAATATTATAATTAAAGAACAGTTTTCCCAGTACCGGAATATCGGACAGCAGCGGAATCTCCACTTTGCCAAGGCTGTCTAAAATGTCGGACGGCAGTTTCAGAGAGGTGGCCCCTGACTTCTCCCGTACAAAATCACCGAAGAAGTTGCTCAGGCCGATACCGAAAATAGTGAGCGTCAATCCGGTAACATTCTGGTCTGCCATAAAGGTAACGGTGAGCACAGCATAGATGAGTGCGCCCAGCATACCTGCCGCAAATGCGGCGATCAGTGCCAGAAGCAGATTATCTGTCTTATATCCCATCATGAAGCCTGCGCATGCACCGATGGACATCATGCCCTCCACGCCCAGATTCAGATGTCCTGACTTTTCATTGATGATCTCACCTAAGATCCCGAACAAAAGCGGAGTACCGGCAAGAACTGCCGCCACAAAAAAGTTAGTAAAAAAATTCATTACGCCTTTCCTCCCTTCTTACGGGTCACAAAACGGTATCTGACGAAAAATTCACATCCCAGCACGAAAAACAGGATGATCCCCTGCAGCACATCTGCCGAGTAGGCGGACAGCCCATAGGAGGACTGCATAACCGTACTTCCCTTTTCCAGCACACTGAACAGCAGGGAAACCACCAGGATTCCCACCGGATTAAGCTGGGCCAGCCATGCCACGATGATAGCTGTAAATCCCACGCCGCCTGCCACTGAAGTGGTAAGGGTCAGGTCCGAACCGCTGGCCTGTACCATGCCTGCGATACCACAGATGGCACCTGAAAATGCCATGGTGCGCAGCACGATCTTCTTATAGTTCATGCCCGCATACTGGGCTGTGGCGCGGCTCTCGCCTACCACGCTGATCTCGTAGCCCTGTTTTGTGTATTTCAGATAGATATACACAATGACTACCAGAACAAGCCCGATCAGCCATCCCACATGCACGCCGAACAGCTTGTCAAGCTGCGCATTCTCCCCAAACCTGGCGATTTTAGGAAATCCCGAAGAGTTGGGGTCCTGCCACGGACCATCCCTTAAGAAGGAAATCAGATACAGCGCAATATAGTTCAGCATCAATGTGAAAAGTGTCTCATTGGTACCGAATTTTGCCTTAAAAAACGCGGGAATGATTCCCCACAGAGCGCCTCCCAGCATACCTGCCAAAAACATGCAGATCATGAGAAGCCAATGAGGGAAATCCCAGCAGAACAGGGCAAAAAATGTGGCAAACACAGCGCCCATGATGATCTGCCCCTCAGCTCCGATATTCCAGAAACGCATCTTAAATGCCAGGGTAAGTCCCAGCGCCGGTATGAGCAGCGGCACCATAAGTTTGATCGTCGCCTGGAATGCCATGCTGCTTCTGAATGCACCTGATACAATGGTAGCATACACAGAAAACGGATTATATCCGATACAGAGGATAAAGAGGCCGCCGGCAACAATGGCAAGCAGCACTGAGGCCAGACGCAGCAGCCGAACCTGTTTTGCGGGGCGCTCTTTTCTCTTCTCAACACGAATCAGAGGCTCTTTCTTTCTTGTCTCATCCATCAGCCTTCACCCCTTCCCTTTTTGATCCTGTCATCATCAGTCCAAGTTCTTCCTTTGTAGTAACGGCAGCATCCACGATTCCGGTCGCCTCTCCATGGCAGAGCACCATGATCCTGTCAGAGATTTCCAGAAGCACGTCCAAATCCTCACCGATAAACATAACGGCAACACCCTTTTTCTTCTGCTCATTCAGCAGGTCATAGATCGTGTAGGAAGAGTTAATATCCAGACCTCTGACCGGGTAAGCGGTGATCAGCACTGACGGCTCTGATTCGATTTCCCGCCCAAGCAGAACCTTCTGCACATTACCGCCCGAGAGCAGGCGCACAGGCGTCTCCACATTGGGGGTCATGATCTCCAGGCGTTCTACCAGCTCCTCAGCCAGTTTTTTGGCGGGCTTTCTGTCCACAAAGATGCCCTTTGCCTTGTCATAGGATTTCAGCAGCATGTTGTCCACCATACCCATGGACGCCACAAGCCCCATGCCCAGCCTGTCCTCAGGCACAAAGCCCAGGCTGATTCCCAGGTTGTTGATCTGCTTCGGCGTCTTGCCGATGATATTTTCTTTATTGTGCAGGACTGCACCTGTCTCCACAGGCACAAGACCCGCAATGGCCTCGCACAGCTCCTTCTGTCCGCTGCCGGCGATCCCTGCTACGCCCAGGATCTCTCCCGCCTTAATCTCAAAGGACAGATCCTTAAGGGCCATGGTCCCGTCCGCTTTCTTCACAGACAGATCCACCACTTTTAACCTGGTGTGCACATTCTCACATTTCGGCCGGTCTATCTCCAGGGTGACCGGACGGCCCACCATCAGCTCGGTGAGCTGCTTTTCATTGGTCTCGGCTGTGTTTACCGTGTCTATACTTTTTCCTTTTCTGAGGATCGTCACCCGGTCGCTGATCTCCATAACCTCGTTCAGCTTGTGGGTGATAATGATAATGGCGCTTCCCTGCTCTTTCATTCTGCGCAGAATGGCAAAAAGCTTCTGGGTCTCCTGGGGCGTGAGCACTGCTGTAGGCTCGTCTAAGATTAAAATATCCGCATTTCTGTACAGTACCTTCAGAATTTCCACGGTCTGCTTCTCACTGACGGACATATTGTATATCTTCTTCTCCGGGTCAACCTCAAGACCGAATTTTTTGGTCAGCTCCAGGATTTTCTCTTTCAGCTCCCTGGGCTTAATCCTTTTTCCCTCTGCACCGATCACCACATTATCCATGGCTGAAAATACATCCACCAGCTTAAAATGCTGATGGATCATGCCGATTCCCAGCTTCTTGGCATCCATGGGGGAATTGATCACCACTTCCCTGCCATTTACATGGATGCTGCCCTCATCGGGGTGGTAAATGCCTGAAATCATATTCATCAATGTGGTTTTTCCGGACCCGTTCTCACCAAGAAGCGCTAAGATCTCTCCCCTTCTCACATCCAGGTCAATATGGTCGTTCGCCACAACACTGCCAAATGTCTTTGTGATACCTCTCAGCTCAATGGCATTCTCTACCTTGTCTAAAGCCAACTGTGTCACCTCTCGTTTCTTTCTGTTTTGGTAACGCATACACCATCCGTTACAATTTTAGACACAAACATACAGGATAATTGTATCATAAGAAAAGAGGGAATACAAAATGATTTTTCACATTTTGTATTCCCTCTTTGTATTTTTCACTAAACAAGAAATATGGATCAATCTACGATTACATTCTTATAATACCAGTTGATTCCTCCGGTAATGGTCGCATCATCCAGTGTGCCGCCTTCTGTTCCCACAGCTTTGCCGTCGTTTGTCTCCAGAACTCCGTCAAATACATTGAAGCCTTCTTCCATGATCTTTCTTCTGGCTTCTTCCACTTTCTCTTTTGTTCCCGGTGCGCACAGCTCCTCATTGATAGGAGTGATATCTACCAGACCGTCATCCATTCCGCCGAAGTAGATCTCCGGTGTCCAGGTTCCGTCAATGACTTTCTGCACTGCCTGTGTATAATATACGCCCCAGTTCCAGATAACAGAGGTAAGTGTAGCATCCGGAGCATCCTTACTCATATCAGAATTGTATCCTACGCCCCATACGCCTGCGGATTCTGCCTCAGTCTGCGGGTTGGGTGTGTCACAGTGCTGTCCGATCACGTCACAGCCCTCTGCGATCAGAGCTTTTGCCGCGTTGGTCTCCTCTGTGGGTGAGAACCAGCTGTTCGTTACTTTTACGTGGATCTCCGCGTCCGGGTTCACCTCTGCAACACCGATGGCAAATGCGTCGATACCGCCGGTAACCTCTGAGTTCTCAGAACCCATGGCTGCCACATAGCCGATCTTGTTGCTCTCTGTCTTCATACCTGCAACGATACCGGATAAATATCTTGCCTGGTAAATTCTTCCGAAGTAGTTGTTAAAGTTTGTATCATTGGACTTATATCCTGTGCCGTGAGAGAAGATCACATCCGGGAATTCCTGCGCAAGCTGCTCACAGGTGTCCATGTAGTTAAAGCTGGTGGCGAAAATGATCTGGCATCCGTCCTCGATACATTCCCTGATCGCCTGTTCTGTCATGGTTGGGTCTGTATCCGGGATATTGTTCTTACGGATGATCTGGCTGTCTTCCAGTCCCAGTTCCTTCTGCATCTCAACGATGCCCTGGTCATGTGTGTAAGTGTATCCGGAACCCTCTGCCGGATCGGAAATATGGATAACGCCCACCTTCAGGTCTTCTTTTGCAACCGGAGCGAATTTACCGCTGGCTTCTGTCTTACTGTCGTCAGCAGCATCTTCTTTTTTGTCCGTATCATCCGCTTTTTCGGCGTCGTCCGCATTGGTATCTTCTTTGCTCGTATCTTCTGTCTTGGTTTCTTCCTTCTTGTCCTCAGCTCCCTGCTGCTGTCCGCAGCCTGCCAGCATGGCACCGACCATTGTCAGAGATAACACGATACCTAAAATTTTCTTCTTCATGCTCGTCCTCCTTTTATAACACCTGTACTTTCTTTTTATTTATGAGTACAAATTAACTATAACATTATATTTTTTGTTTTTCAACCGGCATATTGGAGATAATTTCAAAATAATCGCCTTATTTTTCCAGATATTGATAAATATTCCGATATACTGTCAGTTTATCTTTTTCATTTAAAATCTCATGGCGCATGCCCGGATAGAGCTTTCCCGTCACGTGGCGGTAGCCCACCTGCCTCATGTACTGAAGCTCTTTCACAAACTTTCTGCCGTTTCCGATACAGGGGTCCTCTTCGCCCCCCAGAAACAGAATGGGCAGCTGGGGATTCTGCAGCCTCCAGCCCTCTTTCCTGTAGGTTTCCTTCAGGAGCATCAAAAGCCCCTCAAACCCATCCGCCGTAAAAGTGAAACCGCACAGGGGTGATTCCTCATACGCCTTCACCACTTCCTCATCGGAACAGATCCAGGCAAACCGGCTCTTCTCCCCTGCAAAACGGCTGGCAAAGGTACCAAAGGACATGGTCTCTAAAAGTTTGCTGCGATAGCGGCCTCCTCTGTGCCTTTTCTGTGTTCTGGCTATGAGCAGGCCCAGATCCACTGCCGGATTCTCACATGGCGGCCCGGTAAGGATCAGTTTTTCCAGCTCATTGTCAAAATATTTCAGGTAATTCCTGGCTACCAGTGTGCCCATGCTGTGCCCCAGAAGATACACCGGAAGATCCGGAAATATCTCTTTAATCCAGATGGTGATCTGATGAAGATCCTCCACCATGGCTTTATTTTTACCGCCGTAGAGATATCCCAGCTCCTCCCGGTTATGTACACTGCCGCCATGCCCGCGATGGTCATGGATCACACAGATGTATCCCCGTTCGGCCAGGTATTCCATAAACGGCAGATACCGCTCCTTGTTCTCGCTCATGCCGTGGGATATCTGTACCACACCTTTTGTCCCCTCATTTGGCACGACCCATAAAACGGACAGCCCCAGGCCGTCGTATTCTGATTTCAGTACCGCTGTACCGTGTACCATGCAAAAACCCCCTTTTCTTCCAATATCTCCCGGTATCCAAAAACACAAAAGGCCGCCGCATGATTCCCGCGGCAGCCCCGTTACATATGCTTAGCTCTCTACAACTTCCAGTACGTCCATCGGACATGCTTTCGCACAGATACCGCAAGCGATACATTTGCTGCTTGTCGGTGAATCCTCTGCCTTCACCATTACATGGAAAGGACATGCCTCAACACATTTGCCGCATCCGGTACATTTTTTCTTGTTGATCATGTAAACGCCCTTTGCATTCTGTGTGATCGCACCTTCTGGACAGGCCTCTGCGCACTTTCCGCACTGTACGCAGACCATCGGTTTTGCATCGCCCTTTTTGTCAATGATCTGGATACAGGATTTGTCCGGGTCAAACTCCTTGTAAAAGCTTGTTGAACAGGCTCTTACACATTCCAGACATGCCATACACTTTGCGCCTTTTGTCACTTTCAGTTTTTTCATCTTGAATTCCTCCGCTTTTTTCCTGAAATTTTCGTATGCCCAAGAAGCATACACAAGCATATGCTTATGTGACAATTTTAACATTATATATTATGTTTCACAAGTGCATTTTACAAAAAAGGACATTCCCGCCCATGCGAAAACGTCCTTTTTGTCAGATTTCGTCAGAGGCTTTTCTCCTCCGCAAAATCTGTCCTGTCTATTTTGCTGCTTCGTTGTAAATGAGAGCCATCATTTCAAAATCTTCGTCTGTATTATTCTCCATGCTGTGGCTCTGTCCCGGCTCAATGACACATACATCTCCGGGATGCACTTCTGTACGGCTGCCGTCATTGTCCACGAAAACTCCTGTTCCCTTCAGCACAAAATACGGCTCTGTGTTGCCCACATGCTGATGCATACCGATGGAGCTGTGCGGCTTTAACACTACTTTGGCATATAACTTGCCGTGTCCGTAAAGCTCTTCCTCCTTCAGGATATGATGGAATTCCACGGTACCTTCTCCGCCCCGCACATTCTGCTGTTCCACTACATTTGTCTTTCTGACCACGATGTTGATCCCCTTTCTTCTGTCGTATAGCATCCATCCCTTATGACCGGGGGTGGATTTTCTGTTTATAAAAATGATTTGACGATAAAGAACACTGCGGGAACCAGAAATGCGGGAAGCATATTCATGGTTCTGAAATTCTTGATTCCCAGGATGCTGAGGCCTGAACTAAAGATCAGGATACCTCCGATAATGGAAATCTCCGCCATGATCGCCGGACTCATGACACCGGCCAGCAGCAGTGCCAGGCAGTAGAAAAATCCCTGCCAGAAAAACAAGACAATGGCTGCCAGTGCGATACCGAATCCAAAGGTGGATGCCAGCACAGAGGATGTGACAAAATCCAGCATGGCATTGGTGAACAGGTAAGTATTGTCCCCTCTCAATGCGCTCTCCATGGGCCCCAGAATGGACAGGGTTCCCACGCAGAACAGCAATATCGCCGTGGATAAGCCCTGAGCCAGATTCCCATTGGAAAACCCGGTGACAAACTTCTTAAACTTGTCCTCCAGATGTATCTTCTCTCCGAGAAGCCCGCCAAGTGCCAGACTCACAATAAACAGAACCGGGTATTCACTCTGGGGCATGTACTTGACTATGGCATTGATTCCCAGCGCTGTGGCTGCCAGCCCCATGGCCTGCATCATGATCTCCTGATGCTCCTCCCGTATTCCTTTTTTCAATCTGCTGCCGATAAAGCTCCCTGTCAAAATCGTAGCGCAGTTTACCAGTGTTCCTATCATCTCTCGTATCCGCCTTTACAGTTTCAGGTATTGTTCCACATTCACAATAAATACTGTAGCGCCGCCCACATCAATGGTGACCGGCGGTGCGGAATATCCCAGCACCGGACCTTTTGTCCCGGCGGAATAAGTTGGATTGATGAGCATCTCTTTTCTTCTGGAACACTCTTCCTTGATGACCTGGAGCACCATTTCCACCTTGTCGTCCTCAGTTCCTATCATCAGCGTGGCATTTCCTTTTCTCAAAAATCCGCCTGTACTGGCAAGTTTTGTCACACTGATGCGTTCCTTATTCAGACGTTCTACCACGAATCCTTCATCTTCCTTGTGCACGATCGCAAAAATCATTTTCATAATGAAGCACCTCCTAATGCAGTGCTGCTCTCTGCCCCCGTCCGGTCTTATCACAGACCCCAGGCGCCGGTGGGCGTCTGACCAGCTTTTCGTCTATTATAGCATAAATTGAGCATAATGGAAAATTATTTTCTCCTTTCACAAAACATTCAAATTCCATTCACAATTCTTTTAATATTTCACCACAGTTTCATCACATTTGTGCTTTATTATTAGATACATAGAAAGGCAATCACCTTTATATAAAAATTTTCTTTTTCATACGCCGGGCTTTATAAAAAGCCCGGCCCTCCTTTTTTTACAGGGTAAATACCCCAGAAATATTTTTTAATTTTTTTCAAAAAACGTGTTGACATTTGACGAAAGATATAGTATATTATGTTTTGTCGTTAAGACATGCGCGAGTGGCTCAGTTGGTGGAGCGCGACCTTGCCAAGGTCGAGGCCGCGGGTTCGAGTCCCGTCTCGCGCTCTTTTTATTTCTTGAAAAGGACGGACATCTCAAAAAGATGTCCGTCCTTTTGCGTTCTGCATTTATCTATGCATAAACACTCCCCGCTTTTCTCACAAGTTCCTCCAGCAGCTCCTGCATCTTCCCAACCACCGGATGACTGCCCAGTCCATATTCTCCTGCCAGCCGTTCCATTCTTGGAAATGCCAGCCAGGTACTGCCCGTCTCATCCTCCCAGAGGGCAATCCTGAGCGGAAGTTCCAGGGAAATGCTCTGATCCTCCTGCATCAGCCCGGTTCCCACTTTTGGAGCACCAAAGACGACCACTGTGGTCGGCCGCAGGGACAGACCTGCCTCCTCTGCATTTTTCGCATGGTCAAATTCTGCAAATACCGGAATTTTCTTTTCTTCCAGAACGTTTTTCAATCGTCTGACCATATCCTTTACCGGAAACTGCCCTTCAAAGAGATACAATTTATTATCATCATAATTGGTGGACAGCAGATCTCCGAACGCCCCCGCAATTCTTCTTCCCAGATTCGTAAAGTCAATACCTTCCTTATTTGCCAGCAGCGTAACGCACACCAGTTCATCCGGATGGGTAAACCTGCTCAGGAAAGAAGAATACCCGGGAACAGAACCTTTGATATCCATCAGTCCTCTGTGCTTATAAAACTGCCAGCCTGCCACTCCCGGCACCTCTCTGCCGTCCGGCAGGTTCCACGGGGCGTAGACAAGCTTTCTGTGCTCAGGCTCATGGATCAGCACTCCTCCTGCCAGCCCGATATCCCAGAAGGAAATATCCTGCGCGGACGCCCAGACATCCCCCACGCCCCTGAGGGCTGAAGACGCTGCCCGCCCTGTCCTTCTGCCGAGTTCGTCATAGCTTGCGGCCGGTTCTGTGGGGTCAATGTATGTCCCGTCTTTTTTAAACAACTGATGGATGTTCTCCGTCAGGGATACATCCTCATGCCTGAAATTTTCCAGGTCCTCCGCAAATCCTGTCCTCTTCAGTCCAAGGAAATGGATCTGCCTTTCTGTCACAAAATCATGATATGTCTCACCGCTTACACGTTCCACGATCTCTGTCAGCATCAGGAAATTTGACGCACTCCATTCCACCTCTGTACCCGGAGTAAAATGCAGGGCTTCTTTGCTTATTAAATCAAGAACCTCTTTAAACTCCCATTCTCTGTAAATGTCAAATCCATCCGTCTGGCAGTCAGGCAGACCCGACGCATGGCGGAGCATCTGCAAAATCTCAATATCATACCATTCCTCCGGTACCTCCGGTATATGATCACCCAGTTTATCTTCCAGCCCCAGTTTTCCATCCTCAAAAAGCTGCATGACTGCCACAGCCGCAAACGCCTGGGAAATGGGGCCTGCCGGCCACATTGTATTGGCTGAAGCCAGCCTTCTCTCACCTGTATCTGACAACCCATACCCCACTACTCTCGGAATATAGGGGGCCTGAACAATTGCCAGGGTAAGTCCCGGAATCCCCTTTTCCTTCATAAACTCCCATATCATGGAGTCTACGCTCTGCCCAAGATATGATACATCTGCACTGCCTCTCATTTTCATAACTTCGTGTTCTTTCGTATTCATAACTGCTCCTTTCTGAGCCCATGACTCAGAATATAAATCCTCATCACGCTACTGTAACTTTTTTTGTTACTCTTATACTGTAACTATATCAGTTACACTTTCACTTGTCAAGAAACATTTATCGATTGATCGGAACTTTTCACCATCTTATGATAAAAGAAAATACTTTCGCTCAAAAAGGAACAAGTGCCCTCCAATCAAAGTATAAAAAACAGGAGGAGAAAACCTGATATACAGATTTTCTCCCCCGTATGGTTTAAAGCTTATTCCTTGTAAATAATTACTTTGTGACACTTTCGGCCTTGCAGGTGGAGATAAAGGTCGGATCACTGTTATTGGCGCCGACAAGAACCACTACGCCATATTCGTTTCTCAGCACACTGCCCTGTCCGACGGTCTGACCGCCTGCCTTGACAGCGGCTCCTGTTGTACCCACCGGCAGATAAGAACGGACAGCAGCCTCACAGTTTGCGCAGCAGCCTGTAGGTGCCGGAGCAGGTGCCGGAAGATACGTGATTCCGTTATTATAGGCAGCACTGGTGATTCTGACGGCTGCGATTCTGCAGATTGATACCGCCTCCTGTGCTGCGCCCTGGCTGTTTACTATCTGGAAAAGACCGGCATTTGGATTTGTGTTCGGGGCAGGAAGAAGGCTTCCCGGACGGCCGCTCACATTGTTGCCGCTTTCCATGGATATCACAAGATTTTCTGTTGGATAAAGCGTGATGATCTGCTGAAGGATGTTTCTCATCTGCGCAACACATGCACAACATGCCGTATCTCCTGCAGGACCTGTCGCGCCTGTAGCTCCGGTATTCCCTGTGGCTCCGGTGGCCCCGGTAGCGCCGGTTGCTCCTGTAGCTCCCATTACCCCATTGGCTCCGGTCGGGCCGGTTGCTCCTGTCGGACCCGTAGCTCCGTTGGCCCCGGTAGCTCCTGTGGCTCCCATAGGTCCTGGTGCTCCGGTGGCTCCTGTATTTCCGGTGGCTCCTGTGGCTCCCGCTGCTCCATTCATACCTGTAGGCCCTGTGGCTCCGGTCGGACCGGTTGGGCCTGCAGCTCCGGTAGCTCCGACGGCTCCATTGGCTCCGGTGGGACCCGTAGGGCCTGCGGCACCTGTCGGGCCGGTTGCTCCATTGGCTCCGGTATCACCTTTTGCTCCCATTGGCCCAGTGGGGCCTGTGGCCCCGGCTGCCCCTGTGGCTCCGGTTGGGCCGGTTGCTCCGTTGGCTCCTGTATTTCCCGTAGCTCCGGTGGCTCCCGCGACTCCATTGGCTCCGGTGGGACCCGTAGGGCCTATGAGCCCGGTCGGCCCCGTTGGACCGGCAGCTCCGGTCGGACCCGTAGCTCCGGTGGGACCTGTCGGACCTGTGGGACCTGTCGGACCTGTGGGACCTGTAGGACCTGTGGGACCGGCAGCGCCTTCCGAACCGGTTGCCCCTGTAGCCCCGGTAACTCCTGCCGCTCCTGCTGCTCCGGTCGGACCTGTGGGACCAGCCGGAATCGTATAGAACAACTCAGCGCCATCCGGTGTAAACGTTTCATCAACAGACGCCTCTGTGCCGGGTTCTCCCGTCACTGTACCTGCCACGGTAATCACAGGCGTCTTTCCTGCAGGCCCTGTGGCCCCCGTTACACCTGCAATTCCAGGGGCTCCGGTTGGGCCTGTGGCACCACGCATTCCGTTAGCGCCTGTAGCTCCGCTTGGCCCTGTAGGTCCTGTGGCTCCCCGCATTCCCGGAACTCCCGCAGCACCGGTAGCACCTCTTGGGCCGATAGGCCCTCTCGGACCTATAGGCCCCATGGGTCCCATGGGACCTGTAGGCCCCGGGCAGCAGCATCTTCTCTCATGACAAACCGGACAACATCTTGTGTCCTGGCATCCTGCTGCATGCACATCATTATTTCTCTCTGCCGCAGCACTCTCTTCTTTTCCATATCTACAATTATCTTTCATATTATCACATCCATTTCTATTAGCAGTTCAAGACTGCTAATACATTGTATGTTGCTGTCCAATGGATGTTAAGAATTTTGGGAATTTATGTTTTTTCCACGAAAGTATTCCCTATTGTATAAGTAAGCCGCGGAATCCGGTTTATATTTCCCGCCCCTCTCGTTATATGCCTCCGCCTCCGCGTATCTTCCCAGTTTATCACAGCAGACACAGAGCTGCATTGCCGGAATATACCCATAGCAGTCTGGGAGGACAAAACCCCCTCTTTCGATATCCGGCCTGCATTCCAGAGCTGTTTTATACCAGAAGACAGCCGTTTCGTACTGATCCTCTTCCATAAAATGCTTCCCGATGTCACAGCAGACTTCTGCTCTCGGCACATCATATTCCAGGCTCCTTAAGAGCGCCTGCAGAGATGCTGCCCTGTTTCCTTCTTTTTCATAACACTGCGCCATGACCTGGCATGCCTCTATCTTATTTTCCAGCCAGGCATCCGGCTGCCTTAAAAAGCTGCCGAATGCCTCGACAGCTTCCCCGTAAGCCCCATGGTAATATAGTTCCCGGGCATAATAATAGAGTTCTCTTGCATTCAGGACCTTCCCCTGTGCCAGCATCTTCTTATATATATTGAGGTTCCTGTCCGGGTCCCCTGCACCGATCTTTTTATGTGAAACAGCAGCCTCTGAGTATACAATATTTCCGCCGGGCGTTATGACCTCATGTACTGCGCCCTGCCATAAAAATCCACGTCCGTTCCGGATCAGACGCTCTCTGTAATACCAGAATACTGCATTTCCTTTCTCGTCAAATGCCGTATGATACCGCATCATCACAATATCCGTGTCCAAAGACAAATCACGTTTCATTGTCAAAAAAGCCATTCTGTCCTTCTCGAGCAGCACATCATCCGCGTCCATCCACATACAGTATTCCATAGATGCTTTGGAAAAAGAAAAGTTCCTGGCAGCCGAAAAATCATCTGTCCATTCAAATGTAAATACTTTGTCAGTATACCGTCCTGCAATCTCCTTTGTCCTGTCCTTTGATCCTGTATCCACAATGATCATTTCATCCACCAGGTCTTTCATCCCTGAAAGACAGCGATCCAGAACCTCCTCCTCATCCTTAACGATCATACATAAACTCACAGTTATCATGCATTCCCTCTTCCTTCACACGCATGTCTCATTACACAATATGCCGCGGCGCGCATAATTGTACGTGAATTCAGAAAAAAAGGACGTGACTCTTCATCACGTCCTTAAAATAGCACTCAATATATACTGGCTGTTGGGGAAATTCTTATGTGTGATATCCTCCAGGCGTATCAAATCCACGTCCAGCCACAATTCTTCTGCAACGATCATAAGATGAGAAAACATGATACCAAAATTAAACTCCTCATACCTGCCCAGGTGATTCATATTATGCTTCTTGGCAAATACGTGAATTCTGTTATCGTAAACCACAAACCGCCATGGCTGGCTGTTCATACTGGACGGCGCCAGGCGTGCGGAATCCAGAAGCTGCTTCATCCACTGTCTCGGAACCTCCTTGTACACACAAAGCTCCTGCAGATCCATGCGCTTTGCTTCCACAGCCTTTCTTGTATGGCTGCCCCGGCTGTATCCGAAAGCCATGAGAATCACAAATTTCAGATTCCCCTTGTGAGGGTTTCCTGCCTTTGGCTTCACACCGCTTAAAAAACATGTCCCCAGCCCTTTTGCACACATAAAGAGCGCAAGCTGCTCCATAATATATCCCGCGTTCATCATAGCGCGGTCTTTATCCTCTGAGTAAAAGGCAATGTAATAAGGTGCCTTCGCTCCCAGCAGATGTATTCTTTTATTTTGTCCCTTAGTATTATCTATAATAGAAATCTCCGTATGGATACCCGGATTCAACCCTTCAATCTGGCTGTAATACTCTCTGACCTCACTCAGCAGAGCCGCCTTTACCGGTTCCATCTCATAGCTTCGGACAGATTTTCTTGAAAATATCGCTTCGTATAAGTTCATACTCTCACCTTTTAATTTTTCCGTAACAATATTGTAACATATAATCGGGGAATTGCAATGCCTAAATGGATGGTTTTTCAAATTCTTTTGTATTTTTTTAAAAACCTATTGACAAAGTACCTGTAAATGCGTATTATTGTATTAAGCAATTAGTACAGTAATACAGGAGGTGTTACATTATATGTCGTGGAAACTGAATCCTGATCGGCCTGTCTATGTACAGCTGATCGAGCGTATCACAACAGATATCATCGCTGGCATCTATCCGCCGGGAAGCAAACTTCCATCTGTGCGGGATTTGGCGCAGACAGCAGGCGTCAATCCCAACACTATGCAGAAAGCCCTGTCAGAGATGGAGCGTACCAATCTGGTGTACAGCCAGAGAACCAGCGGAAGATTCATTACGGAGGACCTTAGTATGATAGATGATCTGAAAACAGAACTTGCATCTGAACAAATCAAGGAGTTTCTTGAAAAAATGGAAAAAATAGGCCTGTCTAAAGAGGACATCATAGGGCTGATCAATAAAGTGAGCGAGGAGGAGAAAAAATGAGTACGATTCTGGACTGCCGGGGCCTGACAAAACGTTATGGCAATAAACTGGCACTTGACCACATCGACTTATCACTGGACCGTGGTAAGATCATCGGTCTGCTGGGCCCAAACGGCAGCGGCAAAACCACATTAATCAAACTGCTGAACGGCCTTTTGGTTCCCACTGAGGGAGAGATCTTTGTTGACGGCAAGGCACCCGGTGTGGAGACAAAGAGGATTGTATCCTATCTGCCGGAACGCACCTATCTGAACCGCTGGATGCGGGTTTCAGATCTTATATCCTATTTCTGTGACTTTTATGAAGACTTCGACAGGTCACGGGCCTATGACATGCTGCAGAAGCTGAATATCAACCCCAACGACCGTCTAAGCACCATGTCAAAGGGTACAAAGGAAAAAGTACAGCTCATTCTGGTCATGAGCCGCAGAGCCAGTCTGTACTGCCTGGATGAACCGATTGCAGGTGTTGACCCTGCTGCCAGGGATTATATCCTTTCCACGATCATCAACAACTATGATGAAAATGCTACCATCCTCATTTCCACCCATTTGATCTCAGATGTGGAAAACATTCTGGATGATGTGATTTTTATTCAGAACGGGCATATCCGCATGCAGGACAGCGTGGACAATATCCGCATGGCCAAAGGAGTATCTGTGGACAGTCTGTTCCGGGAGGTGTTCAAATGTTAAAGAAACTATTCAAATATGAGTGGAAATCTGTTTCCACGCTACTATTAATTGTACACGGAGCGCTTTTAGTTTATGCACTCATCGGGCGCATTGGATATCAAATTTATTTTTCAAAATTTCTTTCTGACTCATCCAATACCGTTATGGGCATAACAACCATGTTTTATGTGGTCGTCTACGTATTCGGGATCATGGCAGTCCTGCTTATGACCATGCTGTATCTGGCAATACACATACAGAAAAGTTTCTTTTCAGATGAAGGCTACCTGACGCACACGCTTCCGGTATCTCCCACACAGCTTTTGTTGTCCAAAATATTTATTTACTGGGTATGGACAATACTTGACCTGATCTTTGTTGCTGCATCCATTGCCATCCTTCTGGTGAACAAAGAGACCTGGCCCGCCATCGTTTACGGATTCCGGGAGATGTGGCACACACTGACCTCCCTGAGCGGACTGTCGGATATCCTGAACAATATTGTATATCTGCTGTCCCTCTGTATAGAATTTTTCATCTTCTCCACAGGGCTTTTGATCTTCGCTGTCTGCCTCGGAAGCCAGTTCAAGACCCACAAAGTTATGGGGTCCGTGTTATCTTTCTTTGGTATTATAATTTTATGCAATATCGTAGACCTTATTATTACAAGTATTACCCTTCCGGGCGGATTCGGAACCGTAATGATGATCACACGTGCCGGTGAAAGAGTCACTAATTATTCCTATATCATAGAAACCCTCTGGTATCTGGCAGCCGGTATTTTCTTCTTCTTTGGAAGCAGATATATCTTGTCAAAAAGACTGAACCTGGAGTAGAATAAAGACATATGATCACACTTTTATAATCAAAAGGGGGAAATGCTTATGCTGATAGTCACAACAGATCACATAACCGGAAAAAATGTTGAAATGCTTGGCCTGGTAAAAGGCAGCACCATCCAGACCGTGCACATGGGCAAAGATATCATGAACGGATTCAAGACTCTGGTGGGCGGCGAACTGACCTCATATAATGAGATGATGAATGAGGCCAGAGCCCTGGCAACCAAACGCATGGCGGAGGAAGCCCAGTCCATGGGAGCAGATGCCATTGTATGCGTACGCTACTCATCTGCCTCTGTTGCCCAGGCCGCAGCTGAGATCATGGCTTACGGCACCGCAGTAAAATTTGTTTAAAGAAATGGCGCAGGAACCGTTTTTTCCGGTACTGCGCCATCTTTTTATTTTCTTTTATACTTTCTTATACCATTTTAAACTTCTGTCCGCCAAGGCTCTTTACCATATAGTTATCGTTTCCGCCTTCAATATGTACAAGAATCTCTCCGTCCCTGCATTCTGCATGGGCTTTCATCACAATTTTGCCTCTGCAGTCCGGTATCTCCACATCTGCTTCTTTTCCATCGGCAAATACAGACAACAGAAGTGTCACACCGTCCGCAAAGTCATATTCCGCTTCCCGGTCATTCTTTCCGACAGGCAGGATCGTATTTTCCTTCACCATAAGCGGCATGGAATGGTAATCGTAAACTTCCCTGTACCAGGTTCCGCCCTCTCTTGTCTCCCCGGTGATCAGATTCACCCAGGTTCCCTTCGGCAGATAATAATCCACCTCACCGGATTCTTTAAATACAGGCGCCGCCAGCAGGGAAGAACCGAACATATACTGACGGTCCAGGGTATCACAGGCTCTGTCCTCAGGGAAATCCAGGAACATGGGCCGCAGAACCGGTGTGCCGTATTCATGGGCACGGACAGCCTGTCCGTACAGATACGGCATCAGGCGGCATTTCAGATTCACAAACTCTTTCAGCACTACACAGGCTTCCTCATCAAATAGCCACGGCACGCGGTAGGAAGAAGACCCATGCAGACGGCTGTGTGAGCTCAAAAGCCCGAACTGGCACCAGCGTTTGTAAATATCTGCCGGAGCTGTCTGTTCAAATCCGCTGATGTCATGGCTCCAGAATCCAAATCCACTGAGGGAAAGAGACAATCCGCCCCGCAGCGTCTCAGCCATGGAAACATAAGTAGCGGAGCAGTCGCCGCCCCAGTGAGCCGGGAACTTCTGCCCGCCAACCGTTGCGGAACGTGCAAAGAGTACGGCATCCCCCTCACCTCTGACTTCCTCCAAAAGCCGGAATACGGTCTGATTATATAAATAGGTATAATAATTATGCATTTTAACCGGATCTGAGCCGTCAAAATAAGCGATATCCTTCACCGGAACCCTCTCACCAAAGTCTGTCTTAAAACAGTCCACACCCATGTCCAGAAGTGTCCTTAATTTGCTCTGGTACCAGGCGCAGGCATCAGGATTCGTAAAGTCCACAAGCCCCATCCCCGGCTGCCACAGATCTGTCTGCCATACGCTTCCGTCCGTGCGTTTCAGCAGATAGCCTTTCTCGCTGCCCTCCTCAAACAGGCAGGATTTCTGACCGATATAAGGGTTGATCCATACACAGATCTTCAGGCCCTTGTCGTGGTATCTCTGCAGCATGGATTTGGGATCCGTGGTCACATTGGGGTCCCATTTGAAGTTACACCACTCAAAAGCCTCCATCCAGTAACAATCAAAATGGAACACATGCAGCGGGATATCCCTGTCTGCCATTCCCTGTATAAAACCGGACGTAGTATTCTCATCATAATCCGTCGTAAAGGATGTGGTGAGCCAGAGGCCGAAGGACCAGGCAGGAGGCAGCGCAGGCTTCCCTGTCAGTTCTGTGTATTTCTCCACGGTTCCCATTGGGCTTTGACCGCTGATGAAATAATAGTCCAGACGCTCCCCTTCCACGGAGAACTGGATTCTCTCCACTTTCTCACTGGCAATCTCATAAGCCACGTCGCCCTCATTATCCACCAGGACACCGTACCCCTTGTTGGTAATATAAAACGGAATGTTTTTGTAGGCAATCTCACTGGCTGTGCCGCCGTCTTCATTCCACATTTCCACAGTCTGTCCGTTTTTCACGAAAGGTGTAAACCGTTCGCCAAGACCGTAAACATACTCATCCACATCAATGAGAAGCTGTTCCACCATATAGTTCTTTCCGGTTTCCCTGTTGTGCATATGTGCCAGGTTGCGGAAGCTGGACTCTGTCAGGAACTTGTCCCCCTCATAAAAAGCCAGCTTATACGCATTCGGCGTCTTGTCGATCACTGCCCTTAAACTTCCGCTGGCGAAGGTCAGACATTCCTCTGTCTCTGTGATCTGAGCATGGGGATGATCATTTGTGATCTCCGCAAAAGGCCCTTTATAAAGTGCTCCTGCGTGGTGGACGGCAGACACCTTGATCACGCCCTCCATAGGTGTGGAAAGTTTGACCGTCAGCATGGGAATGTTCAGGGCATCCCCTCTGCCTGCAATATGTTTTCCGGGCAGATAAACAGTCAGTTCATCTCCCTTTACGGTATGACCGCCGTACTCTACAGCGTAGGCGGGGGTCATTTCGTCTTTTAACAGCCAATATCCATTGGTAAATTTCATAGCTGTGGTTCCTCCAGTTCTTCTATTTTTGGTTCATGCTTCTTCAATACCCGTTCCATAAATTCAGAGCAGAGCAGGGATGCAGCTCCGGGCACAACTATCATGGTATAGGGTATCCATGCCACTATCGCAGCAGAGGACACTAAAATAAACAGCAGCATAACAGTTGTCAGGAAATAACGTCCTGTCATGAACATGGACAGCTTTAAAATCCATCCCATAGGCATTTCAAATCTGGAAAGCGCAGGGAATACATAGCAGAGCATTCCTGCCGCGTAGATACTGACTCCATAGTAAAGGCAGATAAAAAATAATCCCACGTTTCCTGAAGTCTTCGCCTGTAATATCCCCACGTTTAACTGCAGGATAAACAAAACCACGGCGAAGAGTATTTCAAGAAGAATGCCGTCTTTCAAGTTTCTCCGGTATGATTTCAGAAACTGCTCCAGCACATATCCCTCTTCATTTTTAATAACCTTCACTGCAGTATAGTACATAGCAGTTGTAGATACACCAATCGTTATGATGGGGAGGCATCCAATCAGCCAAAATAAACTCAATACTATTGTATTGAATATCTTATCAATCACCTTTACATACTTACCGTCATAACCAAATATTGTACCATTGCCCATATGTCATCCCTGCTTTCCTTTTCAATCACTGTTTAAAAAATCTCTTCCAGTTCCCCTGCTTTTACAAATACAGGAATACTCTCATACGGCGCGTCACATACATATTCTGCACCGCCTTCATATAACCTGTTGTCGTTGATATTTTTCCATTTTCCTTCCGGCAAATATACCTTACGTTCCCGAACACCTTCATACAATACCGGGCAGACAAGTACCTTGCTGCCGAACATGTACTGATCTTCAATTTCCCAGGCTTTTTTGTCTTCCGGAAAATCATAGAACAGGGGACGCATGATCGGTGTTCCTTTTTCGTGGGCATCCTGCATCAGAGTCTTCACATAAGGACGCATCTTTTCGCGAAGCTCCATATACTTCCTGCAGATCTCATATACTTCTTCACCGTAGCTCCATACCTCGTTTTCTGCTCCGCTTATGTGTTTCCCTCCACCTGTAGTGCCGAGAGGTTCTTTGAATGGTTCACGGAATCCATGCAGCCTCATAACCGGACAGAATGCACCGAAAGCAAACCATCTGACAAAACATTCTTTAAATGCATCATCATGGATATTACCGCCGTGGAAACCGCCGATATCGGTTGTCCACCACGGAATACCGGAAATGCCCATATTCAATCCTGCTGCCAACTGGTTTCTCAGGGCACGGAAAGAAGAGTCAATATCACCGGACCATACCAACGCACCGTATTTCTGGCTCCCTGCCCATGCACAGCGAAGAAGATTGACAATATTTTTCTGTCCCTCTGCTTCCATTCCCTCATATGCCATACGGGCATAATATTTCGGATATAAATTTCCCACTTCCATATCAGCTCCCAGGAAATAGCGGTAATGTTCAAATTCGTATCCGGTAAACTCAGGCTCCGCCTCATCTAACCAGAAAATCTTAATGCCCAGGTCATAATAATTTTTCTTTATCTTCTCCCACACATAATTTCTTCCGTCAGGATTGGTCACATCTATAATGCAGGCATCTCCAAGCTGTCCGATCCGTTTCCCGTACTCAGAACGGGTCAGGTATCCCAGCTCTGTCATCTCCTCATAATTTTCACTCTCCGCGTCAACGGTAGGCCAGATGGATACCATCAGTTCAATGCCCATCTCCTTTAATTCCCTCACCATTGCTGCAGGGTCCGGCCAATAATCTTTATCGAACTTCCAGTCGCCTTGATGGGGCCAGTGGAAGAAATCCACTACAATGACATCAATGGGAAGACCTCTTCTCTTATACTCCCTGGCAACTTCCAGAATCTCATCCTGTGTCTGGTAACGCAGCTTACACTGCCAGAATCCCATTCCGTAATCCGGCATCATGGGAACCTTACCCGTGGCATCTGCATAGGCTTCTTCGATCTCAGCCGGGGTATCTCCCGCTGTGATCCAGTAATCCATCTGTTTTGTTGACTCAGCGATCCACTCTGTAACGTTCTTTCCAAATGTCACCTGACCGATTGCCGGATTATTCCACAGAATACCGTACCCTCTGTCTGACAAGGCAAACGGAACACTTGCCTGGGAATTTCTATGGGCCAGCTCAATGATACAGCCTTTCACATCCAGATACGGCTGCTGATACTGTCCCATACCGAAAATCTTCTCATCTTTATATGCCTCAAACCGGACTGTCAATTTGAAATTATCAGAGCACTGCCGTGGGTTAAAGGTACGCGGCACGATCTCCAATGCGCTTGCGAACTTATCACTTCCCTCATACATATCTCTGGTGCGGTCATACTCCTCCAAAAGAAGCTTTCCATTCTGATTATAATATTGGAGTACCCCGTTGTCCATGATTTTACAGGTTAATTTCCCATTGGTGATAACTGCTTTTTTCCCTTCAATGGTGATCTGTACCTCTGTATCTTCCGGTTCTAAAAGCGCGCTGTCCGTATCCGGGATAAACTCACTGCGCTGTGTTGCGCGCACGCGCAGGCTGTTTTTCCCCCATGGTTCGATGAGGAGCAGTTCCTTGTCCTGTCTCCTGTATAACTTGTTGCCCACTTGTTTCAGCATTCAAATACCTCCTCCTGATTGACTTTCTTATTTTATGAAAGGGCTGCCCCAGTTTTACGTGCAGCAACCCTTTTCGTTTAGAAGTTCAGTTCAAATTCATTTTTTGTAAACAGTGGAATCTGTTCGATAGGTGCAGCCGCAGTTACTGTCTGTCCGCCTTTAAAGCACTCGCCCGTCCACACATTTTTCCATTCCGCCCCTGCGGGAAGATAGACCTCTCTTTCCTCCTGTCCTTTTTCCATAACAGGAGCGACTAAAATTTCAGGTCCGAACATGTACTGTGTCTCATTCTCCCAGCATGTCTTATCCTCCGGGAAATCATAAAACAGAGGTCTCATGACCGGTGTACCTTTTTCATGCGCTTCTTCCATCAGCCTGCGCACATAAGGACGCATGGCCTCACGCATTTCAATGTATTTCTTACAGATTTCATAAACCTTATCTCCGTAAGACCAGAGGTAGTGTCAAGTTTCACTACCATTTTTTATTGTTAAACCTTGATTTAATGGGAGTTTGCAACAAAAAGAGCAATGACCTCCCTTTTTATAGTATAATGAGTTCACCACAAACACCAAAATACCAAAGGATTTCATTGCTCATGGACATTATACTTTATTTACTTAACTACATTCAATACCAACAGCGAATTATCCGCTATCTTTTTTCTTTTATCTGCAGATATATACCACTCAGACAGTGGGCTTTTGATGATTCCCACTCTCCGAAGTATCAGAAATTCAAAACGGATGCGCTTCCTCTCATTACAGATTTCCGTCAGGACTGGACTTATAAGGAGCTGATCCCTTACTTTGAAAAACGGTATGGTAAGAAGATCCGTCCCGTCAGCCGCCGGTCCGAGTGTGATATCCCAGACGAATGCTGCTGCCCACGCTGTGGTGCTCCTAAACCATTTCTATACAAAAATAATGGTTCCAAAGGGCAGGTCCTCTGCAAGATCTGTGATACCAGATTCTCTCCGGAACAAAGCCGTTTTTCCTCAGTTAAGCTGCGTTGTCCCCATTGTGGAAATGCTCTTGTTCCAAAAAAGAACAGGAAACACTTCATCATCCATAAATGTGTGAATCCCAAATGCCCTTACTATCTTCACAACCTTCGGAAAGTTGATAAAAAAGATCTGGATGAGGACTATGGCAGGAATAAATACAAACTCCACTATATCTACCGTGAATTCACGATAGATTTTTTTCGCATGGATTTAAACTCCCTGCCAAAGAATGCCTCCTCCCTGAAGTTCAGTAAGTTTGACTCCAACACAATGGCTCTGTGCCTGACTCTCCACGTAAATCTTGGATTGTCTCTCAGAAAAACTTCCCAGGCTTTAAAGGACTTGTATAATATCTCCATCTCACATCAGCAGATAGCGAATTACTGCAAAACAGCCGCTATCTGTGTGAAACCCTTTGTCGATCATTACGATTACGGCTCTGGCAGTGTCTTCACTGCTGATGAAACCTATATCAAAATCCGTGGTATTAAGGCTTACATCTGGTTCATCATGGATGCCGCCAAACGTTCCATCATCGGCTATCAGGTATCTGACAACCGTGGAGTTGGCCCCTGTATTCTTGCCATGAGAATGGCGTTTCGTCACTTAACGGAGCTTCCAAAGAACTTCCGTTTTATTGCTGACGGCTATAGTGCCTACCCTCTCGCTGCCCAGCAGTTCTTCCATGAGTTTGGCGAAAAGTTCAAGTTTGAGATCACTCAGGTAATTGGGCTTACCAACGACGATGAAGTGTCCGAAGAATTTCGTCCGTTCAAACAGATGATTGAACGGCTGAACCGTACATACAAGGCTACTTACAGATCTACGAATGGTTTTGATAACATCGACGGTGCCAACTATGACCTGACTCTCTGGGTTGCCTACTATAACTTTCTCCGGCCTCATAAACATGCTGGCTATAAAGTCCTGAATGAGGTTGAGATGCTCAAAGATGCGGACAATATGCCGGGCAAGTGGCAGCTTCTCATTTTTCTTGGACAACAGACGATCCTGAATCTTCAGAACCAGGTATCAGCATAACGGAGCGGAGCCGTTGTCAGGTGAAGCGTGGAATAATGGAACGAAGTTCCGTTATGCCGCGAAAGTTACTTGACATAAGGTTCACGGATGATCCTTTTTACAAAGAAAAGGGGCAACTGCGCCCTTTTCCTGCCTTCCGGCGAGGACGGGTTCGGGCAGAGCCCGATCATGGGTCAAGGGACTTGTCCCTTGTGGGTACATAGGGCAAAGCCCTATGCCCTTGGAGAGCTCAAGTATAAATATCTGCAGTTTTCAAGGTTCATTTGAGCCTATTTTTTCGGCTCAGTTTTTTCATACATCACTTGACACTATCAGACCAGATTTCATTCGGCGCTCCGGATACGCACTCCGCGCCTCCGGTTGTTCCGTACTGAGGCTGATACGGCATGCGATAGCCATGCAGTCTCATAACAGGACAGAACGTACCGTATTCAAACCATCTGATCAGAACCTCATGGAAATCCTCATCATAGATATTAGCCCCGAAAAATCCCCCGATATCTGTTGTCCACCAGGGAATCCCTGCGATTCCCATATTGAGGCCTGCTGCAAACTGGTTCTGAAGACTTTCAAAGGAAGAATGGATATCACCTGACCACACAAGTGCCCCGTATCTCTGGCTTCCGGCCCATGCACAGCGCAGCAGATTCACGATGTTTTCCTGTCCTTCTTTTTTCATGCCTTCAAAGAAGGTCTGTGCATACATTACCGGATAGACATTTCCGATCTGGACATTCGGTCCCAGATGATAACGATAATTTTCAAAATCATACACCGTATATTCCGGTTCCGCTTCATCCAGCCAGAAAATCTTCACACCCTTGTCATAATAATTCTGTTTTGCCTTGTTCCACACATACTCTCTGGCTTCCGGATTCGTCGGGTCATACTGGATGGTATTGCCCATATAAGTGTTGTCAATACGGACACCTTTTTCCACCCGTGTCAGGAGACCTTTTGCCTTCATCTCCTCAAAATTCTCACTCTTATAATCCACCATAGGCCAGATGGATACCATAAGTTCAATACCCATCTCCTTCAGTTCCGCGATCATGGCATCCGGGTCCGGCCAGTATGTCTCGTCAAATCGCCAGTCACCCTGCTTCGGCCAGTGGAAGAAATCCACTACAATGACATCAATAGGAATCTGACGGCGTTTGTATTCTCTTGCCACCTCCAGAAGCTCTTCCTGTGTCTGATATCTGAGTTTACACTGCCAGAATCCCATTCCGTATTCCGGCATCATGGGAACTTTTCCCGCTACATCTGCGTAAGCTTCCTCAATTTCAGCCGGTGTATCGCCTGCAGTGATCCAATAATCCAATTTCTTTGTGGATTTTGCTTCCCATGTGGTAATATTTTTATTGAAGCTGACACGCCCGATTGCAGGATTGTTCCACAAAAATCCATATCCAAGGGAAGACAATGCAAAAGGAACACTTGCCTGGGAATTTCTGTGTGCCAGTTCCAGTTCTGCACCTTTGACATTTAGGAATTTCTGCTGATACTGGCCCATACCGTAAATCTTCTCGTTTGGATTGGATTCAAAACGCATGGTGAGCTGATAATCGCCCCCGATGATCGGTTTGAATTCCCTTGCTTCAACCTCCAGGGAGCTGCAAGTATCCGCAAACATATCCTCTCTGTTGCGGACATATTCCTCAAGCAGTACTTCCCCCTTTTGGTTGTAAAAAGTAAGCTTTCCGATATTGTTCACTACTGCCCTGATCTTTCCGTTTGTAATTTCTGCGGAAAAATCATGTATTGCAATACTTGCCTCTTCGCGTCCCTCCGGTTTTCCATCTAATGCCCAGAGCTCATCCGGCATCTCGGGCATCTTGGAGGCGCGGACCCGGAGACTGTTCTTTCCCCAGGGTTCCACGATCACGCGCTCCGCATCATAACGGTAATACAATGCATGATCCTTTTCCTCAAAATATCCCAGTAAAAAATGATTGTCCGAACGGAAATCTCCGGTGGATGCACCTTCTTTTTTTATAATATCCGTCATTTTTTGTCCTCACTGTCCTATACTTCTTATTCTTTTACTGCACCTGCCGTCAGGCCGCCTACAATGTATTTCTGCAGGAATACAAACAACAGGATAACAGGCAGTACCAAAATTGCTCCGTATGCCATAATACAGTTCCACTTGGTTCCGTATTTACTCTGGAATTTATAGATATTTGCTGTCAATGGACGCATATCCGGTTTTACGTTAAATGTCATGGAGTATGCCAGGTCATTCCAGCCGCCCAGGAAGGAGATAACTACTACTGTGATAACACCTGTCTTGATCGCCGGAATCATGATCTTGAAGAAGGAACGGAACACACCGCAGCCGTCAATTCTGGCAGCATCATCCAGGGATGTGGGCACGCTCTTGAAATAAGGTCTCAAAGTTACAACGATAAACGGAACAGATCCTGAAGCAATTGCCAGGGATGGTCCTAAATATGTTCCTAATAAATGCAGCTTGTTAAAGATCAGATACATAGGAGTCAGCATCAGGGATGCAGGAAGCATCTGGGTTACCAGGAAGGTAAGCAGGAATACTTTTCTGCCCGGTACTTTATAACGTCCCATGCCGTAAGCTGCCGGAATACCAAATACCAGTGAGATTACCATGGATAAAAAAGCAATACAGATACTGTTCTTCAGGGAAGACAGGAATTCTGCATCCTGGAAGTTCTTGATCCAGGGCTCTAAGGTAAAATTGTGCGGATAATATGTCACAAGTTTGCCGAACGATTCCGCATCTGATTTAAAGGACATTGCAAGAATCCAGTAAATCGGAAACAGGAACAGAATGGCAACAATAACTGCGATAACACAGTTGATCAAATTTCTTCTTTTTTCTTTGGAGCTTGTTATTTTCACTTTTCCTGCCATTCTAATCATCCTCCTTTGATATGAGACGCAAGTAGAATAGTCCGACAATGAACAGGCATGCGAACAAGATGATCGCCGCTGTAGAACCTAAGGAGAATTCATACTGTTTGAAGGACAATGTATAAGCGTAAGTACCAAGAACATCAGTAGAGTTCAGAGGACCGCCGCTTGTCATAACAAACATCAAATCGAATGCTTTGAAGGTATAAATAAAACCTAACATAAGCACAGACAAAATAGCCGGTTTCATAAGCGGAAGTGTGATATAGAGGAATCGCTGGAACGGATTAGCACCGTCAACCTCCGCACTCTCATAAATCTCCGTGGAAATCCCTGTCAGGCCGGAAGTCAGCAGCAGCATATTGAACGGAATTCCAACCCAGCAGTTCACTGCAATGATCGCGATCATAGCTGTACTTCCGTTCAGCAGCCATTCCACCGGAGCGTTGATCAGCCCAATCTTCATAAACAGGTCATTGATCACACCACTGGATACATCGAACATATTCTTGCCCAGCAAAGCCGTAACAGACATGGGCATCATATAACCTACCAAGATCATACCACGGATGGGTCCGGCAAGTGTAAACTTCTTTGAGAAAAACAGTGCAAATATAAATCCTATAGTAAACTGTACAACCAAACATCCAATGGTAAATATAAATGTATTTTTAAATACCATCAAAAATGTTTCATTGTGGAATAACTCTATGTAGTTGGACAAACCTACAAAGACATCGGTTCCGCCTTTGAACGTTTTAACATTTACATTCCTGAAACTGAGCACAAAGTTATAAATCAGCGGATACCCAAGAACCACCAGCATATAAATGAATCCTGGAAGGATAAAGGTATAGCCTTCTCTTCTTTTTTTTGCCGCCATCGACATTTTCATGGATTTCACCCCTCTTCCAAATTCCTATCTGTTTCTTTTAAAAAGGTTTAAGATGTATCGCCGGGATACACCTTAAACCTTGTTTTACAGTCAGCATCCAGACTTATTCTGTATTACTTCTGTACTGCAATAGGTGTTTCTTCCAAAATAGGTGAAATCGTTGCCTGGGCTTCTTTCAAAGCTTCTGCCGGGTCTTTGTCACCCAGTAAAGCTGCCTGCTCTGCTTTGTACAGGGCTTCGGAAATGGTCGGCCAGGACTCGTGAGGTCCCCTTGCTACTGCAAATTCCATGGAATCGTTGAATACTTTGTATCTTTCATCTGCTGTCCAGAAGTCTTTCAGTTCAACTGCATCTGCACGAACCGGTAATTTTCCTGCGATTTCACACCAGTCTGCCGTGTTCTGTGCGGACTGCATATATTTCAGGAATTCTGCACACTCTTCTACATTTTCAGAACCGCTGCATACACCGAAGTTTTCGCCGCCGATAACGGTTGCCTGCTGCTCGCCTTTTGGCATTGGAGTATATTTGTATTCCCATGTTACATCGTCTTTATTATCGGTATCTAATGTAGCAATTTGCCATGTACCGGATTCCAGCATTGCCGCTTTACCTGCGATCCAGGCATTGTAAGCATCGCCCTGTCCCCAGTTTACAGCTTCTTTACTCATATATCCGTCTTTTACCAGATCACTTAAGAATGTCAGCGCATTTACTGCCTTGTCACTGGAAACATCTGTGATGTCTGCTCCTGCTCCATACAGCCACGGAATGAACTGGAAGGTTCCCTCTTCATTGGCGATTGCTGACATGGCAAATCCATAGACACCATTTGCCTCATCTGTGGTCTTCTCGCATGCTTCTTTGAATTCATCCCATGTTGTCGGCGGATTTTCAATTCCTGCAGCTTTTAAAAGGTCCATGTTGCAGAGTAATGCCAGACAGTTTGAGTTGTTCGGCAGTCCGTAGTATTTGCCGTCAGCATCCATACAACTGCTCAGAGGTCCTTCATAGAACTGGTCCAGATCAGACCATCCCTCCAGATATTCGGTGATGTCCGCAAATACTCCCAAAGAAATGTAGGAAGCCATATCCGGTGAATCTACCATACCGATGTCAGGAAGCTCTCCTGATACAGCACCGATCGTATACTGTTTCATCAATTCATCACGTGATACAAAAGTAGGTACAATGTAGATATCACTTTGCTCTTCGTTGTATTTCTTTACAACTGCATTTAATGCGTCAGCCTCATGCTCAAAATAATGCCAGAGGGTAACTTCTTTTCCGCCATTGGGCTCACCTATGTCTGCTGCAGTAGCTTTTGTTCCTGTTTCAGTCTCTGTGGAACCGGTGTCCGCATCATCTGCGGTATCCTCTGTACCGGTATCTGTACTGTCAGTCTTAGTGTCGCTGCCTCCCGAACTGCCGCAGCCTGCTGTCATGGTCAATACCATTGCAGATGTCATGGTCAGTGCCAATGTCTTAACAACTTTCCTCTTCATTTTGTTTCCTCCTTTTGTTTTTTTGTTTCTTAGGATGTCCTTATTATAGCGTTTAAATGATATTTCAAAAACCGCCGCTTTTAAGATTCGGATTAATTTTTTAGGGTATTTTTTTAATATTGGAGTAAAAAATTAATATTTTTTATTTTTCATTGTATATATTGTACATTTGCAGCATATATTGACAGCATTTTACACACAAAAAAGCGAGACACTAACGTCTCGCCTTTATAAACTCCGTCACATTGACTCCAGTCTCTTCTTTGAAGCATTTGTTAAAATACTTGGGATCTGAAAATCCCACACTATACAGTACCTCGTCCTTAGAAATTTCCCCTTCCAGCAAAAGTTCCTGGGCTTTCTCAATCCGGTATCTCCGAAGGAACCTGGAAAAATTCTCTCCCACATCTCTGCTGAACAGATAACTGAAATATTCCGCACTGACACCCAGGTCTGCAGCCAGATCTTTCTGTGAAATTTTAGATGCATAAGAGCATTCTATAATATGCATTGCCTTTAAAATAAGCGGATGCGCATTGGGATATCTGCTTTTTAAATCCCTGTTCTCTTTATCCCAGACCACACTGTTGTGCTCCTCCAGTCTGTGTATAATATCCTCAATGTCCTCAGGGACCAGAGGCTTCACCAGATAATCCGTGACCCCAAGAGAGATGGCCTGCCTGGCCAGTTCAAATTCCTCATACGCGCTGATGATCACAAACTTAGTCTTCATATCCTGAGCTCTTGCTGCTCTAATCAGAGAGATTCCATCCATATAGGGCATTTTAATATCAGTAAAGACCACATCAGGCTCTAATAGCTTCATGAGTTCAAATGCCTCTTTTCCGTCCGCCGCCTCACCCACGACCTCATGCTTATCCGAAGCCATCATGATCAGATTTCTGAGTCCTCTGCTGGCCCTCTTCTCATCTTCTGCTATAAGTATTCTCACACTAATTCCTCCTCCTGGCATATCTCACTCTGTTTTTTCAACTCTGATTCCGGGATTGGAATCCAGAATATAAAGGAGGTTCCTGAATCCAGATTTGTCTGCATTTGGATATCCAGATTTTCTCCATAATACATACGCATTCTTGTAACAACATTTAATATTCCTATCCCTACCTTCTGACGCTGCAGCACAGGTGCCATTCCTTTTGACTCCAGGATATTTTTTATTACCTTTTCAGTTTCAGAATCTATTCCGCTTCCATTATCTTTTATCTCTATTCTTAAGCGGCCTTTTTCCTCTGAAACAGTGATCTTCACCATTCCCCCCTCATGTCTTCCCTCAAACCCATGAAGGATGGAATTTTCTACAAATGGCTGGAACATCAGCTTACAGCATGGCCAATAACCGTATTCCTCTTCAAAATCAATAGAATAATCAAATACATTCTCAAATCTTGTCTTCTGCAGATAAAGATACTGGTCAATCCAGGCTATCTCCTGATACAGATATACATCCTGGCATTTCTGGTCAAAGGTATAGCGTAGTATGTTGGAAAGCTTTTTGATCAGCACAGATACCTGACGATTTCCCGCCTCTATAGCTTCATAGTTGATCGTACCCAGTGTATTACATATGAAATGTGCATTGATCTGGGATTCCAGGGCCTCCCGCTCTGCCTGATGCTGGCGCTCAATGGACGCCAGTGTCTCCTCATGCTGTCGTTTCATGGCAAGATTTTTCTCTTCCAGTGCTTCGATCATTCTATTGTACTCATCCGCAAGCTGCCAGATTTCATGTTTTCCTTCTATGGAAATCTTACTGTGGAAATTTCCTTTTTTCACTGTCTTAATAGACTCTGAAATCTTTGTCACAGGCTTGAGAAGATAACGCATGAAAAAAACAGTCAGAAATATGTAGGCCGCCAGAATCAGAATATAGATGATGACACCCCTGTTGTAAATCTGGTCCACATGCTCCTGCATTTTATGCTCATCCATCAAAATATTCATAGTCCAGCCAAAATAGCCCAGCTCACGGCTGATCACCTGTATCTCATCATCACGCACCAGGCTGTCCTCTGCGGTACCGATATATTTATCCATATTATGGTAGAGAATCTGTCCGTTCTCATCTGCGATGTAGCCCTGCGCATATTTAACTTTTGGTATCTCCACTGTGTTTAAAAATTCTTTAAAGACATCCATATTATAGCTGACGATCAGAACATTTTTCACTTTTTTAAGCCCGGTCCTGTTGCCGATCAAAGGATATGCCACGTGAAAAAGGCGCAGGTCAGAATCCTGCGGATGCACACTTGGCTCTGTGGATGCCATGTACAGGGGAATATAGTAGTTATTCGTATTGTTCATGACCTCCTGAAACATTTCACGCAGATACTTATCGTTGTCATCATCCCACATAGCCCCGTCGGAACGCTTATAACGGTCATACTGGCACATCAGGCCATCCTCACCCACAATGGCTACGGCAACTGTATTCTTAATATAATCATAGTCTGACAGGGTATTATATAATGCACTATATCCATTGCTGTCATAAAAAGATTGGACTTTATTATATATATCCGCAGATACCACCATCTCACTGCCAAAATTTATATGCTCTTTAATAGAATAATTCACATTTTTCTGAACAGATACCAATACTGCATTCTCTGTTTCAAAGCTTTGTTCCACAAGATAGTTCAGGTACTCATTTTTCAGATATCCCTGAAAAACCAGTGCCATCACCAGAACCGCCAGCGTGAACACAAGAACAAAAGAAGAAACGATATGCTCTTCAAAATATGTCTTTATCTTTCTGTATATACGCATCGAATCCCCCCTTTTCTTTTTACAGCCATACCGTTAGTGCGTTCACACCCTGGTGGCTCCTTAAGACCAAACGATGTTACCCTTCCGCCGCCTTCACTTCCTCAGCCACCACCTGGATCTGCCCGTCCACATCCTTTTTAAACTGCTCCCAGGCATCGGGGTGGTCCACAAAGTATTTGGGGCAGATTTTCTCTGTCACATCGTAGTGGCGGATCACATCACTGCTCTTTAAATCAAAACGGTAGCAGAGCCATCCAACCAGCTTCACAAGGGAGTCATAGGTTGCCTGGGTAAATTCGCCGGTCTCATCCTTGTGGCAGCACTCGATGGACAAGGTGTCGTCATTGCGGGAATTGGAGGCATAGGCGATCTCTGAACTGGGAATACACTGGACGATCTCGCCCTCGATTCCTATGACGAAATGGCTGCTCACTTTTGTCTCGTGGCTGTCCTTCAGGCCCTCAAAATAGTTTCTGTTTTCCGCTGCCGTGCTTCCCGGATTGGCGGTATAATGCACCACAACGCCTTTTATTTTCTTCAGAGGGATACCCGGCCTGGAATACTCGTTTACATCCAGCAGGTTCACGTCAAAAGGCGGCGCGCCGATAAAACTGCCGTTCTCCTGGGTGACCTGGGCCTGCAGTTTTTCCAGTTTGGCCTCCTGTATCTTTCCTGTCATTATTTTTATAACCCCTATTGCGAAAATGATTCCCAGCAGGACCAGGCCGAAAAGCATGAGCCTTCTGTTTCTCTGTTTCCTTCTGTTTATCCTTCTGTAATCCCTTCTGGTATTTCCTCTCCTTTGTCCCATAAGCGTTTCTCCCCATTTATGTACATTTCCTGTATCACAGGCTTCCCCTTTATAAGACAAAAGGCTGTTGCCACTTTAGCAACAGCCTCTGTTCTTGTATCGATAGGAGATACACAATGCCTGTGCTTCCTATTATTCGTCTACACTGTAATTCGGTGCTTCTTTTGTAATGTGAATGTCGTGCGGATGAGATTCTTTCAGAGACGCAGCTGTGATTTTTACAAACTGACCGGTCTGCTTCAGAGTCTCGATATCTTTTGCACCGCAGTAACCCATTCCGGAGCGGAGACCACCCACTAACTGGAATACGGTATCCTCCACATGGCCTTTGTAAGCAACTCGTCCTTCCACGCCTTCCGGAACCAGTTTCTTGGCATCCTGCTGGAAGTAACGGTCCTTGCTGCCGTTCTCCATTGCCGCAATGGAACCCATGCCGCGGTAAACTTTGTATTTTCTTCCCTGGTATAATTCAAAATCTCCGGGGCTTTCGTCACATCCTGCGAAGATACTGCCCATCATGCAGACATTGGCTCCTGCCGCAATGGCTTTTGTCATATCTCCTGAATACTTGATACCGCCGTCTGCGATGATCGGGATGCCTGCCTCTTTTGCGGCAGCATAGCATTCCATAATTGCAGTGATCTGCGGTACACCGATACCTGCAACCACACGTGTGGTACAGATGGAACCGGGTCCGATACCAACCTTGACAGCATCCACACCAGCCTCGATCAGGGCTTTTGTAGCTGCTCCGGTTGCCACATTACCTGCAACTACCTGCAGATTCGGATGTTTTGTTTTGATTTCTCTGACTGCTTTGAGAATGTTGGCGGAATGTCCGTGGGCTGAGTCCACAACAACAACATCGACCTGTGCCTCCACTAACGCGTCAACACGTGCCATGACATTGGCTGTGATACCCACTGCGGCACCGCACAGCAGTCTTCCCTGCTCGTCCTTTGCGGATAACGGATATTTTATCTGTTTCTCAATATCTTTAATGGTAATAAGACCTTTTAAGTTGAAGTTTTCATCGACAATCGGAAGTTTTTCTTTTCTTGATTTTGCCAGGATTTTTTTTGCTTCCTCTAAAGTCACTCCTTCTCTGGCTGTGACCAGATTCTCTGATGTCATGCTCTCTTTGATCTTCTTACTGAAATCCTCTTCAAATTTCAGATCACGGTTGGTGATGATACCTACCAGCTTCCTGCCCTCAGTAATGGGAACACCAGAAATACGGAATTTTGCCATCAGATTGTTGGCATCCTCCAGAGTATGTTCAGGTGAGAGATAGAAAGGATCTGTGATAACACCGTTCTCGGAACGTTTTACCTTGTCCACCTCATCTGCCTGTGCTTCTATAGACATATTTTTATGAATGATACCGATACCTCCCTGTCTCGCCATGGCGATCGCCATACGATATTCGGTAACTGTATCCATTCCTGCACTCATCATCGGAATATTTAACTTCACTTTTTTTGTCAGATTCGTCGACAAATCAACCTGATTGGGGATTACTTCGGAATATGCCGGAACCAGCAGCACATCGTCAAAAGTAATGCCTTCACCAATAATCTTACCCATTTTCGTTCTCCCTTCGTTTGTTTATAGTAAAATAATATAACAAATTACGACAAACCTGTCAATCCGTAAAAACTTTTCTCGGACAGCTTTTTTCAATATTTTTGATCAATTCCATGTCCGGCTCGATCAGCACTTTACAAACCTCTTTGTCGTCCGGGATGATCATGGCATAAATATTATGAGATGGATTTCCGGATGAAAAATCAAAAACCTTCATATTTTTATTATGATTCTGGTA
The DNA here is from genome assembly GCF_037000545.1 of Blautia sp. JLR.GB0024. Classification (NCBI taxonomy): domain Bacteria; kingdom Bacillati; phylum Bacillota; class Clostridia; order Lachnospirales; family Lachnospiraceae; genus Blautia; species Blautia sp. JLR.GB0024. The sequence goes on along the minus strand of NZ_JBANBF010000010.1, from coordinate 62,422 downwards.
GTCCAGACGATGTGACTTGAGGGGTGCCATAATTTCCATCTTTGAAAGGTCCAGGCTCTTTATTCTCTTTCTCTTTGCCTTGGAAGCGATCCTGTCAATGTCCAGTTCTCCATTCACATAGAGATATTCAAATTCCAGATCCAGGTTCGGCAGCAGAAAATAGGCAGCCACTCCCAGAACCACAGCTACAACCAAGGCAATCGGTGTAAATAAAATACCGGCAACTGCAGCCAGTACGATCAATGCGATAACCAGTACCTTGATTGCCTTCTCCTTCATCGTCTGCTCCTTTTTCACGAGCAGCTCTGAGTACGCGTCGTTCATGTTTTCCTCCTTTAGTATCAGCTTTTGCTTATAAGTCTATCACAAAGAAATGCCGGTGTCCATATGACACCGGCATAAGAAATGTGAAATTTCTATTATATATTACATCATTCCCATTCCAGGAGCACCGCCTGCCGGCATAGCCGGTGTTTCTTCTTTGATGTTGGAAACAACAGCTTCTGTTGTCAGCAGAGTACCTGCAACGCTTGTTGCGTTCTGCAGTGCGCTTCTTGTAACTTTTGTAGGATCCAGGATACCTTCTTTGACCATATCCACATATTTCTCGTTTAATGCGTCAAATCCTACACCTGTCTCGGATTCTTTTACTTTGTTGATGATAACAGAACCTTCCAGACCGGCATTTGCTGCAATGTGGTACAGCGGGGATTCCAGAGCTTTCAGAACAACCTTAGCACCTGTCTTCTCGTCTCCGTCCAGTCCTGCGATCAGTTTCTCAACTTCTTTGGATGCGTGGATGTAAGCAGATCCGCCGCCTGCGATGATACCTTCCTCAACTGCTGCTCTTGTAGCATTCAGGGCATCTTCCATACGCAGTTTTGCTTCTTTCATCTCTGTCTCGGTAGCAGCACCTACACGGATAACAGCAACGCCGCCGGCCAGTTTTGCAAGTCTTTCCTGTAATTTCTCTTTATCAAATTCAGATGTTGTCTCAGTGATCTGATGTTTGATCTGAGCGATTCTTGCATTGATATCTTCTTTGTTGCCTTCGCCGTCAACGATAACTGTGCTTTCTTTCTGTACTTTAACAGATTTTGCACGTCCTAACTGATCCATGGTAACGTCTTTTAATTCCAGACCCAGTTCGTCGGAGATCACAGTACCGTTTGTCAGGATCGCGATATCCTGCAGCATCTCTTTTCTTCTGTCACCATATCCCGGAGCTTTGACTGCTGCCACGGAGAAGGTTCCTCTTAATTTATTTACGATCAGGGTTGTCAGAGCTTCGCCTTCAATGTCTTCAGCGATGATCAGCAGTTTTGCGCCTGATTTTACGATCTGCTCTAAAATAGGAAGTAAATCCTGGATGTTGGAGATCTTCTTGTCAGTGATCAGAATATAAGGATCATCCAGAACAGCTTCCATCTTATCCATATCTGTAGCCATGTATGCGGAGATATAACCTCTGTCAAACTGCATACCTTCTACCAGATCCAGCTCTGTCTTCATGGTCTTGGATTCTTCAATTGTGATAACACCGTCATTGCTTACTTTTTCCATAGCATCTGCTACCATTTCGCCCACTTCATCATCGCCGGCGGAGATAGCTGCTACTCTTGCGATCTGGTCTTTTCTTTCGATCTTGCCGCTCATCTTCTGAATAGCGTCAACTGCAACATCTGTTGCTTTCTTCATACCTTTTCTCAGGATGATCGGGTTAGCGCCTGCTGCCAGGTTCTTCATACCTTCGTTTACCATTGCCTGTGCCAGAACAGTTGCTGTGGTGGTACCATCACCTGCTACATCGTTTGTCTTGGATGCAACTTCTTTGATCAGCTGAGCACCCTGGTTTTCAAATCCGTCTGCCAGCTCGATCTCTTTTGCGATTGTAACACCGTCGTTTGTGATAAGCGGAGCGCCGAAAGATTTGTCAAGAACAACGTTTCTTCCTTTCGGTCCTAAAGTTACACGAACGGTATCAGCTAACTGGTTTACACCACTTTCAAGGGCAGCTCTTGCTTCTGCGCCGTATTTGATTTCTTTTGCCATGATTCGATTCCTCCTGAAATTAAAATAATGTCTATTTCTGTTTTCTGGTTTTATTCATGTTAATAGAGTTTCCGTAAAATCAGCTTCTGCTGCTGTCTCTTCGCCGACAGCTTCCTGTTATTTTACTACTGCAAGGATATCGCTCTGCTTAACGATGATGTACTCTTCGCCGTCAAGCTTCACTTCTGTACCAGCATATTTGGAGTAGATCACCTGGTCACCTTCGGCAACTTCCATTTTGATCTCTTTGCCGTCAATCACTCCGCCCGGTCCTACTGCTACAACTTCTGCCTGCTGTGGCTTTTCCTGTGCCTGGCCCGGTAACACGATTCCGGATTTTGTGGTCTCTTCTGCAACCAACTGTTTTAATACAACTCTGTCTCCTAATGGTACTAATTTCATATCTATTGCCTCCTTTTAGAATTCTCTGCTTGTTATTAGCACTCATTTGATTCGAGTGCTAACCGTTAGTCATATATTAGTGAATCTGCCGCATTTCTGCAACTTCTTTCATCTCCAATTAATTGAGTTAATACTAATTATTTCTCATTTTTTCTCTTGTATTCTCGTTTTATCTCATCTTTTTAATTTTCATTGAATTTTATATTTATTTTAGAATCTTTATATTTCCGCATGAAAACCGGGTTCCGGGCCATCCCATAGCAAAAGTTTAGCCCAAATCTGCTGACCGCATACAGTATTTTCCGTAAAAATATAAAAACCCAAAGAAAACCGGAGGTTATTTCCTACTATATGAATAACCTCCGGTTTTCTTTCCATGCATTTACTGTTTTTTCACCAGTTTGCGTTTCTTGATCTCTTCCAATTCATCAAAGATCACTTCATTGAGCACTTTGATATAGGTTCCTTTCATGCCTGAGGACCTGGACTCAATAACGCCGGCACTCTCGAATTTTCTCAGCGCATTGACGATCACGGAACGTGTGATTCCCACTCTGTCTGCGATCTTGCTGGCAACCAGAATTCCTTCGTCCCCGTCCAGCTCATCAAAAATATGGATGATCGCTTCCAATTCTGAGAAAGAAAGCGTATTGAACGCAGATTTCACAACCTGGATCTTCCGGTTCTCCTCTGCATTCTCCTCATGTACAGAACGCATCATTTCCAGCCCAACCACTGTTGTTCCATATTCACTTACAATAATATCCTCAATATCATACCCTTTCTGATCCCTGTACATAAAAAGGGTACCCAGTCTCTCGCCGGCAATATCAATGGGGCTGATGATCGCCATATACTTACTGATGTTCTCGCCTTCAAATCCCAGTGTCTGGAGATTCACGTTCTCCTTTGTTGACAGCACGCCCAGCAGACGTTCATTGAGCAGTTTATCAATATATCCTCCCACTTCACTGTCAATCAATTCCGTAATCTCCTCCACGCCCGGACAGGTACCTACACCAAGCACCTTTCCTTTCCGGCTGATAACCAGGATATTAGAATCCAAAGTCTCCACCATCACCTCACAAATGTCGTTGAACAGCACCTTAGAAGAATTGTTGTTATGAAGCAGTTTGTTAATCTTTCTGGTTTTATCCAATAACTGTACGCTCATAGCGACCTCCTTTCACTCTATTCCTACAGAATATAACCGCTAATTTCTATTCTCTATATCCTTTTTTATTTTAACACACAATTATTCTGAAATCAATGCATGATTTTTTTATTTTCTGTCTATTTATCTCTTTCCCACAAACTTAACTTTCAAAACAATTGAAATTTCCCAGACTTCCCTTACTTTCCCCGTCTGTCAGATACTTTCCCCCATTCTCCAACTCTTCTCTCCCCCCATCCCCCAATGTCAGATACCACCCCCTTTTCCCCCAACCTTACCCCCAACTCCTCTTTCCCCACACATCCCTTTTCTCACTGCCAAATACCTGTGTGCCCCCCATCCAGCACCTTCCACATACACTGCCTTTCCCACTTCCAGATACCTGTATTAACACCTATCCAGCACTTTCCGCATGCACTGTTTTTCTCACTACCAGATACCTGTGGACCATCTATCCAGCACCTCCCACATCTCTTTTCTCTCTACCAAATACCTGTGTAAACACCCATCCAGCACTTTCCGCACGCACTGTTTTTCTCACTGCCAGATACCTGCCGCACAAAGTCCCTGGGGGCCATTGGAGGCAGATGGCTGGATGGACTTATGGGAAAAAGCGGGAAGAATGGGTGATAGAATTTGCTTCACAAAAGCAAATTCTAAGGATAGCTGAGCAGACAAAACATCAGTTTTGTCTGCGGTTCTATCCGGTTCACCCATTCTTCCCGCTTTTTTCCATTAGTCCATCCCCATCTGCCGACTGGCCTCCAGGGACTTTGTGCGGCAGGTATCGTCCGCCTTAGACAACCTCCGCTCCTGCCACCCTCTCACTTACACAAATCAGGCCTCCTGCTCCACCTCATCCTTCTTCCGTATCATCACAAACCCACAATGCTCATCCGCACAAACAATCTTATTCCCCTTCTCCAGCATATACCCACCGCAATTCGGGCATTTCTCCTTAGAAGGCTTCTGCCATGACATAAACTCGCATTCCGGATTATTCTCACATCCATAATACCGGCGCCCCTTCTTACTCCTGCGCAGCACCACATCTTTCCCGCAGACAGGACAGGGAACACCGATTTTTTCAAGATAAGGCTTCGTATTCCTGCAGTCCGGAAATCCCGGACAAGCCAGGAACTTCCCGTGCGGCCCATATTTGATCACCATATTCCGCCCGCACAGATCGCAGATAACATCTGTCACCTCATCCTCAATCTTCACTTCCTCCAGCTCTTTCTCCGCAGTCTGCACTGCATCCTCCAGATCCGGATAGAAATTCCGTATCACAGTCTTCCACTGCACAAGTCCTTCCCCCACACTGTCCAGCAGTTCCTCCATTGTGGCCGTAAAATACACATCCACAATACTGGGGAATGACTTCTTCATAATATTATTAACGACTTCGCCCAGCTCCGTCATATACAGATTCTTATTCTCCTTCGCCACATACCGCCTTGCAATGATCGTGGTGATCGTAGGGGCATAGGTACTTGGACGTCCGATTCCCAGTTCCTCCAGCGCCTTTACCAGTGTAGCCTCCGTATAATGTGCCGGCGGCTGTGTAAAATGCTGCTGCTCATGGAATCCCTGGAAGGAAAGCTCTGTGCTCTCGTCCAGTCCTTTTGCAAGGAAAGAATTCTCTGTCTTCTCCTCATCCTCCTGCACATAGACAGCCATAAAGCCGTCGAATTTCAGCTTAGAGGCAGCCATGGTAAAATAATACTCTCCGCCCTTGATCTTCACGGATGTAGTCTCATATTTTGCATTCTGCATCCTGCTGGCAGTAAAGCGTTTCCAGATGAGCTGATACAGCCTGAACTGGTCTCTGCTCAGAGATTCCTTCAGAGAAGCAGGTGTCCTTGAAATATCTGTTGGACGGATGGCTTCATGGGCATCCTGTATCTTTTTCTTCTTATCATCCTTTTTCTCCTGGGTCAGAGTGTATTCCGGCCCATACTGGGAAGTGATGTATTCATGAGCGGCAGATTCAGCCTCCTCAGAGATCCTGGTGGAGTCTGTACGCAGATAGGTGATAACACCCACTGTGCCGTTCCCTTTAATATCAATTCCCTCATAGAGCTGCTGCGCCAGACGCATGGTCTTCTGTGTGGAAAAATTCAGCACTTTCGATGCTTCCTGCTGTAAGGTACTGGTAGTAAACGGAAGCGGCGGCTTTTTCGTTCTCTCGCTCTTCTTCACCTCAGCCACTTCATAGCTGGCGCCCTCCAGCCCGGCAAGGATCTTATCCAGTTCTTCCCTTGAGCCGATGCTCATTTTTTTGTTTTTATTTCCATAGAACTTGGCGATCAGCGGCTTCTTTTCGCCTTTGACAGCAAATTCCGCATCCAGTGTCCAGTATTCCTCAGGGATAAATGCATTGATCTCATCCTCACGGTCCCCGATGATGCGCAGGGCCACTGACTGTACACGGCCCGCACTGAGCCCTCTTTTCACCTTAGCCCAGAGTACCGGACTGATCCTGTAACCAACCATGCGGTCCAGCATTCTTCTGGTCTGCTGCGCATCCACCAGATTCATGTCAATGTCGCGCGCCTCTTTAATAGAAGCTTTCACTGCAGTTTTCGTAATCTCATTGAATGTAATTCTGCGCATCTTCTTCTCGTCCAGTTTCAGCGCTTTGGACAGGTGCCAGGAAATGGCTTCTCCTTCACGGTCGGGGTCAGTTGCAAGATATACCTTGTCCGCTTTTTTCGCGGCCTTGCGAAGCCCCGCCAGGATATCCCCCTTTCCCCTGATAGTTATATATTTAGGTTCGTAATCATTCTCCACGTCGATTCCAAGCTGGCTTTTGGGAAGATCCCTTACATGTCCGTTGGACGCCATGACCTCATAATTTGAACCGAGAAATTTCTTGATTGTCTTCACTTTTGCCGGTGATTCCACAATCACTAAATATTTCGCCATCTCAACCTCCCGTTCTGGCATAATAATTTTTGACTGGCTCTGCTACAAGCCCCTTCAATTCCAGTTTCAATAATATTTCCTGAATTTCCCCAGGATTTAGTTCTACCTGAAGGAAAATCTCTTCCAGATATTTTGGCCTCAAATCCAGACAACTATACACCATTTCTTCCCGGCTTGCAAGCCTAAAGTTTGATTTTGCCTCCAAATCTGTTTTTAATTTTTCCGAAATCTGAAGTTCATCCAGAATAATATCCACGGAGTTTGCAATGCCTGCGCCTTCAAAAATCAAGTTGTTGCATCCCTCACTGAGTGTATCCCCCAAGCGCCCCGGAAGGGCATAAACAGTCTTTCCCTGCTCCAGTGCAAAGTTCACAGTAATCAGGGAACCGCTCTTTTTCCCTGCCTCTATGACCAGTACCAGATCCGCCAGTGCACTGATGAGCCGGTTCCTCCTTGGGAAATGGTAGGGAAGGGCCGGTGTCTGCGGCTCATACTCTGAAAGTACGCCTCCCCGGAACGGAATCCTTCTATATATATCCATATTCTGCCTGGGGTAACAGATATCCACACCGTTGCCCAGAACCGCAAAGGTCTCTCCTCCGCCGTCCAGCGCTCCCCTGTGCGCCCAGCCGTCCACACCTCTGGCCATTCCGCTTATGATCTGGATCCCGAACCGGGACAGCTCTTTTGCAAAGTAATACGCCTGTGAGCTGCCGTAACTGCTGCACCTTCTGGCCCCCACAATAGCCACACTCTTTTTACGGCTGTCCGGAAGTTTTCCCTTCACATACAAATATTCCGGCATGTCCTCAAAACATCTGAGCTTGTCCGGATAGGCTTTTCCTGTCTTGGAACAGCAGAAAATCTTCTCTTTTTCCATGTATTTCATACCTTCTTTCTCTCCAGTCCTCTGTAGCACACAGCCTCACTGATCTGTGCTTCCTTGATCTCTTCTTCCCCATCCAGGTCTGCGATCGTACGTGCTGTCTTTAAAATCTTATGATAGGCCCTGGCACTTAAATTCATCTTTTCGTAAGCTTTTTCCAAAAGGCGCTGTCCTTCACGACTGACACTGCAGTATTTTTCCACCTGTTTTCCGGACAGTTCCGAATTATAGCATACCTTCAGCCCCTGATACCTGTCCTGCTGTGCCAAAAATGCCTTTTCTACCCTTTTCATAAGCTCTGCCGAACTCTGTCCCGCCTTCCCGCCGGAAATCTCCTGATACGTCATGCAGGCCGCTTCTGCGCAGATGTCTATCCGGTCCAGTATGGGGCCGCTGATTTTCCCGGCATACCTGCTGATATCCCTGTCCGTACAGGTACAGCGCTTCAGATCCGGATATCTGCCGCAGGGACAGTGGTTCATTGCTGCCACCAGCATACAGTGTGCCGGAAATTCATAAGAACCCCCGGTTCTGGCGATCATCACCTTATGCTCCTCCAGGGGCTGTCTCAGTATTTCTATGGAATTGTGGGAAAATTCAGGAATTTCGTCCAGAAAAAGAACGCCTCTGTGTGAAAGTGTGATTTCCCCGGGCCTTGGAATTCTGCCGCCTCCGGCCAGCGCCTGGGGAGAAATGGTGTGATGCGGTGCCCGAAATGGCCTTGCTGACATAAATGGCTGTTCCTCTGTCAAAAGCCCTGCGACACTGTATATTCTGGATACTTCCAGACTCTCCTCTCTGGAAAGCCGCGGCATAATAGTAGGAATCCTGCGGGCGATCATCGTCTTCCCCGCACCCTGAGGCCCTGTCATGAGAAAGTTATGGAACCCGGCAGCCGCAATCACGGCAGCCCGTTTCACAGTCTCCTGTCCCTGGATCTCCCTGAAATCCACATTATAAACAGGTTCTTTAAGATTCTCCCGGTCATATATCCTCTGGTCTTCCACACCCCATTTTTCCCTGCCAGACGCGTCCAGAAACTCCTGCAGGGACTCCACTCCCAGAACCTTTATCTTTCCTGTTGCCAATGCCTCCCTGCAGTTGCCCACAGGAACGATACAGAGCCAGCACCCGTTTTGCGCCGCGGTCTCTGCCAGAGGCAGGATACCTCTGACGCTGTTTATCCTGCCGTCCAGCCCCAGTTCACCGGCCAGCATCACACCGCTTAATTTCTCCTCTTCTATGTATCCGAACGCTGCCAGAAGTGCGGCTGCAATGGGCAGGTCAAACCGGTTCCCCTCCTTCCGCACATCTGCCGGCGCCAGATTAACCGTGATCCTTTTGGGCGGCAGGCTGATCTTCGTGTTTCTGATCGCCGTTTTCACCCGCTCCTGGGCCTCCCTCACCTGGGATGACAGGTATCCGACCATATTAAATACAGGCAGACCGCTGCTCACATCCGCCTCTACCCGTACAGGAACGCAGTTCACACCGCAGATAGCTGCTGACATAACACTGCTGAACATACAGATACTCCTTTCCCCCGCAGCAGGACAGAAATACCCCTCCGGCGCGGGTGTACATATTCTCTTTTTACTTGCTTCATTTGTTTTGGAAACAACGGTGGAACCACCTGGAAAGAAATGCGGGAATCCGCTTTCTGACTTATTATTACTGTATCATATTTTTTTCTGCCACGCAATGGCTGACTGGTTTTTTTATTATAAAACCCAATCACCCTGCTTACCTGCAAATCATATATTACTCTGAAAAATTATAGGTATTCCAGGACTAAATTTATGCCAATGTCTTCTCAATTACCTATAATTTCTGCACTCTTCTTAAGAATTATTGGTATTTCAAAACCAGAAAACGGCTATTTCTTCCTCGATTACCTATAATTTCTCTACCCTTCTTAAGAATTATTGGTATTTCAAAACCAAAAAACGGCTATTTCTTCCTCGATTACCTATAATTTCTTTACTCTTCTTAAGAATTATTGGTATTTCAAAACCAAAAAACGGCTATTTCTTCCTCGATTACCTATAATTTCTGTACCCTTCTTAAGAATTATTGGTATTTCAGAACCAAATACCGGCTATTTCTTTCTCGATTACCTATAACACACATAATCTTCTTAAATATTATCCGTTTACATGAGCCTGATCCTTCCTGTACTCCCTTGGCCCTATCCCACATTTTTCCTTAAAGATATGCGAAAATGCCAGCGCATCCCTGTATCCCACCCGGGCAGCGATCTCACCGATCGTATCCTGCGTATCACGCAGAAGTTCCTTTGCCCTCTCCATCCTCACCTGCAGGAGATACTGCTGGGGCGGGCATCCCATGACTGTCCGGAATTGTCTGGTCAGACCGCTCCTGTTCATTCCATGTTCCCGGGCGATCTGCTCGATTTTCAGGCTCTGCTCCATATGCGCTTTCATATATGCGGCAATCTCCTGTATTTCTCCGGCTCTGCCCCTGCTGTCCGGCACTTTATATCCTGTCTGCCCCAGGGATTTCCTGTAATCCTCGATCAGATCGATCCATATCTTCGTCACACGGCAGTTCTGTTCCAGCCGCTCCACATAGTCCGCACTTCCCGCCTCAAGCATATCTCTGACTGTCCTTGTCAGTTCCGCCAGACAGTCTGCAGAACGAAGGGGCGTCTCCCCGGCAAGACCGGCCTCCCTGACACATTCCTCCACCTGGGCACCACAGGAACACAGACGGATATAATAGAAGAAATTCTGCGCGTTTCCCTGGATTTTCACTTCCGTCTCCGGGGTGACCGCCAGCACATTTCCCACGTTTACGCCATAATCTTTCCCGCCTGCTGTTATACTTCCGCTCCCTTTGGTTATGATAAATAAAGCATATTCCCCGCTCCCTGTCCGGTACTTAGCCATCCCCTGTCCCATACAGCTCCACTCCACAGACAGCAGGCTCATGCCGCCCTGCGTACAGTCACTTCCCTGCTGCTGACTATTGTAATTCCCGCCCATATAAACAGCCCTCTGCTCCTACTCTTTTTCATAAGATTATAGGTCAATTTCACCCTAGAGTCAATAGGTCACAACGCCATAATTGATTAACAATGGAGAGCTGTAGTAACCATTCAGACAAATCTTTGCATTTCCAGCGCTGACCGTACGGAACCCCAATGCCAATAGGCATCCGGCCTTATGAAGCGGCTTCCAGACGGCCGGATGCATAAAGATGAACGGTTACAGGCTGTTTCAAAAAAGAAAAGAGGTATATGAATTGTCCAGATTAAAAGACTTAAGAATCAAAAGGGGATATACCCAGATCAAAATGCAGCACCTGACCGGCATTGATCAGAGCGATTACTCTAAAATCGAAAACGGAAAACGCTACTACACCTTTGAACAGTGCAAAAGGATCGCTCTTGCCCTGGATACCAGCATGGACTATCTTGCAGGTCTGACAGACGAGAAAAAACCTTATCCCAGAAGCATGAACTGAGTTTTTTTGCAGCCTACCCGTCCCTAAATGAGTGGGAAAAGCACAATTTGGCGGATTTGCTCATAGACTATAATTAAATCCCTTTGAGGTAAAGCTGCTTGAAAACATTTCTTAAGCCCTTGACTTCCGAAGAAGAGAAGTATTATCTTCAAGAATACAAAAGGGGCAGCCAGGAAGCTAAAAATATTCTCATAGAGCGCAATCTGCGCCTTGTTGCACATATTGTGAAAAAATATCAAGGGGTTGAGGAAGATTTAGATGATTTGATTTCCATCGGAACCATTGGGCTTATTAAGGCCATCCATACATTCAACGGAGAGAAATCCAACCGTCTCTCCACCTATGCTGCGCGATGTATTGACAATGAACTCCTTATGCTGCTGCGTTCCAAGAAAAAGACCAACAAGGAAGTTTCCCTCTACGAGCCTATCGGAACAGACAAGGAGGGCAATGAGATAAATCTTCTGGATGTGATTGAAAATGAACCGGTAGACGTGGTGGACCACTATTCGCTGAAGGAGGATATCAGAAAGCTCTACGGGCTTCTGGACCAGGTGCTCAGTGAACGGGAACTGGAGGTGCTCAAGCTGCGGTACGGCCTCTACGGAGAAAAGGAACTGACACAGAGGGAAATAGCAAAGCGGCTGAATATCAGCCGCTCTTATGTCTCCCGTATTGAAAAAAATGCTGTCTTAAAGCTCCGGAACTGCTTCCTTCCGTCTTAAAATATCGTACAGTTCAAGTCCTTCCCCCAAATCCACATACAGCACCTGCTGGGGATGCGGGGCACTTTCACAGGAATTCCCTTCCTCATCATATATGGCTTTCACAACCACCGGGCGGTTCTCTCCGTCCGGTTTCATGGCCTCTATCGTCTCTCCCACGAGGAATTTATTCCTCTGGGTGATGCGGTACAGCCCTTCCGGCGTCCTGTCTTCCAGATATCCCAGATAAGTGTAGTCCTTGGCATAAGTATTGCTGTCATATATCTGTGCAGTTTCATCCGGTTTCCCATAGAAAAATCCGGTGGTGAACTGTCTGTAGGTGCATCCCATAATCTGTTCCCTGTACCAGGGCATATTTTTCTGATAAAGTTCAGGGCTGTCAAAATAGTCATCTATGGCTTTTCTGTAGGTTCTTGCCACTGTTGCCACATACAGGGCGGTCTTCATGCGCCCTTCTATTTTCAGGCTGTCAATCCCTGCTGTCAGGATATCATCCATGTGCTCGATCATGCACAAATCCTTGGAATTGAAAATATAAGTCCCTCTCTCGTTCTCATAGACGGGCATATATTCCCCCGGCCTTGTCTCCTCCACAATGGAGTATTTCCAGCGGCAGGGATGGGTACAAGCCCCCTGGTTGGCGTCTCTTCCTGTGAAGAAATTGCTCAGCAGGCATCTTCCCGAATAGGAAATGCACATAGCCCCATGGATAAATGTCTCAATCTCCATATCCCTGGGAATATTGGCACGAATCTCCCTGATCTCCTCCAGGGAAAGCTCCCTTGCGCACACCACACGCTTAGCCCCCAGTTCATGCCAGAACCGGTAAGTGCCGTAATTGGTGTTGTTGGCCTGGGTGCTGATATGCCGCTCAATCTCCGGGCAGACTTCCTTTGCGATCATAAAAATACCGGGGTCTGATATGATCAGTGCATCCGGCTTAATCTCTTTTAACTCTTCAAAATATTCCCGCACACCCTCCAAATCCCTGTTGTGGGCCAGGATATTGGCTGTCACATACACTTTCACCCCATATCTGTGGGCAAAGGCAATACCTTCCGCCATATCCTTCATGGAAAAATTCCGGGCTTTTGCCCTCAGTCCGAACACCTCGCCGCCGATGTATACGGCATCTGCGCCGTAGATCACAGCGATCTTCAGAACTTCCAGGCTGCTGGCGGGAATCAGTAATTCTGGTTTTTTTCTCATTTTATCCATCCTGTTTCTGTTTCTTTATACTCAGAGTCACTCCATCTCCCAGAGGCAGTATGGAGGTTTCCAGTTCTTCATGGTTCTTCAGCACATAGAGATACTCCCGCATTCTTTTGTAAATGGTGCGGTTCCTGCGCTCCACGGCAAAATGGGACTCGATCAGGTCCCCGTCCTGCAGCACATTGTCGGACACCAGGATTCCTCCCGGTCCGAGAAGCCTTAACACTTCCGGAAGAAAATGAATATACTGCGCCTTGGCAGCATCCATAAAAATCAGGTCATAAGGACCCTCCAGCGTTGTTAATACCCGGGCAGCATCCCCGCAAAGCAGGGTGATCCGGTCCTCTTTGCCCGCTTTTTTGAAATTTTCCTGCGCAATGGGTATCCGCTTCTCATAGTTCTCTATGGTGGTGATCCTGCACGTCTCCGGCGCGTATTCGCTCATCAGAAGCGTGGAGAACCCAACAGCAGTCCCCACCTCTAAAATGAGGCGGGGACGTTTTATCTGAAGCAATACTTTCAGGAAACTCTGCATCTCCCTGCGGATGACAGGCACCCTGTCCTCCCTGGCTTTTTTCTCCAGTTCATTGAGAAAGGGGGTGTTTCCTCTGTCCAGGGAATTAATATAGGTTACCATTCTCTCGTCAACTATCACTTTTATTTCCTCTGCTATTCTGTTCCCTGGTCTGTGCCTTCCCCGCCAGTCTCCGAGGTATCCTGTACAGCCGAATTGCCGTCTGTACCGCCACCCTGGGTGGGCTGGCCGTCCACATTCTCACGGGCCAGAATTGCCATCATCTCTTCTGCTGTCATATTGGTATTCAGAATATAGGTACCTGCCTGAAGTTTATTCTTATAATTGGACAGTTTCTCCTGTACTACGAAGACCTTTGCGTCCTCGATCAGGCCCTTTTTCTTCAGGATCTTGCCTATCTGATAGACAGAGGAACCATCCTTGATCACAACCGTGATATCTGTTCCCTCTCCCTCAGCCATCGGAACCTCATTGAAGATCGCATACCCGAAATCATAGGCAGACTTGCCCACAAAAATGACCGCAAATATAATACAGGCATAAACTGCCAGCCTGAAAAATCCGCTTGCCATTATAGATGCCGCACCCTGTTTTCTGATTCCTTTTGCCATGTTGTTCTCCTTATAACCCGTTTCCGGCCCGGCAGGAAAAGCGCCGGCCGAAAACAGCCTGTTTTGTTAAAGATCCGGAATATCCAACTGTATTCCCTGATGAATGGAAGCGTCAATACTCTGAAGCTGTCTGCACAGCGTAAGCTCCGCTTCCAGGAAACGGTTTACCTCCGGAATCCTGCACAGTTCATCCATCTTGCTGTCTATATCATCAATCGCATCATAGAGATTGATATCGTCACCTTCTGCCTGAATCTGATAATTCAGCTTGCGCAGCTCATCTACCTGTTCCTTCAGCCCCGGGACCGCCTTGATCTCTTCCAGAGCCGTGCAGTACTGCTTGTAGACAACGCCGTTTTTGATTGCATGCACCAGCTTGTCCACGCAGACGTCGATTATACTCATCTTCTTAAGCCTCCATGATGATGGGCAGAATCATGGGATTTCTCTTGGTTCTCTTCCATAAAAATTCACCCAGGGAGTCCTTGATCACATTCTTGATTTTGCCCCAGTCTGTTATATGCTTGTCCAGGCACACATCAATGGCGTCCTCCACCACAATTCTGGCCTCATCCATCAAATCTTCCGATTCCCTTACATACACAAAACCACGGGAGACTATGTCCGGTCCTGCCAATAGACGGCTGGAACGCTTCTCCAGAGTCAGCACCACGATCATGATACCGTCCTCTGCCAGATGCTGGCGGTCACGAAGCACGATATTTCCCACATCGCCCACACCAAGTCCGTCAACCAGGATAGCGCCTGTGCGCACTTTGCCTGTAACTTTAGCAGGTTCCTCCTCATTCAGTTCCAGCACATCGCCGGACTGCAGGATAAACACATTTTCTTTCGGAATTCCCAAATCCAGGGCAAGACCTGCCTGGGCTTTCAGGTGGCGGTATTCACCGTGCACCGGAATGGCGTATTTGGGTTTTACCAGGGAATAGATCAGCTTGATCTCCTCCTGGCAGGCATGTCCGGATACGTGGGCATCCTGGAAAATAACGTCCGCGCCTTTCATGCTCAGTTCATTGATCACCTTGGATACTGCCTTTTCATTACCCGGAATGGGGTTGGAACTGAAAATGATCGTATCGTTGGGCTTGATCGTCACTTTCTTGTGAATGCTGGCTGCCATCCTGGACAGGGCTGCCATGGACTCGCCCTGGCTTCCCGTGGTGATCAGCACCACCTTCTCGTCCGGATAATTCCTAAGCTGGTCAATCTCAATAAGCGTCTTGTCCGGAATCCTCAGATATCCCAGTTCAGAAGCTGTTCCGATGACATTGACCATGCTTCGGCCCTCCACAGCCACTTTCCTGCCGTATTTGTAAGCAGAATTAATAATCTGCTGCACCCTGTCTACATTGGATGCAAAGGTGGCAATGATGATCCTGGTATTCTTATGCTCTGCAAATATATTGTCAAAGGTCCTTCCAACCGTGCGCTCGGACATGGTAAATCCCTTGCGCTCTGCATTGGTACTGTCGCACATAAGTGCCAGTACACCTTTCTTTCCGATTTCCGCAAACCGCTGCAGATCAATGGCGTCTCCGAACACAGGAGTATAGTCCACTTTGAAGTCACCGGTATGCACCACGATTCCCGCAGGTGAATAAATTGCCAGCGCGGAGGCATCCTGAATGCTGTGGTTTGTCTTGATAAATTCTATACGAAAGCAGCCCAGATTGATGGACTGTCCATGTTTGATCACTTTTCTCTTGGTACTTCTAAGCAGGTTATGCTCTTTGAATTTATTCTCGATTAATCCGATCGTAAGCTTTGTTGCATAGATGGGGATATTGATCTCCTTCATCACGTAAGGAAGCGCCCCAATATGATCCTCATGACCATGGGTGATAACGAAACCTTTGACTTTGTCAATATTGTCCTTCAGATATGTGATGTCCGGTATAACAAGGTCAATTCCCAGCATATCGTCCTCCGGAAATGACAGACCGCAGTCCACTACGACAATACTGTCCTCATATTCAAAGGCAGTAATATTCATTCCTATCTGTTCCAACCCGCCCAAAGGAATGATCTTCAATTTTGAGTTGTTGTTTTTTTTCAAGTTAATTCCTCCAATTTCTCCGTTCAATTTTCAAATTCAATGTCCTCTAACATGGCTTCAAAGACCTTAAAAACCGCATCGTATTCCGTATCGTCTTCCACGAACACGTAGCAGCCTTCTTCTTCGCCATCCTCTGAAATGTCCTTTAAAATATATGCTGCTGCCCCTTCATCGTCCGAATCGTCGGGATCCACTACCAGCAGATATACGCTTCCGTTCACTCTTGTCTGTTCCAGAATTCCTAACTCCAATTCTGTTCCGTCTTCTCCATCAAAAATAATTGTCTCCATACATTCTTCCTTTCTGTCGTTCTTTTTACGTGCATAAACGCCCAAACCCGGAAACGAGCCTTCTTTCCCTCAATAGTCCAAATACGGTATCAAGCTGAAATCAAACTGTACCCGGGTTTGCTTTTGCATCCAGATAGCCCTGCAAAATAAACACTGCAGCTATCATATCCACGTATTTACTTCTGTTCTCTCTGCGCACGCCGCTTTCCATGAGCGTACGGTTGGCCTCAACAGTAGTCAGCCTTTCATCCCACATGATCACAGGCAGTCCGCATCTTCTCTCCAGCATTTCCTTCAGCTCCAGAGACTTCTGCGCCCGTTCTCCTATGGTGTTATTCATGTTCTTGGGAAATCCAAGAACAATCTCTTCCACCTGATATTCGCTTACAAGCTCCTCAATCCGGCGAAGGGATTTTCTAAGTTTATTTTCATCTTCCCGACGGATAATTTCGATTCCCTGGGCAGTAAGACCCAGAGGGTCGCTGATCGCCACCCCTATTGTCTTAGAGCCATAGTCAAGTCCCATGATTCTCATCATCAGTCACGCTTCCAGGATTCGTTCTTGATATACTCCTTCAAAAGCTCCTCCACTAACTCATCACGCTCTACTTTCATAATGGTACTTCTGGCACCCTTGTAGCTGGTGATATAAGTCGGGTCGCCGGACATGATGTAACCAACGATCTGGTTTACCGGATTATATCCTTTCTCCGCCATAGCATTGTATACCAGGTCCAGAACTTCCTTTACCCGGACTTCCGGTTCTGTCTTCACTTTGAAATATTGAGTATTTCCTAAATTATTCTCCATAATCTCTCACGCCCTTATCTAAACTTGTAACTATTCGGGTTACCTATTCGGATCGTAACCGCCGGATAGTTCTCTAAACCATATCCTTATTCTAATATATCTTGGAGGGAAATTCAACCATTATATTGCGCAAATAAAAACGCCATCTTCGACAAATCCGCCAATTTTGCCAATTTTTATGCAATTCTCCAGGCTTTCTTTTGTCTCTGCTGCCACTTTCAAATACTCTCTGGTATGGCCGATCCAATATGTTTTACCATGGATCTGGGCCTGCTCCTCAAAGAGGATCTCCACTTCCCTGCCGAGATAATATTCCATAAATTTCTGTTTCTGCTGTTTTCCCAGCTCGATCAGCACATGACTTCTGGCTGTCTTTACCTGTTCCGGTATCTGTCCTTCCATGCGGTCAGCCCGGGTGCCCTCCCGTCTGGAATATTTGAAGATATGGGTCTCGTAAAAGCCCGCGCGCTCTATCATGTCTCTGGACTTTTCAAATTCTTCCTCTGACTCCTGGGGAAATCCCACGATCACATCCGTGGTGAGAGCCGGATGGTCAAAATATTTACGCAGAAGTGCACAGCCGTCCAGGTACTCTTCGGCAGTGTATCTCCTGTTCATACGTTTCAGGGTTTCATCGCAGCCGCTCTGCAGGGACAGATGGAAATGAGGACATATTTTAGATAAGCTGCTTATAGTTTTGACAAATTCTTCCGTAATAATACGGGGTTCTAAAGATCCCAGGCGAATTCTTTTCACTCCCTCGATCTCATGGACAGCCAGAATGAGCTGAAGAAGCGAATCACTGCAGTCCACACCGTAGGAACTCAGGTGGATGCCTGTGAGGACAAATTCCTGGTAGCCGTTCTTAACAAGCCGTTTCACCTCGTCTACGATCTCCTGCCTTTTCCGGCTTCTCACACGCCCCCTCACATAGGGGATAATACAGTAGCTGCAGAACTGATTGCATCCGTCCTGCACTTTCAGGTAAGCTCTGGTGTGCTCCCCTGTGGAGGAGAGCTTCAGTTCCTCATACTCCACCGGTTCTTTTAAGTCTATCAGTTCTTTTTCCTGGCCCTTTTCCCTGTCATACTGCTCTAATACAGCCAGCAGATCCTGTTTTTTGTTGTTTCCCAGCACAATATCAATGGCCTCGTCTATCTGTGCCTCATCTTTTTTTGCCTGTACATAGCAGCCTGCTGCCACCACCACGGCATCCGGATTCATCTTCTTGGCCTTGTGGAGCATCTGCCTTGATTTCCTATCCGCAATGTTGGTGACCGTACAGGTATTGATGATATAAATGTCCGCCCCGGGCGCAAAAGGCACGATCTCATACCCTGCCTGTTCCAGCATCTGCTGCATGGCTTCTATCTCGTAAGCGTTGACTTTACAGCCCAAATTGTGCAATGCTACTTTTTTTTTCATTCTAAACCTCTTTATCGTGATAATTCGTTAAGCGTTTTGACGAATAGTTGTCATATTCTTTGTATTTTATTTCTCCCTTTTTTATATTGACTTTTTTTGCCATAAACGGTAACATAAGTCTTGTAAGAAGCAAAAAACGGAATAGGTAAGGGAGGATTTTTCCAATGAAAACAGTAAAAATTTCACTGAATTCTATCGACAAAGTAAAATCATTCGTGAATGAAATTACAAAATTTGATTATGATTTTGATTTAGTATCCGGAAGATACGTTATCGACGCTAAGTCCATCATGGGTATCTTCAGCTTAGATTTATCCAAAGCTATTGACTTGAACATCCATGCAGCTGATGGCGCTTTAGATGACATCTTAACTGTATTAAAACCATATTTAGTAGACTAATCGAGATTCATTCCGACAAAGCAACAGCCAGGACTGCCCGGGGGCAGTCCTTTTTTTCTGCTTATTTATTCACAGATGATCGTCTCTGCCGTTTGGATGGCTTCCTCCATCATCTCTTCTATCTTCTCCTGAAGTTTTTCCTCAGAGCGCTTGATGACCTTCAGGCTCGGCTTTGTCACAGGATGTTTGGCCACGAAAATGGTACAGCAGTCCTCATAGGGAAGGATGGAAGTCTCATATGTGTTGATCTTCAGAGCCACATCCACGATCTCCTGCTTGTCAAATCCGATCACCGGGCGGAATACAGGCATGGTGCACACTTCATTTGTGGCTGCCAGGCTCTGCATGGTCTGACTTGCAACCTGTCCTATGCTCTCTCCGGTTATCAGTCCCAGACAGCCGTCCTTCTCCGCAAATGCCTCAGCGATCTTCATCATATAGCGGCGCATAATGATGGTCAGCTCCTCATGAGGGCACTTTTCATAAATATATAACTGAATATCCGTGAAATTGACCACATGCAGACGGATGGGGCCGCTGTAACGTGCCACCAGTTTAGCCAGGTCCACAACCTTCTGTTTCGCGCGTTCGCTGGTGTACGGCGGCGCGTGGAAATACACAGCGTCAATCTTCACACCGCGTTTTGCGATCATATAGCCGGCCACCGGGCTGTCAATGCCGCCGGACAGAAGAAGCATGGCTCTGCCGCCGGTGCCCACAGGCATGCCGCCGGGTCCCGGGATCACCTGGGAATACAGATATATCTTATCCCTGATCTCCACATGGATAAACACATCCGGTTTGTGCACATCCACTTTCATATTGGGGCAGGCATCCAGGATCTCTCCGCCCAGCTCCGCGTTCAATTCCATGGAATTCATGGGATAACTCTTTTTCGTTCTCCTCACATCCATCTTAAAGGTCATGGTCTTATCACCGTAAACCTCCTGTGTGTAGGATACAACGGCCTTCGCCAGCTCCTCGTATCCCTGGTCCTGAAGCACAACAGCAGGACAGATGCCGAAGATACCGAACACCCGCTTCAGCGCCTCCACAGTCTCCTCATAATCATATTCTCCCCGGGCAAACACATAGATCCTGCCCCTCTCCTTCACCACGTCAAATTCTCCATCCACGCCCTTTAACACGTGGCGGATCTGGTCCACCAGAGCGTCCTCGAAGATATAGCGGTTCTTTCCCTTGATCGCTATCTCCGCGTATTTTATTAAAAATGCTTTATACATATTCTATTCCTTTCCTTTATCAGTGCCTTGCATACTTCCGGAGCACAGGCAGTACAGTTCTGATCTGCTCCAGTGTATAATCAAGCTCCTCTTTTGTGGTAAATTCACTGAGGCTGAAACGAATGGCCGATTCCCGCCGTTCCTGGTCGGCGGATATGGCTGTCATGGAGGCGCTTGCTGCCCGCTTATGGCTGGAACAGGCACTTCCCGCAGATACATAGATTCCCTTGTCCTCCAGGGTGTGCAGCAGCACTTCGCTCCTCACGCCCAGAAAGCTGGCATTTATAATGTGAGGTGCCCCGTCCTTTGGCAGCGGCCCGTTGATAACCACCCGCTCCATTTCCGACAGGTTCTTTGCCAGATAAGTCTTAAGCGCTCTCAGCTTTTCCATTTTTTCCTCATGGTTCTCATAGACCATGCGTGCCGCAGTGCCAAGGCCCGCAATCCCCGGTACATTGTCTGTGCCGGAACGCATGCCCTTCTGCTGCCCGCCTCCCAGGATCATGGGATGGATCTTAACCTTTTCGCTGACATACAGGAATCCCACGCCCTTCGGCCCATGGATCTTATGGCTGCTCACAGAGAGCAGATCGATCCCCATACGCTTCGGATAGATCCTGTACTTTCCGTATCCCTGTATGGCGTCCACATGGTATACGGTCTTCGGGTTCCTGTCATGTACCAGCTTAGCCGCTGCCTCCACAGGCACAACCGCTCCCATCTCATTATTCACATACATGGTGGATACCAGGATCGTATCAGGGCGGATTGCTGCCTCCAGTTTTTCCAGGGACAGATTTCCTCTCTCATCCACCGGAATGACCGTGATCTCATACCCCTGTTCCTTCAGCCATTCCAGAGGGGCAGAGACTGCCGCGTGCTCAAAGGATGTGGTAATGATGTGCTTTCCCTGCCTGCAGTTGGCATACGCAGTACCCACAAGGGCCCAGTTGTCCGATTCTGTTCCACCGGAGGTGAAGAAAATCTCTTTCTCCTGTACTTTCAGGGTTTTGGCAATGGCGGAGGCTGCTTCCTTCACATACCGTTCCGCTTCCACGCCTTTTAAATGCATGGCTGATGGGTTGCCGTAATCCTCCATCATGGTTTTCACCACAATGTCCTTTACCTCTTCAAAACATTTTGTGGTGGCTGAGTTGTCCAGATACGCTTCCATTCTATTCCTCCAGTGCAAACATCAGGACAGAGAGGACGGTAAGCCCTGCTGTCTCTGTCCGCAGAATTCGTTTTCCCAGTGTGATGGCCCTGGCCCCCATGTCTGCCGCCATACGCACCTCTTCCTCGTCAAACCCGCCCTCCGGTCCGATAAAAATACCGATGGACTGGCCCGGTTCTATCTGATCAATGATCTTCTTTGTCTCTTTCATGTCTTTTGCCAGTTCGTAGGGCAGAAGCACCACGTCCAGCTCTTTCGCATGCTCTATGGCTTCGCTAAAACGCATCACATGTCTGACTTCCGGCACATACATACGTTTTGACTGCTTTGCCGCGCTCTCGGCAATGGCCTGCCAGCGGCGAATCTTATTTTCTTCTTTTTTTCCATCCAGCTTTACCACAGCGCGCCTGGTTGCCACGGGAATCACCTCATGGACTCCAAGCTCCACGGCCTTCTGGATGATCAGCTCCATCTTATCACCTTTTGGAAGCCCCTGAAACAGATAAATCCTGGAAGACAGCTCATATCCTGCCTCCTGCACATACATCACATGCGCCAGGACTTCCTTGTCACCCAGCTCCTCAATGTAGCAGGCATACTCCAGATCATCCCCTGAGCTTATGAGGATCTCCTCTCCTGTTTTCATGCGGAGCACATTTTTAATATGGTTTACATCACTGCCCAGGATGCGGATGGTGTGATCCTCCACCTGGGAAGGCTCTACGAAAAAACGGTACATGAAAACGCTCCTTATTTCTTTTGGGCAGTCACGGATACCCACTCGCCCTGGTGTGTCACCTCAAGGATCTCAAGGCCCGCATCCTTCACTGCCTTCACCACAGTTTCTTCCTTGTCATCAATGATACCCGATGTGATATAAATACCGCCCTTTTTCAGCTGGTTCAAAATGACCGGGGTGAGCGGCACCAGCACATCTGCCAGAATGTTGGCTGCCACAATATCGTATTTCTCATATCCCACCCTGTCCTGAATAGCTTTGTCATCAATGATGTTTCCGATCATCATGTCAAAGCTTGCAGCAGGGATACCATTTACTTCCTTATTCTCCTCCACAGCAGGTACTGCACATGGGTCCAGATCAGTTCCCACCGCGTGTTTGGCGCCCAGCTTTAAGGCCACAATGGACAGAATGCCGCTTCCCGTCCCCACATCCAGAAGCTCTGTCTCGGATGTCACATATTTCTTAAGCTGGCGGATGCAGAGCTGTGTCGTCTCATGCATGCCGGTTCCGAACGCGGTTCCCGGGTCAATATGGATGATCATGCGGTCCCTGTCCTCCTCCTTTACTTCCTCCCAGGAGGGAATGATCAGAATATCATCCACGTAAAACTGTTTGAAATACTGTTTCCAGTTGTTGATCCAGTCCTTGTCCTCTGTCTCGGATGTGGTGATGGTACCCTCACCGATATCCACGAAATTGCGGAGTTCTGACAGCTCGGCATTCACCTTCTCCAGCATTTCCTCTACATTTTCATCCTCATCCAGATAGAAATTCAGATATGCCACACCGTCATCCTCGGGCATATCCGGCAGGATGTCCACAAACATCTGCTTTTTATCCTCCTCTGTCAAAGGTTGTTTATCCTCTATCTCAGCACCCTGGATGCCGATATCCGCCAGTGTGGAGATAATGATATCCTCCACGTCGGTCTTTGTTTTCAGTGTGAATTTATTCCATTTCATATATTATATTCTCCTTTCCTGCTGCCATCGCAGCCAGTGAAATCAATCTTGTCCTGCCTACACAAATAAAAATACCAGGGAGATCGTAACAGCCGAGAGCACAGTGGACAAAATGATCCCCTCGGATATGGCTGCGGTCTCTTTCCCGTACTGCTCCGCCATCATCATGGGCATATTGGCCACAGGCAGAGACATCATAAGTACAATGGATGCCCTCATAATATAATCCGGCAGCAGCGGTTTCAAAAGCAGGGCCAGGGCTATGGGCACTGCAAGAAAACGGATGGCTGTGAAAAGCAGAAGCCTCCTGTTCCTGAACACACTTCCCAGGTTCATTCCCACCAGGGACATACCGATCACCAGCAATGACAAAAGCGTACATGCATTGCCGCAGTAGTTTACCAGTGACTGCAGATCTGCCGGAATCCTGATATGGAACCAGTAGATAAAAAAGGCTGTGATGCAGGCAATAAAGCCGGGGCTGAAAATATCTGTCCAGGACTGTTCCACCCCTTCCACGCCTTTTTTCACCAGCATGATACCAAAGGTGAAGATCACCACATTGAACAGAAAGTTAAAGACGATCACATACACCATAGATTTAGGCCCCAGCACCGCGGAGGCCACAGGCAGCCCGATAAACCCAAGGTTGCCGAATACAGTCATCAGAATGTATGCCTCCTTCTGGGAGACAGGCACCCGCAGGATCTTCGTCAGAGCATATCCCAGTATGATGAGAAATGCAAAACAGAGAACGCCTATGAGGGCCACCAGGCCCACATCTTTTCTGGATATGGTGCTCAGGTCACTGAACATGCTGGATATGATCAAAGCCGGGGAGCAGAGGTTCAATACCAATGCTGACATGTCTTTGGATGCAGCGGAGGATATGATATGCTTTTTATACAGCAGAAACCCTGCCATAATCAACGCGAATATTATTATCATCTGCTTCATAACTACAAGACCGCTCATTTTTCCACACTCTCCGCTTTTGTTATCATTATAATTGTCTGTCGCTGTAATTGTCTGTTGTCCTGATAATTACATCCAATATTCCTATTATATATAAAAAATATGAGGAATGCAACGATAAAAGAAACGGAGAGCCAATATAAAAAAACAGAGACGCGGCCTCCGAAAAGGATCACATCTCTGTTTTTCTGATACAGCGAAGCAAAACTCCGCCTTTTTACTGACCTTTTTATGGGTCCTCTTATGCTTCCTCGTAGCTGACTTCCATATGGACTTTTCCGGATCTTTTGCGGAAAAACGCGTATGCAAGACCAAATACCAGTACCACTACATTGGCAACAAACTCCCACGGTTTCAGATCACTGAACAGAAGTGTTGTCTGCAGGATCAGGGAGATACCGCCTATTACAGCCCAGAACAGAAGCACGCCGTTGCTTACATGGAACCTGGATTTGTTCCACACATCCGGAATCTTCTTGACCATATTGTAGGAGGTAAACGCCAGTATTGCAAAGAATACGTTGTTTAAGATAACTGCCATGTTGCCGATCGTGGAGATCGGAACATTGAACAGGATAACGATCACACACTCCAGGTAGAACATGGTGAGGATGACTGTAGGTGTTTTGTATTTCTTATGGATCGTAGCAACCTTAGGCGGGAACCATCCGTCAACTGCTGCCTGCAGGATCGGTTTTGTAACCCAGCCAAGTGCAGAGTTCAGGGTTGTGGACAGTGCGAACATGGCACCGCCGACAATAAAGAATACATGCAGCGGATACGGAAGCACTTCCGCGGATACCAGTGTCAGCGGCTGATTGGCAACTTCCGCTACCGGAAGAACGCCGGATGCAACCACTACCAGACCTGCATAGAATACAGCGATGATACAGGTAGCTACAATGATGACAAACGGAATATCCTTGGTGGGGTTCTTACACTCCGCGCCCAAATGGATGACAACGTTCGCTCCGCCTACGGCCCAGGTAAACAGGGCACCTGCGGACAACATGGATTTCACACCGTGGGTCATGAATTCCGGCTGTTCAAAATAAGTCGGAGTCACATGGGGCAGACCGAACACGATAAATGCTGTCAGGGCCAGAATCATGATCAGCATCATGGCGTTCTGCAGTTTGGCTGCTCCCTCAATTCCCATCAGGTTCGTGATATAGAAGACGGTCAGCACGATGAGTGCGATCAACTGGCGTACAAAGCCGTTGGAAGCCAGTGCCGGAATCAGGCCCAGCATATAATCCGCAAAGCTAAGCGCGTACATAGCCAGTGCCGTCCAGGACAGGATATGAACGATAACAAAAAATCCTGCGCTGACATCATTTCCGAGAAGTGCAAGCTGTGTGTAGAAACCGCCTCTCAGACGAACCGTACCTGCTACAAATATCAACGGAATATTGGTAAAAATAGTAAAAATAGCGGCGATCAGCATGGAAATGCTGGCTGACCTTCCTGTCATGGCAATACCGATACCTACCATGGCAAAAATACCGGAACCGATCGTCTGTCCGATACCAATGGACAGCAGTTCTTTTCTGCCTAATACCCTCTTTAGTTCTTTGGTTGAAGCAACTTCAGACATATATTCCCTCCTCTTTTATGCGCTAATATTGTATATAGACATAACTGCATCTGATTAAATCAAAAGATGCACAGACTCCCCCTGTACTGCCCGCCCCGGGGAATCTGCATTCCCCGGGAGACAGTGCATTAGAGAAGAGGTTATGTCTATGTCCTGCCGTTATGCGTATTTTCCTGCAAAATATCCGCCGCTTACTGCCTGCAGAATCTTGCCCGGTTTGATACAGTCACCTACTGTGATAAATTCCGCGTCGTTTGTGCGGAGTTTCTCCACCTCATCGATCTTGGATCTCATGCCCACAGACAACAGAACCGTGTCTGCCGGATAGATGACCTCCTTGCCGTCTTTATCTTTTGCGTGTACACCGTCATCCTCAATGGAGGTAACTGTGACTTCTGTATACGGATGTAAATTCTCTGTGCGTTTTTCGTATTCCAGCATCATGGCTTTCAGATGCAGGATCGGTGCGTCCGGAGCCAGTTTATCCTGCATTTCCAGAACGGTCACATCCTTTCCTTCCATAGCCAGGGCCAGACCTTCCTCGCATCCCACAAGACCGCCGCCGATCACAACGACTTTCTCTCCGAATTTCAGGTCCGGGTCGCGAAGCTGTGTGACTTTTACTACATTTTCTCTGTCAACTCCCGGGATCCTTGGGATGATCGGTTCTGCGCCCACTGCGCAGACTACTGTATCCGGTGCGATCTCCCGGATCAACTCCGGTGTTGCAGTTGTATTCAGGCGTACCTGGATTGCTTTTCTCTCCACCATGCGAATCAGGTACTGCAGATAACTTCCAAGATCCTCTTTGAAGGAAACATCGTGGACAGCCACGTTGAGCATACCGCCGAGACGGTCCGCTTTCTCAACCAAAATAACTTCGTGTCCCTGCTCTTCCGCTTTCAGGGCTGCCTGCATACCGCCCGGGCCTCCGCCGATCACCAGCACTTTCTTAGGCTGCGGTTTTGGCTGGTACATACCTTCTTTTAAGTCACGTCCGACTTCCGGATTTACCACACACTGGGAAATGCCGGAGCACATATCTACATACGGAACGAAATCCAGAGACAGGCAGTGATTACATCTCACGCACGGGCGAACCTCATCGAAACGTCCTGCTTTTGCCTTGTTCGGGAATTCCGGATCTGCCAGGATCTGACGGCCTACATAGATCACGTCTGCCTTGCCGGATGCAATGATGTCTTCCATCTCTGCCGGATCAGACAGGGCACCTACCGTCGCGATGGGTGTCTTCACATGTTTCTTAATGGCCTCTGCCAGATATACATTGACACCGTGCGGCAAAAATGCGGACGGGAACATACGGCATCCGGAGTTCACGTCGCGGAAGGAAGTGGCGGATACATGGATCAGGTCCACTTTGCCGTCCAGCATTTTCGCAAATTCAATGGCATCCTCTATGCCGTAGCCGCCTTCCATGAATTCATCACCTGAGATACGGATCTCAATGGGGAAGTTCGGTCCCACGGCTTTGCGGATACGGTCAATGACCATAAGCGGGAATCTGGCGCGGTTTTCAATGGAACCGCCGTATTTGTCTGTTCTTGTATTGTACAGCGGGGATAAGAATTCACTGAGCAGCCAGCCATGGCCGCCGTGGATCATGACCATATCAAATCCGCCGAATTTTGCTACATAAGCGCCATGTGCAAAGGCATCTGCGATCTCATTCATGATGTCTTCGTCCATGGGTGTTACATCCACACCGTATACACCCGGCTGTGCACTTGGTCCGTAGATGATCCCGTTTGTGTACTGGGGATGGGCACGGGCACCGCTATGTAAAATTTCAATATTTGCCAGTGCGTTGTGCTGATGGATTCTGTCTGTCAGCTGCAGATGAGATGGCATAAATCCCTCGTTGTCCAGATTGCAGAGGTTTCCATGGGCACTTCCCGTGTGGGCGTGGACCAGAGTCTCACCTCTTGTAACAATGGCTGCACCGCCTTTTGCACGGTTTTCAAATGCGGCAAGGTTCTGCTCGGATAAGAAGCCGGATGTATTAGGCTCTGATCCCATGGGAGCAGTTGCGATACGGTTTTTCAGAGTTACGTTTCCGATTCGTAACGGGCTGAATAAATGTGGATAGTTAGTTGACATAATAGCACCTCATTTCTCTTTAATTGGTATATATTAATTGTTGTAATACCTTGTCAACCTTTCCGATTGGCTTATATTGATACTAGCACAATTTATAAGTATAATCAATATTTTTTTATTATTTCAGCATTAAAGTTAATTTTACGCTCACTAATTTGTGCATTTTTCACAGTCACAATATATTTTAAATAAAATTAATATATTCCAATTATATTTTTAATATATTCCAATTCTCCATAAAGTATTTAGTCTATACCAAATCTATTTTATAACCGCTTATATGTCCTACAACATGTATATTCCGTAATCTCCAAAAAAGAAGACATAGAAAAAGCAGCGCGCCATAATCCGGCACACTGCCCTTCTCTCTTGCTTTCTGTTCTGTTTTTTGTATATCCCTGTATCATGTCAAATATTCAGCTATTCTCCGCAGCCATTCCCTCTTCCAGCCATCTTCTGAACACCAGCTCCCGCAGATGGAACAGGGAACCCTGGTCAGCATACTGGTGGAAAGGAAAACTGCTGATACCCTTTTTTCCGCACAAAAGCTGTATCTCCCTTATAAGCCCGTCTTTGTAGGAGAGATTCTGCGGCAGAATGACTGCCTGGTACCGGTCGTTTTTGCGTTCCAGTTCGTAAATACCGCTTTTTACAGGTATGTAGGCATAAGGGCTGACCACACCGAATTCCTTCAGGAAGCATTCCACGCTGAAACGGTACCACTCACTTCCGTAAATAACGGCAATGGGCTTTTCCCCCTGCAGCTTGGCAATATTGCTGATGGTCTCATTGGATACGGACAAGACCACCTTCTCCACCGGTATCCTGTCTCCGCCTTCCACTACATGTTTCACGGTTGCCCAGACCTCATCATGATGGTTGATGGTGGTGGCGAACAGGTCATATTTTTCTCTGTTTAATACGCCGGGCTTTTCCCTGATTTCATCTATGAGATACGCGTCCGCATGGACATTGCAGAAGTCTGCAATCTCCCGGGCTGTATCCTGCAGAAATTCCTCGCTGCAGTCTATCCAGGCAAGCTTCAGCCTCTCTCTGTCCGGGACATGCCTCCAGGCGCTTTCCATGAACATACGCTCAATCTCTTTCTGGCTTTTGCCCATGGATGCCAGCTTTTCTATGGCATCATCAATCACCCCGCATACTTTTTCGTCCATATCAGCTCTTCGGCTGGTGTCCACATAAGTACCGCTGCCTTTTTTCGTGGATGCATAGCCTTCCCTGCACAATTCCTCATATGCCTGCTTCACCGTGTTGCGGGCCACATGCAGATTCTCGCTCAGCTTCCGCTCCGGCATAAGCCGCTCCCCCTCTTTCAAGGTACCGTTCTCTATCTCTGCCATTAACTTCTGCGCGATCTGAAGATATACAGGTATCTTTCCGTTCTCTTCTAATGTCCAGCTCATATTTCGCCATTTCCCTTCTGTCTGTCCATCTTGCCTACCACTTCCACCATGTGCATCCAGGAACCCTGGTCAATCTCATATTCCATGGGAATGATCCTGCTCCTGCTTTTCCTTGCCCTTGCCACCACCTGCAGTGTCCACGCACTTGCATACTCTATGTAATCGGGAGAAATGATCAGGGGCATTCCCTGCCGGCAGCAGTTGTCAATGGCCTCACTCATCTCTTCCTCACTGGCACAGATCTGTTCATTTGTCTTGCCCAGATGCTGCAGGGTCCTCCTTGCATTCTTCAAAAATGTAGCGCTCCTGTACAAAATGCAGATGGGCTGGTCTTCCGGTATGGTGGCCAGACGTGCTATGGTCTCTCTGCTCTCCACCAGCGCAAAGGTCTCAGTGGGGATCCCCAGAGCATCCGCATACCCTATGAACTCCTGGTAATGGCTCTGGGAGATAAAGGCCAGATCACACCTGGAACTGATCACTCTGCTCCCTGAGAGCAGTTCCTCCAGCACATAGGTTTCCACCGTCAGATTGGGGATGGATTCCACCACGGGTGCAATGGAATGCAGGATCTCAATATTGCACTCCACCAGTGCTGCACAGATTTTCTGTTTTTCCTGAAAATGGCTGACCAGTTCCTGCTGTGCCAGCAGAAACACCCGGTTCATGGGCAGACCGCTGGACGACACTTTTGAAAACATTTCCTCCACGATATCCGAAGGACTTTTCCCCCTGCTCTGCCCGTTTTCCGGCTGCTTTTTCTGCACATAGGCACCTCCGCCGCGGATCTTCTGCACAACGCCTCTGTCCTGCAGCCAGGTATATGCTTTTTTCACCGTACCCACAGACAAACCGGAAACCTCGGCCATTCTGACCTCTGAGAGAAGCCGTTCCCCCGGAACCAGGATGCCATCCGCTGCCTGCTGCTCCAACTGCCGGGCAAGTTGAAGATACAGCGGTGTTCCGCTGTTCTTATCTATCTCTATTTTCTCCATCGCAACAACCTTAAACTTTCTTATTCTCTGATAAATCCATTGTATCATATCCCCACATCCAAAAAAAGAGACTGCCGGAGAGAAAATTTGTACATTCTCCCCGACAATCTCCTGATATGGCTGATTTCAGGCGAATCAGTCCTCAAAGGTCTCTTTCAGTTTGTCCATAAAGCCCTTTTTCTTTTTCTCTGTGCTGCCGGACGGGCGGTTGCCGCAGGCCTCATCGAATTTTCTGAGAGCCTCCTTGGCATCCTCATTCAGTTTGGTAGGCACCTGAACCACCAGTGTCACATAGTGGTCGCCGCGCACGCTCTTATTTCTGAGAGACGGCACACCTTTGCCTTTCAGACGCACTTTTGTGTCTGTCTGGGTACCCGGCTTCACATCATACATTACATCTCCGTCCACTGTGCTGATGCGCACCTCGCCGCCGAGGGCAGCCTGCGCAAATGTAATAGGCGCTGTTGAGAATATGTTCATATCCTGCCTCTGGAAAATGGGATGGCGGGCAACAACAACCTCAACCAGCAGGTCTCCTCTCGGCCCGCCGTTTGTTCCCGGTTCTCCCTTATCTCTGATACGGATACTCTGTCCATTGTCAATACCTGCCGGTACAGAAACCTGGATCTTCTTTCTCTGGTTCACGTATCCGGTTCCGCGGCAGTCTGTACATTTGTCCTTGATCACCTTACCGGTACCGTGACACTCCGGACAGGTCTGTACATTTCTCACCATACCGAACATGGACTGCTGGGTATATACCACCTGGCCTTCCCCGTGGCATTTCGGACAGGTTTCCGGGGAAGTTCCCGGCTTCGCACCCGTTCCGTGACAGGTATTACAGGTCTCCTTCAGGTTCAGATCCAGCTCTTTTTCACAGCCAAAGACTGCTTCTTCAAAGGTAATGCGGACGGACGCCCTTACATTGGCACCCTTCATAGGGCCGTTGTTGGCTCTTCTTCTTCCGCCGCCGCCAAATAGATCGCCGAAAATATCGCCGAAAATATCACCCATATCGGCGCCGTCAAAACCGCCGAAGCCTCCAAAGCCTCCTGCTCCGCCGGCACCTCCGTTTTCAAAGGCCGCATGGCCGAACTGGTCATACTGTCTTCTCTTATCCGGGTCACTCAAAACGCCGTAGGCCTCTGTAGCCTCCTTGAATTTCTTCTCCGCTTCTTTGTCTCCGGGGTTTACATCAGGATGGTACTTCTTTGCCAGCTTACGGTATGCGCTTTTGATAGTGGCGTCGTCAGCGCCTTTGTCCACGCCTAAGACTTCATAGTAATCTCTTTTATCTGCCATTGGTCTTATTCCTTTCTAAACATACAGTCAGGCATGGAGTGCTGTAAACACCCCATGCCATCCAAGTCATTTACTGACAAAGCTATTTTATACTTCTCTGTAGTCTCCGTCAACCACATCATCACCGTATGCTTCATTTCCTCCCTGAGTGCCTGCGTCCGGGCCCGGACCTGCCTGTGTTCCCTGGGAAGCCTGTGCCTGCTCATACATCTTGGCGAAGAGTTTCTGTGCGCTCTCCATCAGTTTGTCTTTGCCGGCCTTGATGTCAGCCACCTGAGCATCTGTGATCTCGTCTGTATTTGCACAGCTGTTTAACAGTTCTTTTAATGCGTTCAGATCTGCTTCTACGGCAGTCTTGTCATTGGCATCCAGCTTGTCGCCTGCCTCTTCCAGAGCTTTCTCTGTCTGGAATACCATAGCGTCAGCATCATTCTTGGTGTCTACAGCTTCTTTTCTCTTCTTATCCTGTGCTTCGTACTCAGCAGCTTCTCTTACTGCTTTATCAATATCATCATCGGACATGTTGGAGCCTGCTGTGATGGTGATGTGCTGTTCTTTGCCTGTTCCCAGGTCTTTTGCAGATACATTTACGATACCGTTGGCATCAATATCAAAGGTAACCTCGATCTGCGGAACACCTCTTCTTGCAGGCGGAATTCCGTCCAGACGGAACTGTCCGAGGGATTTGTTGTCTCTTGCAAACTGTCTCTCACCCTGTACCACGTTGATATCCACTGCTGTCTGGTTGTCGGCTGCTGTGGAGAAGATCTGGCTCTTCTTGGTAGGAATCGTTGTATTTCTTTCAATCAGCCTTGTTGCGATACCGCCCATGGTCTCAATGGACAGAGACAGCGGGGTAACATCCAGAAGAAGGATATCGCCTGCGCCTGCATCGCCTGCCAGCTTACCACCCTGTACGGAAGCACCCAGAGCTACACACTCATCCGGGTTCAGAGTCTTGCTCGGCTCTTTGCCTGTGAGCTGTTTTACTTTGTCCTGTACAGCCGGGATACGTGTGGAACCACCTACTAACAGTACCTGGCCCAGTTCGGAAGAGTTCAGTCCTGCGTCAGACAGTGCGCGGCGAACCGGCTCTGCTGTTCTCTCTACCAGGTCATGTGTCAGCTCATCGAATTTGGCTCTTGTCAGGTTCATATCAAAGTGCAGAGGTCCGTTGCTGTTCATGCTGATGAACGGCAGGTTAATGTTGGTTGTGGTTGCGGAAGAAAGTTCTTTTTTCGCTTTCTCGGCAGCCTCTTTGATTCTCTGCATTGCCATTTTGTCTGCGGAAAGGTCTACACCTTCGGCTTTTTTGAATTCAGCGATCATGTAATCTGCAACTTTCTGGTCAAAGTCATCGCCGCCCAGACGGTTGTCGCCTGCTGTGGATAATACTTCGATCACACCGTCACCGATTTCAATGATGGAAACATCGAAAGTACCGCCGCCTAAGTCGTATACCATGATCTTCTGCTCTTTTTCATTGTCCAGGCCGTAAGCAAGTGCTGCTGCTGTAGGCTCGTTGATGATACGTTTTACTTCCAGGCCTGCGATCTTACCTGCGTCTTTTGTTGCCTGACGCTGAGCATCGTTGAAGTAAGCGGGAACTGTGATAACTGCCTCTGTTACTTTCTCGCCCAGGTAGTTCTCTGCATCACTTTTCAGTTTCTGAAGGATCATTGCAGAAATTTCCTGCGGAGAATATTTTTTGTCGTCAATTGCCACTCTGTAATCCGTTCCCATATGTCTCTTAATGGAAGAGATTGTTTTATCTGCATTGGTAACGGCCTGACGTTTTGCCGGCTCACCTACCAGTCTTTCTCCTGATTTTGTAAAAGCAACTACGGACGGTGTTGTTCTTGCGCCTTCTGCATTGGCGATAACTACCGGCTGACCGCCTTCCATAACACCTACACAACTGTTTGTTGTACCTAAGTCAATACCTATAATTTTACCCATGATAAATTCCTCCTGAATTTAAAATCAATTACTTTTCCTGTTCTAAGCGGTTTAACGCTCCGCCAGAGCGTTTCATCTATGAGATATAATCCGAGCGGGCTGTCCCGCCGGAGAATTTGGGTTGCGCCTCCGGCGCACCATCTAAAACTAATTGGCAACCTTCACCATGCTGTGTCTCACTACGTGGTCTTTGTAAAGGTAACCTTTCTGAAACTCTTCTACAACTATATTCTCACCGGCTTCTTCATCCTCCACATGCATCACTGCATTGTGGTAATCCGGATTAAATTCCTGCCCTACTGCTTCGATGGCCTTTACGCCGATCTCTTCAAAGACGGTCATCATCTGCTTGTATATCTTTGTCATGCCGTCCGCAAAGGGGCTTTCCTTTTCATTTTCGGGAACTGCAGCCAAACCTCTTTCAAAGTTGTCAACCACCGGAAGAATCTTATCGATCACTTCACGCGCACCGATCTCATACATGGAAGCTTTTTCCTTCTCCGTACGCTTTCTGAAGTTGTCGAACTCTGCCATCTGGCGCTTTACCATATCGGTGAGCTCTTCTATCTTCTCATCTTTTTTATCTTTTTTCTTTTTACCGAACAGGCCCTTTTTCTCGGCTGTCTTTCCTTTTGCCTGCTCTTCTGTCTGGCCTTCTGCTGCCTCAGCAGCCTGGTCATCTTCCTCAACGGCCTCTTCGCAGGTGGCCTCCTCTGCCAGAGCCTTGTCGTCTTCCTCTAAGATTTCTTCTGCCTTCTCTTCAGAAGCCGCATCCGGCTGCATCTCTTCATATAATTCTTTTTCTTCTGACACGAATCCGTACCGCCTTTCTAGGTTTTCTTAAATATATTGTCCAACTGCGTCTTCAGCGTCTTCAAATTGTTCACAACATTCTCGTAATCCATACGCTTTGGGCCTATAATACCGATGGTTCCCTGCATACCGTCTCCCAAATCGTATGTGGCTGTCACAACGCTGCAGTCTTTCATAGTTTTAACAGGGGTTTCATTTCCAATGTATACCTGAATGCCGGTATTCTCTTCGGAATTCATAGTATCCTTTACCAGATCCACCAGTTCCTGCTTTTCTTCAAAAGCGGAAATCAGTTCACTGGCCTTGGAGGTGTCTGCCAGCTCCGGATATTTGAAAATATTCGTTGTTCCGCTGGTGTATATCTCCACCTCATCATCATCCACCGCAATGGCATTGGCCACCGCGTCAATGACGCTTCCCACAACCGCGCTGTGTATACCTGCCTGTTCTTTCATCTTAGTGATCATACCCAGATTGATCTCCTCAATGGTAAGGCCGTTTAGCTGGGTATTAAGAAGCAGGTTCAGCTTCAGCACTGTGTCATCATCCATAGGCTCCTGAAGGGTTATCATGTGATTCTTCACTATATTTCCTTCAATCACCAGAACTGCCAGAAGCTGCATCTCAGCCACTTTGGAAAGCTGGATGAATTTTAATTTGTTCCTGTGATAGGTCGGGCCGGTAATCATGGTCGCATAGTTGGTGTTGGATGCAAGAACCTTCACCACCTGTTTGAGCACCTTCTCCATTTTGTCGGTCCTCTCGATCATCAGTTCCTTGATCTCCGAAACTTCCTGTTCCTTCTCCCGCATCAGCTCATCCACATAGAGACGATAGCCCGCGTCTGAGGGAATCCGTCCTGCTGAAGTGTGGGGCTGTAAAATGTACCCCAGTTCCTCCAGGTCTGACATTTCGTTCCGGATGGTTGCAGAGCTGAGATTCAGGTCAGTGTATTTTGAAATCGTTCTCGATCCAACCGGTTCGCCGGTTTCCAGATACGTCTGGATAATGGCTTTTAATATCTTTTTCTTACGCTCATCCAGTTCACTGTCCATTATAATCTCCTTTCTGCTTCCGCATTGATGGCCCCGGATGTTGTTTCCGGTGTTGTTAGCACTCGTTTGTGTGGAGTGCTAACATCTATGTTCTTAAGATAGCACCAGCGTGTTTATTTGTCAAGGGCTTTATATTTTTTTTAGAAAGTTTCAGAATCCGCAATAATAGGAAAGAAAAGGGACGCAAAAAAAACAGAGGGGAGCTGTTCAATATTAACAGCATTCCCTCTGTTTTATTATAATATCAGTAATTTCTTCCCGCTGTCTTTTCATTTGCAGGGACTATATAAAAGTTTTCCTCTGTCAGAGGTTCTTCGTCCTCCGGAATGGATTTGAGAAATAAAAAGCTCTCAATCTGGGCAGTATCCAGTATCCTGTTGAGTCCGAATGTGTGAATATATTCTTCTCCCTCATCTGAGGAAAATCCACAGCTGCCCGGCCCGCCGTATAAATAGGAATATGTGGTGCCGTCCTTCATCTTTACACCTATCAGCTCCGGTGGTTCTTCTGTTAACTCCACATCAATCTCTTCCCCGGAGTCATTATACCCCTTCTCTTTCGTCTTGGTTCTGGGAAACCGGTATGTCACCTGCGCAGAAATCGGTGATATCTCTATCTTTTCTACCACAGCACCGGTGTCACCCAGAGCAATGTCCGGGCTGCATGCTCTTACCATGTCAGACCTTTCCAGGTTCCAGTCAAAGCTCCAGGTCCCTTCGATATTCGGTCTGTAGCCTTCCAGATACAGACCACCGAGTCCTGTCAGCTCCAGATGGATGGGCTTTTCCATAAAATAATCTTCACTCTCTGCGTTAAAAAGAACGATATTGTATTCCATACTGCCGTCTTCCAGCACATAAGAAATCTCCTGGTCTTCCGTAAAGGGCGTTCCATCCAGATTCACTGCCTTCCCATCCTCAGGACTCTGTACAATGTTATCAAAAAAATAAGATGAGAGGTTTACATAATCCTCCTCATTTTCTGCATCATCTATATTTTTCCCATCAATGGTAATCAATGTCCGGCCGAAATCAGGCTGTTCTCCCTGCGGCGGTTCATACCCCTCCACCTTTAAAGAGATGCGCAGAAAATGCTGATCCACAATTGTCTGTACCATCGTAACCGTAACCCCCTGGTCCGTCACAGACTGATCAATGGGAGCTGCCATATGGGCATCTTCCAGTTCACGCTTCTGCTCCTCCTCCACTGCCATTCCGTCGGAAAGGCTTTTGCTCCACTTCATATAAGCTGCTGCGCCCGCGGTAACCGTACCGAAGGCAAGAATGGCTGCCGCAGCCAGAATCCAAAGCTTTTTCCCCGGCATTCTGCCCCCTGTTCTTCTTTCTGCTGCTCTTTCCTCTGCCGCTCCTGCCCCAGCGTCCTTTTTTATAGAAGCAAAGGCTTCATTGGCTTTCTGCCGGACTTTATCAGGAATCTCTACCTCTTTCCTGAGTTTCTCTATCATCTCCTCTTCTTTCATGCTCATATCAATTTCCTCCTCTCTGCCTTCGGATAATACTCCTCTGACATCTTCTTTCTGGCCCTGGCAATCCTGGTCCGGACAGTTGCCTCCGGTATCTCCAGGATCTCAGCGATCTCTGACATTTTAAAGCCTTCCACATAGTACAGGATGATCACAGTTCTGTACTTCCCATCCAGCATATCAAGCGCCTCATTCCATTCCAGATTGCCGTAGCCCTCCTCTTTTACTTCCACCTCAGGCATCTCGTCTGTGAAGAAGAGGTTCTCTTTTTTCTTCCTTATGTCATTGCATTTGTTGATCAGTATTCTGGTCATCCAGGTACGGAAATACCTATCTTCCCTGAGCCGGTCTATTTTCTCCCAGCAGGTGAGGATTGTTTCAGAGATGGCGTCTGCCGCGTCCTCCTCGTTGGAAAGCAGAGAACGCGCAGCTTTGTACATGTTCTGCATCTGAGACTGCATCAGCTCCGTGAATGCGTCCGCATCCCTCTCCTTTGCTTTTTTGATCAGATTATTCATATCAGGTTCCTTTCTTCCGTACGTACGTTTCCACATGTTTTTCATGTTTCTGCTTATTAGACCTAAGGATCGCCGGAAATGTTTCAACACATTCTTAATTTCTTCCAGACCTCATTTCCAAAGCACGGCCGCCTGCTGTTATTATCTTTTATATAAAAATGGCCGGCGTCCCGTAATATCCGGTGCGCCAGCCATTTTTATGCTGCTGCTTTTTTATTAAATACTTTATTGATCACAAATACCACAACGATCAGAGCCACAACTGCAAATCCCAATGATACAGCGCTCTTGGTCGCCCCTGCAATGATAAACGCAATAAGAGCGATCACACCGTTCACAAGCGCATAGGGCAGCTGGGTCCTCACATGTTCGACCAGATCACATTCCGCACCTGTGGAGGACAGGATCGTGGTGTCAGAGATTGGCGAGCAGTGGTCTCCGAACAGTCCTCCGGATAAAACCGCGCCTACGGCAATGGCAAACGGAATGGAGAATGCCTGCGCCATTGGTATGGCAAGAGGCATCATGATCGCAAAGGTTCCCCATGAACTTCCTGTGGAAAAGGACACGAATGCACCGAACAGAAAGATTGCCGCAGGAACCAGTGCCGCGGAAAAGCTCATGGATTTCAGCACATCCACAATAAACTGCGCCGTGCCCAGTTCACTGATCATGCTCCCCAGGGACCAGGCAAGAATCAGGGTGATTGCCACATCCGTCATCCCTTTCATACCGCCCACATACACCTTGAATGTCTCGCCGAAATTCATGACTTTGAAAAGACAGATCATTAGGATCAGAACCAGCGCCCCGAAAAAGTATCCCATAGTAAGTGCAACCCTGAACTCGTTGCCGTCCACCTTCTTAAACGGAAATCCCAGCGGTGCCAGCGTGGCAAACAAAGTGACAAATACAACTATGATGGGAAGGATCACCATGATCGGTTTTGCGTTCTTTTTGGAGTATACCCCGGTGTTTTCTTTTTCCGCCTCATGCTCTGTAAAGTTATAATCTGCCTTTTCTTTCTCTGCCTTTTGCTCCGCTTTTTTCATCTGGAAAAAATCTATCTTTGTAAATGCGATCAGCGGAATCATGATAATTGCCAGAATGGCATAAATCTGAAACGGAATGGCCTGCACAAAGGTAGTGTAATCTGATGCCTTTACGCCCAGATTGTCAAACTCTGACTGGATGAGTCCCATAATATACACACCCCAGCCGATAAACGGGATCAAAATAGCCACCGGAGATGAGGTGGAGTCCAAAATCCAGGCCAGTTTTTCCCTGGAGATTTTCAGCTTGTCAAACAAAGGCCGGAACA
The DNA here is from genome assembly GCF_037000545.1 of Blautia sp. JLR.GB0024. Taxonomy (NCBI): domain Bacteria; kingdom Bacillati; phylum Bacillota; class Clostridia; order Lachnospirales; family Lachnospiraceae; genus Blautia; species Blautia sp. JLR.GB0024. Next base: position 23,723 of record NZ_JBANBF010000010.1, on the reverse strand, counting down.
CAGGTCCCACCAGAAGGGGGGTTCCCAGGTCGGAAAAGAAGATAATGATCCCGCCTGCCCATGCGCAGAGCTGTGCCTTTAACTTGGTGTTAACATAGCGGTATGCGCTCTGCCCGAAAGCCTGCGCGCCTCCTGACTTTTCCATCAGCTTGATAAATCCGCCGATGAACACCACCAGTACGATAACGCCCGCATTATAGCTGTCTGTAAGCTGTACGAATAAATAATCACCGATCATAGATTTCACCGCTAAGAACGGGTTACCGTGGCTGAATATCAATACACCTGTAAGTCCTCCGCAGAAAAGGGAAAGAATCACATTTCGGCTCTTGATCGCCAGGATAACAGCTATGATGGGCGGCAGTAAACTTAAAATACCGTAATTCATAGGTTTCCTCCCAATATATAATATTTTCACGCAGAAAGGGCCGTGACCGGTTATCTGAAAGCGGCCATGGTCCTGTATTTCTGCCCTTTTTATGGGCAGTCCATGAGTAATATTACATGATTCTGAATAAATTTACAAGAATTTTATTTCGTTACCGGGGAAATATTTTTTCAGCAAAAGAAAACGGCGGAGTAAAATCCCCCGTAAGGGACTTTGCCTCCGCCGCTCATCTATGCTTGGGCTTGTGAAGATTAGCTTGTGAAGATTAGCTTGTGAAGATTTAATTCTCTGATATCTCTTCCAGATTTTTTCTCAGCTCTATCATCTTGTCACGCAGCTCTGCTGCCATCTCGAAATTCAGATCCGCTGCTGCTGCCCGCATCTGTTTCTCCACGTCCTTTATCAGCTTCTGCAGTTCCTTTTTGTTCATGGATTCCGGGTCCTTTATCAGTTTCTTCTCCGTCTCGGCTACACTCTTGGAGATACTGATAAGGTCACGGACTGCTTTTTTGATGGTCTGCGGTGTGATGCCGTGGGCCTCGTTGTACTCCTGCTGCAGCTTACGGCGGCGCATGGTCTCGTCAATGGCAAGACGCATGGAGTCTGTTATGGTATCCCCGTACATGATAACACGTCCGTCTGAGTTACGGGCCGCACGGCCGATGGTCTGGATCAGGGATGTCTCAGAGCGCAGGAATCCTTCTTTATCCGCGTCCAGAATAGCCACAAGGGTAATTTCCGGAATATCAAGCCCTTCACGGAGCAGGTTAATTCCCACCAGCACATCAAAGACATTCAAACGCATATCACGGATGATCTCCGTGCGTTCCAGGGTATCAATATCAGAGTGCAGGTATTTGACACGGATGCCCAGCTCTTTCATATAATCCGTCAAATCCTCAGCCATCCGTTTTGTCAGCGTGGTTATGAGTATCTTATTGCCTTTTTCCACTTCTTTATTGACCTCTCCCACAAGGTCATCAATCTGTCCTTCCACAGGCCGCACTTCCACCATGGGGTCCAGAAGCCCTGTGGGACGGATGATCTGTTCGGCCCGCAGCAGTTCATGGTTTGCTTCGTAATCTCCCGGGGTGGCGGATACGAACATGATCTGGTCTATTTTGCTCTCAAATTCCTCAAAGTTCAGAGGACGGTTGTCAAGGGCTGACGGCAGACGAAATCCGTAGTCCACCAGCGTGCTCTTTCTGGAGCGGTCACCTGCGTACATACCACGTATCTGGGGGATGGTCTTATGGGATTCATCTACAATGATCAGATAGTCATCCCCGAAATAATCCATCAGTGTATATGGCGCCTCCCCGGGTTCCAGCCCGGAAAGATGACGGGAATAGTTCTCGATTCCGGAACAGAATCCTGTCTCCTTGAGCATCTCAATGTCAAAGTTAGTCCGCTCTGAAATCCTCTGGGCTTCCAGCAGCTTATCCTCACTGCGGAAGTATTCCACACGCTCCTTCAGCTCCTCCTCGATGCCAACAGCCGCCTTCCGTATCTGCTCAATGGGCACTACATAGTGGGAGGCCGGGAAAATAGCAATGTGATTGAGCTGAGATTTTATTTCACCGGTCAGAGTGTCAATCTGGGTGATCCGGTCAATCTCATCCCCGAAAAACTCCACCCGCACTGCCATATCTGTATAATCCGCCGGAAAGATTTCAAGAACATCCCCGCGCACACGAAACGTACCGCGGTGAAAATCCATGTCATTCCTGTCATACTGGATATCGATCAGCTCTCTCACCACATCGTCACGGTCTTTCTCCATACCCGGTCGGAGGGAGATGATCATGTTCTGATAATCCTTCGGGCTTCCGATACCGTAGATGCAGGATACACTGGAGATGATGATGACATCCTTCCGCTCACTCAGGGAGGAGGTGGCGGAGAGACGGAGTTTGTCTATCTCGTCGTTGATGGATGAGTCTTTGGCGATATAGGTGTCGGATGAGGGGACATAGGCTTCGGGTTGGTAGTAGTCGTAGTAGGATACAAAGTATTCTACTGCGTTCTCGGGGAAGAACTCTTTAAACTCGCCGTAGAGCTGTGCAGCCAGGGTTTTATTGTGGGCAATGATAAGGGTCGGCTTCTGGATCTGCTGGATGACATTGGCCATGGTAAAAGTCTTTCCAGACCCCGTAACCCCTAGTAAAGTCTGGCATTGGTTGCCTTCTTTGAAGCCTTTCACGAGGGCTTCGATTGCCTGCGGCTGGTCGCCGGTGGGCTGGTATTCTGAGTGTAATTTGAACTCCATAATGTATGTTTACCTCCGTGGTGACCCAACAAAAAGTTCGCCTATAGACCAAAAATTCGTAAAACAGAGTATTCAGTACCGTGGTCTATAGGCGAACTTTTTCCATTTTACGAATAAAGGTCACCAAAACCTGTTTTGGGATACGTCGTAACACCAGATAATACCTGGTGGAAATAGTATTCTTTAAAGTCACTAAAAATTATAACATAGGCATATAAAAATGTATAGGTAAAAGCGGAACATTTGTTCTTTTTCTTTCTTTTCCCGGCTGAAAATGATGATTTTGGGCTTCGTCCTCTTATAAGATTTTGTTCCTGTAACAGGATTTATTTTAATATATCCGGAGATAACAGCCTCTTTTATAGCCAGATTCAGTATTTCCTGCCCGTTCTCTCCTGCCGATGGACTGGCTTTCGCAATACAGGCAAGCAGACTGTCCAAATATTCTACATTCGTATATTTCACTTTTACTTCTTAATAAACAAGCAGGATTTAATAGGAAGCAGACCAGATAATTTTTAAAACTTTACAAATATAAAAACCGGCATCTGCCGGCTTTTATATGTAACTTATTCTATTTTTTCGCATGCACGCTCTGCCTATGTCAATTTTCTGCTGCTGCTCTTTTTATATTCCGCATTTCATTTTTTTCTATGGCCACTCTTGTAATGATCAAAGCCAATATTAAAATAACACCTCTTATCAATTGATTTACATTTGACGTTCCACCTAATAATGTCAATCCGTTATCAAGCATGAAATAGGTCATAACACCAATGATCAATTTATAAATACGTGTACCAGAGCCTCCCTGTACCGGAATACTCGCCAAGAACATGCAGAGCATTACTTTCATCTCCACTCCTGCGCCCATTGTATTAGATGCCCCTCCAAGACGAACTACAACAAATATTCCTGCAATACCCGCAAGCAGGCCTGAAAGTGTATAAGCCACAATCTTTACAAGACTCACCGATGTCCCGGTAAATTCCATAGCAAGTTCATTTTCACCGATTGCACGTGTATATTCTCCAAAAGGCGTAAACCGGAAAATATATCCGAATATGATCAATACAACAAGGGCAATCAGCAATTTTATACCCAGGTTATCTAGCTTAAGCATCTGCTCATTGCAGATAAACACCTGAGACTGCAGCCACCAGTTTAATACAGCTCTGATTGCCAGCAGCATTGCCAGTGTACACATAAAGGAGGGAACTTTAAACTTTGATATAACAATACCATTTAGCAGACCTACTGCTGCCCCTACCAATATGGCTGCCGGAAACATGGCCCAGAAGCCAATGTTCAGAGCTGCATAAGCCCCCGCTGTTCCTGCCAGACCGATAATAGAACCACAGGTGATATCCGTTCCTCCCATAGCCACTGCAAAAATCATCCCCACTCCTGCCAAAAGATAAGGTACAGCCTGATTTATAATGTTCAGAATATTATTTACGGCAAATACCTGACCGCCTGTTAAAATGACAGCTGCTAATGTAATGACGAAAAAAATAATCAGGGGCATGACTGCGCCTATGTCAATATTCTTTTTACTCTTCTTCATCAGATCATCGCCTCCACTATTTTCTCTTCAGCAAATCCCTCATCCCTGCTCAGCATCCCAGAAACTTTTCCATCTTTCATAATGAGCACTCTGTCAGACATTCCCATCACCTCCGGAAGTTCATCGGATATCAAAAGGATTGCTCGTTTTCTTTCCTTCGCCTCTTTTTCCAGCAAATTATAGATATATGCCTTTACCCCGATATCCACTCCTCGTGTGGGACAATCCAGAATAATAAAATCCAAATCCTGGATCAGCCATCTGCTGAGATTCACCTTTTGCTTGTTTCCCCCTGACATGCTGTTTACCGGAGCATCTACACTGACACACTTTATTTCAAATCTTTTTTTTGCATCATCTGCCAGTTTTTTTAATTTTCGGGGGCTTACAAACCAGCAGGAGGATGCCATTTTGGACAGCGATGGAATCTGGATATTTGTAGAGATTTTAGCCTGCAGCATAAGCCCTTCTGAATCCCTGTCTTTTGAGAGATATGCCCCATGGTTCCCTGTAATGTCTTTTGTCCGCTTTACCGCCTTGACACCATCCTTTGAATAGATCAGAATCTCCCCGCTCCGGATATGTTCTTTGCCGTAAATAGCGCGTCCCAAATCATGAATACCGCCATCTGACAATCCGCAGACTCCAAGAATTTCTCCTCTGAACAGATCAAAACTGATACTCTGCAGCTTGTCTGTCGTTAGTTCCTTTACACTGAGCACCAATTCTCCGCTATTGGAAGCTTTTTTGTCTTCCCTGTAATAGTGGGCACTCACCTCCCGTCCAATCATGACCCGTTTTAATTCATCCAGATTAAATTCCTTCTTTTCCACAGTCATAACTGCACTTCCGTCGCGCAATACCGTAATACTGTCACAAAGTTCCAAGGTCTCTTCCAAGTCATGAGAAATCATAATGATCGAATGCCCATTCTTAACAAAGTCTGACATGATCTTATATAATTTCTGACGGTTATCATGTGACAATGCCTGTGTGATTTCATCCAATACCAAAATATCAGGCTCTATAGATAACGCTTTTACCAGTTCCACCAATTTTCTCTGTTCTATAGACAAATCCTGAGTCAATACTTTTAAAGGAATGTTCTCAAACCCGTATTTTTCCAAAATATCTGATGCGGCCTTTTCCATGGTTCTCACATTTAAAATTCCATATTTCGTAAACTGTTTTGTGTGTCCCATAAACATATTGACTGATACAGGAAGGGTTCCCAGAACTCCCAGTTCCTGTACTACCATTGCCACTTTGCAATTATTGGCATCAATCGGACTTTTAGGCGCATACTCTTTCCCGTTCAGAAACATGCGGCCGCTTGTAGGAATCTGAATCCCACAGATCTGAGAAGTCAGAGTGGATTTTCCAGACCCATTCTCTCCTATCAATCCCCTGATTTCTCCCCGCTTAAGCTGAAAATCCACATCAGCATTGGCATGGGTAACGCCATACCACTTATTTAATTTATCAATCTGTAATATCACTTTATCTGCCATCATTTCGATACTCCTTTATAATTGAGTTTTGAAATGACACCACAAAGGATAACGATCACACCAAGCAGGATATCCTGCCCTGTTCCGGAAGGTACACCGAGCAGTGTCAAACAGTTAAACAATCCGGCGATCAGCAGTGAACCAAACAATACCCCTGCCGGAACACCGATAATGGACTCAAAGGATGTGGCAAGCAAAAACACTGCCAGGGATTTAAATATCTGAGACACTGAGTTCATTCCCGTGACTGCTGTCAAATGGCCGTTAAAGCTGATATAACACATTGCGGCCACTCCGATGAACAGACCGCCGATCAACGTACCAATCAGCAGCGACTTATCTTTTTTGACCCCCATTGCGCGGGCTACTCCCGCATTACATCCCAGTGCACGTATATTCATTCCAATTGATGTATAATTATATAGAAAATAACATACTGCAAATCCGGCCAGCCAGACAATGATCATTCCCGGAATACGACCAAACCCTCTTGATGCTCCCATCTCCAGTACAGCCGTTCCCTGAGTTTTTGACATCCATTCAGAATACATTCCCATTACTGCCTCATACACCAGCGTCATTCCAAGGCCTGCGATCCATGAAGGGATTCTTGCTTTCAAACCAATGGTTACTGTCAATAATTCACAGCAGGCGGCACAGATGAGACAGCCTGCGATCAATCCTGCATAACCCAGGCCAAGTTCAGCGCTTAAGTATGCCCCCACATTCCCTGCTAAAATAACAGTAGCTCCAATTGACAGATCCACAATTCCCCCTGTCATGATAAACACCATTCCAAAACCGACTAATCCCGGAAATACTGCATGTGAAACTGTTGAAATGATATTTGTCGTGGAAAAGAATCGGTTCCCTGTCAGCACATTAGCAAGGACAAACAGCAGCGCATAACATACATAAAACACAGCCATCTTAAACCAGCGTTTGTTCTTTATTGAAGATTTCTCTGCCATAACATTCCCCTTCGCTTATTCTAATCCGGCTGCTTTCATCTCATCGGCCGAAATAGTGCCTTCCTGATACTTTGCGTTCAGTCTGTCTTCCAGAGAATAAGCGGTTACTATGTTGTCCTCAAAATCCTTTAATGACATACCAAGCATTGCCTGACATTCCTTGTCTGAATAGATACAATCCCCTGCGATATATGTATTAAACAGATCCATCTCCTCTACCGGAATACTAAAGGCAGGTACCATATCAACATAAGGCGCTGTACCATCTTCATTCAGCATAGGTGTACCATTTAATTTATTACACATCAGCGCTGAAGCATAAGAACCACACACTAAAAAATCGCCAATCAGGAATTGTACATAATCCTCATCCTTCATAGAAGAAAGAATCTTCTCATCAAAATCTGCTGTAATGATCTTCATATTCTTATCATTATATTTCTTAAGAGTTTCCAGTGCCGCAGAGCCAAATGTTGAAGCGCCTGTTGCCATAATGAAATCCGCATCCGTATGTGCAAGATACATATCTTCCGCCTGCGTCACCGCCTGGTTTGAATCATCTGTATGCTGTGTTCCCAGTATCTTTCCACCTGCCTTTTCAAAGGTATCAGTAAATCCCTCTATACGGGGAGTACCTGACGCATCTCCCACACCGGAAGCGAGGATAAAGCAGGTTTCATATCCCTGTTCAATGGCAAATTCTGCCATCTGTACACCGTAAGAATAGTTGTCCGGTGTGGTGGCACCACAGTAGGTCTTATAGGTAGCTAATTTATCTGTGATTGCCTGATCTGTAGGAACTTTGTCTGCCAGAACAAACGGAACTCCTGCCTTTTCACAAAGCTCTGCAACCGACAGATACAGGGAATCATTTGGAATCCATAATACAAGTCCATCACAGCCAGACGCGATCATATTTTCAACATCAGTCACCAACTGATCCAGGGATCCGTTATCGCATACTCCCATTGCTTCATAGCCACAGGCTTCGATCACGTGTGACGTATTATTAGCCAGTGTATCAAGTGCATAATCACCAGCCGCAAAATAGTTGTACCCAATCTTTCCTTTTGAAGCTTCAGATTTTCCCTCCTCTGAAGCTCCGTTGGCTTCGCTCGCCGCTTTTGTTTCTTTTTTTGCTGTTGTTTCTGTTCCCGATTTGGAAGCCTCCGCCGGAGATGCCCCGCAACCTGCCAGACTCAGAAAAATTACAGATGCTACAGTTGCCGCAATTGCCTTTTTTAATCCTTTTTTCATACCGTTTTCTCCTTTTACTCTGTTAACTTGTGATCAAGTTACTTTATGACACAAAGTTTATCGAAAAACAGTATGTTTTTCAACGCACAAAACTTTTCATTTAGTGGAGAATATTATGATTTCTTGTTGCTGCATTTGCGGTAGCTTCCAGGTGAAACTCCTACATATTGCTTGAACACTCTGCTAAAATATTTCTCATCTGCATATCCGATCAGCGGAGCTATTTCATTTACTTTTAAATCTGTCTCTTCCAGAATTTCCTTTGCTCTCTCCACACGATAATAATTCATATATTGGACCAGGGTCTTCTGTGTTTTTTTCTTATAAAGGTCGCAGAGATAATTAGGTGTCAGATTAACTGCCTTTGCAATATCCTCCAGCGTGATTTCCTCTGAATAATGCTGATTGATATATTTTTGTGCCAGATATATACGTTCATCGGGACGCTGCATCAGAATCTTTATTTTACTAAGATACCGGCATGCAAAAAGATAAATCCAATCCAGCAGATCATTTAAGGTCCCATAAGAATCCTTTAATTCATAATACTCTTTGGATATCTCAGCCCATGTTTCTATGGAAATCAGATTTGACTTGTACATACGCCTTTCAAACTGTATATAAAACTCCTCCGCCATAGCATATGCAAAATCCACTGCTCCCTCTCCATACATCTGTATATTTTCCACCTTGTGTACATACCATATTCCGAACATTTCCATATCACAAACATCCAGAATATTGTTCAGTCTGCTCTTTTCCTCTACCGTATAATTCTCATTCCAATGATCACTCTTATGATTCAAATCACTCCATCGAATGATCCGGTCTGTCCCAACCAAAATGCGGTTTCTGCAAATGTACAATGCTTCTTCTATATACTCGTCCAAACGGTAAATAGATGTACAGGTATGCGGAACTGTGATGGTATATTTCATTTCGGGATGTACTTCAATGACTGCTTCACATATTTTCTGTTCCATATCAAGAAATTCCTGAAAATCATATACATTATTTAGCACGACTAAAAAGTATTTTCGAAACTGATACACAGCAAACTCTCCGGCTGGTATACTGGAACTGAAAATATCCAGGATAATATGAAAAAGAACCGCGCTTGTCTCTTTTTCCTCACGCCCGTCCTTGCCATCTAATACTACCAGGCCAATATTAAACCTCCCCTCGCTCATATTCATTTCATACTCATCATTAATCTCCCATAAAAGCTTTGTCCTGAAATACGCATTGTTGCTGCTGATATTTTTAAGAAACTGCTGTTTTAGCTTATTAAGTCTCATTTCTGTAAACACTCTGAATTTCTGCTCTGTAAAGCTTTCCATACTTTCTCTTCTCAATATATTCAACAGCTTACTATCTTCAACCGGTCTGTAGATATATTCATACATCATATGATCCATTCTTCCATTATCTCTGAAAATCCCCGCATAGTCAGAGATAACAATGGTAATTATATTTTGTCTTATATTGAGTTCTTCCGCCAGTCTGTAAATTTCCCTGGCTCTTTCATCTATGATCACGACCTCCACAGATGCAGCGTCCAAAGACTCTATGGCCTTAATGACTGAATCTGTTTCATCAATAACTGCATATTCAAGCCTTTCTGAAGCAATCATTGTCTTTAGCTGTAGTATAAGCTGTGCGTCGGGCGATACGATCAACAGATTTTTCACGTTAATCCCTCCTGAGTATATGCAGCGAAAGCCAGCGCAAATACGCTGGCTTTACACACTTTGTCTTTAGTTATTGTTACTTCTCTTTTCTTCCAATTGTCTTCTGATCTCTTCACTGTCTGAATCGCTGAGGTCCCAGAAAAAGCACACCAGCGCGCCGAGGAAGAACAAAATAGCCGGAAGGAGATTGACTGTAAAGTTAATTCCCCTTAAAGTTTCTGCTGATTGCTGGATATTTGCCTGATAACCGAAGAATCCCAGAAGGAGGGCTCCTACAGCTCCGCCTACGGCATTACCTGCCTTGGTCGCCAATGTAAACATGGCATAGGATGTCCCATCCGTCCGCACTCCGCTTTTCAATTCCTGATAATCGATAGCATCTGATGTCATGGACAGTGTGATTGGAAAGGCCAGATTAAACGCTCCGAAAATAATGTGTCCAATGATCACTAATACAAGATTATCAAAGGGAGCCAGGTAAACGATCAGCAAGCCAACTCCCTGCATGGCAAGACCCGTCATCAGGGTTCTTTTCTTACCAAATTTGCGCATAAGCGGCGCCACAAAAAAGGATGCCAGCGTACCGCCTATTGCAGGAATCGTCATAATTACTGCGATCAATGTAAATGCCCCGAGACAATAGATCACATAGTAAGTTGTAATAGCAATCCTTCCCATAAAAGCAGTCATCTGAAGCAAAACAATGGCAAATACCAGAATCAAATATTTATTGCTGACGATATTCTTAATGGTCACCTTCAACGGTATTTTTTTGTCATTATTACCCGGCATGATCCTTTCTTTACATCCAAGGAAAACACACCAGAATAGAGGTACCGAAATAATACAATAAATCATTGCCGTCATGAAATAACCACGGCCTGTCGCTACTTTTGCACCATTGGAAAATGCAAGCATGATAAAGCTGGAACACACATTGATCAGTATCATACCAACACCCATACCAACTGAACGGCAGGCATTGATTTTGTTCCTCTCATCCGCATCTGTGGTCATAACGCCAGCCAAAGCGCCGTAAGGAATATTTACCAATGTGTACAGCATACCGGCAATAATATACGTCACGGCAGCCCATGCAATTCCCTTCGTCCCATTTCCAAATGGAGCAGTAAATGTCAATATGATCGCCAGTGCCAAAAATGGACTGCCAAATGCTATGTACGGACGAAAACGTCCAAATCTGCTCTTTGTGCGTTCTGCAATCGCCCCCATCATGGGGTCATTGATTCCATCCCAGATCCGTGCGCACAGCATGATAGCAGAAACAGCAACCGGCGCGAGTCCTACAATATCCGTATAAAATATGGTAAGATACGAACCCACAAAAGTCCAGCCGAACTGGCTTGCCAAATCACCCAGTCCATAGCAGAACATACTCCATTTTGTAACCCTTTTTTCTTTCATTGCCTCATCCCTTCATCACTTTCTTAATTTTTTGATTTTAAATTGTTTTTATTGCAATTATCATAACATATTTCTCTTCATTTCGTTTTATCTGCAATATCAACATGTTGCCGGAATGAGCAAAAGTTTCTCTGCCAGAAACAAAAGAATTTACACCATTACTTTTTCTCTGAATCGGATAGACAAAAGATTAATGTACATGGCAAAACGATAGTCATCAATGATCCCCATATCACCCTCAAAACAATAAATATGATCTGCGTACTTTTTAAATTGGGGATAATAGGCATCCGTGAGCACAAACAGGGCCGCGCCCCGTTCTTTGATTTTCCTGATGATCTCGTTTACATCAACCGCATCAGATACAATGGGGGCAAGCATAATCACCATATCCTTTTCTGTCAGATTTTTGATATCCTCCAGTTGTTCCGATGCAGAATTTTTTATCTCACTCATATGGCCAGTCATGATCAAATCGCCCTGAAAACGGTATTCAGAAAACACGGTCCCATTGGTATAAAAATTAACCTTTTTACTGTTTTGGATTGAATCTATGATCTGATCCATTTTCTCAACACTGATATCCTCCCTCAGATTACTGACCTGTCTCTCCATCAATGCCAGATAAGCCACCAGGTCATCTTCATACTTTGCTTTTGCATTAAAAGAAACATATCTGTTTAGCATCTCATAGTTCTTTATCGTATTGATCAGGTTATTCTTAAAATCCTGAAACCCACGGTAACCCAGCTTTTTACTAAGCCGGCTAATGGTGGTTGGCGAAACATAGCAGAGTTCTGCCAGATCATAGATTGTGCAGTTCTTTACCTTATGAATATTTTGCAGAATGATTCCCACAACGGTATGGTAAATATCCCCATCTTTGCTATTATTATAATATACCTGCAAGCCTTCCAGTGCGTGCATATCAGACCCCTACCTTTCCTTCCATATATAACAATTCTTCTTATACCGTCCATACTACTATAAATGTCTCATAACTTCCAGCAGAAATCTCTACCTTTTTATCCTACGCAGCCGTCTTTCAAATACCGAGACACCTATTCCCACATAATACACACCAGCCGCCATTGATATCAGGATTTTAATGCTTTCTATCAGCCATCCCTCTGACATCCTTCCCAGACTACCCAGTGTCAGTGCAAAGCCGCAAAGCCAGGCCGGAAGGTATGGCTTCTCCCGGAATATCACATTTGCAAACAGGACAGCGCTCCCGCCCATAATAAACAGGACCAGAAAAAGCGCCGCATTTTCATTAAAATACTTACCCAACAATTTTATCTGCCAATCAGCCAGATTTCCCCAGATAACGCCGCCTGTAAATCCGAGCATGATCCCATTTGCTCTGCATGCCTGATTGCCCGCTGCCACATAAATTCCTGCGCACACCAATGCGATCCAGCTGCACTCAATACCGATTATTCCTCCGAGTACAGCCCATACAGGCGGCAGCAATGCAACTCCTAACGCTAAAATATATTTTTCTTTTTTTTCCATGATCTCCTCACATAAAGAAACGGCCATGTTTCCATGGCCGGCTCTTTTCATATTTCTACTGAATGTTTTGTTCTGCGTACAGCGACGGTAAAATCGATGCCAGATTTGCCATCTCACAAGCATTGTGTTCTGCCAGGCCCAAGAGTGTATCCAGTGTTTCTCTGGGTGTATCCGGTCCCATAGCACAAAATAATCCGTCAGGTCCAAACTGATACCCCTTCCAGAACCGGCTTCTCAGCTCAATCCCACTGCCGTCTGCCATTTCTCTGACAAAATGACAGACCACACCGGGCTGAGGGGCTGACAACGGTTCTGCGTCGATAGCTTTTGATATCACATTTCCTCCATCTGCCAGCAACAGGGAGGATTCCTTCGCTAATTTCCCATCAATCCCCAGATTTTCCGGGACAAGATGATCTAAAAATATCAAATCCTCCACACCTTTTCCCACATCTTCACTGGACCATCGAAATCCGGCTTTATAATGGTCCCGCGGATTCCAGATACGGTACCGCAAAGTCTGGTCCTCTTTTGACCACCAGTTATTCCAGAACTGATACATTTGAAAAGTCACTCCGGGCATTTTGTTCAGCATGGCAACGTATCCACCGCCATTTGGAAGCGTACATACTCCATACTCACACTTCATATACCCGTCCTTCAAAATATCATTCATATTGCCATTTTCTGCAAGAAGAGCATCTTCTACTGGTATTTCCTGTCTGCTTCGCAGATATTCCAGTGCCTCTTTTGCTGGTGTGGCAGGCTGCCTGTTCAAATATTTAGCATAAGGCTGACGCTTCTCTTCCTCCGTCAATTCCGGCTTTTGAATGGCTCTGCTTTTCATGGTGATTCCCCCATTTTTTCTATTATATTACATACTGTTCCATATACCGTTTACTGAGCTTCAGGCTGTTCAGAATAGCTTCTTCTGTACCCTCAAACGCCTTATCCTCTACTTCGATACAAGTATACCCATTGTATCCTATATCTGTCAATGCACTGACATATCTTCCCCAGTCTACATCCCCCAGCCCCGGTAGCTTCGGTGACATAAATTCAAGCGGATACGCCATAATCCCGGCACTGTCCAATCTGTCCTGATATATTTTGATATCCTTATAATGCACATGAAAAATTTTGTCTTTAAACTCATAAATTGGTTTTATATAATCTATCATCTGCCATACAAAATGAGATGGATCATAATTAAGTCCAAGATATTCACTTGGCAGGATTTCAAATACCTTTTTCCAGACTGCAGGAGTGGTCATCAGATTCTGCCCACCCGGCCACTGATCCGGTCCAAATAGCATGGGACAGTTTTCAATAGCAATCCTTACAGAATACTTTTCAGCCGTTTCTATGATTTCCGGCCAGATTTCCTTCACTAATTCCAGATTCTGCTCCACGTTTTTCGTCTGGTCTCTTCCTATAAATGTCGTAACCATTCCCACACCAAGTTTTGCACTTGCCTGTATCAATGCCTTTAAATGAGAGACTGCCAGGCATCTCTTTTCAGGATCAGCATCCATAGTATTGGGATAATAAGCCAAAGAAGAAATTTCTACCTTCCTCTTCCCAGCATATTCCAGAATATGCTGTGCGTAAGTATCATCCTCTATAACACGCTCTGCGTCAATATGTGACACGCCTGCATATCTTCTCTCTGCTTTTCCCTTTGGCCAGCAGGCAACCTCCACACACCCGAATCCTAATTCTGATGCTGTATCCATCATTTCTTCATAACTGCTCTGCTCTAAAATGGCAGATACAAAACCTAATTTCATGATGACACCCCCTGTTTATAATCGGATTTCCTTACCAAGTTCATCGGACTGATAAATCGCTTCCAAAATCTGTGTGACAACAAAGGCCTGTTCAGGCTTTACCAAAGGCTCTGTGTCATTCAGAACCGCATTCAGCCAATGTTCTGCTTCTATTACTCCCGGATCCCCTGCTCCGCCTTCAAAATAAGCCACATTTCCTTTTGCGGATATTTTTTCTTCCATAAGCTGACCATTCTTCCCTCGGTTATAGATCAGTTCATCTACCGGATATCCCATACCTGAACGGATTTCCGCCCCTGCCTTAGTTCCGCAAAGTGTTGTAGACGCCTCTCTGGAATCCAGCATATTGATCGCCCAGGCTGCTTCCAGATTGATCACAGAGCCATCCTTCATTTTGATAAAGCCCATGGCAGAATCTTCAACCTCATACGTGTCAGGGTCCCATGCCCCAAATTCATTTCCTTCAGTAGCTTGCTGTAAATGTCCCAGTTTATAGAAAACTTTTCCTGTTACACTCTCCGGCTCATAGTTGTCCATCATCCACAGAGTGATGTCTAATGCATGGGTTCCGATATCGATCAGCGGCCCTCCGCCCTGCAGCGCTTTATTCGGAAAAACACCCCAGGTGGGCACTGCTCTTCTTCTTACGGCATGTGCTTTTCCATAATAAATTTCACCAAGCTCTCCGCTTTCGCAGGATTTTTTCAAATTTTGGACCTCTGGTCTGAAGCGGTTCTGATAACCTATCGTAAACTTTTTACCGGATTTTTTCCATGCATCCAGCATCTTCTTTGCATCCTCTGTGTTGTGGGCCATGGGTTTTTCACACAATACATGCTTCCCCGCTTCAAAAGCCGCAACCGTGGCCGGACAATGGACCACATTTGGAGTCAGCACATGTACCACATCGATTTCCTTGTCCTTCAGCATTTCATTGTAATCTGTGTATACCTTTGCATTTTCTGTTCCGTATTCTTTGGCAGCTTTCTCTGCACGTTCTTTAATAATATCGCAAAAAGCTGTCATTTCACACTTATCGCTCTGGCTCTTCAATGCCGGCATATGCTTGTTATTGGCAATTCCGCCGCAGCCGATCAATCCAATCTGTAATTTTCCGTTCTTCATACTTATCTCCCCTTTACGAATTTAAAATCTTAGTATTCAATGCTACAAAGTGTTTCAACTGCTCTTCTGAATCAATAGTTTCATCAAAATGATGCCCCTCATACTCGCTTGCAATATAACCTTTATATCCCAGATCCCGAATTGTTGTAACAATCTCTTCAAACGGAATACATTCATCGTGTTCATCGTTATCCAGATAATAAAATTTTCCATGGATATAGAACGCACAATCAATGATATCCTTGAGCTGCTCTATTCGTGCCGGTGCACTGAATTTTGCAAACATTTCTTCGGCTGTATGTTTTTCAATTTCATTAAAATCCCCGTTTAAGATCCGGTCAAGATCTCCACCTTTTTTATGTAGTTCCGTGATTTCCTGTATCTTATCTTTTCTGCATCCAAAAGAAATCGCCTGATCAATATACAGCTGATGAGGGTATTTCTGGAAAATGCTAAAATCAGGTACAAATCCAAGCACGCCCCTTCCCTCATTCTTCATAATAGAAAAATACTCTTTCCATACAGGTACTTCCGGATGATGTGGGTGATGCATCTCAATGGTTAGTTTCATGCCCAGTTTCTTGCAGAACGGAATCATTTTTCGGAAAATATCCGGTGAAATCGCGTGCTGCGTTCTGACCATTGGAAATCCGGCTTTTTTCGCATATATTAAATCATTTTTAGTAAACTGGATGATTTCCTCTTCTGTCAGATCTCTGTCTGTCCTTATTCCCATATCAATATACGCACTCCAGCAAACAGGTTCAAGCTCATATTTTTCAAGCAGACTTTTGAACTCTGCCAGCCAATTATCCGATGGATACGGATATTCCGGGACCATCTGTGCTGCTACAATTTCAATCCCCTCATATCCCATATCCTTAGCCTTTTTCAGAACCCCTTCCAAATCCAGTTTTTCATGGATATATTCTGTTGAAAAACTATATAAAGAGATTCCCAATTTAATATCCTGCTTCATATATGTTCCCTCCTATTCCGCAATCTTTTTCTCCGTAACATCACTTTCCAACACCAGATATTGGCCGAAATAACCGGTATACGGAACTCTGTGTTTCATATATACATTCAGTTCATGAACTCCCGCTTCAAGGCCTCCATCTCTGAATACCTTTACCGTACCCTTGTCCCGCACAAACCAGTATTCTTTAAAACACTCTGAAAGTTCATCCATGAGAAATAATTTATTATTGACTTGCAGTTGAATGTCCTCTTTGGGAATCTCAATCCCATCTATTTTAAAGGTAAGTGCTTCGATACAGCTTAAAAAAGCTCCGCGATAGGACGGATATTTAATATCAAACTCATATCCTGTCTTTAAGCCATCTACGAACGTATTCCTGATATTCCCTTTGCAGATTAATATTTTATTATATGCCTGAAAATCCATAACATCTGCTCCCCTTTCTATTTTTCAAATTCCACTGCCTTTCCTGTTGCAGAAGATTTCCGCACTGCATCCATCAGGCACAATACCCGTCTTACTTCCGAAAGCCGGATTGCATCCTCTTCCAGCCCTTTTCTCGCATTAATGTAATTCACAAAGAAATCCCTATGCTCTGTATGTACTTCCGGTAATTCCTCCTCATACAGTAATCCCGGTTCCGGCTCGCCAAAGCTTCTGGTGGGGCCAGCGGAAGTCATGGTCAGTTTTCCGGGAACGCTCTCCAAAAGATGCTTTGTTCTTACAATTTTACCTTCTGTATTTCCCTGTGCCCGAAATGTTCCATCAATCACTGCACTTCCAGTGCTTCCTCCTATAAACCATGCTCTCTTAGGAGTCAGATAATAAGTACCGAGTTCGATTTCGGCAGTTATATGGTTTGCAAACTCAAAAATAATTTTAAAATAATCATCTACATTTTTATTGATGACATTTTTCAAATCAGCATATACTGTTAAAATTTTGCTGTCTACCATCTGCGCGATCTGGTCAATCAAATGAACACCCCAGTCATACAGCATTCCGCCTCCCATCTCAGGGTAAATGTGCCAGTCATGCATATTTCCATTAAATCCATATAACTGGGATTTTATAATATAGATATCCCCAAGAAGTTTCTGATCGTAAACTTCTTTCATTGTCCTGTAATCCACATCCCAACGTCTTTGCTGATGGACAGTAAAATGTACACCCGCTTTTTCTGCTATTTCTACCATTTCGTCAAACTCTTTCACTGTCATTGCAGCCGGCTTTTCGCAGATAATATTTTTCCCGGCTGCGGCGCATTTTGTCACCATCTCAATGTGCAGTGGATTCGGGACTGAAATAATAACGGTATTGATATCTGCTTTTTCCAGCATGGTCTCCACATTCGTATAGCGTTCAACACCTTCCGGCGCATCTTCAAGCTGAGACGTATCTGTATCACAGACTGCTTTTAAACTAATCTCATCCAAAGTCTGCATCATATTGGCATGTTCATGCCCCATAAACCCAAATCCGATAATACCAAGTTTAATCTCCATATCTGTCTCCTATTCAAAAAATACTTCTTTTCCTGTTCTTGCAGATTCGTAAATTCCCTCTACGATCTGTGTCACCACCATGGCTTCCCTTGGCTTGATGAATGGCTCCGTATCCTCACGGATCGCTTTAATGAATTCCTGTGATTCACGGAACATTGGAGCCACTGGCTGTATTGCAAATGGGGCACCGGGAATACTCATATCCGGTTCCATCACGTATGGCTTTCCATGAGAAACTCCATTGATCCTGACTCCGCCTTCATTAAACATATCTACACCCGCCTCTGTTCCGCAAAGTGTTGTCTTCATATCTCCGCTCAGCATATTGATCATCCAAGCCGCCTCTACAAGAATGGTGGCTCCATTCTTCATTGTGACCAGAGCAAAACCTGAATCCTCAACCTTAAATTCCTGTTCTGTCCAGCCGCCCCAGATATTTCCTTCCGGCTTATCTATCATCTTTCTATAGGTATGTGCTTTCACACTTAACGGCTCATAATTATCCATTGCCCAGAGTGTCAGATCAAGAGAATGAGGCGCTCCATCAATCAGGACTCCTCCCCCGTTTTTGCCGGATAAATACTCTCCCCATTTTGGAACTGCTCTGTAACGGGTCGCATGGGCTTTGGCAAAATAGATTTCTCCAAGCTCGCCTTTATCACACATCTCTTTGATATACAGGGCTTCCGGTCGGTATCTCCACTGATAACCGATAGTCAGTTTCTTATCAGCTTTTTCTGCAGCTGCGATCATTTCTTCACATTCCTTTTTTGTGGTTGCCATGGGTTTTTCACATAAAACATGATTACCGTTTTCAAGGGCTGCCACTGTCATTTCACAATGCAGCGGATTGGGGGTTGCTATATGAACAATGTCTGTTTCCACTTCCGCCAGCATTTTTCTGTAGTCTGAATAGATTGCCACATCCGTCAGTTCGTACATTTTAGCAAGCCTATTTGCTTTCTCCACCGAAATATCGCACAGAGCAACAATTTCCACGTCTTTGTTTGCTTTTAATCCTGGTATATGTTTGTCCTCCGCGATCCATCCGCATCCAATCACTGCAACCTTATAAATTTCTTTATTATCTTTCATTGTTTTCTCCTTCTTCTAAATTAATATAGTTTCTCTTGCCTCTATTAACCCGGGTACCGGATCATTTTCTGTCATATATTCCAGTCCAATATATCTGTCATATCCAAGCTTATCAATCGCCTCAAATACATGCCGGTAGGCAATCTCACCTTTTGTGATTTCATTTCGGCCTGGATTTCCTGCTGCGTGAAAATGTCCGATTTTATTAATATTTTCGGTAATGTTCTGGATCAGGTTTCCCTCTGTAATCTGTTGATGATAAATATCAAACAGGATCTTCACATTGTCACTTCCAATCTTATCAATGACATCAAAGGAATCCTCTGAGGTAGACAGATGGTAACCCGGATGATTTACCAACAGATTGAGTGGCTCTATTACCAAATTCATGTTTTCTTTTTCCACAATTTCTGCCGCCTTACGCATGGTGTCTAAAAAAGTTTTCCTGTGTTCTTTTCTGGTGATTTCTTTTTGAAAGCTTTCAAATTCCCATCCTGCCTGAGCGATCAGGGTCCTGCAGTTAAGTTTTTTTGCTGTTTCAATACTTTCTTTTAATCCGTTCAGATAATCATTTTGTTTCTCTTTGTCACCCGGGTTGACAAATTTTGTACAGAAAGTTGCAATCTCCAGTCCCAGTTCTTTCCGGACTTTCGCAATTTCATCTACATCCTTATCCCACCATGTCCAAAATTCAATCGCCTCATAGCCAGCTTCTTTCACCTTTTTCATAGATTCCTTAAAACTGCCTTTGTTCATAAATACTGCATCAATACATACTGAATATTTCATCTGCACACTCCTTTCTTTTACCAAAATATTATCATGTATTCCCTGTTTTTCGCGCCTCCAGATGAAATAGTTATTCTTATATCAAAAATAAGTTTCTGTATGAGAAACTTATTGCAGGCTTTGAATCCTATCTTTATTTTACCCTACCATATCTCCCTACAATACGTCTGCAAAATGTGGTTTCAGACGTTTTAATATTTCAATACCAAAAACAAATATCATGATTGTTACAACCCAGAAATAGATTCCCTGCTTCCAATGAACAGTAAGCCATGTTTCGCAACAAACACATGAGTAAGTAAATTATAAACAAAGTCCTTTTTCCGGTATGACAAAAGAAAAATGGGGGTTTTGTTATGGAAAAACTGTTAACCGGATGGAAGATATTGAAGATGTACACCAGCACAAGTAAGGTACGCCATAAACCGAAAGATATTCTGGTGACTGCTCTGTTTGTAATACTTGCTAATGCGGACTACTGGGCAGAATTGGAACTGCTTACAAAAGAATATCCGGATTATCTCCGTAAATATATCGAACTCAAAAATGGAATTCCATCACACGATACTCTGAATCGTGTAATGGAAATGCTGTCTGTGAAGGTTCTCCAACAATTGTATGGGAAATGGCAGAAGCTCTTAAACAGAAATGAAGGAGATGTCTTGAAAAAGGTCATCTGTATTCACGGAAGAAAGATGTGTTCCAACAAAAAAAGAAGGGAAACCTCCGCATATTGGTTCCGTATGGAGCCGGGAGGGTCAGCTCATCACGCTAGATGCAATAGGGTAGATAAGTACCAGTTTTACTCATTGCCTATTCAATCTACTGTGGTGTGACACGAACGTACCGTAGGCAGTTTAACCTGCATAAAACGATCCCTGCGAATGAGGAGCTGGTTATCAGTCTAATTAACGGACGTGAAGTCCAAGAAAGGAAGGCGACATACCGATTGCTCCATCATTATAACAGCTTAAGCAACAAGATGGATAATTCCTTACTGGCTGTAAGGGATATTAACCATAAATATATTGTAGTAGAAAAAAATTTCGACACAACAAAAAACCATTATCGACAAAGTTCCTATACATATCTGATTCTTATCAGGAAAAGGCATTTTTCATAGACACGGAAATTTTTAAGCTCTCTTCCCCCTCCTGTCCAGCTCCATCCGGACATCACCATACTCCTCATCCAGCCCATACCTCCTCAGCACCAACGCCACCACTCCGCAAACCACCAAAGGTATCACCATAAATCCCAGCACCGCCAACTGTTTCCGGCCATCGGCCCGTATAGATGCCTCCGCTAATCCGGAAAAATTCTGCTGATTCATGATAAACCCTGCCAAACTCTGTCTCAGAGCACCGGCCAAACCGCCCCCTATCGATACAACAGCGGCGATAAATGCTACCGGAAATACGGCGCGCGCTCTTCCGGTCATGTAGTCCACATGATCGAACACATCCGGTTCCATGGCCCACAGCATTGCCCACATAAATCCGTTTCCGATTTCTCCCAATACAAACGCCGGATAATAGACGGGTTGTATTTTCATACTCACAAGCATCAGCAGGCAGGCCGCTGCATAGATTCCTGTTCCCAGAAGGGCACACTGTTTTTTGGTAAGTTTCCTGTTCAGAAACAGTACGGCAAGGAACGCAGCCAGGGGGACTCCGTAACGAATTCCATTCATAACTGCAGCGTTTCCGGTTTCACTTAAAATCCAGAAAGAATATTCCCCTGTAAGAGTGGCGAACACAGAGGTTCCGAACATCAGAAGGCCCCCATAAACCACCAGGATCAGAAAATACCGGTTTGTTAAAAAGGCTTTAAAATCCCCTGCACAGTTTTTCAGGCTCATGCTCTGGCTCTCCGGAATCCGGGGAATATTTATCTCTTTCAGAAGAAAACTTCCTGTTAATATGGCGATAATTATGAGAACTGTAAATACTGTCACATACCGTTTTCCCCCATCTGCCCCCATGATTCCCGGTGCGGCGAGCCGGCTCGCAGGAAACACAGCACAAATCGCCGCCAAACTGCCTGCTATGCCCTTGACAGACGCCAGATTCCACCGCTCTGCTGCGTCCGCGGTCATCCCTGCTATCAGTGCATCTGCCGGGTAAAGAAGCAGCTTTACACTGGAACTCCAGACAAATATCACAATCCCCGCATATACTAATCTCGCTCCCATGGCGTTTCCCGGAACATGCATACTCATCAGTACACTTACCGCCAGCAGAAAAATCCCGCTGTATATCCAGGGTTTGCTGCGGCCTGATCTTTTACGGGTTCTGTCCATCACGAAACTTAAAATAAATACCGTCAGTGACGAAACGATCAGAGCAGCCATCATGATCATCCATACCCCGGAACCGGAAACCTCCATCCCCTCCAGCATATAGGACATCATACCCGATGCCGTGAGAAACGGCAGTAACCTTCTTCCAAATTCCACCGCTCCCAGGCCGCACCTCTGCTTCCGGTTAAAAGCCTTTACGCTTGCTGCAGTATTATCCATACCTTCTCCTCCCCTCTCCGAATCTCATCTTATACACTAATATACCCTAATACAATCCCGCTCACATATCATGTTTAATACCTGTCAATATTTATTTTAATTATACAATTTTCAGTCAAATCCTTCAATCCTAAACTCCGGTCCGCACCAGGCAACCGCGTATCCTCGCTTTATCATCACAGATCAATAGGGTATAATATTACTGCATAACACTATGACCTTTCCGTGTATACAGTACCCCCAAAAATTACAGCAAGTAAAATCAAGCATGCCCCCTCCATTTTCTTTATAATGCATATAGGGTGGTTGAAACGAGGTAAACTGAAAAATGTATGAATGGCAGAAACAGATTCAGATCATTGTGGATGAGATCGATCAAAGTATCAAAAATTATAATGACGAATCCCTGACACTGCACGCTCTATCCGGCAGGCTGGGTTATTCTGAATTTTATACAACAAGGAAATTCAAAGAAATATCAGGTATGCAGTTCCGGGATTATCTCCGGCACAGAAAATTGGCATTCGCGTTAAAAGAAGTCCGGGACAGCGAAAAAACGCTTATTGATATTGCTTTTGCTTACGGTTTTTCATCCCATGAAGCTTTTACCAGAGCATTTAAGACAGAATACGGCGTCACTCCAAGTGAATACAGGAAAAAACCGAAACCTGTGGTTCTCCGGACAAAAATAAACCCTTTCGACCGCTACTTTCTAGGATTAGGAGAAATTGGAATGATAAAATCTACAGATGATATCAAAATTTATTTTATAACCATTCCCGCGCATAAATACTTACACATTAAAAACTATGAGAGCAATGGGTATTGGGACTTCTGGCAGAAACAGGCTCTGATCCCCGGACAGGACCGGGAAACGATCTGCGGCCTGCTGGACAGTATCAAGGGCAAGCTGGATGATGACGGCGGCAGTGAATCAGACAGCGGCAGCGGCCAGATCACAGCTTATATCAATGATCCGGACGGCAGACTCTGTGATTGGGGTTTTCCGCGCACAGAGTGTTATGGCGCACGTCTTCCTGCTGACTACAGCGGTGAAGTTCCGCCGCAGATGCTTATGATCGACGTTCCCGAAGCAGAATATATTGTTTTTGAACATGGACCCTTCGATTATGAACAGGAAAACCGCAGCGTGGAAGAAAAGATTGAAAAGGCAATGTCCTCCTTTGATTTTACGGACACCGGTTACTGCTATGATACATCCCCCGGAAGAATCATATATCTTTATTATAATCCCGAACGTTTCTTTAAGTATGTCAGACCGGTGAGAAGATAAATATTAAGTTTAAGACGGCGGTTTT